>SUZG01000028.1 GCA_015060015.1 Rikenellaceae bacterium | reverse complement strand
GGTTTGACGGAGTAAAGTAAGCACTTTTATCCCATTCAGTAGAGCAAGGGAGGAAATTTTCCTCTCTGCTTACTGAAGTTATCTCAAACCGATAATTCCGTTGCATTTATTAGTTGAATTTGCGAAAGCAATACCTTTGTAACTGAAATAAAATAAATATATAAAGGATATGAAAAAGGGATTAACAGGCATCAGTATTCTATTGGCATCACTCACCACATGCTCTACGGCTGCCTCTGCACAAGAGCCACAGACAGAGCCACAGAAGGAGAAGAGTGGCTTCTTCCGCAAGGCATTTAGAGATATGAAGGAGAGTGCCAAATTGCAACATCAGATTGATAAAGCCAACTTTGAGGCGGCAAAGTTGGAATCAAAAGCCTTCTTCTACGAGCAGAAAAATCAGTCACACCCCACTGCTCGCACCAAGGCAGAGAAAGAGAGGATGCAGCAGGAACTCGACGCGGCCAACAAACGCGTAAAGGAGGCACAGGAGAAATTAGACGCCGCCAAAGGGCGTTAAGTTGTTGTATCTACAATTATTTACTTATCATATTAGAATATTTACAAACAAAAACGGGCTGCTTTTTCAAGCAACCCGTTTTCTTATATATCCGTTGGCTAAATTATGCCTCCAAAGCGAAACGCTTGTAAGCAACGATTGTAGCCTCCTTGTCAGCCTGCTGCAAGAACTCGCGGATAGAGATCTTCTCGCCTACCAACGCCTGGTTCAAGAGAGTATTCTCCTCGAAGAACTTACGCATCTTACCCTCTGCAATCTTTGCCAAGATAGCCTCAGGCTTGTTAGCGTTCTTGGGATCCTGCTTCATCATCTCCAATGCGATAGCCTTCTCCTTCTCAACTATCTCTGCGGGACAGTCGTTCTCATCGATAGAGATAGGAGCCATAGCTGTTGCCTGCATTGCGATAGTGTGAGCAACCTCCTCTGAAACCTCCTTGTTGAAGCCGAGGATAGTACCCAACTTCTTGTTGAAGTGAACATAAGCGTTGCAGTAAGGAGCCTCGATGCGGCCATAGTAAGCCAACTCTACCTTCTCGCCTGTCTGACCAGACTTCTCGGTAACAATCTCCTCTACAGTGTGACCCTCATCGTTCTTGATAACCAAGAGAGCATCTCTGTCGGCTGCGTCAGCGGCAACGGCCAACTCCAAAATAGCGTTTGCAGAAGCCGAGAACTCTGAGTTCTGTGCTACGAAGTCTGTCTCGCAAGCCAAGCACAAGAGGTATGCCTTCTGACCAACGATCTTGGTAACAACAACACCCTCTGAAGCGGTACGGTCAGCACGCTTGCTAACAACCAACTTACCCTTCTCGCGGATAATATCCTTTGCACGTTCGAAATCACCCTCAGCCTCCTGAAGAGCCTTCTTGCAGTCCATCATACCAGCACCCGTCATCTTGCGGAGCTTCATCACATCTGCTGCTTTGATTTCCATAATCATCAAATAATTAAATTGTTAATAATCTCTCTTTTTTATAGGCTGATTACTCCTCTACCTTCTCCTCGGTAGCAGCAACAACCTCGGCAACAGTAGCCTCCTCGGCATCAACAGCAGCCTTCACTGCCTTCTTGATACGGGGCTTTGCCTCCTTCTTTGCAGGAGCAGCTGCCTCAGCCTCCTGAGACTCCTTCTCCTTCTCGAGCTTACGCTCCTCTGTACCCTCAGCGATTGCACCGCAAACTACATCAAGGATAGTAGCGATAGACTTTGAAGCATCGTCATTTGCTGGAATTACGTAATCGATGTCTGTAGGATCACAACAAGTATCTACCATAGCAAATACGGGGATGCTCAAACGCTTTGCCTCCTTAACTGCGTTTGCCTCCTTCTGTACGTCAATAACGAACAACGCTGCGGGCAGACGTGTCAAGTCAGAGATTGAACCAAGGTTCTTCTCCAACTTTGCACGCTGACGTGCGATCTGGAGCTTCTCACGCTTTGAGAAATTATCAAATGTGCCGTCGCCCAACATCTTGTCGATGGTGGCCATCTTCTTAACGGCTTTACGTATCGTGGGGAAGTTTGTAAGCATACCGCCGGCCCAACGCTCTGTAACGTATGGCATACCAACGGGTGCTACCTTTTCGGCAACGATCTCCTTTGCTTGTTTCTTTGTAGCTACGAACAACACGCGACGACCACTCTTTGCGATCTGCTTCAATGCTGCTGCAGCCTCATCGAGCTTTACAACGGTCTTGTGAAGGTCGATGATATGGATGCCGTTCTTCTCCATAAAGATATAAGGAGCCATTTTGGGATTCCACTTACGCTTCAAGTGACCGAAGTGAACACCTGCATCCAATAATGTATTAAAATCTGTACGTGACATTTTAATTTCTGTGTTAAAATTTTAATTTCTCTTTACTTCAACCACTCGGTAGTAGTTCTAAACCAATCCGAGAGGTTTTCCGCGACGGAGCAACCCGCCAGTAATACCTATATATATTATATATAATAAATAGCAGTCTTTCGGGTTTCGAACTCGCGTCGTGCTTGCCGAAAATTCGGTCGTGTAAGGATTAACGCTTACTGAACTGGAACTTACGACGTGCTCCGGGCTGACCTGGCTTCTTACGCTCAACCTCACGAGAATCGCGTGTCAAGAAACCGTTCTTCTTCAAGATTGAACGGTGCTCTGCGTCGATCTGGCACAAAGCACGTGCGATACCCATACGAGCGGCCTCTGCCTGACCCTTGATACCACCACCATCGAGGTTGATGGTAACATCATACTGCTCCAAAGTGTTAGTAACCAACAAAGGCTGCTTAACCTCATACTGGAGAATGTTCAAGGGGAAATAGACATCGAGTGCCTTGTGGTTGATTGTAATCTGACCATTACCCGGCTTCACGAATACGCGAGCCACAGCTGCCTTACGGCGACCTACGGTGTTTACAACTTCCATACTCTTTACTTAATCTCGTTTAACTTAATTTCCTTGGGGTTCTGTGCAGCGTGAGGATGCTCAGCACCTGCATAAACCTTCAAATTCTTCATGATAGCCTCACCCAGACGTGTCTTGGGAAGCATACCCTTTACTGCGTGCTCAATCACAAACTCAGGCTTCTTTGCCAAATAGTCTGCGGGAGTCGCAAAACGCTGTCCACCGGGGAAACCAGTGTGGCGTACATAGACCTTGTCGGTCATCTTCTGGCCTGTGAGCTTAACCTTCTCGGCATTGATTACGATAACATAATCACCGCAATCAACGTGAGGAGTGTAGCCAGGCTTGTTCTTGCCTCGCAAAATCTTCGCAACCTGCGATGCAAGACGTCCCAATACCTCGTTGGTAGCATCGATTACCACCCACTCTTTCTGAACGGTAGCGGCATTCAACGAGATAGTTTTGTAACTTCTTGAATCCATCTTTTACGTTTAGTTAATACTTTAATTTGTTGTAATCCTATTTCCGCATATTTACGGGTGGGCAAAGATAGTAATAATTTTTCATAATTCCACACATCCCGACAAATTATTCTTAACTTTCTGAACAAAAAAGTTATACATACAACAAATGAGGGGCATTTTCAGCCCAAAAAACCACAAAAAAAGCTCCTTCCCGCAAGGAAAGGAGCCTTAATATATGCTCGAAACTGATTATCCGAGGAATGCCAACAGGATACCAGCAGCAACAGCCGAGCCAACCACACCTGCCACATTGGGACCCATAGCGTGCATCAAAAGGAAGTTTGAAGGACAAGCCTTCTGGCCCTCCACCTGCGATACACGGGCAGCCATAGGCACAGCCGATACGCCGGCAGAACCAATAAGCGGATTGATCTTCTTACCCTCCTTGGCAAAGAGGTTCATAAACTTAGCGAGCAATACGCCACCTGCCGAGCCGAGGCTGAATGCCAAGATACCCAACACGAGGATAAAGATTGTTCTCTCGTTCAAGAATGACGATGCAGTAGCAGTAGCACCTACCGATACACCAAGCAAGATAACCACGATGTTCATCAACTCGTTCTGAACGGTCTTGCTCAAACGATCCACTACACCACTCTCCTTCATCAAGTTACCCAACATCAAGCAGCCAATCAATGGAGCAGCCGAGGGCAACAAGAGAGAGATAACAATAGCCAATACGATAGGGAAGATAATCTTCTCTGTCTTTGACACCTGACGCAACTGCGACATCTTAATCATCCTCTCCTCCTTGGTTGTCAAGGCACGCATAATAGGCGGCTGAATAACGGGAACCAACGCCATATAAGAGTAAGCAGCAATAGCGATGGGACCCAACAAATCGGGAGCCAACTTCGCTGTAAGGAAGATAGAGGTCGGGCCGTCAGCACCACCGATGATACCGATACTACCACACTCATTAGGAGCAAAGCCCAAAGCATAGGCACCCAAGAATGTAGCGAAGATACCCACCTGTGCAGCAGCACCCAACAAGAAACTCTTGGGATTAGCAATCAGCGGACCGAAATCGGTCATAGCACCTACACCGATAAAAATCAAGCAAGGATAGATACCCAACTTAACACCCAAATAGAGGAAGTCAATCAAGCCACCCGTCTTATAAAGGTCATACCAATCAATCTGGCCCTCATCGAAGAGTGTGGGGTGGAACATCTCGGCACCCGGGAAGTTAGTGAGCAACATACCGAATGCGATGGGAAGCAGCAACAATGGTTCAAACTCCTTCTTAATGGCAAGGTAGAGCAAAAGCAATGATACTCCGATCATCGCCAATGACTTCCAACCCTGACCTACAAAGAAAGAGACCAGGCCGGCTTCATTAGCAAAATCTTTCAGGCTATCGATAATAAAACTGCCTGATTCCAATAATTCAATCATAAGGCTACTCTATAACAAGTAAAACTTCACCCTCCATTACGGTAGCACCGGCCTGAACATTGATAGACTTAACAACACCTGCCTTCTCAGCGTCGATATTGTTCTCCATCTTCATAGCCTCCAACACTACCAAAGTCTGACCGGCTGAAACGCTTTCGCCCTCCTTAACATTGATAGAGATAACGGTACCCGGCAACGGACAAGTAACCTTTGTGCCGGCACCGGCAGCAGGAGCCGTTGCGGGCTTCGAAGCGATAGGAGTAACGGGCTTCACTGACAAGCCAGTAGCCGCAGGTGCAGCCACAACAGCAGGCTTCGATGTTGCACGTGCTGTTGCACCCTCAATCTCTACATTATATTTGATGCCGTTCACAACGACACGAGCCTCTGTTGAAGCCTCATTAACATCGTCAACCTTAACCTCGTACTGGTTGCCGTTTATCTTTAATGAATACTTTTTCATTCCTTTACTTTATTATTTGTGTTTAGGGAGCTGTGTCAAGCCGTGAATCTTTGAGTTCCACGGAGAGTAGGCTCTTGTGATACGATTGATAGTAATAACCTCTGACTCGCGGTCGTGCAGATCACTCTTATAGAGTTTGAGAGCAACAGCAATAGCAGCAACAATCTCCGCGTCGCTGATTGCGTGATCATCATCCTCAACAGAGCCTCCGGCTGCTGCGACCTTGGCCTTACGCTGATGAGTGAAGATGTATCCCATAATCTTCATCACGCCAATCATCAACACCAGCACAAAGAAGACAATAAGGAAACCCACCAACGCCATCAACAACATATCGGGCCAACCAATATTTGCAAATTTATCCATAACAAATCTTTATTACAATGGATTACAATGGAATATTAGAGTGCTTCTTGGCAGGGTTCTGCATACGCTTTGTTGCCAACGACTGCAAAGCACGGATAATACGGAAACGAGTGTTGCGAGGCTCAATAACATCATCGATATAGCCATAGCGAGCTGCGTTGTAAGGATTAGAGAACTTATCCTTGTACTCCTGCTCCTTCTCGGCAACGAACTTCGCCTTCTCGGCTGGGTCGGTAAACTCGGCCAAAGCCTTGGCGTGAAGAACCTCCACAGCACCACTTGCACCCATAACGGCAATCTCAGCAGTAGGCCAAGCGTAGTTGATATCGCCACGGATGTGCTTTGATGACATCACGATATAGGCACCGCCGTAAGCCTTACGCAGGGTAACGGTAACCTTGGGAACGGTAGCCTCGCAATATGCGAACAGAAGCTTCGCACCGTGAGTAATAACGCCACCATACTCCTGACCTGTACCGGGCAAAAATCCGGGGACATCAACCAAAGTAACCAAAGGAATGTTGAACGCATCGCAGAAACGAACAAAGCGAGCTGCCTTACGGCTGGCATTGATATCGAGCACACCTGCCATAAACTTGGGCTGGTTAGCGATGATACCTACACTCTGACCATTGAAGCGAGCAAAGCAAGTGATGATGTTCTTCGCATAGCCGGCCGATGACTCCAAGAACTCGCCATTATCAACGATAGCCTTGATAACAGAGTACATATCGTATGGCTGGTTAGGATTGTCGGGGATAATCTCGTTCAATGAATCCTCCAAGCGTGCAATATTGTCGGTACACATTGCCAGAGGAGCATCCTCCATATTGTTCTGCGGCATATATGAGAGAAGGTTGCGGATAAGTGCAATACCCTCCTCCTCTGAATCAACAGCAAACTGTGCTACACCACTCTTCGTTGTGTGCATATTGGCACCACCCAACTGCTCCTGTGTAACGTCCTCACCTGTAACGGTCTTAACAACCTTCGGGCCTGTCAGGAACATATTAGATGTCTCGCGACGCATAATGATAAAGTCTGTCAATGCGGGAGAATACACAGCACCACCGGCACAAGGACCGAAGATAGCTGAAATCTGGGGGATAACACCCGAAGCCATCACGTTACGCTGGAAAATGTTAGCATAACCTGCCAAAGCGTTTACACCCTCCTGAATACGAGCACCACCCGAGTCGTTCAAACCGATGCAGGGAGCACCGTTGTTCATTGCCATATCCATAACCTTGCAAATCTTGTCAGCCAAAGAGATTGACAACGAACCTGCTGTTACGGTAAAGTCCTGTGCAAATACATATACCAGACGGCCGGCAATAGTACCATAACCGGTTACCACACCATCACCGAAAGTATGCTTCTTCTCCATACCGAAGTCATAGCAACGGTGAGTTACGAACATATCGAACTCCTCGAAGCTACCCTCGTCCAAAAGCATATGGATACGTTCACGAGCAGTGTACTTACCCTTTGCATGCTGCTTCTCGATAGCCTTCTCGCCACCACCCATACGGGCGATCTCGCGATTCTCAATCAATTTGGCTACCTCTTTTTTCTGAATTTCACTCATAACTTATTATGTAGTATTAATATTATTTGTTCTTGTTCTCACAAAGCTCTGTCAAGATACCCTGTGTTGATTTTGGATGAAGGAATGCAATTGTCATACCCTCTGCACCGGCACGAGGAGTCTTGTCAATCAAACGGATACCCTTCTCCTCTGCATCAGCCAACTGCTCCTCGATATTCTCGCAAGCAAGTGCCATATGGTGGATACCGATACCGCGGTTCTCGATATACTTTGCAATGGTTGAATCCTCTGAAGTAGGCTCCAAAAGTTCAATCTTTGTCTGGCCCAGCATAAAGAAAGCTGTTCTTACCTTCTGGTCAGCCACCTCCTCGATAGCATAACACTTAAGGCCCAATACGTTCTCCCAATAAGGAATCGCCTCGTCAAGGCTCTTCACAGCAATACCAAGATGCTCAATGTGTGAAACTTTCATAATTTTTTGATTGTTAAAAGTTATTATTTTATGTGTGTAAATTTTGGTCTTTTACAAAAAATCTTTTCTCTGCACCATCGCGTGGCATAGATTTACGGCACTACCCCATACCCTATGCACAAAACTCTGCAAAGTTACGAATAATAAAACATTCAATCAAGCATTACACCTCATATTTTAACAGAAAAATTGCCGCTTTTGGCACTTTTCCTGCCTACTTTGACAATACTTTCCGAAACTCTTGTTTCTTTACCCTAAAATTGCTAATTTAGCACACTCTAAACAGATTCACAGATGAAGAGACTGCTCGTCATACTCATATTTTTATTGAGTTGCAGATATACGGCAAATGCTGAAAATGTAATCATCGGAGACAAATTGCCGGAGATGCAGGTGCGTGCGTGGCTTATGGACACCAAACCCGTTGACAAGCCACTCTCCTGCATACTCTTCCATCACACCGAGAGTGACCTCTGCCGCAGTTGTCTGGAACAGGTCAAACAGTTAGTTGGTTTATGACTACTCGTCAAACATCAACCTCGTGATTATCACCAAGGAGGAGTATGCCAAAGCCGGCGTTGTTCTGACCGAGCATCTATGCGACAATGTGGGTGTGGCATTCGACGACGAGGGACTTACCTTTCGGGCATTTGGCGTTAGTTTTATTCCATTCTGCGTCATCTGCGACGATAAAAATCGTGCCGTCTGGTGCGGAAATGGCATAACATTGGACAAAGAGATAATAAAGAATATTTTAACAACTAAATCGAAATAAAATGGCTTTTACAAAGATTGAACACTTTGAAAAAGAGTATATCGACACACATCACGACAGTGCCTTGGCAGTAACGGAGGGCGTTGAGGACCAGCCGATTGTCAATCCCTATTTTGTTCGCAAGCGTCGTCGCACACTCTCAACCGAGCAGTATGTCGAAGGCATCTTGAAGGGGGATATCACCATCCTCTCGCAAGCCATCACTCTCATCGAGAGTAACAACCCAACACACTACGCACAGGCACAGGAGATTATCGAGAGATGCCTGCCCTATGCCGGCAAGTCGGTACGCATAGGCATTACGGGCGTTCCCGGAGCCGGTAAATCGACCTTCATCGAGGCAATCGGAGGTATGGTCGCATCATTGCGTCACAAGTTGGCAGTTTTGGCTATCGACCCCAGCTCGGAACGCAGCGGAGGCTCTATCTTGGGCGATAAAACGCGCATGGAGAGCATCTCTTCAAACCCCGACATATTTATCCGCCCTTCGCCCTCGGCAGGTTCGTTGGGCGGCGTAGCACGCAAGACTCGTGAGACTATCGTGCTGTGCGAAGCGGCGGGTTTTGATGTCATATTCATTGAGACCGTCGGTGTCGGTCAGTCGGAGACCGCCGTACACTCTATGGTCGATATGTTCCTTATGTTGCAGATTTCGGGTGCAGGTGACGAGTTGCAGGGCATCAAGCGTGGCATTATGGAGATGGCCGATATGATGGTCATCACAAAGGCTGACGGCGAAAACGTCCACAAGGCAGAGCTGGCCAAAGTTCAGTATCAGGGAGCACTACACCTCTTCCCGATGCCCGAATCTCAGTGGCGCCCAAAGGTTTACACCTGCTCTTCTGTCGCACAGACAGGCTTGGAGGAGGTATGGAAAGGCGTAGAGGAGTACCTCGACCACATTCAGGCCAACGGCTATTACGAGGCCAACCGCAACCGCCAGAATAAGTACTGGATGTACGAGAGCATAAACGAGGCCTTAAAGAGCAGTTTCTATCAGAATCCCGAGATTGCCGAACGCATCGAGGAGGTTGAGGCGAAGGTCTTGGACGCAAAGATGAGTTCATTCATCGCCGCAAAGGAGTTGCTCGACATCTATTTCAAGCGATAAGATATTACTCACAACAAAAAAACGGAGGCACAAGAAAATGCCTCCGTTTTTATTATATCCAAACCTCGCAATTATCCGATAAATCGCAGCAGATAACCCGACAGCAGATAAGCGACAATATAGATCAATATAAAACAGCCTACACCCTTGCCATTCTTCACATTAGTAGATTCGGCGAAGGCTTTATACTCCCAAAACAGCGACCACACAAGCACCAACAGCGACACCACGCCTACCGCCGTCAGCAAACCCATATGCTGCATCATAGCATTGACATTTCCGTCCATAGCCAAAGCAAAGACACTCTTCACGCTCGGAATAGCGAATATCAACACGCTAACATAGAACGGAATACGGGCAAACATCGAAAATGCCGCCACATCAGCAAAACGCACCTTTGAGCTCGACACCACAGTTCCCACAACATACATCAACAAGGCATAAATCGCCCACGCTGCGGTCAGACGTGCCGTAGCAATCCAGAGATGCGAGCCACCAAAATCCAACTGCGTAAGCGACGTAGGACGCAGACCATTCAGCCAATAGAACACCGACGCTAAAATCAATGCCGCAATACCCCAGCAGAGAGCATTACGCAAAGACAAATACTTAAACGGATTAATCAATTTCTCCTTCATAATTTTTTTGTTAATATGCTCTTATTATACCAATTTCCCACATTTACAACTTCTGGCTATCCATTCCAATCTGTTAAACTTTTTAACCTGTTAAATCTTTTAACTATCCTAAAATCAATAGGTTACTATAGAAAATCATTCCAAAGTCCCCAATTATTGTGTAATTTTTCTGGATGCCCTAGCGAATTGACTGTCAATCACTTGTAATATTTTTTAACTCAATAAAGACATAATAATCATTTTATCAAATTAATCCAGTTTATCATATCGGTGAGTACATCTTCTGATATTGTCTCTTCAATCGCCCCATAATTTAGAGCATTTGCCGGAGTGCAGTGCTGAAACAGATGATTCAAACCGTCATACTCCTTTATCAAACTCTTCTTGTTCTTAGGCAGATTCTCCTTTATGACCGGCAGATTATCTTTACTCAACACCTGTAAGTCCAATGTTCCGTTCAACGCCATAACAGGACACTTTATCTTCCTGATAGCATCTGCAGGGTCATATCCCAAGAACCAAGTCAGCCAATTGCCTCCGTAAGTAATAC
>SUZG01000027.1 GCA_015060015.1 Rikenellaceae bacterium | reverse complement strand
TTCCTGGGTTGAGAACAAGTTGAACAACAGACCCAGAAAGAGGCTTGGTTATCTCACACCAAATGAGAAATTTAATTCAATATTAACAAATTAGAATTCGATTGCATTTGCAAGTTGAATTCGCCACCTATTAAACATAAAAGGCAAGAAAATACTCACTATTATGTTGCAATATTCAATTATCACAACACTCACCCACTAGCATAAAAACCTCTGAAATAAAAATAGAAGACGTGGGGAACTGTTTCTTTTGCCCATCCCTCGTTCTGGCCTTCGCATTGCCCTCTACTAGGATAAGCAATGCAGCTAGCCCACGCCGAAATGAATAAACAGAACACCACGCAATATGCGTAATGTTTGAATAAACATCACCCATGGACGCTATCATTGCCGTATCTCCCAGTAGATTCAAAGTTGCGAAGTTCGAACGAAGAAGATAAACGTCAAGTAAACGTCTTGTCAATATGTCCACTCACCCAACCCACCATATGGGCTAGCTAAGCATAGCAAAGATAGACTATATTTTTTATAAAACAAAACATATCTATCATTTTTTAAGTTATCTATAAAAGTATTGATATCAAAATATTAATAAGCCGTATGCATAGAACAATTATCCTATAAAGAACAATTCTTACTTATAATTAAAAACTACATAAAGCAACACACAAACACAGCACGCTACTAATCAAGCAATTAATGGACGTAAAATCACAAGTTGCTATTATAACTCATATCTGAATATTATCCCGACAATATAGAATATTTCGACTACATTAAATACACATAAAATTTACACAAAAAAAATCAAAAACAAAACGAGAATCTTGCATATACCTTTAATATATATGCAAAACCCTCGTTTGAAACAACAGAACCGAGCAATTGCTTTCCATTAATTAGATATTTTCTTTGCCTAAATCGGAGCTTCGCGACCGAAGTCCCGCCCTTTTCCAACCGACGCCCGAAGCGATGGAGCACAGCGACCAAGCCCCTCCCTTTGCCAACCGACGCCCGAAGCGAGAGCAGAGGCTGCTTGTAGACTATGCCTCGCAAGTAGGAGGAAAAGCCGCCAACGGCGGATTAAAGGGAGGGGTTGGGGAGGGAATGTAAATATTTGTGGCACCGCCACTATATTAAGGGTAAAAAAGAAGGCCTTCCCCGAAGAGAAAGCCTTGCATATAAGAAGCTGTAATAACGAATTACTTACCCATATATCCCTTAAAATGGAGCACAGCGACCAAGCCCCTCCCTTTGGCAAAGGGAGGGGTTGGGGAGGGAATGTAAATATGAAAAGGTGGTGCTTCAGTCACCACCACTATATTAAAAGCAACAAAGGCTTCCCGCAGGAAGCCTTTGTGATTATATGAAGAAATCGTTATTTCTTCATATAGCTTTTAATATAGTGGTGGTGGCTACCGTAGCGGTTGAATGCTGCCTCGTCCAAAGCCTCCTGTGCAGAGGGGTGAGCAACCGAGATGATAAGGCGAGCACGTTCCTGCAAGCTCTTACCATACAAATCAACAGCACCGTTCTCGGTCACGAACCAGTGGATATGGTTACGCGTTGTAACAACACCTGCACCCTCGGTCAAAACGTCAGAAATCTTCGATATACCCTTGTTTGTGATTGAGGGCATAGCGATAATAGCCTTACCGCCCTTTGAGAGTGATGCACCATAGATGAAGTCAATCTGACCACCCACGCCAGAGTAGAACTTACGGCCGAGAGAGTCGGCACATACCTGACCTGTGAGGTCCACCTGCAAAGCCGAGTTGATAGCCGTTACGCGGTCGTTCTTGGCGATGATAAATGGGTCGTTGGTGTAGCCCACGTCCATCATCATAACGCCCGGGTTGTCGTGGATAAAGTCGTAAACCTTCTGCGAACCCATCAGGAAGGTAGATACCATCTTACCCTTGTCGATATTCTTCGCCTCGCCATTGATGACGCCTGCCTCAACCAGCGGAAGCACGCCGTCAGCGAACATCTCGGTATGGATACCCAAGTTCTTGTGGCCACCCAGCTGTGCCAATACAGCGTTAGGGATAGCACCGATACCCATCTGCAAGGTAGCACCGTCCTCGATAAGAGCAGCACAGTGCTTACCGATAGCGACCTCAACCTCGTTAGGAGTTGTGAAGTGAGCCTCCTCCAAGGGCTGGTCGTCAGCCACGAAGAGGTCAATCTTCGAAGAGTGAATCATCGCGTCACCGAATGCACGGGGAACATACTTGTTCACAACAGCGATAACGTGGTCAGCACACTCAACAGCCGCCAGAGTAGCATCTACCGAAGTACCCAACGACACGTAGCCGTGCTGGTCGGGAGTAGATACCTGAATCATCGCAACATTACAGGGCACTGCACCCGAACGATACAACTTCTGGGTCTCGCTGAGGAAGATAGGAATATAGTCAGCGAAACCGGCCTGTGTGGTCTTACGAACATTGCCACCCACGAAGAATGAGTCCAACTGGAATACACCCTCGAACTCCGGCTCTGAATAGGGAGCGGGACCCTCGGTGTGGAGGTGGTGGATATGAACATCCTTCAATTCGCCTGCACGACCTCTCTCGCACATAGCCTTAATCAAGCACTGGGGAGCTGATGCCACAGAGCTGAGGTGAACGTGGTCACCCGACTTGATAACCTTAACGGCCTCTTCTGCCGTTGTGAATTTAATTTGTGCCATTTCTACTTTAAGTTTGTAGGTTGTTATTTAATTAGTATTTATTATATTCTTAATCTTTCATTACCCCTCTTCGCCTCGCCTATCTTAAAATTGCCCAACATTAGGAGATGCTACCCGATAGGAAACAGCCGTTACGGCTGTTACTTACGCTTAACCTCTACCTGCTCGTAGCCCTCGATGATATCGCCGACCTTGATGTCGTTGTATGACTCGATGTTAAGACCACAGTCCTGACCTGTCAATACCTCCTTCACATCGTCCTTGAATCGTTTGAGTGAGCCGAGCTTGCCGGTGTGGATAACGATACCGTCACGAATCACGCGGATAGGAGTGTTGCGTTGCAACTTACCCTCACGCACGATACCTCCGGCAATGGTACCCACCTTCGAGATTTTGAAGGTCTCCATAACCTCGATAGAGCAGCAGATAACCTCCTTCATCACAGGCTCCAACATACCCTCGATAGCATCCTTGATATCGTTCACGGCATCATAGATGATAGAGTACAAGCGAATCTCAATCTCCTCCTTCTCGGCGGTCTTGCGTGCCGCAGCCGAAGGACGCACCTGGAAGCCGACGATAATGGCGTTAGAGGCTGTTGCCAGCAATACATCCGACTCCGAAATCTGACCCACGGCAGCGTGGATAACATTCACCTGTACGCTCTCCTTCGAGAGCTTGATGAGTGAGCCCGACATAGCCTCCACCGAGCCGTCCACATCACCCTTGACGATGATGTTAAGCTCCTTGAACGAGCCGATAGCGATACGGCGACCAATCTCGTCCAGCGTGATATGCTTCTGCGTCATAATGCCCTGCATACGCTGCAACTGCTCACGCTTGTTGGCAATCTCGCGTGCCGAACGGTCATCATCCATCACATTGAAGCTATCACCCGCCTGTGGTGCTCCATTCAGACCCAGCACCTGTACGGGAGTTGAAGGGCCTGCCTCCACTACCTTCTTACCATTCTCATCGAACATAGCCTTCACACGGCCTGTGTATGTACCTGACAGAAGCACATCGCCCACACGCAGTGTACCACTCTGCACCATAATCGTAGCGACATAACCACGACCCTTATCCAGCGTAGATTCAATCACACTACCCTGTGCCTTCTTGTTCGGGTTAGCCTTCAAGTCGAGCAACTCGGCCTCCAAAAGCACCTTCTCCAACAGCTTGTCGAGGTTGATACCCTTCTTCGCCGAGATATCCTGACTCTGATACTTACCGCCCCAGTCCTCGACCAGATAGTTCATCTGTGCCAGCTGCTCCTTGATATGGTCGGGGTTCGCCGCAGGCTTATCAATCTTGTTAATCGCAAAGACCATGGGCACACCCGCCGCCTGTGCGTGGTTGATAGCCTCAACAGTCTGTGGCATCACGTGGTCATCAGCCGACACGATGATAATCGCCACGTCGGTAATCTTCGCACCACGTGCACGCATCGCTGTAAAGGCCTCGTGACCCGGAGTATCGAGGAAGGTAACCTTCTGACCGTTGTAGTTCACCGAGTAAGCACCGATGTGCTGGGTGATACCTCCGGCCTCGCCCTCGATGACGTTGGTCTTACGGATATTATCCAGAAGCGAAGTCTTACCGTGATCGACGTGACCCATAACCGTCACGATAGGCGGACGCGGAACCAAATCCTCCTCGCTATCTACCTCCACCTCGATAGCCTCCTGAATATCGGCCGACACAAACTCCGTCTTGAAACCGAACTCCTCGGCCACAACGACCAGAGCCTCGGCATCCAGACGCTGGTTGATAGATACCATAAGGCCCAAGTTCATACAAGCCGAGATGACCTCCATAGGCGACACGTTCATCATCGTAGCGAGCTCGCTGACGGTAACGAACTCCGTTACCTTCAATACTGAACGTTCCATCTCCTCGCGCTGAATCTCCTCCGAGAGCATCTTCTCGCGAATCTCCTCACGCTTCTCCTTACGGTACTTCGCACCCTTATTCTTCGCACCCTTGGCTGTAAGGCGAGCCAGAGTATCCTTAATCTGCTTTGATACCTCCTCATCGCTTACCTCGGGACGCACAACAGGCTTTGGCTGGTGCTTGTCCTTCTTCTTGTTGCGACGACCCTCGCCCGGCTTGGGTTGATTGTTCTGCTGCTGGTTGTTCTGCTGCTGGGGTTTGTTCTTCTTGCCATTCTCCTGCTGTTTCTGGCCATTCTGACCACCCTTGCCCTGCTTATTGACATCCACCTTCTCCTTGTCCAGACGCTTACGCTTATGCTTGCCACCCGGAACCATACCCGACACATCCATCGTGCCGAGAATCTGCGGACCTGCCAGCGAAGTGTGAGCAGGACGGAATACGCCATCCTTCTTCGGCTCCTCCTTAACCTCCGGCTCCGCAGGCTTCTCCTCTACGCGAGGCTTCTCCTCGGCCTTGGGCTGTGGTTGAGGTTGAGGTTTCTCCTCCACTTTCGGCTTCTCCTCCACCTTGGGTGCAGGCTTCTTACCGTCAAGGTCTATCCTACCCAAAATCTTGGGCTGCTGAACCTCATCCTTCACGCTGATAACATTGCTCTTGATGATAACCTCCTGCTCCTCCTGTGCGGCCTTCTTGCCTGCGTCGATGGTTACAGACTGACGGTTACCCTGAATCTTCTCGCGGATGTTATCGCGTTCGTTACCCGTAATTGATTTATTTGAGCCAAACTCCTTCTCCAGCACCGCATACACATCGGGAGCAACGAGAGCATTAGGAGCCATATCGGCATTTATACCCTTTTTAAGCAAGAAGTCGGTGATGGTATTCAAACCCACCTTAAACTCCTTGGCCACCTGAATAAGTCTTATCTTTCTGTTATTTGTCATACGCACATCTACAACTTATCGGTTAAACACTACTCTTCCTCCTCGAACTCGGCCTTCAAAATCTCGACAACCTTCTCTGCCTGCTCCAACTCCAGGTCGGCACGCGAAGCAATCTCCTCAACGGGCAACTCCAACACACTCTTCGCTGTGTCGCAGCCCGCAGCCTTCAAGGCGTCGATAATCCAAGACTCAATCTCGTCAGAGAACTCTGCAAGAGCAACATCCTCCTCCTCAATCTCGCGATATACGTCGATATCGTAGTCGGTGAGCATCTTCGAGAGCTTGATGTTAAGACCACCCTTACCGATAGCCAGCGACACCTGGTCGGGCTTCAAATATACAGAGGCTGTCTTACGCTCCTCGTCCAATGTGATTGTAGATATCTTTGCAGGGTTCAATGAACGCTGAATCAAGAGCTTGGTATTGGTTGTGTAGTTCACAACATCGATATTCTCGTTACGCAACTCCTTCACGATAGAGTAGATACGCGAACCCTTCACGCCCACACAAGCACCTACGGGGTCGATTCTCTCGTCGTAAGACTCTACGGCAACCTTGGCACGTTCGCCGGGGATGCGTACAATCTTCTTGATTGTGATAAGGCCATCGTAAATCTCCGGTACCTCCTGCTCGAACAGGCGTTCCAGGAACTGACTTGCCGTACGCGAAAGGATGATACGAGGCTGGTTGTTTACCATCTCGACCGACTTGATGATAGCCTTGATAGTGTCACCCTTGCGGTAGAAGTCGTTGGGAATCTGCTCACTCTTGGGCAATACCAGCTCGTTGTCCTCGTCGTCGAGGATAAGCACCTCACGCTTCCATACCTGATAAATCTCACCGGTGATAATCTCGCCCACCTTCTGCGAGTACTTCTCGTAGATGTTGGCCTTCTCCAAGTCCAAGAGACGTGAAGCAAGGTTCTGACGCAACGACAACACGGCACGACGGCCAAACTGATTCATCTTAATCTGGTCGGCATACTCGTCACCCACCTCATACGTATCGTCGATAGCCTTAACCTCCGACACCGAGATTTGAGTATTGGGGTTCTCAACGGCACCATCCTCTACCACCTCGCGGTTACGCCAGATTTCGAGGTCGCCCTTCTCGGGGTTGATGATGACATCGAAGTTCTCGTCACTCTCAAACTGCTTCTGCAATGCGTGACGAAATACATCCTCCAAAACGCCAATCATCGTAGCCTTGTCAATGTTTTTCAGCTCTTTGAACTCTGCAAAATTGCTGATAAGATTCAAATTTTCCATTTTGTGTCTATTTTTATATTTTTTTTGTTTTTTGTTCTCTTTTCCCTTATTGCTACTTGGAATCCGGATGCTCCCTCTTTTAGTTACTTGAAGTTCAGAAGCTCCCTCTTCTGGTTACTTGGAATCCGGATGCTCCCTCTTCTGGTTACTTGAAGTCCAGATACTCCTTCGTGTATTTTATCTCGTCAAAACGATAGGTGCGTACAACATTCACCAGCACCTTACGTTTCTTGCCCTCAACGGTCTGCTTCTCCTCGTACGATACTGTGATACCCTCGTCATCCACAGAGTCGAGCTTTGCCAAAATTTTGATTCCACTGAGCAGAAGCACCTCCACCGACGAGCCCACAAGCTTACGATACTGACGCACGCACTTCAACTCCGAGCCGATGCCTGCCGAGGCTACCGTCAGGGAGAAGTCCTCCACGTCGCGGTCAAACTCCGCCTCAATCTTACGGCTCAACTCAACACATTTCTCAATAGTTACCGATGTGTCGCTGTCAATCAGCAGCTCCACCTCGTTCATAGGCGAGCATTTGCAACTCACCGTAAAGAGGTCGGTACCGGCCAGCTCGCGGTCGGCAATCTCCAAAATCTTCGTGCAATCTATCATAATATCTCTGTTACTTTTCTCTCCTTAATACTTGGCTCTTCGGCCTCAATAGAAAAAATTATATCTACGAAAGAAGGGGACTCAAATCGTCCCCTTCATCTCATCGCGTCATTTTCACACTGCAAAAGTAGTGAAAAAATATTACATTCCAAATATTTATAAATAAATATTGCAAAAAACTCCGTTTTCAAGCCGTTTTTACCACTTCGGAGCCGACTCCACAACCACCCTATCGCCACCTACGGGATGACTGAACTCCAAACGCGAGGCGTGCAGATGCAACCTCTCGCCACCTCGGCCATAGATATCATCGCCCACAATCGGCGTACCAAGCCCCTTGTGATGTGCCGAATGTACCCTCAACTGATGCGTGCGGCCCGTCAGCGGACGAAACCGTACAAGCGTGTGGCCTGCACTTCTCTCCACGACCTCGTACTCCGTAACGGCACTGCGACCATCCGCCGCAACCATCTGTCGGGGACGATTTTCATAATCGAGTTTCAGCGGCAACGCTATTCGGCCACTATCCTCCGCCACAACGCCTTCGAGCAGAGCCATATACTCCTTTTTGATTGTGTGCTTGATAAACTGCTCCTGCAACGCTTTATGAGCCGTTTTATCCTTTGCTATGAGCAATATTCCCGATGTCGATTGATCCAGACGATGTACCATCATTGCCTCGGCATAACGGCTCTTTGCCCATCTCTCAGCCGAGAGAACGCCCGACTTACCCTCCACCGAGAGCATACCTTCGGGCTTGTCAATAACGACCAACGTGTCGTCCTCCAACAAAATCGCAGGCTCGGCCGGCACGATAGACTCCAACGGGTTGTCATCCACCTCCAAACCCTGCATCATAAAGAGCAGTATAGGCTTGCATTTGCTGTTGCACGAGGGGTAGAAGTTGCCGTGATGCCGCACCTCACCGCGAGGCGACTCGCCCCACCAGAACTCCGCCATACACAACGGATGCAGGCCATTCAGATAGGCATATTGCAGCAGTTTGGGTGCAGCACACTCCCCTGCCCCTGCGGGTGGCTCTTTTTGAGGTGTTGAGGCGAATATATCGCACAGATTTCTCTCCTCGCCCCGAGCATTACGCATATTGAATCGCAGGAAAATCTCCCGTTGCAATGCAGCAGAACGAGTTGCCCTCTCCTCCTGTAACGGCTCAATCTCCGAACGCAACAATTTCAGTTCCTCCGCTACCGCCCTTCTCTCCTTGTCGTAGAGGGTTTTCAGTCGCTGCATACGGCTGTTAAGTGATGATATCTGATGCTGCCACCACGCCACATCACTCTCCGCCTTGATGGCTTGCAAATGCTCCTTTTCGGCCTTCATCTGCGGCATCTCCGAATACTGTGTCTCGGCCTCTCTTAAACGGCCTTGCAGAGCCTGCTCTTGGGCAACATACTCCGGCGATAGCTCCAACTCCCTTATGCGACGATTTATTTCAGAAATCTCCGCCTCCTCGCGACGAAAGAAGTCATCGGGCTGCAACATATCATAGACGGGCGGAACGAAATATTCGTGGATGTTTTTACCTGCAAGATTACCCGAAAAAGCGGCAAGAAAACCAACCTCGCCAGCCTTGTTTCTGACCACAAGCACACCAAACATCTTGCCCTGTGAAAGCTCCTCCGCCCAATCGCTACGCGACCCGATATAACGCTGAACTTCGGCCGCAGCAGCACAGCACAAGGGATGTGGCGAATAGAAAAACGGCCATGTAAACCTTTTTGGAAGGTCGATATGCTTAATCGATTCTGTAAAAGAGTGATACATCCTGCTATCTCTATAACTTCATCACCTCTTTTATACCCAGTGAATCGTACATCTGCTGCAACTCCTCCTCGCTACGGTCGCTGACAACCAGCAGACGGTCACCCACCGCAATCTCGGTATTGCCACGCGGCACAAAGTACTCGCCATGACGCGAAATCATCACAACAAGCGTGTTATCGGGAACATCAATATCACGCAGCGTACTGCCGTGATCCATCAAATCCTCAGTAACCTCAATCTCCGAGAAGTTACTCTTGATATCGTCGGGCACACCCACCTTGAACAGGCGTTCCTTCTCCTCGTATGCCAGACCCAGCCAGTTGGCCATACCGCTGACCGTCGTACCCTGCACCGCCAGCGAGATAAGCGTCACGAGAAAGACCACATTGAAGATAAGATTTCCACCCTCAACGCCCTCGATGATGGGATATGTAGCGAAGATGATAGGCACAGCACCACGCAGACCCACCCACGAGATATAGACTCTGGCCTTCGTCGTAAATTGACGGAACGGAGCAAGAGAGGCAAACACAGCTACCGGTCGGGCTACCAGCATCAGGAACGTTCCGACAGCACAGCCAAGTATAAGCACCTCAGGGCGTAGCAGGTCGTGAATATCGACCAGAAGACCGATTGTGAGGAACAATACAATCTGTGCCAGCCAGGTAAAACCATCGAAGAAGGTTGCGAGATTGGAACGATGTGTAATCTTGTGATTTCCGACAACAAGACCTGTGATATATACCGCCAGATAGCCGTTACCCCACGCCAACGAAGTAAAAGAGAACGAGAAGAAGATAAAGGCCAGCAACAGAACGATATACAGCGAGGCGTTATTCTTGATATTGATGTTGTTTATCGCCCAGACGGCCAGACGGCCTATGCCATAACCGAAGCCGGCACCGACAACCATCTGCACAATAAAACGCAGTATGCTCTCGCCGACGCTTATATCCTGCGGATGCATAACCACCGCCAGCATAACTATCGTCAGCATATAAGCCATTGGGTCGTTACTACCACTCTCCAGCTCCAGCATAGGACGCAGATTCTGACGCAGACCCTGCTTCTTTGTACGCAGGATAGAGAAGACCGAAGCAGAGTCGGTTGAGGCCATTGTTGAGGCCAGCAGCAGAGCCACCGGCAACGACATCGTGAGGCCCACCCAGCCCGAAAAGAGCCACATAAAAAGGCCCACGAGCAGTGCTGTCAGCACGACACCGAAGGTCGCCAGAACGACACCCGGAGCAAGCACAGGGCGTATATCGGAGAATTTGGTATCCATACCGCCCGAAAAGAGGATAACACACAGGGCAAGCATACCTATAACCTGCGTGATTTCAAACGACTGGAAGCTGATGAACTCCCAGCCGAAAATCATTCCCACACCCATAAAGAGCAACAATGCAGGGGCTCCAAAACGATATGCTACCTTACCCGCCATAACCGCCACAAAGAGCAGTAAGGCACCTACCAACAATAACTTCTCCATATATATCTGCTACATTATAAAAAAAAGCAGGTGTCATAAGCAAATACGACACCTGCGAACCGTTCGGAAAGGATTTTATGCCTTCACCGAGAGTTTGCTGACGGGCTGCAATTCGAGTTCTGCATATTCGAACACCTGTGCCGCCTCAAAACCACCCGAAGGGGTTTTCCAGATGACAACCATCACAGCCGAAACATTTGCTTGTTTTAACTGTCGCAAGTTAGTAAAATCTTGGCTCTCTACCAAATTAACGACATTCATTTTATCCTCTTTACTGAACTTTAACTCCTCTTTTTTCAAAAAGCACGACTCTTTCTCGCACCAAGGGGCCTTTCCACCGCCACCAAGACGGATAACGCACATCGCACCCCCCAAAAGCACAAAGACTGCACCAAACAGCACAATGGCCGATTTAAGGTTGTTCATATCGGAGCCTCCCTCCAAAAAACCATTGCATACGAAGAGAAGCACGCCGACAAAAAATATTACCAGAGGAGTCACCAGACTACAGCGACGCATCGTCACCACACCTTCGGGCAAGGCACACATAGCCTCGCACATATCATATTTAGCCATATATTTTTTCGTTGTTATTTCGTTCGGCGAATTCAACTTGCAAATGCAATCGAATTCTAATTTGTTAATATTGAATTAAATTTCTCATTTGGTGTGAGATAACCAAGCCTCTTTCTGGGTCTGTTGTTCAACTTGTTCTCAACCCAGGAA
>SUZG01000010.1 GCA_015060015.1 Rikenellaceae bacterium | reverse complement strand
AGGTTTGACGGAGTAAAGTAAGCACTTTTATCCCATTCAGTAGAGCAAGGGAGGAAATTTTCCTCTCTGCTTACTGAAGTTATCTCAAACCGATAATTCCGTTGCATTTATTAGTTGAATTTGCGAGGTGGAAATCCGAGGCAAAATTACAGTTTTTTGACTGGTTATTTTTAATAATCCAAATAGTTTTTACTATACAAAATGATTTTTTATATTATTCAAATGATAACGATTTCTGTAAAATGGAAAAATCTTGTTATCACGCTAACAATTAGCGTTGTAGATATGTGCATAAACGGTATATTTAACCGAAAAATATGCACCGAATTGTCAGTTTTGTCAATAGGTATTTATGCGTATTAACGGGCCTCACAGCCCTCTCTGGGTGCGATTTTGTAAATGGTGGGTTTTAGGTTGTAATTACTGTTTTGATATGCATAGTGTCTGTTTTGACATAAAATCCCTGTTTTTGTTCGATTTTCAACCATTTTCATCACTAAATAGCGATTTTTATCATTGAAAATGCAAAAAAGCTGCTTGATATTATTAAAAAATTAAAATAACAGTTTGTAAGTTGCTACCGTTTTGCGAGATTAAACTGCGGCTTGGAGTGCGAGAATCAAATTGTATAGTTTGCGGACAAAATATATATTGCAGGGCGTGAAAATTGTTGCTATTACGGTTGTTGGTTTGTGTAGTTTCGTGCTGGATATAGCGATATTGGTTTTTTTATAGAAAAGTTTTCACATTATCATATTTTTATTATATCTTTGCACCGCAGAACTCTCAAAAGAGACTATGTTGGACCCATAGCTCAGTTGGTTAGAGCAGCGGACTCATAATCCGAAGGTCGTGGGATCATGCCCCTCTGGGTCCACAAAGAAAAAGCCTTTCACGCATCTGTGAAAGGCTCTTTTTGTAGTGTCAGCGTCGCTGTGGCTACTTCTTGAACAGCTGCTTCAAGGCCTCCTCTTCGTTGTCGGGAAGCTGCGAAATCTGCTGCGACGAGGTGCTCTCCTCATCAATGTCGCCAATCATCGGCTGCGTCTCCTCCTGCACGAAGACCGATGATAAGCTTACCTTCTTTTTGTCCTCCTTGACGCCCGCCTTGATGAGCTTTCGTGCCGAGGTTATCACACTCTGACCTCCGTCGGCGGTTGATTTCTTAATCTCCTCAAAGCAGTTTGTTGTCTTTCGCAGGCTCTCATCCACCTCCTTGAAGCGTTTTGCGAAAATCTGCATACGACCGACAATCTCCTCGGCAGCCTCCATAATCATCTGCTGATTAGTGAGTTGGCGACTCTGTGTCCACATAAGTTCCAGTACTCGCAGGTTCATATACATAGTCTGCGGACCCATGATAAGCACACCCTTGTCGTAGGCGTATCGCCATAACGCGTTGTCGTTCAGAAGGGCCAGATTCATCGCACCCTCGTTGTGCATATACATAATCACGAAGTTCAATTTCGTGAAGTCGGTGCTTAAATAACGGCTGTAATCCTTGCGTGCGAGGCTGTCCACCTGTCGTCTTACGGCGGCGATATGCTCGCGGCAGTGGAGTGATTTCTCCTCCTGATTCTCCTCGCTGATGTAGCGTTCATAGGCGGTAAGATTGACCTTTGAGTCTATGATGACATCGCGATTATTCGGGAAATGGAGTATGAAGTCGGGAATCAAAGACCTCTCCTCGTCATCCTTTATTCGCTTGCCGAAGCGGTCCCGGAGGGTCGCCTGCGTGGTGTATTGTTCACCCTCTTTAAGCCCAAGGTCTTCAAGCAGTTGGCGTAGTTTCAACTCGCCGAAGTTACCCTGTACCTTCACCTCGCCCGTTAGGGCTCGCGTAAGGCGTTCGGCTGTCTGTCCGAGGTCTTGGCTGTTCTTCATATTGGCCTGAATTGTCGCATCAAGGCGTGTGATGGTCTCCTGATGCTCTCTCTTTGAGCTGTCAAGTGCGTCACGCATCATTTTCAGACTCAAATTCAGTGGATCGACAATCTTCTGCACCTGTTCGATGTTCCTCTCGCCCAGCTCCTCCTGACGAGCCTTCAAGACCTTCTCCGATGTGGTCTGAATCTGCTCCTTGATTAGTGCCAATTGGTCGTCGGACTGCTTTTTGGACATATCCTTGAACTGTTCTACCAATGAGGCAGCGTGCTCCTTCTGCTGTTGCAGTTGCTTCTCGTAGAATGTGGCCTGCTTCTCCTGCTCGGCCTTTGTCTCTTCTCTGGCCTCGTGCAGTTGCTCTTGCAGGGCCTTGGCTGTGGCGTGCTGCACGTCGCGTTCCGAAGTCAGAGAGGTGATGCTCTGCGACAGGGTGGCAATTCTCTCCTCTCTCTCCGTTAAGGAGTGCTTGAGCTCGTTGTTTTGCATTTGCAAGATGTTAATCTCCTGCTTGTTGCCGCTTTTGCGACCTATTATGAATGCCGCTATGGCCACTATAAGACCTATGCCGGCGACTATGATGATTTGCAGTTCCATATTCATTATTAATATAAGTATTGATTAGTCCGTTTATCGGGGTTTTCCCTGCGAACAAATGTAGAAAATATAATTGACATTTCCAATGAAAATCAATCATATTGCAGGCTTGTTTTGCGTCTGTTTTTCGGCAAAACGCTTCGCTGTGTTTTGTTGTGGGTGTTTTGCCGAAGATTGTCCAAAAATGTTGATAACTCGACGTTGCGGTTGATGAAAATTGTGTAAAAAGGCTGTTTTACTGCATTGAAAAGGCGATTTTCGTGTTCAAAAAAATGTTGATAATATTTTATATTTACTAAATAAAAGCTTTGTCTGTTTGCGAGATTGCATTTATCTTTGTGTTGCCTTATGGAATTAATACGCTATTGAGGCGAGAGTGTAGCAAAAAAGGAAATTACACATACAACAATTTTTTTATTTTATTCACTAAATCAAACATTTATGAAGAAACTTTTACTTCTGATGATTGGTCTGATGCTGGGCTTCTCTGCTTCAGCACAGACTGTCGTTACGGGTACAGTTCTGGATGAGGCCGATCAGCCGCTGATTGGTGCTACAGTGATTGTTGCCGGAACGACACAGGGAACAAGCTCTGACTTGAATGGTACTTTCCGCCTTACAGTTAAGGAGGGCAGTAAGATTGAGGTTAGCTTCCTGAATTACAAGACAGTATCTTTCGACGTGAAGCAGGGTGCACGCCAGAACTTGGGCGTTATCCGTATGGAGCCCGATGCTATCACAATGGAGGATATTGTGGTAACGCAGTCAGTTGCCGTACAGCGAAAGACTCCGGTAGCTGTCTCTGTTGTATCTGCACAGGATATCGAGTTCAAGCTCGGTGGACAGGAGTTCCCCGAGGTGTTGAAATCAACTCCTGGTGTATATGTAACCAAGGATGGTGGTGGTTATGGTGACTCTAAAATCAATATGCGTGGTTTTCAGTCAGCCAACGTTGCCGTAATGATCAATGGTGTCCCCGTGAACGATATGGAGTGGGGTGGCGTTTATTGGTCAAACTGGGCAGGTCTTTCTGACGTTACCCGTTCTATGCAGACACAGCGTGGTATGGGTGCATCGAAGGTATCAGCTCCCTCTGTCGGTGGTACTATCAACATCGTAACCAACTCAATCGACGCCAAGAAGGGTGGTACCTTCTCTTATGGTATCGGTAATGACGGTGCCAATACTATCTCAATGAGCCTTTCAACAGGTCTTACAAAGAGTGGCTGGGCAATGAGTGTCCTCTTTGCAAAGCGTTGGGGTGATGGTTACATTCAGGGTGCAGGCTATGAGGGTTACAACTGGTTTGTAAACGTATCAAAGCGTATCAACGACCGTCATCAGCTCTCATTGACAGCGTTCGGTTCACCACAGAAGCACAATCAGCGTAAGCCTCTTTACGCAGGTCTCTCTATCAAGGAGTGGGACAAGGTTGCCAAGTGGATGGGCGAGGACGACAAGTATCGCTACAATGCCGTTTACGGTTTCGACAACAATGGCAAGGAGCGTACATCTATGGAGAACGGTTATCACAAGCCACAGATTTCATTGAACCACCAGTGGCAGATTAACTATAAGTCAGCTCTCTCTACTGCACTTTATATGTCAATCGGTCGTGGTTATGGTTTCTCTGGTCAGGGTCGTACATCGGCTTACCGTTCTATGTGGAACGGCTCGAACAATGGTGTTTTACGCTATGATTTCCGTAAGCCCGATGGTACATTCGACTACGGTGCAATTCAGGATATGAATGCTGCCAGCACAACAGGTTCTAATATGGTAATGTCAAAGAGTAAGAACAACCACATGTGGTATGGTTTGCTCTCAACCTACACCAACGAGCTTACTCCTTCATTGGAGCTCTCTGCCGGTGTCGATGTTCGTTACTATATCGGTGGTCATACCAACGAGATTATCGACCTCTATGGTGGTGACTACTTCATCGACGATGGCGACCGTAAGAACGTAAAGGCTATCAACAACGCGGCAGCTGCTGATCCTAACTGGCAGTATGAGAAGCTGGGCGTAGGCGATATCGTTTACCGCGACTATGACGGTCACGTTCATCAGGAGGGCGTGTTTGCACAGTTGGAGTGGACAAAGAAGAAGTTCAATGCCTTCGTATCAGGTTCATTGTCAAATACCGGTTACTGGCGTGTTGACCGCTTCTACTACGATGAGGCACATCAGAAGTCGGAGACAATCAACTTCCTCGGCTTCACTGCAAAGGGTGGTGTTAACTGGAACTTCACAAAGAAGTCTAACGTTTTCCTTAACGTAGGTTACATCTCTCGTGCTCCCTTCTTCTCTGGTGGTGCATTCCTACAGTCAACAACAAGCCATATGACCAACCCCGATGCTGTTAATGAGAAGGTATTCTCTGTTGAGGCTGGTTACGGTTTGCGTGGCGAGAAGCTCTCTTTGAACCTCAATGCTTACTACACTTTGTGGATGGATAAGGCTGATGTTCGTTCAAAGCTTATGGCAAACGGCGACTATGCTCGTGTAAACCTTACAGGTATTGATGCTCGCCACATGGGTATCGAGCTCGACCTTCGTTATCGCCCCGCACGCTGGGTAAATCTTACCGGTATGGTATCTATCGGCGACTGGATCTGGAACAGCAACGCCAAGGGTTACTACTACGACTCACAGGGCCAGCCTATGACTTCAAAGCTGGACGGTACTGTTGCATCTGGTATTATGGCTGAGGACCACGCTTGGATCGAGCTTCATCAGAAGGGTATCCACGTAGCAGGTTCTGCACAGACAACTGCTGCTATCGGTGCCGATTTCTATCCTTTGAAGGGCTTGCGTGTAAGTGCCGACTGGAACCTCTACGCACGCAACTATGCTGATTTCTTCCTTGGCTCAACAGCTATCGTTAACTCTGCTGCTACGGTTAATGATCCCTGGCGTATCCCTATGGGTCACCAGTTCGACCTCTCTGCAAGCTACTCATTCAAGATTGGTAACGTTAATGCTACCCTCTATGGTAATGTGAACAATGTGTTCAACTACCAGCACATTATGGATGCACGGTGTGCAACCGATGCCAAGGGTTGGGAGGATTGCTACGCTGTAATGTACTCATTCGGCCGCACCTATACAGTTAGATTAAAACTTCGCTTCTAAACACTTCGGACAGATATGAATAAGAGATTTTTAACACAGATATTGTCGCTTGTTGCCCTCGCCATCTTCGGCTGGGGTTGTGAGACTGGTCACTTCAACGAGCATATGATTGACGGCTATGAGCAGGAGACCGAGGTGACTGATGTTCAGACCGTGGAATACACTCTTACAGATGGTGATTACTCTACCATCTCAAAGAACTCTACCAACGCTTCTATCGCCGAGCAGGCTGGTGAGGATGCTGTTGCAGCCCTCTCTGCTATCGGCAAGAACAAGTATTTCGGCTCTGCTGACGAGGCTGCGGCTTATATCCCCGCATACCTTGCAGCTACTTATCCTACCCTCGACAACGGCTCTGTGGCTATGATTACCTATACCACAGCAATCGAGATGCCCGAGGATTTGAAGAAGTTGAATGCCGCTACCGAGTACACTCTTACCGAGGATGACTATAAAACTATCTGGGAGAGTGAGGAGGATTATGTAAAGGCTGTTACTCCCGCCACAGCTTCAAAGCTGGCAAAGGTTATCCCCGCCGACGATATTCGCGAGGGTGAGTATGTTGCCGTTACTTACAACTACTCTGCCGAGGAGCCCAAGACCGAGGAGGAGCCCGAGACTCCTGCCGATCCCGATGTTCCCGCTGAGAAGTACACCTCTGTATTGGGTAGTGCAGTATTGAACGATGTTGTTGAGGTTAAGGGTTATATCTCTGCTACCTCTACACAGGGTCCTATCCTGACCGATAAGACAGGTTCAGTATTGCTCTATAAGACAACTGGTTTCGAGATTGGTGACGAGGTTACCGTATCGGGTACTATCTCATCATACAACAAGGGCTTCCAGATTGGTACAGCAGGCCTTACTATCGAGAAGACCGGTACTACCGAGGTTAAGTATCCACAGCCTATCGAACTTGACGGCCCCGCTATGGACGAGCTTTTGACAACTCGTACCGAGGACGGCTATGCACAGTTCGTTAAGTTTACAGGTACTGCTTCTGCCGGTAAATACATCAATATCAAGATGGAAGGTGCCACTACTGCACAGGGTAGTGTTTATGGTGCTTCTGACGAGGTAAAGGCCCTCTTTACCGATGGCGAGGAGTGCACTATTTACGGCTATTTCTGCTCTATTTCAAGCGGAGAGTTTATCAACGTGATTGTAGTTAGCGTTGATGAGGCTCCCGCTATCGAGGCGGCTAACAACTATACCTCTGTATTGGGTGGTGTTAAGTTGAACGATGCTGTTGAGGTTAAGGGTTATATCTCTGCTACCTCTACACAGGGTCCCATCCTTACTGACAATACCGGTTCTGTATTGCTCTACAAGACCAGCGGTTATGAGATTGGTGACGAGGTTACCGTATCAGGTACTATCTCATCATTCAACTGCGGTTTCCAGATTGGTACAAATGGTATTGCTATCGAGAAGACCGGTACTGCCGAGGTTAAGTATCCTGCTCCTATGGATCTTACAGGTGCGAAGATGGATGAGCTTTTGACTACCCGTGTTAATGACGAGTGTGCTTACTACGCAAAGATGACAGGTAAGCTCTCTATCAGCGGTAACTACTACAACTTCAATGTTGATGGTGCTACAACCGCTGTTGGTAGTTTGTATGGTGTAACCGACGAGATTAAGGCACAGCTTGCTGACGGTATGTCTTGCACTCTCTATGGTTACTTCATCTCTATCTCAAAGTCTGGTGGTAATCCCAAGTATGTAAATATGATTGTCACAAAGGTTGAGCCCGTTACAAAGGGTGCTGCTACTCGTGCTATCGGTAAGGTTGAGAGTGTTAAGAAGTACGCTTACTTCAAGTGGAGCGGCTCTGCATTTGAGGCTGCTGATGTTGTTGCTGTTCAGCCTGCTGATTTCGATGCAATGGGTCAGAAGTATGGTAGCTTCACTAGCCCTGCACAGGATGATTACTTGCCTTTGTTCCTTGCACAGTCATATCCTTACGCTTTGGATGGCGATGTTAAGAATGTAGCTTTCCGTTGCTATGCGGGTGGTACAACGTCTTGGAAGGTTGATGAGTATGTATTCGATGGTAACGCTTGGGTTAAGACTATCTACTTCGAGGCAAAGACCGACCAGTTCCGCAAGAACGAGGGCGTATGGGCTGTTGACCGTACTTTGGAGTTGGATTTCACCAACACTTCAAGTGCCGACACCAAGGCTTTCTATCAGTACTGTGTAAACTGGGTATATGATAACAAGGATGTTGCTATGGGTGCTCCCGCACGCGACAATGCCGGCGTAATCATATCTACCGACATCGTTACTATTGATGGTGCGAAGCCCGCAGGTAGCTACTGGGTATCAAACTATGGTAACAACGAGTTCTATACAGGTGCTTCTGCATACTATGGCAATATGGACTGGCGTCCTTCTGCTGTGAAGGGTGGCTTTGCTGCTGCCGGTATGGGCGACTTGTCAGACGACGAGATCGTGGCGAAGTTGAAGGAGCATACAGCCGAGGTATTTGCCGAGGTATTGCACTATGTATATCCTACAATGACTCCCGAGCAGTATAAGAAGGTTGTTGTTAAGGTGTACGCTTATGGTCCTAACGCAAACTATGCGTTCTCATTTGAGGTTACAGGTGAGGGTACATTCGCTTACATCGCGGATTCAATTGCCGAGTTGTAATACACATATTAATATAATGTGTGGCGGCTGCTTTTCGGAGCAGCCGCTTTTTTGTGCCGTATGGTGTTGTTGTTGCTTGGGTAGCGGGCGTGGTTGAAACCGGATTTATTGACAAAACCACCTCGGAAGATTACAGGTTCAATATGGTCCATATAAATCAAAACGGAATTATCTGTTTTAGGCTTGTAGCTAAAAAATAGATTCTCACGCATTTGTTTTTCGTCACTCTGAGGAGGGCTTTGCCCGACGTGAGAACACTGCGAGTAAGCGAGAGCAGAAGCCAAGTCTTGCTTGGATTATGCCGAGCAGGAGCAGAGAAAATCCGACCTTGTGTCGGATTAGTCTTGTCGCTGAAAAAGTAACGAAACAAATGCTCAGAATGACGTTACAAGCCTAAACGATATAATTCCGAATACAAAAATAGGCGGCTGTGAATCACAACCGCCTTTCAAACTATTATCACTTCGGAGTTTAGAAGATATAGATATTCAAACCAAATTGAGCAATATGGGCATACTGCTTGAAGCTGACGCCCGACTCAATAACATCGTAAGCACCTTGCAGATTGATTTCGGGACGACGCATATTCATCTGATAGCCAAGCTGCATCTCCATACGTACGGCCTGCCCAACCAACAGACGCAAGCCCACGCCGGCACCTGCCAGCATACCTACGGGCTTTGAGCCATCCTCGATGTAGAACTGCGGGCCCACCTGTGCATAGTTATACAGACGGCAGGGACGCTTCGGCGTTGTGGTGCCATAGAAGACCTTCATAACGCCCGACAGAGGTATCGCCTGACCGTTGCCCTGAAACAGATAACCCGCTTCAAGACCCGCTGTAAAGTGGTTGCCAAACTTGTAGTTGGCACCCAGATATACGCTGCCACCCATCAGGTCAATCTCCTGGTCATAGCCGACCTTATAGTTGTAGTCCTTGAAGTTGATGCTGTTCTGTATGCCCAAGGCAAAGTTCACCGTTCCACCAAAATAGACTTCAAACGGACGTTCGGCCTTGAACATTGCATACTCGCGTACCTCCTTCTTTTTCTTGTACTTCGGTACGAAAGTTCGCTGGGCATTCGCTGTTGTGATACCCATTGCAATCAGCACCAAAAACATTAATATCTTCTTCATCTGTACTCCGGTTTTGTAAAAACTAAATCAAAAGTCTAACGGCGTGTCACACTCGTTTATTTTATGCCACGCACATTTTTCTCCCACGACCACGCTGAACGCAAGGTGTCGTCCAGTGAACGTTCTGCCTTCCAGCCAAGCTCCTCGTTTGCCAGCGATGTGTCGGCCCATATAGCCACCACATCACCCGGACGGCGAGGTGCAATCTTGTAGTTGAGCTTCAACTCATTAACCTTCTCAAAGCTGTTTACGAGCTCCAATACCGATACACCATTACCTGTGCCGATGTTGAAAATCTCGTACTTCGCCTTGTTCTTATCCTCAATCATACGGGTAATGGCAACAACGTGAGCCTTTGCCAAGTCCACCACGTCGATATAGTCACGCAGGCAAGAGCCGTCGGGAGTGTCGTAGTCATCGCCGAAGACACTCAAACACTCGCGGATGCCTGCTGCGGTCTGCGTGATGAAGGGAACGAGGTTCTGTGGCACGCCACGAGGAAGCTCGCCTATAAGTGCAGAGGGGTGTGCTCCGATGGGGTTGAAGTAACGCAACGAGATACCCTTCAAACCCTCGTAGGCATTTACCGTATCACGCAGGATATCCTCGCACATCTGCTTCGTATTGCCATAAGCCGAAGTGGCAGGCTTACGGGGTGTCTGCTCTGTTACGGGAAGCTGGTCAGCCTCGCCATAAACGGTTGCTGATGAAGAGAATACGATATTGGGACGACCAAACTCACGCATCAAATCCAGCACGTTCATAAACGATACAAGATTGTTGCGATAATACTTCATAGGGTCGGCAACAGACTCTCCAACTGCCTTGAAGGCTGCGAAGTGAATAACCGAGTTGAAGTTATACTGCTCGAAGACCTTGCGGAAGGCCTCCTTGTCGCAGCAATCGACATTCACGAAGGGAACATCTACGCTTGTAATCTTGCGTACGCCCTCCACGCCACTCATATCGGAGTTTGACAAATTGTCGGCAACGACGACATCGTAGCCTGCATTGATAAGCTCAACGGCGGTATGCGAACCGATATAACCGGCACCACCCGACACCAATACCATCTCTTTCATCTTTGTATAGTAGTTTTAATTTAACTTTCTTCTGGCAAAGATAATACAACGCACGCCGAGAACAAAATTTATTTTTGCAAAACATCACCCGAAATGCTATTTACTACGCATATAGGTATTTATACGCATTGCCGTTTGAGGATATTTTATGACCTTTGCGTATTATTGTAATACAACAAAACTTAATGATATGAAGAAATTTTTACTTATCGCAATGCTCTTCGGTGTGATGTCGGCAAAGGCACAGACCACCATCGAGCAGGAGCAGGCTGCACAGATTGCACAGCTTCAGGAGGAGGTTGCAGACCTCAAAAAGCGTGGCACAGCGTGGGATAAAATCACCAAGGCGTTGCCCAAGATTTCGGGTTATGCACAGATTCGTTACGACTACAAAGATGGTGATGGTGGCTCATCTACATTCCAGTTGCGTCGCGTGCGTCTGACCTTCGACGGCAACATCTCGCCCAAACTGGATTATAAGTTGCAGCTCGAATTGACATCACCCAAGATTGTCGATGCTTACTTCTCATACAAACCTCTGGCTGGTTTGAAGATGCGTGTAGGACAGTATAAGGTGCCGTTCTCAATCGAGAATACCGACTACGGCCCGACAAAACTCGAACTTATCGACTACCCACTGGCGATATCTTATCTGGTAGGTAACAGCGATGCGGCCGACAAAAAGGATGGTGCCAATGGTCGCGACATAGGTATCAAGCTCTATGGTGACTTCTTCAACAAAGTGTTGAGTTACGATTTGGGCGTCTTCAATGGTGCCGGCATCAACTGCAAGGATAACAACAAATCAAAGGATGTTGTTGCACGCCTTATGGTTCGTCCCGTTGATGGACTTGTAATCTCGGGCTCTTTCCTGTGGAGTGAGGGTGGCAAGGATTACATCACCCGTAACCGCTGGGCCGCAGGTGTATGCTACGACAAGGGTGCTTGGATGGCCCGTTCGGAGTGGATAGGCGGTAAGACCGGCAGCGTTAAATCTGACGGTATGTACGCCACAGCCGGTTATCGTTTCTGCAAAGATTTTATGGTTGTTGCACGCTATGAGCAGTTCTGCTTCAACGATGACAACCGCAAAGCCATGACGCAGGAGAACTATACAGCAGGTCTTGCTTGGCAACCCGTTAAGCACTTCAAGTTGCAGCTGAACTATGTCTATGAGGACTACATTCAGGGCAAGGGTCACAACAACATGATGCAGATTCAGGCTGCTGCAATGTTCTAAACGGAGATTTTTGGAATATAGGGCTGCGATAGATGGTCGCAGCCTTTTTTGTGCTTATGTGCTGATGCTTACGCGATTGGCATTAAGAAAATTTTGTTATTTGAATTAAAAATCATATCTTTGTCGCCGATTCAGGCATAATGGGGCTTGGCTTTTAGTGTTACGGGCCGGGTTGAGTAATGCCGCAGGTTATAACAATTAAAAATTTATTATTATGCAAACACTTGAAATTAAAGCTGTTAAGCGTGATGGTTTTGGCAAGAAGGCTGCCAAGGCTTATCGTCGTGAGGGTCTTGTTCCCTGTATTTTGTATGGTGGTGGTGAGGAGGTTGCTTTCACCGTTGATACAAAGGCTGTAAAGCCCTTGATTTACACTCCCAACTCATACATCGTTGAGATTGAGATTGATGGTAAGGTTGAGAAGGCCGTTATGCGTGAGGTTCAGTTCCACCCTGTTCGTGAGCAGATTCTCCACATCGACTTCTACCGTGTTCAGGAGGGTAAGCCCGTTGCTATCGCTATTCCCGTACGCCTTACAGGTAACGCCGAGGGTGTTAAGGTCGGCGGTAAGTTGGCTTTGTCGGCTCGTAAGTTGGTTGTTAAGGCAATGGTTGATAAGTTGCCCGACGAGATCGTTGTTGATGTAACTCCTTTGAAGGTTGGTCAGACTATCTTCGTAGGTGATTTGCAGTTCGAGGGCTTGACTTTCGTAACTCCTGCTACTACTGCTGTATGTGCTGTTCGTGTAACACGTGCATCTCGTGCTGCTGCTAACTAATAAATTGTAGCGGATGAAATACCTCGTTGTAGGATTGGGTAACATAGGTGCCGAGTACGCCTCTACCCGTCACAACATAGGATTCAGAGTGTTGGATGCCTTGGCTGAGGCATCCAACGTCTCTTTTATGGCGGGCCGCTATGGTTCCACTGCGACGATTCGTCATAAGGGTCGTCAGATTCTGCTGCTCAAACCTTCGACATATATGAATCTGTCGGGTAAGGCTGTCCGCTACTGGATGGAGCAGGAGAAGATACCTATCGAGAACATTCTCATCATATCGGACGATATCGCACTGCCATTTGGTGAGTTGCGTATGCGTAAGAAGGGTAGTGCCGGAGGCCATAACGGCTTGAAGAATATCTCGGAGCTGTTGGGTCGCGAGGATTATGCCCGCATACGCTTTGGCGTGGGTGGCGACTTTGCGAAGGGTCATCAGGTTGATTATGTTCTGGGTGAGTTCTCGGCGGAGGAGGAGCAGGCTCTGCCCGATAGGTTGAAGCACTTCGGCAATGCTGTTCTCTCGTTTGCAACTGTGGGTCCCGACCTTACGATGAACACATTCAACAAGAAGTAGTTCAGCCGAGATGTAAGCAAAAATTTAGTCGTTAGTCCTTGCGGATTAACGACTTTTTTATTGCCTGCAATTATTGTCTGCAAAGCCCCTATAAAATCTGCTATATCCCGTTATATCCAGCTATATCTGCTTGTCTGTGCCGAGGTGACGCAGCTGGTAGGTAAGTAACGTCGCTGCGAGCAATACTGCGGCGGCATCGGCTATGGGTATGGCGTACCATACGCCATCGGTACCCCAGAAACGGGGCAGGGTGAGGAGCAGCGGCACGATGAAGAGCATCTGTCGCGACATCGAGAGTATGATAGCACGCTTGGCCTTGCCGATAAACTGGAAGAAGTTACCGACCAGAATGGCGAAGCCGACAATGGGGAACATCAGGAGCAGTATCCGCATACCGTGTACCGTGGCCTCAATAAGCTGCGTAGCACTGCCCGAGCCATCCTCGCTGACAAACAGACGCACGACATATTCGGGGAAGAACTCGCATATCACAAAGCCGAGTGTCGTGGTGGCCGTACCCCACGCAATGGTCATAAAGAGTATCTTCTTCACGCGGTCAAACTTCTTTGCTCCGTAGTTGTAACCCACAATGGGCTGCATACCCTGACTCAATCCCAGTACCACCATCGTAAAGAGGAACGCCACGCGGTTGGCGATGCCGTATGCTCCGATTTGCAGGTCGCCGCCATACTTGACGAGGGTATTATTGACGATGATTGTAACGATGCAGGCACACGACTGAATCATAAAGGGAGCCATACCGATACTGATGATGCCCTTGACAATCTCCGCCTTGATGCGGAAAGCACCGTGACGAAATCGCAGGAATATATCCTTCTTGCCGGTGAAGTGAATGATTTGCAACACCAGAGGCACGGTCTGACCTATCACCGTAGCCCACGCCGAGCCGGCGATGCCCCAGTCAAAGACGAAGATAAATATCGGGCATAGGATAAGATTGACCACCACCGAGACAATCATCAGCATCATCGCCTTCTGCGGGTAGCCCGACACACGCAACATATTGTTAAGTCCGAGGTAGAGGTGCGTGATGACATTTCCGTAGAGTATCACACGCATAAACTCGCGTGCATAGCCTATGGTATGCTCACTTGCACCGAAGAAGTAGAGCAAATCATCAAGGAAGTAGAGTCCCAAAGCCGACAGGACAAGACCCATAATGACGTTCAGTATCACGACATTACCCAAAATATGCTCCGCTGCCGACTTGTTGCCTTGCCCCAATCGTATTGAGGTCAGGGCGGCAGAGCCGGCTCCCACCATAGCACCAAAGGCTGCCGTCAGGTTCATCATCGGCATCGTGAGTGCCAGGCCGGCGATAGCCATTGGACCTACACCCTGACCGATGAAGATACTATCCACGATGTTATACAACGATGTCGATACCTGTGCAATGATTGACGGCAGGGCATATCGTAACAATAGTGTGGATAGCTTGTCAGTACCTAACGATAATGGTGAAAACTGTGCATTCATAACGGCGACAAAGGTACAAAAAAAATACCTATATTATAATAGGTATTCAGATGTTAAATGCAATATACTACAATATGTTCATCATCGGGCAGTGCCATACGCAGTCGGATAGTTACATCCGATAAGATACTCCCCTCAACGATGCCCTGCTCGAAATCTACCTTCGTGATATGTATATCCCGTCGCAGGTCCAGGCCTTGCTGCCCATAGAGTTTGTAGAGGCTCTCCTTGCCCGACCATACGGCGGCCATTGTTGTCGTGTCGCAGGCCATCTGTAACTCCTCTTGACTCATAAAACGCGAAGCTACCTTTGCAAAGTTACGGTTCAGTGACTCTATATCGACGCAGCAGGGGCGGTGTGACAGCACAACGGCGACCTTGTCGTGGCAGTGCGAAACAGATATGTGCGGGTAGTGCAGATTTCTGATTTGCGGAGCTCCATTCTCCGAATACTCCACCTCGATAGGGCATTGAGCATAGCGTCGCAGAAGAATACGCCACGACAAGCGTTCCCTACGCCGTGCCGGCGATGCGATACCCTCCACCGAGGCGAGGTCCAGGTCATCTGCCTCCCTTTCGGCCTCCTCCAGCGGAAGTATGTCGCCTATGAGCAATAGACCCTCTGTGTGGTCGTGGATGTCGCTATTGTTCGTCATTCTTATTCTCTCTTACCACCACCTTAATCTTGTCAATGCGGCGGCCATCCATCTTCTGGACCGTAAAGCGAATGTCGTGAGCCTCGACCATATCATCTTTTTTGAGCAGGTCGCGACGCAACTCCAGCATCAGACCTGCCAGGGTCTCGGCACGGCCCTGCACATCAGCCAGCGTATCCTCGCCACAACCTATGACGCGTTCAAAATCGACGATATGAGTCTTGCCGTCAAATATATAGGTGTTGGCGTTCAACCTCTCGTAGAACGACTCCTCAATATCACTCTCATCGGAAATCTCGCCTACGACCTCCTCCAGAATATCCTCCAACGATACCAGACCCTGTGTTGCTCCGTACTCATCAACAACAATGGCAACGTGAATCTTATTCTCCTGAAAATCACGCAGCAGGTCGTCAATCTTCTTGTGCTTCGGCACAAAGTATATCTTACGCAGCAGCTGCTGCCAGCCGAACTCGTCACCGTTGTTCAGATATGGCAGAAGGTCCTTCACGTACAACGCACCCTTGATATCGTCCAAATCTTCATCATAGACGGGAATACGCGAGTAACCCGACTCGGTGATGATGGCTCTCAACTGCGAATATGTAGCCTTTATATCGACCGCTACGATATCGATACGCGGACGCATAATCTCTGCCACCTCGGTATTCACAAAGCTGACGATACCCGACAGCATCTTATGCTCCTCCTTCGATGAGCCGCGAGCCAGATCGACAGCATCGGCCAGCTCCTCCATCGAAATCTCGGCGTTGCGTGATGCTATGCGGCTGATGCGACCACCTGTGCGTACCAAAATATACGACAATGGATATGTAATCCATCCAAAAACCTTGATAGGGTATATCACGAAGCGTGCAAAGGCACGAGGATTACCTTGTGACAACACCTTGGGCAGAATCTCGCCAAAGAGCAACAGTAGGAATGTGACGATTACCGACTTAATGACAAACTCCACACCGCTGGACTGGAATGTGAACATAGCGTCTATGGCGTTTGACGAAAGGATAACGATGCAGATATTCACGAGGTTATTCGTGACGAGTATCGTTGCCAGCAATCCGTCCACATCCTCCATCAACTGAAGAATGGCCGAGTTGCGACTGTCGGCATTTTCACGCATATCCTGTTTGTCGCGGGGCGTGAGTGAGAAGAATGCCACCTCCGAGCCCGATACAAGGGCGGAGATGCAAAGTAACAAGCAGGTAATCACCAGCATAGTGATTACCTGCGGAGTTATACCCTGATATATTATACCTATCTCTTCCAATTCAAAAAAAACAACTATCTGAACAACTCATTGCTGCTGCTCTCCACAGCATCATCACTCGACTCAATGCGGAAACTCTCCTTGCGGCTACCCGTTACATTGTTCTCAATCATTCCCACATTACGACGGCGGAATGCAGGTATCTTCATCTCTGTATCCAGTCGTCCAAACTTGGGCTGACGGCGGTCAAGAATGCCCTCGCGAGCATCTTTGTTCTTCTCCCTACCCTCATCCGCCGATTTAGACTCCTCCTTCGGCTTCTCCTTATCGGGATTTGACAGCGGGCCCTTCTTCTCAACGGGAGGCTCAAACTTCCCGGGGTCAATCTCTATACCGCCAAAGTAGGGTCGTTTGTTGGTGTCGGCGTCATCGCGGCTGAAACCTGTCGCTACGACAACAACCTCGATGTCATCCTCTTCCAGTGTCGCCTTTGAACTGACACCCCAGATGATGTTGGCGTTTTGTGTAGAGTTGTCTTCCAGCTTGTAACTTGCGTACGACTGAATATAATCAACAATCTCGTTTACCTCCTCGTATGTGATGTTATCCACATCCTTGGCTGCGATGTTTATCAACACCTTCGTTGAGCCGGATATAGAGTTGCTGTCAAGCAGCGGAGAGCATAGTGACAGGCGTGCAGCCTCCATTGCTCGGCCCTCGCCGCTGGCCTTTGCCACGCCCATATGAGCACGGCCACTGCCACGCATCACTCGTTCCAAATCGGCAAAATCGACTCGTATGAATGCCGAATCAACGGTGATAATCTCTGCAATACCCTTTGTTGCCGAAGCCAGCACGTCGTCAGCCTTGCTGAAAGCCTTCGTTACGGGCAGCTTACCGAACTGCTGACGTATGCTGTCGTTGTTGAGTACCAGAAGTGAGTCCACATATTTCTTCAACTCCTCGATACCCTCGGCTGCCTGATTGCAGCGTGCCGGTCCTTCTGAGAGCATTGGCGAAGTGACATTCGCTACGGTCAGGATACCCATCTCATGAGCTAACTTCGCAATGACGGGAGCAGCTCCCGTACCGGTACCACCACCCATACCTGCGGCGATGAATACCATCTTTGTCTTCTTCTGTTCGAGGAATTGGCGAACCAGATCAATAGACAGAGTCGCCAACTCGCGGCCTCGTGCCGGGTCATTACCCGCACCAAGACCATACAAAGGATCTTCGGGGTTACCCAATACAATCTTATTCTTCGCCGGAAAATCCGGATGCAGATTCTTCAACGCCTTGGCATCGGTGTTGCAGGCGAGGAAATTAACATCCTTGATTCCCAATTTCCACATATAGTTCAATGCGTTGCCGCCACCGCCACCTACACCGATGACTGTTATGATAGGATCCTCCTGTATCTCTTTCTTCTGCAAATTAAGCTCGTTCATCAAATTCTCCATCGTCTTAACTTTTAGCCAATTTTAATAATCGTCGTTATCGTCCTCATCATCCCCATCGGGGTTCTGGAATGCACTATCCAACGATGAACGAATTTTATCTTTCATACGACTCCAGAAGCCGCCACGCCTTGAGGTGTTTCCGCTTGGGATATCCTCGTCGTCGCCCTCGTCGTCTATGATGTCATCTGTCTTCTCATCGTCGGCCTTCTCAACGGGTGGCTCTGTGACACTATCCGTCACTACCGGCTTCGCCTCCTGTGTCTGCTCTGTATCATTCGCAGGTTTAACCTCTGCCGGACGCTGTATCTTGCCTACGGGGGTAGCACCCTTCTTGGCACCATGCAGCAGCAACGATACGGCAAGTGTGAGGTTGGGCGATGTAGCCAGCTCCAGCGATTCGGTTGTCAGTCCCAACTCGGCACAAGCGACGCGTGTCTCCACGCCTGTAACCTTCTGGAAGAGCTCTGCCACATCTTTCAGATTAGCAACGCCACCCGTCAGGACGATACCTGCGGGCAACTTCTTCTCAAAGCCGGCCTCGCGAATCTCATTCCATACATAATCGATGATGTCGGTCATACGGGCCTCGATGATTGCTGCGAGGTTAAGACTCTGTATAGGCATAAGGTTGCGGGCTCCCTTCTGGATGTTGATAGTGACATTTGTCGTGTTGCTGGCCATAGCCGAGCCGTGAACCTTCTTCAACTTCTCAATGGCGGGGAGTGGAATCTGACTTGCGTAGTGGTGGATGTCGGTGTTTATAGCCAGACCACCGATGGGGATAGATACCATATGACACAAAGCGCCGCCACGATATATAGCAAGGTCGGTTACCTCGCTGCCTATATCCACAATGGCAACACCCTCCTCCTTCTCCTCGGCCGTCACCACCGACTCGCTGATTACGGCGGCACTTGCAAACATACCCTGTATCGAGATGTGTGCATCGCGGAATATGCGGCGGAAGCGTTCCTCGGCATTTCTCTCGCAGAGGATGTAGTTGTATGTCGATGTGAGCTGCTTGCTGTATGAGCCTACGGGATTCTTAATCTCTGCACCTGCGTCGTTGGTGTAGCAGATGGGGAAGAGATCCATAATATTCTCGTTATCCTCGGCCTTCACATTGTGCATACGATTGCTCAGGTTGAGCATATCCTCGCGTGCGATGCAGTTATCCTTATCCTCCACATAGACGTGGTCGGTATAACGTGCACAACGAACAAACTTACCCGATATGCTCACATAAGCATCGGTTATGGCTATTCCGGTCTGCTCCTCGGCCTTCTCGCGTGCTGCACGCAGAGCATTACCGGCGGTCTGATTGTTGCTGATAAGACCGGCAGTAACACCATCGCAAGGCTCCGTTACTATGCACTCTATGTTGATGGCTCCACTCTCAGCGATAGAGCCTACGGCAATCTTAATCTCTGATGAGCCTACATCTATGGCTACAACGTAATTTTTCATCTCCACTATCCCTTCTATATTAATTTTTTCTTTTTTCTCTTGTTGTCGCATCTATTTTCGGTACACGACCTATTTGTCGCACTTACTCCCGACACACGACCTTCCCGTACTTACTTTCTGCACACGACCTGTCCGTCGTATTTCAGCGATATTGTTCGGAACTCGTCCCATCCGATGTTGGTCAAGCCATTCTCGTAGAATGCCAGCAGCTTATTCAGCTTATCTTCCACATTATCAGCCGTGCCGAATAGTATGCGGTGGTTGCCCGAACGAGGTATAAGCTCCAGCTGGAGCTCGCCATTTGACATCTCGGAGGCGACAATCTCAACGATTTCTGCCCGCCAAAATGCATTATCCTCAATATATTTTACAAAGTTAATGAGTTTAACTAAATCTTCATATCTTTTCAGCAACTTTTTTTGACTCTGACGTTCGTTATCCTGTCGTTGGCTTATCTGGTCAATCTTATTGTCGTTCATTCGCAACCAATAACGGTATTTTCTTCGCAGTTCGGCCTTGTATGCACGCGTGTCGCGAACATCCTGGTCGTACTCATTCTGATACGAGGGGTTGAAACGCAGACGCAACTCCTTCCAGAAACGTTTTTTGATACGAATCTTTCTAACCTCTTTTATTGAGTCGCGTATCTCTTTATCTTTTTCAAAGAGAGGCACTTTTTCGTGCTGCATATCAGCTATGCGTTGCTCGGACTCGGCTATCAGCGACGAGATGTAATCTTCTGTCTTGCCCACATATTGAGCCGGTACGGGTGGCGTATATGAGCCCGTTACGATGGGTGCATATACCGCCGAAAGGCGTGGCGAAGGGAAGATGAAGCCCTCCTCGGTGAGGTAGCAGTTGTACCCATCGACCATCATACGCAGCAGAGGGCGTCGCTGGCTCACCTCCACCATCAGGCGACCATCAAATGTGGTGCGTGTGTTTACCCGCTGAATAAATCCGTTGCGACTGATAGCCTGCTCTATGCCGTTGAGGTCCACATTTTCAACCGGCACACCCTGAAACTCTATGCCACTGTTGCGAATCCACTCCTCCACGATACTGCTCTTTACCAGCACCTCATCTTGCAGACTGTCGGTCAGCACAACCTCCATTGCCGATATTGTCGTCTGGGCACGATGCTGCTTCGCACGCCCGTTGAAGAAGAGTGCGAACCCAATCACCAGAGCCCACAGGAGCAGATTACCTAATATCGACAATATCCGTTTCATCGTTAAGCCTTTTTTCGTAATGTTGCTGCTATATCCTCGCAGTATGCGTCAATGTTTCCGGCACCAAATGTAACTACTACATCGGTCTGATGCTCATCAAGATACGCTGCCAGATTCTCCCTCTCGCAGATGGTGCAGGGTACGCTTACGCGGTCGGCGATAATCTCCGATGTTATACCCTCGATGGGCAATTCGCGTGCGGGGTATATCGGCACAAGTATAGCCTCGTCGGCGTGTGACAATGCCGCCGCAAACTCCTCATAGAGGTCGCGTGTGCGGGTGTAGAGGTGTGGCTGGAATATAGCCGTCAGATGACGCGTGGGGAACATTCTGCGAACAGATGTTATGGCTGCCTCCAACTCCTCGGGGTGGTGGGCATAGTCATCCATATAGACCTGCTTGGGGGTGTTTATGTAGAACTCAAAGCGTCGCTTCACGCCTGAATACCCGCAAAGGCCTTTTCGCAGAAGGTCCAAATCGAGAGCCTCGCCACGCGAGCGGGCCGCACACCACATAGCGGCAACGGCTGCCACCGAGTTTTCGATATTCACCCAGCCCGGAATACCCAGACGACAACCCGTAATACGGCCGTCGGGGGTTAAGATGTCGTAGTTGTAATAACCTCCCTCGCAGAGAGTTATGTTGTCGGCATAGAAGTCGCACTTTTCGTCGTAGGCATATCGCCAGATATGTACATCCTCCTTTGGCAGAGCAATATCCACACCCTTTTTCAAGATAAGATGCCCGCCCTTCTTGATAAGTGCGGCAAACTGACCGAAAGCCTCCACCACAGCCTCAAATGTGCCGTATATGTCGAGGTGGTCAGCCGCTACAGCCGTTATGACAGCCACGTCGGGCGTGAGTCGCAGGAATGAACGGTCAAACTCGTCAGCCTCCACCGCCAGGCGGTTTGATGAGCCGAGAACGAGGTTTCCGCCGAAGTTCTTTGATATGCCACCCAGAAAGGCACTGCCATCGGCTCCGGTTGCCTCATTGAGCCACGCTATGAGTGTCGATGTCGTTGTCTTGCCGTGCGTACCTGCCACCGCCATAACATACTTACCCTCCGAGAGATGCCCCAGCATCTGTGAACGCTTCTCCACAAGGAAGCCTCCCTCGCGGAAGAATTGCATCTGCGGATGGTCTGACGGTACGGCGGGCGTGAATACTACCATTGTCGTTTCGGGGTTGCGGAACGCTTCGGGAATAGACTCCACCTCGTCGTCATAGGTTACGATAGCACCCTCTCTCTCCAACGCCTGTGTGAGGGGTGTTGAGGTGCGGTCGTATCCGGCTACAGCCTTGCCTTCGTGCAGAAAATAACGGGCCAGAGCACTCATTCCGATACCTCCGATACCCATAAAGTATATGTTGTCAAACTCTCTCATTACCACAATTTTTCAATTTCGGCAGCCACTCTCTCGGCAGCGTCGGCGATGCCCAACGCCGAGATATTCTGGTGTAACTCCTCCAATCGTACCTTGTTTTTCAGCAGTGTCAGGGCTCTGGCCATACCCACCTCTATCGCATCTGCGTCGCGTACCATCTCGGCAGCACGCTTATTAACCAACGCCTGTGCATTCTTCGTCTGATGGTCTTCGGCTACATTGGGCGAGGGTACGAAGATTGTCGGCTTTCCCACCAGACACAACTCCGATACGGTGCAGGCACCACTGCGTGACAGTACCACATCGGCCACCTCGTAGGCGTAGTCCATACGGTCGATAAATGCCCCTTGCCAGATATTCTCGGTGGGGTGTGCCTGCAAGAAGGCTTGCATCTCCTTCTCGTAGAACTTACCCGTCTGCCACAGCACCTGAATAGGTGCTATGCCACCCAGCGAAGCAATCCAGTGCTTCATCATCTCGTTCAGCGTGCGTGTGCCGAGTGAGCCACCCACGATAAGCAGCGTAGGCATATCCTCTTTCAGCCCATAATATTCCAACGCCTCCCTGCTCTTCGCCTGTTTGGGTGAGAAGCTACCACGCAGGGGATTTCCCGTCATCACAATCTTCTCGGCAGGGAAGAAACGGTCCATATCGTCATAGGCAACGCATATCGTCTTGGCCCGTTTCGCCAAAATCTTGTTCGTTACGCCGGCGTAGGAGTTCTGCTCCTGAATGAGTGTCGGTATGCCCATACGCTGTGCCGACCATAGTACGGGAGCACTTGCATAACCGCCAAAGCCGGCTACTACATCTGCTCCGAAGTCGCGAATAACCTGCTTTGCACGATTGACGCTACGCAGCACCTTGAACGGCAGGGCGAGGTTTCTCACATCCAGACGGCGTTGCAGACCTGCCATCGGCAAGCCTTTGATGTTGTATCCCAAAGCGGGAATCTTCTCCATCTCCATCTTGCCCTCGGCACCGACAAAGAGAATCTCCACCTCGTCGCCCCATTTGCGTTTGAGTGCTTCGGCTACCGCCACGGCGGGATATATATGGCCTCCCGTGCCGCCTCCCGAAAGTATAATCTTTTTCATATTTTTTCTTTGTATATCGTCTTCAAAATCGCAATATAAATTTTGAACTATAAACTCTAAACTATGAACTATGAATATAAGTTATAAATTTTGAATTATGAATTATGAATTTTGAATTTTGAATTTCTTCTACCTTCCCCAGCTATCTCTGTCAAGCGTTCTGTATGATATGGCCTCCGAGATATGCTTTGGTGAAATATCTCTCTCGCCCTCCAGGTCGGCAATCGTGCGAGCTACCTTTATTATGCGGTCATAGGCTCGTGCCGAGAGCTGCAACCTCTCCATTGCCATATCGAGCAGTCGTCGTGCCTCGGCCGACAGAGGACAAAATCGTTGCAACATAGCCGATGTCATCATCGTATTGGTGTGTATGCCTATATTCCTGAATCTCTCGGCCTGAATCTCTCTTGCCCGGATTACACGCCCTCGCACTTCGGCACTGCTCTCTGCGGGTGTCGATGCCGACATCTCGCTACGCGTTACGGGGATGACCTCGACGTGCAGGTCTATGCGGTCCATCAGAGGACCCGATATGCGGCCCATATAACGATGCACCGATGCCTGCGAGCAGCTGCACTCCTTTTCGGGGTGGTTGTAGTATCCGCAGGGGCAGGGGTTCATCGAGGCTATAAGCGTGAAGTTTGAGGGGTAGTCCACCGCATATTTGGCTCTCGCGATGGCAATATGCTTATCCTCCAATGGCTGTCGCAGCACCTCCAAAACGCTATGACCGAACTCCGGCATCTCGTCGAGGAACAACACTCCGTTGTGTGCCAGCGACACCTCGCCGGGCTGTGGTGTCTGACCTCCGCCGATAAGTGCTACGGGCGAAGCCAGATGGTGCGGGGCACGGAACGGACGCTGACGCATCAAGCCCTTGTGAGTGCCGAGCTTACCCGCTACGGAGTGAATCTTGGTGGTCTCCAACGCCTCCTCAAGGGTCATTGGCGGAAGTATCGAGGGCATACGCCTTGCCAGCATCGTCTTACCGGAGCCCGGAGGGCCTATCATAATCACATTATGACCTCCTGCGGCGGCAATCTCCAAGGCTCGCTTGGCAAATTGCTGACCCTTCACATCGGCAAAGTCATCGATGTATGCCTCCCTCTCGGCCGCCATATCCTCAATGATGCCGGGCGTAGGCTCTATCTCGCACACGCCGTTGAGTGATGCTGTCACTTGCAGCAGATTATCCACCGCCAGCACCTCTATACCCTCCACTACGGCCGCCTCGTCGGCATTGTCGCGTGCGACATATATCCTCTTGAAACCCTTCGCACGAGCCTCGGCTGTGATGGGTAGCACACCCTTCACGCCTCGTATGCCGCCATCCAGCGACAGCTCGCCGACAAATATGGAGTCAGATAGTTTGTCGGCCACCACCTGATTTGTAGCAGCGAGTATCGCTACGGCTATCGGCAGGTCAAAGCCCGAACCCTCCTTACGCAGGTCGGCAGGGGCAAGGTTTACCACACACTTGCGGGTAGTCATCTTGAAGCCCGAATGTTCAAAGGCTGAACGTATGCGTTGCTCACTCTCACGCACAGCATTATCGGGCAAGCCTACAAGAAAAAGACCCAAGCCTCCTCCCGTGATGCTCACCTCGACATTGACGCCTATGGCTCCAATGCCGGCCACTGTACCCGTATAACTGCGAACAACCATATCCCTTGTCTATGCTGAAACTATCTGTTCTGAAAGCAGATTTTGCTGAAACTATCCGAACCGAAACTGCCTATGCTGAAACTATCTTGTTTAGAATGGGGCCTCGTCATCGGCCGGACTCGGAATTGTTCTGGTCGGAGTGGATGCAATGTCAAACTCTCCACCTCCGCCGGCACTCGACAGTCCACCGGCAAAACCGCCCTGACCTCCATCATCCGAGCCTATGGCACTCTGCACATAACTGTATTTCTGCGTTTTGCCCATAGGTGTTGCTGCTGTGGAGTTTTCGTCGCTGTTCTTGTCGGCGAAGCGTGCCTGATCCTTCAGGAAGCGAAGTGTAACATCCTCCACAGCTCCGTTACGGTGCTTGGCGATGATAATCTCGGCCATACCTGCTGTGGGCATACCATTCTCGTCGGTGTTTATGCCGTAATATTCGGGTCGGTGGATGAATGCCACGATGTCGGCATCCTGCTCGATTGCTCCCGACTCACGAAGGTCCGAAAGCTGCGGACGCTTTGAGCCTCCACGCGTCTCGGTGGCACGACTCAACTGCGACAGTGCTATGATAGGCACATTCAACTCCTTGGCGATAGCCTTCAACGTACGCGAGATGAATGCCACCTCCTGCTCACGGTTGCCGTTCTTGTTGTCTGTGCCGCCCGTCATCAACTGCAAGTAGTCGATGATGATGATTTTTATATCGTTTTGTGTCTTCAGACGACGAGCCTTTGAACGGAACTCAAATACCGACAACGCCGGCGTGTCATCCACATAGAGAGGTGCTGTACCCAAAGGCTTTGTAGCACTCTCCAAGTGACGCCACTGCTCTGCCGTGAGGCGACCACTCTTCACATCGTTACCATTAAGACCGGTCTCGGCGACGATAAGACGCATCATAAGCTGCACGCTTGACATCTCAAGCGAGAAGAACGCTACGGGGTTTTCGTACTCCACCGCCATATTGCGGGCCATCGACAACACGAAAGCCGTCTTACCCATTGAGGGACGTGCTGCAATGATGATAAGGTCGCTGGGCTGCCAGCCGAGTGTCAGGCGGTCGATGTCGGTGAAGCCCGAAGGAACGCCGATGAACTTGCTGTCGTTCTTGCTTGCCTCCTCAATCTGGTTGAGGGCCTGCGACAAAATATCCTTTGACGACTGTACCGAACGCTTGATATGTCCCTCCGACACCTTGAAAATCTCACCCTCGGCAAAGCCTATGAGCTCGGTAACATCCTGATCCTCGTCATAGGAACGACGCTGAATCTCGGTCGCAGAACGAATCAGCTCACGCTGCACATACTTCTGTGCGATGATTTTTGCGTGAAACTCCACATTCGCTGCCGAGCCGACCTTCTGCGTAAGCTGTGCAAGATAGGCTGCACCGCCCACCTTTCTCAACTCTTTACGCGATTTCAGAAGCTCAGTAACGGTGTATAGGTCGATGGGCTTCAACTCCATCGCCAGCATCTCGATAGCACTGAATATTATGCGATGCTCCTCCTTATAGAACGAGCTGGGGTGCAGATACTCCTGTACTCCGATGATACTGTCGCGTTCGAGCATCAGGGCACCCAGCACGGCCTCCTCCAACTCTACGGCCTGTGGCGGTACGACGCCCACAGCGAGTGTATCATCCATTTTTTCGTATGCGGCTCTGTTGTGATTGCGAGCCGATGATGTATAATCTTTTGCCATAAATAGTGTGTTTCTTATCGGTTGAGTTGCTTTTTTGCGTGAGATGGTGCCTGTTCCATCCTGAAAAAGTCCTTTTTTGAAAGGACTATTTTTCAATCTTCAAAATTATATAATTTTGCCCAAACGACCACACGTTTGCACCAAAATTTATGAACATAAATAAAAATTGCTGATATATAACGAGTTACAGCCTTCGTTGTGAATAAGTGCCGATAAGCTGTCAATAAGTGTCGCCGAAACGGTAAATTTTGCCTGTTTCGATAGTCGGGAATATTGCTTTATCTCTCCAACAGATACGGCTGTTGGCTACTCTTTTTGCCCCAGACCACGTCGTGATGCGGCAAGTGTAGCCACGCTTAAACGGCAGCCGGTTGTCGCTTTCAGGATAGTTTCGCCCAGCGACAGAATAGTTGCTCCCGTTGTAAAGACATCATCAACCAACAGGATGTGCTTCCCGTTTAGCTTTTTGGGATCTCTCACGCGGAAGATTCCCTCCACGTTCTCCCAGCGTTCGGTCTTGTGTCGGGTGGTCTGCGAACGATTGTAGCGATAGCGTCGTACGCTGCGTGTATCTGTCTTAATGCCAAGCGAATGTGCAATGCCTTTGGCAATATATTCCGATTGGTTGTAGCCTCGTTGCATACGCTTTGCCCAATGCAGTGGCACAGCAACCACAACATCCACATCGTCGAAGTTGCCACTCTCTTTCAGCATCGTTCCGAACCAGCAACCCAGATTGTATGCCGCCAACCACGCACCCGAATATTTTATACGATGTATCGCCTCACGCCACTCGCTGCCATCCACATACCAGAAGAGTGCCGCAGCCCTCTCGACGGGCAGAATACCCCAGAAGCGTTCCGTCATTGCATTGTGACTCTCCTGCCACAGGTTGGTCAGTGGGGCGGTCACCTCACAAAGTGTGCATACGGCTATGTTGTGGCGAGGAAGTTTTTCGCCACATACGGGGCAGGTGCGGGGTGCGAAGAGTGAGAATACATCCCAGAATATATCACTGAGCATCGACATCTATGGCAATGTTTACCGTTTTGTACTCCTTTTGCGACTCAATGCTGTTGATGTCGTTCAGCAGAAATTGTCGGGCACGAGCCATCGAACGACCCGACTCTATCTTAATCATTATCTGCAAGATGTGCAGTCCGCGAATACGGTCTATTGTCGGAGCCACAGGCCCGAATATACGACTGCCGAAGCTCTTTCTTAACTTTGCGACAAGCTCCGTCGCTGCCCCTCGCAGCAACTGCACGTTTTCGTGTCGCAACGTCAGGCGAATAAGACGCGAGTAGGGCGGATAGCCGAAGGCGTGTCGTTCTTGCAGTTCGCAGCGAGCCATAGCCTCGTAGTCGCCCTGCACGACCTGTTTCAGTACTCTGTTTTCGGGTTCCGAGGTCTGTATAATCACCACTCCCTCCCTCTCGCGGCGACCGGCACGGCCTGCCACCTGCATAAGCAGCTGAAAGGCCCTCTCCGAGGCTCGGAAGTCGGGTGAGAAGAGCAGGTTGTCGGCATTGAGTATGCCCACCACCGATACGCGGCCGAAGTCAAAGCCTTTGGTTATCATCTGCGTTCCGACAAGTATGTCGGTCTGCCCGTTTTCAAAGTCGCGTATGATGCGTGAGTAGGCACTCTCCGAGGTCGATGTGTCGCGGTCAAGGCGAGCCACTCGTGCCGTCGGGAATATCTCGGCAATGGCCTCCTCGACCTTCTCTGTGCCGAAGCCCATAGGTTTCAGGTCGGCGGTTTCGCATTGCGGACAGTGTAGAGGTACGGGGGCGGTATATCCGCAGTAGTGGCACTCCATACGGTTGGAGGTGCGGTGTTGTGTCAGCGTGACATTGCACGAGGGGCAACGCAGGCTCCACCCGCAACTGCTGCACATTATGTAGGGTGTAAATCCTCTGCGATTCTGGAATAACATAACCTGCTCGCCACGCGACAGAGCCTCCTCGATGTGTCGTAGCAGTATATGGTTGAAATGACCCTTGCGTTCACCTCGCTTGACGGCACGCATTGTGTCGGAGAGAATCACACGCGGCGGTTGCGACTCTCCATAGCGTTCCGCCAGCAGAGAATAGCCATACTTGCCTGCCTGTGCATTGGCGTAACTCTCCAACGATGGCGTAGCACTGCCCAAAAGCGTGTTGCCTCCATATAGTGATGCGAGCAGGATTGCCATATCGCGGCCATTGTAACGCGGAGCCGTATCACTCTGCTTGTAGCTCTGGTCGTGCTCCTCATCCACGATGACGAGTTGCAGGTGGTGTATCGGCAGAAAGATAGCCGAGCGGGCTCCTATGATAAGTTCTCCGCCCTGACTGCGGAGCAGACGCATATAACTCTCGGTGCGTCGCAACATCGTCAGCTTTGAGTGGTAAGCCGTTATGCGTGAGCCGAATATGCTCTCCATACGCTGTATGAGTTGCGATGTGAGGGCTATCTCCGGCACCAGCAACAGCACATCACCCCCGCGAGCCAGCACCTCGCCTATCAGCGTCATATAAATCTCGGTCTTACCCGAACCTGTGATGCCGTGCAGCAGGTGTGTGGCCTTGCCTTTGGCCTGCGAGGAGTGTATCTCATCCACTACGGTCTGCTGCTGTGGGGTGAGGGTGGGTAGCGAGAACGACACATTTTCGTTGCGTTCAACCTCTCTTACCCTCTCGTTTATAGTTATATATCCCGCCTTGCGTAGTGCTGCAAGCATCGTGGCGTCACACTCTATGAGTCGTCGGGGAATCTCGCCCAGCGTGTTTCGTTTTGTGGCGGGAAAATCTTTCAGAAAACGCAAAATCTGACTGCGGCGTGGTGCTCGGCGTGAGATACGTTCACACTCCGCCTCCAACCTCTCCGTATCCTGCCACTCGTCACCAAGCGAGATGTAAGCCTCGGTGCGGGGATGGAACTCGTCAGCCGAGAACTCCTCGTCATCGCGTCCCTGCGGCTTAATCATCGAGGGCAGAGCCATACGCATAACCTCGCCTATGCTGCACATATAGTAGTCGGCCATCCACTCCCACATCTGTCGTTGCTTATCGTCAAGAAGGGGTCTGTCGTAGAGCTTGCGACCTACTGATTTTATGCGTTTTACGTCGGGCCGTTCGTTGTGCAGCCGCCACACAATACCCGTATAGATGTTGCGATGTCCGAACTGTACCGACACAGCATCTCCCTCCTGCAACTCCATACCCTCGGGTACAGAGAAGCAGTATGCCGGCTGTGCCAGCGGAAGAACTATATCGGCAAACAGATAACTCATAATTTCTCCAAAGGTACGATTTATTCGTCATATTTTTTCAGCCAATGCAGGGAAATTTATCAAAACTTGCCTACATTTGCATTATGGATGGGGGTAACCCTTAAACAATTAGCTATGCAGATCTATCCTTGGGGCGATAGCCGACGATTCTACTCCTATGCGGCATATTTCCGCCGTCAGTTCGGTCACCGGATGCAGAAGGTGACCGTCAATGCCGGTTTTACCTGCCCCAACCGTGATGGTAAAATCTCTACGGGCGGTTGCACATTCTGCGACAATGCCGCCTTCACACCCTCCTACTGCACTCCCTCGAAGAGCATCACGCAGCAGATTGACGAGGGCATAGAGTTTCATCGTCGCCGCTACCGCGAGGCACAGCAATATTTGGTCTATTTTCAGTCATTCTCAAATACTTACGCCTCGTTAGAGAGGCTGCGTGAGTGCTACGATGAGGCTCTCTCTCATCCCGACGTTGCGGGCATCGTTGTCGGGACACGCCCCGACTGTGTCGATGAACGGAAGCTGGACTACTTTGCCGACCTTGCCGCCCGAAAATATGTCGCCATAGAGTATGGCGTGGAGTCGTGTTACGATGCCACCCTGCAACGCATCAATCGCGGGCACGACTTCGCCACAGCCGAGAGGGCCATTTCGCTTACCGCCGAGAGGGGTATTCACTGCGGGGCTCACTTTATTCTGGGCCTGCCCGGCGAGAGTGATGAGATGCTTATCTCGCAGACCGAGAGGATAAATTCGCTGAAAATAGATACCATCAAGTTTCATCAGCTGCAACTCTTTCGTGGTACGCCTCTTGCCGCAGAGTACGATGCCCACCCCGAGAGATTCCGTTTCTGGACCATTGACGAGTATCTCGACCTCTTCGTAGAGATACTGCGACGCCTGCGTCCGGATGTGGTTGTGGAGAGGTTTGCCGGTGAGGCTCCGCCCCGTTTTCACCACACCGAAGGGTGGGGACTTGTACGCAATGAGACACTTTTGTCGATGTTGGATGAAAAATTAGAGCAGTTAGGAGTACATCAAGGCGATTTTTTTAATACATTTGCAGCCGAAATTAAATAAAGATATATAATTAAAACTAAAAATAGTAGTTTGACTTTTATTTTGTAAGTTATGCAACTCTCAACAACAACCGTAATTCGAAGTGTCAAAGAGTATGTAGTGATGACATTCGCTATGTTCCTTTATGCGTTTGGATGGATTGCCTGTATCATTCCTGCGGGAGGTATGGGTGGTGGTGCGGCGGGCTTGTCGCTTATCCTTAACCACATCTTCCCCGTGATTTCTATGGGTACGTTTGTCTTTATTATCAACGCTATTCTTCTTATAGCGGGAGGTTTTATTGTGGGATGGAACTTTGGTCTTAAAACCATCTATTGCATCGTGGTGCTCTCTATCGCTATGGATGCGTGGGGCGAGATTCTGCCACCCGATTTCCTTCTTAACTATGTGCAGAACATAGATGCCCATAACATCCTGCTGGTGATTATGGGTGCTGTCATTTCGGGTGCGGGTGTTGCTTTGGGATTCAGTCAGGGCGGCTCTACGGGAGGTACGGATATCGCTGCGATGATTATCAATAAGTATAAGACTGTCAGCTATGGCCGTATCGTTATCGCCAGCGATACCTTCATCATCGGTAGCTCAATCTTCGTGGCTGACGATATTACGGCCGGCATCACAACCATCGTCTATGGTTATATGATGATTGCCGTGTATGGCTATACGGTCGATTTGATTCAGTCGGGAAACCAGCAGTCGAGCCAGATTTTCATCATCAGCCCGCAGTATGAGGCCATTGCCAATGCCATAAACGAGGAGGCACATCGTGGCGTTACGCTTATGGATGGCAAGGGCTGGTACACCAAGCAGGATTGCAAGATTGCTATGGTTGTGTGCCGTAAACGCGATGCCTCGATGATATTGAAGATTGCCCGCCGTATCGATGAAAATGCCTTTATCACGATGGGCTCGGTAATGGGAGTCTATGGCAAGGGCTTCGATGCGTTGAGCAAGTTGTAATGCAGCGGGTACGGTAAGTCGTTTGCCACATATAGAAAAAACTCCGACCTTCGGGCCGGAGTTTTTTCTTTTTGAAGCCATTACAGCTGTGTATAATCGGTAGTATATTTATCTAAAACAGTCCAAGGTAACTTCTCGCCGACACGAATATATGTTGCAAAACCATAAATTTTCTTCCTCGGATTTCCATATTCGCCCATATACTCTATACACATCATCTTATTGTCATTCACTTCAAGTATTCTCCACATTTGATTAGGTTTGGTAATGGACGGATTGTCATAAAGGCATCCATCTATCAGATCCATTACAACAGCATCCTCGTTAAATAGTAGGGCTGAGTTCTCAAAAAAGTAGTTGTTTTTAATATATCCATATTGATGTGGTTGGGGATAGTTCGATGCACCGATATACTGTGTAATTGTCTTTTCTTCAATAAGAAGGTAATAGGAATAGAGGTCAATACAGGGATAATCTTCTTCCCAGTAGTTATCGTATGCTACATTGCCATTGTCCAAAATTCTGTGTAAATCTATACATTGCCAAACATATCTCTTTATATCCGAAGCAAACGCCTCCTCGTCGATATCGTTATAGTTCTGACTATAACATACACCTTCCGAGTCGAACGAGAATTGGTATTTTGTAGTTGCCTCATCTTTTGACGGATCATAGATATAGGACTCTTGAAACTCGGTGAGCTCTTCGGGGCTCATTCGTTGATATATATTGATTGTGAAGATACCAGGGTGCTCACTCCACGGTTCATACTGTGTTACAAGCGTTACCATATGATGCTCTGTTACCTGTAAAATTCTGTAGCCCGTATTTGCAATATACAGGCAGTTGTCTTTGTAGGTATAATCACGTTCATACCCCAAATTTCTTGGGGCTGTTACATTTAGACAATACTCTTCCCGAAATAATTTCAGAACACCCTCTTCGTTGAAGTAGAAATGTATCGGCTTTGCTCCAATTACTCCTCCATAAGTGTAATAACTTCGATCGGATACAGCCCCATTTTCCAAAATAATATTCGAAGAAAGCTCCTCCCATCCGTAGCCACAGACTTGTTCTGAAAACTCCGCTTTTGTCAGTCCTTTATATTTTCGGCTGAAACAATAGCCTTTGTTATCGAAGTCGAGACCGTATCCGGAGATGTCTTCGTAGTCGTCTGTGTGTGTAGGGGTACTTTCGCACGCCGTAATGGCTATTACGGCAAACATTGCCAAAAAGAGTTTTTTCATTGCACTAATAGTTCGGTTGTTAATTCTTGATGCAAGTTATTAAATAAACTCCAAATAAACAAATATTCCCCAAATTTTATCTTTCCCTTATTTTGTGTCAAGAGTTGTCACAAGGGCGGCTTACCTTTGCAGTGCAAACAAAAAATCGGAATTATGTCTCTTTGGGATTGGCTGGTGGCAGCGTGGTTAGTTGATAAGTTGAGTGGTGACTCCAAAAAAGAGAGCCATAGCGGATATGATAATTCATTCTCCGACTACGATTATGAGGATAGTGACGAGGATGATTTTTGTGACGACTTCTCGTGTGATGATGCCAGCGATGGTTTCTCGTACGATGACGATAGCGATGACTTCTCGGACTACGACGATGACGACAGCGACAACCTGTGGTAGCGTGATTTGTGATTAGATGTGTTTTTCATAACTCCTTTTAGTATTTAGAAGAAAACGCCTGCTCCTTTTTGAGGGCAGGCGTTTTCGCTTCTGTATGACGAATATTATTTCAAACCGAGCTTCTTCAAAATCTCCTTTGGAACAACATTCTTATTAACCATAAAGTCCATAGTCTTGTACTCCACGAAAGGACGAGAGAAGTAGTAGAAGCCCTTGTAAGGACCACTCTCACCCCAAGAGTTCTGAATGCGGTAGAACTTCGCACCATTCTGTGCGGTGGCAGTACCTACGATAACCATACCGTGGTCGTCGGTTGTCTGGTAGTTGTCGTAAGCCTCCTGACGCATCTCCTGTGTGATGGTCTTCTCGGCTACGGGCTCCTCCAGGCTGTAAATCTTTGCCTCCTTCTCTCGGTCAGAGAGCTTGCCCCACTTCTCGGCGTCAGAGCCAATCATAATCTTCTCTGTATCCTCGGGAATGATACCTATGCCCATATTGCCACGGAAGCCCTTCTCGCTGACGTCAGCACCCCATGCAACGGGATGACCTGCTGCCAAAGCGGCGTCCAGCACCTGCATCATCTCCTCCATAGGAAGGTTATACATCTCGCCCCACATCCAGTTGTCGGGAACCTCCAACACGAAAGTAGAGTAGAATGGGTGGTGTGTATAAGATGAAATCTCGATGTAGTCACTCATCTTAACGGGCAAAGACTCTGCAAATGTCTGGGGAGTGTACTCCTTGCCATTGTACTCGAACTTCTCGGGACGAACACCGAAATATGCGTCAAGAATACCGTTCAGACCATTTATCCAGGCTGTTGTGAGCTTGCCGTTCTTATTCTTCAACACAGCATCCATATAGCCTTTCAATACGGCGTCAATCTCGCCGAACTCGGGCAGCTCTGTGCCATAGTTCTGACCTGTATATACCTCGCGTGGAACGATACCATACTTGGCAATCATCTCTGTTACGTCGTGAGCAGCTCCACCTACGGCAAAGTTCAGATGTCCGTGCAGGCGAACATACTTGATAGCCTTCTCAAAGTAGGCGTGGCGTACAACCCACATCTGCGAGAGGGTCATCTGCTCGCCACCGGCACGCATAATCTCCTCCTCGATGAATGAGAGGGTAGAGTAGCACCAGCAGGTACCACTGCGGAACTGATTGGTGATAGGTACGGTCTTTACCTCGTTGTTGTCGGTAAATTTGTAACCCTTCTCCTCCTGTGCTGCGGCCGAGAGAGCCAGGCCCAGGATGGCTACGGTCAAAAGTGCAAATCGTTTCATAGTTTTTTCGTTTTGGGTTTATTGTTTAAGTTTTTCTCTTACTTCTTCTTCGATGAATTGACAATCTTCACGCAATCCTCGTATGTGAGGTTCTCTGCCTTGCGATTGCCTGTGATGCGGTAGTTCTTACCCTTGTAGGCGATGTAAGCACCATAGCGGCCACTCTTGATGCACATATCGGCATCCTCCTCGAAACGCTTCAACGGCTCTGCGGCAGCAGCTGTCGATGCCTTCGATTGAACGATAAGCTCTACGGCTCTCTCGTATGTGATGGTGTAGGGGTCATCACTCTTTTGCAGCGAAGCAAACGACTTTCCGTAGCGGACATAAGCACCATACTTGCCAAGTCCTACCCATACCTCTTCGCCCTCATATATGCCGAGGTTGCGAGGCAGAGCAAACAACTCCAAAGCCTCCTCCAAAGTGATAGACTCAATGAGCTGACCCTTCTTCAACGACGCAAAGCGACCCTTCTCGCCCTCGCCGCCCTCAATCTCCACCATAGGGCCATAGCGACCTATGCGGGCCTTGACCTCGTGTCCTGTTGCGGGGTCCACGCCAAGCACACGCACCTGATTATTCTTGTCGGTTTGCGTCTCAATAGCCTTGTCCACAAGGTTGTGGAAGGGCTGATAGAAGCGTGAAATCATCTCGTTCCAGGTGATGTCGCCCTCGGCGATGCGGTCAAACTCCTTCTCGACATTTGCCGTGAAGTTGTAGTCCATAATCTGCTCGAACTGCGACTCCAAATAGTCATTGACAACCATTCCTATATCGGTCGGGGCCAGGCGATTCTTCTCCTTGCCATAGCTCTCCGAAGGGTGTTTCTCCGAAATCTTACCCGATGCCGAGAGGGTAAGTGTCGTGTAGTTGCGTTTCTGTGCCTCCTTGTTCTGCTTTACCACATAGCCGCGATTGATAATCGTCGTGATAGTGGGTGCATAGGTCGAAGGACGACCGATACCCAGCTCCTCCAGACGCTTTACCAGCGATGCCTCGTTGTAGCGTGCAGGTGGCTGCGTGAACTTCTCCGTAGCGACAATCTGTGTTGAGATAACCTTCTCGCCAACGGCCATCTTCGGCAATATACCTTCGCTGCCCTCCGATGTGGGCTCTTCGTCGGTAGATTCCGAATAAAGACGCAGGAAACCATCAAAGCGAACAACCTCACCAGTGGTTACAAACTCCCACTTCGTGCCGTCCATATCGATAACGATAGTGGTGCGGTCCAGATCGGCAGCAACCATCTGTGATGCTACGGTGCGTTTCCAGATAAGCTCATACAGACGCTTCTCTACGGCCGAGCCCTCAATCTCCGTGCGGTCGATATACGACGGACGGATAGCCTCGTGAGCCTCCTGTGCTCCCTTGGTCTTGGTCTTGTAGTTGTGTGCTGATGAATATTTGTCGCCAAAGAGGCGGGTAATCTCACTCTTGCATTGAGCAATGGCCTGTGCCGAGAGGTTTACCGAGTCGGTACGCATATATGTAATAAGACCCTGCTCGTAGAGGTGCTGTGCCACCGACATAGTCTGTGATACCGACATTCCCAACTTACGGCTTGCCTCCTGCTGGAGTGTTGAGGTCGTAAAGGGTGCTGCGGGATAACGCTTCACGGGCTTCTCCTCGGACTTGACAACGGTGAACGATGCACCCTTGCAGCTGTTGAGGAACTCGGTAGCCTGCTCCTTGGTCTCAAAGCGGTGTTGCAGCTCCGCCTTAAAGAGAGTCTTGTTCTCGTCGCCCTCGGGGTAGAAGTGTGCCACAACACGGAAATATGGAGTGGAGTTAAATCCTATAATCTCTCTCTCGCGTTCTACAATAAGACGCACGGCAACACTCTGCACGCGTCCTGCCGAGAGGGCGGGGCGTACTTTCTTCCATAGTACGGGCGAAAGCTCAAAACCTACGATACGGTCCAGCACACGACGTGCCTGCTGGGCATTTACCAGATTCATATCTATCGTGCGAGGCTTCTCTATCGCATTGAGGATTGCCGACTTTGTAATCTCGTGAAATACGATACGCTTGGTCTTATCCACCGGCAGCGACAATACCTCTGCCAGGTGCCAGGCAATAGCCTCTCCCTCGCGGTCCTCATCGGATGCGAGCCATACGGTCTTTACCTGCTTTGAGAGCTTTGAGAGCTCATCCACAACTCTGCGTTGCTTGTCCAGAACCTCATAGTTGGGAGTAAAACCATTATCGATACTGATGCCGAGTCCTCGCTTTGACAAGTCGCGGATATGTCCGAAACTCGATTTTACTATATACTCCTTACCCAAGAACTTTTCAATGGTCTTGGCTTTGGCGGGAGACTCTACAATAACTAAATTTTCTTGCATTTCTTACTCTTTACGCTTAATACGACAAAACCTAAGTCGCCATCACTTAGGTTTGCCAAGGTATATTTCATTACTCTATTTGACCAGTGTATAAACAAGTTCCAGCTCGATGGCTGCCGGATTTAACTCCTTGTCGGCACCTTGTATAGCCGAACGGTTGAAGGTGAAGATTGAGCCCATCGCCGGACCAACGAAGAATCGGGGCGGAATGTTCATCTCCTCGAAGTCAATCTCCTCGCTGCTTGCGGGAGCCATCTCGATAATGTTGTTTATAATCTGTTGCAGATACGAGGTGATATTCATCTCGTAGCAGGCCAAACTGCGATTTACATAACCATTGTATGCCAATGAGCCACCACTTGACTCCACGCCGTATATATAATCGGGGATAGGAGTCAATGTCTTGTAGTTGAGATAAAGACCCAAACGCGACATCGAGTGGTTGAGTTTTTCGGCCCAGGTGATTGGGTTGAGTAGTGTGTAATCATACTCGGCCTCCTCGATGTAGATGCGGAGTGCTGCCTGATTCAGGGCCGCTGACTCGTGAGTGACCTCACCCTCATTATTCTTCACAAGGTCGTAGAGTGAATAGAGGAACTCTTTGGTGAAGGTCAGCTCGGAAATCATACCGCCACAACCATCCACATATCCAATCTCCACCTCGGGACGATTCTGCTCGGTCTCGTACATAGGTGTAGAGGCAAAGTCCGAAGCTCCGTAGTCGAGAGTTACTCGCTGTGCTCTCACATTACCATAACCTGTGGCCTTGTCATCGTGGAAGTAGTAGTTCATCTGCAATGAATCGGACATCAACTCTGTATCGGCTCCGGGGTTACGCATACGACCATAGAATCCTATACCTGTTGATGCAGGCTCAAACGAGAATGCCGAGCCCTCGCCGTCGGGCATACTCTCGGCAGGCTCGATGAAGAGACCGGGGAAGTTATGCACAAAGGCCGAGTCGGTCTGGTAGAACTCGGTATTGCTGTTGGCAAGACCGTTTTCGTCCAGCTCCAGACAGAGCAACTTCTTCAGGAACTCTCTGGTGTGGGGAGTCTCCTGCATACGCAACATCGTAGATGTGGTATATATACCCTTTGCGGGGTTGGGATACTCAAACGTATAGATAGGCTGTGCATCGGGAGCCAGATGTCCCTCTGTGCGAGGGTCATAGGTGACGATGAATACAGAGTCCTCCGACTGCTCATTCACAAGGTCCGCCGTAAGTGCATATACGTTGTACTTGATAGGCTTTGTTGTGTCGCCGGCGAAGGTATCGACCTTGAAGAGGAACATCATAGAGTCATATACGGGTCGATAGCCGAAGCCCATAGAGTCATCCACGCCCGTCATAAAGAGATATTGACTCGCAAAGCCCATCTTACGCGTACCATAGCGGTTGTGGTTCTGCAAACCGAGATAGAGGTTTGACAGCGAGCCGCCCGACACCGAGTCGGTACGATACAGACGTGTCTCAAAAACTTTGCAGGGAGTATCCTCCGCACCCGTCTCCTGGAGCATACCGCCCTTATACAGGCGATAACGCATCTCCAATTGCTGATGTCCCGGAGCAAACTCCTCTCCGAGTGTATAATCGGCTGTCGTAGTACAACCTGTAAGCGTTGCCCAGAAGGCTATTGTTGCAACAACAACCGAAGTGAGCAGACGTTGAAATTTCTTATAACTCTTCATAAAAGCGTTTGTAATTATCGAAAAACTCCGCCTCCTCGGGATTCTGGTATTCGAGCATAGGCTTGCCACTCTGGCGAGCATACTCTACCAACTCCTTGTCGGCATCAGCCGAGGCAACGGTAATGCCATCGGCATAATCTATAACGAAACGATAAAGGTTTTCGTATGATGGAGTAGATAATCTATCCAAATTTTCATCGACAACACCCTCGTTGGCGATTTTTTCAGCGAAATCGCTGCTCAACACCTTCTCAAAGCGGTCGTTGCACAACGACACCACAACCTTCACATCACGGAAGATGGGGTCATCGGCAAAAACCTTCTTCAGGTAGATAGGTGTAACGGCCGACATCCAGCCCATACAGTGTACCACCATAGGTGCCCAGCCGAGCTTGCGTACTGTCTCCAACACGCCTCGTGCAAAGAATATTGCTCTCTCGTCATTGTCGGCAAACTCTTCGCCATTCTCGTCTGTAAGCACAGCCTTGCGAGAGAAGTAATCATCGTTGTCGATGAAGTATATCTGAATACGAGCCGAAGGTATAGATGCAACCTTGATTATCAGCTGGTGGTCGTTGTCGTTAATGATGAGGTTTATTCCCGACAGGCGTTGTACCTCGTGCAGTTGATTACGGCGTTCATTTATGCAGCCGTAGCGGGGCATAAATGTACGAATCTCGTTGCCTCTCTCATGCATAGCCTGCGACAGCTGACGGCAGAGTGTAGAGAGCTCATTCTCCGGCAGATAAGGCATAATCTCCTGACAAACGTATAGTATCTTGCTTGAAGCCATTTGTATTTGGGTTTTACAATGTGCAAATATACGAAAATTTCTTAAAGAATTGATGCTGTCAATTCAGTAAAGTGAGTTGCGAACTCATTAAAGAATGAGCATCGCATCGCCGTATGTGCCAAAGCGATATCCCTCCTCCTTGGCAACCTTGTAGGCGTTCATAATATTATCATAACCGCCAAAGGCCGCTACCATCATCAGCTGTGTTGTGTAGGGGCGGTGGAAGTTCGATACCATAGCGTCGGCAACCGAGAAGTCGTAAGGACAGAATATGAACTTGTTGGTCCAGCCCTCCGAAGCCTTAATCATTCCACCGGTCGATGCGGCGGTCTCTATCGTACGCATAACGGTTGTGCCGATAGCCACAACCTTATGACCCTCACGCTTGGCGTTGTTTACCTGCTCGGCAGCCTTCTCCGTCACGATATACTGCTCGGAGTCCATCTTATGTTTCGAGAGGTCCTCAACATCCACCGTGCGGAAGTTACCCAAGCCGGCGTGCAAGGTTATAAATGCGGCATCAATACCCTTGATTTCCATACGTTTGAGCAGGTGCTTCGAGAAGTGCATACCCGCCGTTGGAGCCGCCACAGCACCCTCTGCCGAAGCGAATATTGTCTGGTAGCGTTCTGCATCTTCGGGCTCAACCTTCTCTCTCACCCAGCGGGGCAGCGGGGTCTCGCCCAGACGATACAACGCCTCCTTGAACTCCTCGTAAGAGCCGTCAAAGAGGAAACGCAGCGTGCGGCCACGCGATGTGGTGTTGTCGATAACCTCGGCACCCATCATATCGTCTTCGCCAAAGTAGAGCTTGTTGCCGATACGAATCTTGCGTGCCGGATCCACCAGCACGTCCCACAGACGCAACTCGCGATTTAACTCACGAAGCAGGAAAATCTCAATCTCGGCACCTGTCTTCTCCTTGTTGCCGTAGAGGCGTGCGGGGAAAACTTTGGTGTCGTTGAATAAGAAGAGGTCTTTCTCGTCAAAATACTCAATGATATCCTTGAAGATGCGGTGTTGAATCTCTCCTGTCTTGCGATTCACAACCATCAATCGTGACTCATCACGATTATCCATAGGATACTGGGCCATCATCTCGGCCGAAAAGTCATATCCGTATTGAGATAATTTCATAATTTTATCTTGATGTAATAGACACAAATATCAATAATAAATACGATAGATTTGCTATTTTGTTTCACACTCTGCCAATTTTTCCATAAAATTTTGCAGATTCCAACTGTTTTCGGCTGTGAAACCACCACTGCGGGTACGTCTTAACGATGTGAGATATGCTCCGCTATTCACCGCCTGGCCAATCTCCTGTGCCAGTGAACGGATGTATGTACCCTTGCTGCAACGTACTCTGATTTTCAGTCGCGGCATCTCCAACTCCAGAATCTCCATCTCGTAGATGTTGATAAGGGCCTTTTTCAGCTCCACCTCCTCGCCGGCACGGGCAAACTCGTATGCTCTCACACCCTCCACCTTCTTTGCCGAGTAGATGGGCGGTGCTTGCAGGCGTTCGCCAGTAAGGCTCTGCATCGCCTGCTCTATCATCTCGCGTGTGATATGCTCGGTGGGGTAGCGGCAGTCGATAGGATGCTCCATATCGAAGCTCGGCGTTGTCGCACCCAGCTCCAATTCGGCGATATACTCCTTCTCCTCGGCTTGCAGGGCATTGACCATCTTCGTAGCCTTGCCTATGCAGACTATAAGCACGCCCGTTGCCAGAGGGTCCAGCGTCCCGGCATGGCCTATCTTTATCTTCCGGTAACCCAACTTATGCTGTAAGGCGTATTTTATTTTACGCACCACATCCGTTGAGGTCCACTCCAAAGGTTTGTCTATGACGGCTATATATCCTTCGGGGAAGTCTATCCCGCGAAGCGATTCGTTATGACTCATTTATTTATCGGTTAGATGAAATTACAAATTATGGAGATTACTCCCACTATGGCACAATATACGGCAAACCATACGAGCTTTCCGCGACGCACGATGCCCAGCATAAACTTACAGGCCAGACAACCCACCACAAACGATGCTATGAAACCTACCAGCAGGGGTGCTGTACCTATCGAAGAAAAGACCACCTCGCCCTTTGCTATGTTGAGCAGCATCTCGCCGAGGATAGGTGCCAGAACCATCAGAAACGAGAACTGTGCCACCTGGCTCTTTTCGTTGCCGAGGATGATACCCGTAGCTATGGTAGAGCCTGAACGCGACAATCCGGGCATTGCGGCAACGGCTTGTGCCACACCTATAATCGTTGCATCACGATACGATATAGTCGCCTTGTTGCGTGGGCGTGCGTAATAAGCAAAGGTGAGCAATACGGCCGTCAAGAGCAGCATTGCACCTACAATCGTGAGGATATAGGGCGATGAGAGCATTGCATTGAGATAATCTTTCAGCGTGAAACCCACTATGGCGATGGGAATCATCGAGATAATCAGCTTTATGATGTATGCCTGCTCGTCGTTGAACGTACGCGAGAAAAGACCCATAACCAGACGCTTGATTTCGGGCCACAGGATAACTATTGTGCTGAGTACCGTAGCGGCGTGCAGTGTGCAGTCGAAGAGCAGATTTTCTTCAATCTCCACACCCAGCAAGGCCTTCGCCAATTGCAGGTGGCCGCTGCTCGATACGGGCAGAAACTCGGTAAGGCCTTGCACTATACCGAGAATAATAGCTTCAATTATTGACATCCGTAGTTGATTTCTTAATTAAAACCGATTTTCAATTAAAAACGCTTCATCAGAGCATAAATCTCAAACACAAAGCCTCCGACGATGAGTATTGGAGCCAGGGTGATGCGTCGCCACGAGAACATCTCGTAGTTGAATACTTCAGGGTTGTCGCTGCCTCCGCCACACATCAGGGCCATACCTACGATGATGATAACCAGACCTATGGCCAGCAAGATGTAGTTTTTCAGTGTGAGGGGCATCTCCTCGTCGTGTTTGTCGGTGGCGGCGTTGAAGCTGGCCTTTATTTTTTCAATCAGTTTTTTCATATTTTAGTACAAATGTATTTTGTTGGAGTTCATATTCACGAACTTATTGACTGCAAAGGTCGTAAATAGAAGTGAGATTATCAAACCTATGGCTATCATTCCGCCTACAATTATGCCTATTTTTGTCAATTCCGATACCGACATAATCTCCGGCATAGCACCACTCAAAGCAAACACAGCCCCGCCAAAGAGCAGACTTGCCATAATACCTGCCCACAAACCCTGCTTGGCAGCCGTACCCAGCAGAGGTCGCATAATATACCACTTTGTCGCACCCACCATCTTGAATGTGTTGATAAGGTAACGGCGTGAATATATGGCCAGACGAATGGTGTTGTTGAGCAGTATGAGTGATATGATAAGCAACGCACCGCCGAAGGCAATCAATACGATTGTAATCTTCGTTATGGCCGAGTGCAGGCGTTCTATCGTCGCTGCGGGGTAGGCCACATATACCACGCCCTCCATTGCCGAGAGCCTGTCAACAAGAGCATCCATCACCTCTCTGTCGCCCGACACGATAGCCACCTCAAAGCTGTTTCGCAACGGGTTATCCTCCAAAATTTCCTCAATCTCGGCGGCGAACATACGACGGAACTCGACATCGTCAAGTTTCTCGCTACGGTCCGAATAAGTCACCTGTGACACACCCTCCAAAGCCTTTATATCGGCCTCCAATCGGCCCTTCTGCTCGTCGCCAAGCGAGTTGTCCAGCTCAACCGACAGAGTGATGCTTTTTCGCAGGGTGTGGGCTGTGCCGAGAGCTGTGCCGAGCAGGTAACCCACCGAGCCTAACAGAAACAATACCAGCGAGATGCTGATTGTCGATACGATATATGAACGGCGTACTTTACGCTTTAATCTTTTGTCGTCTTTCATTGCGGATAAAGTGTATCAAAGTTAATATTACGGCGGCCAGAACGATAATCGAAAAGACCAGAGTTACTCCCTCAATCAACGCCCACTTCGGAGCTCGGTAACGCCACTCCACGATGTGCTCGCCGGCAGGTAGCGGCAAGGCTCGCAGGATGTAGTCAGCACGCATAGGTGTAATCTCCTCGCCATCGACAAATGCTCGCCAGCCCTCCTTGGTGTAAATCTCCGAGAATACAGCAAAGGCATCGCCCTCGGCCGAGTACTCATATCGCAGATAGTTGGGGCGATACTCGGTCAGCTCTATCACGCCCTCGGCGAAGTGGTAGTTGGGTAGCTCGATATCGCCTATCACAGCCTCCTGCTTGGTGTCAATCTCGCCAATTAGGGCAATCTCCTCGTGAGCCGACGATGCGGGATGCACAAATCGCACAAACCACGCAGCACCATTGGCTGTGGGGCGTTCCACTACGCCGTCGGCCTTTGGTGATGTGATGAGGTAACGCACATTGAGCATATCCATCACACCCTCATCCATCTTATTCAGGTAGTGGTCTATAACATCCTGATAACGTGATAGCTTCGCACCGTGATAACCACCCACAGAACGATGGAAATATGATGTTGTAGCGTCATTGAACGGCGATACGGTAAGATTCAAAACCCTGTAAGCTGGGTCTTTGTCCTGCATAATCAGTCTGTCGGCCTCGGTAGGGTGTACTTTGGCTGTATGCTGCTCCACGAAACTCTTGTAGTTGAGGTAGCGGGTATCAACATTCACAAGGTCGGCTCCCACGATGACGGCTAAAACAATACACAAAACCGACGTGCGAGTGATTACCTTGCGACGAGAGTACAACCATACAGCACCCGCCGCCAGCAGCACAAAGAGCAACGAACGCCACGCATCCTGACGCATAACCTCGGCTCTCTCGTCTGCTATGGCCGAAGCGGTCTCCCACGCAATCTGCTCGTGAAGGCCCTGACGGATATATTGCTCGGCATTCTGCTGTTTGAGCATATTGTAAAACTCGCCTTCCAGCATCTCGCCACTCTGCTGCATTCCGAAGTCGCCGAGTGAACGGCCACCGATAATCATCACCAATAACACGCCGCAAGTGATGCTTGTGGCCCAGACAAGAGCCTTACGCAGGGAGTCGGAATCCTTCTTCTCGGCAACGACCTTCGCGATGGCCAGAGCCGCCAGCAGAGGTACGGTCCATTCAACCACAACCAATGCCATCGACAGCGTGCGGAATTTGTTATACATCGGCAGAGTGTTGAACAGCAACTCCGTAAGCCACATAAGATTATTACCCCACGACATAAGCAGTGTGATGATTGTCGCTGCCAGAATCCACCACTTCTCGCGAGCCGGCAGAAGGAACATTCCGAGCAGTGCGAGGAATATAGCCGCTGCACCGAGATATGTGGGGCCTGCCGTATAAGGCTGGTCGCCACGATAGCGGGGTATGTATTGTGCCATCTGCTCCAGTCCGTACTGACCAAGCGTTTCGGCCACCTTGCCATCCTTTTCAAACGAGTCGGTTGATGCTCCGCCCATAAAGTCGGGAACAAGCATATTGAAGCTCTCGCCACGACCGTAGCTCCATGCTGTGGCATACTCCAAATCAAGACCCTCCTGTCCGCTTGAAGCATCTTCGGCTACCAGTTCCGAGCCTCCGCGAGTGGTCTCCTTCTGGTGTTGCATAGTGTACCATAGCGGCGAGAAGTTTGAACCCAGTGCTACCACACCGGCAGCCACAAGTAGAAGCGTGCGTTTTGCAAAGTCCCGCTTGCGACGTTCCCTGATTGAGTAGATGCCCTCGCTGACCCACATTGCAGCCATAGCGATTGCGAAGTAGTATGTTATCTGCGGATGGTTTGCACCAATCTCCAACGAGGTAAAAAGTGCCGTCAGGGCAGCTCCTGCCCACATGTTTCGGCGTAGCGTGTAGTATGCTCCCGCCATCATAAGCGGAGCATATACCAACGCCCACATCTTGGTAACGTGTCCCGCACCGATGATAAGCAGAAAATAGGTCGATAGTCCGTATGCCAACGCCGCAATAAGACCTATCCAGGGGTTTATTCCGAAGATAAGCATCGCCACCCACATTGCCGTCATGGCAAAGAAGAGGAACGACGCCGGCGTATCCATAATGTTTGTCAGTTTGCCTATCGTGCCCTTGACAATCTGTGCCGGATACTTCACATTAATCAGGTAGGCCGGCATACCGCCGAACATACGACCTGTCCACTGTGCATCTTCGCCCGTGGCCTCACGGTTTTCGAGGATATCTTTGCACATTCCTTCATACTGCACAATGTCGTGTTGTTGAAGTGTTTTGCCCGAAAATTGTGGGGCAAAATATGCAACGGCGATGATAAAAAAGAGGACTATGATGCCCGCGGCAGTTACCGCAGGATGAATTTTTCTGTTGTTACGAGTCATTTTACTAATCAGTTAGTGCGTCAAAGTTACGAAAAACATTCCTTTTTTCGGTGCGTAATTGCGAAAAATTACTATATTTGCAAAGTTAAAGAGATTGTAAGCAGAACAAAATGATAAGTATAGAGACTATTCGCACCCCGATAAAGGCCGACCTTGAAGCGTTTGACGAGTTTCTCAAAGGTCAGTTTGCTTCGGAGGGTAAGCTCCTGTCGGATATGCTCACACACGTTCTCTCATCGCGAGGCAAGGGTGTGCGTCCCATTATTGTTATGCTTACATCGGCTCTCACTTCGGCTGTCAATACCCGCGAGTGGGTTGAGGGCGAACGCAACTGCTCTAAACGCACCTACCTTGCGGCAATGCTCGTTGAGATGCTCCATACGGCGTCGCTTATTCACGATGATGTGATAGACGGAGCCGATACGCGTCGTGGTCGTCCTTCGGCCAATGCTCTGTGGCAGTCGCGTAACGCAGTGGTGCTGGGCGATTATATTCTCGCCCGGACAATGAGTGCCGGTATGCACAGTGCCCAGTATGACCTTGTGTCGCACATCATAGGCTCGGTGGCTACCCTCTGTGAGGGTGAGATTTTGCAGAGCCAGCATACACACGAGAAGAGCACCACACGCAGCGATTACCTCGAAATCATATACAAAAAGACGGCCAGTCTTATCAGCATCTCGGCATCGGCAGGAGCCGTATCGGCAAATGCATCGCGTAAGGATGTGGAGCAGATGCGTCGTTTTGGCGAGGCGTTGGGTATGGCGTTCCAGATACAGGACGATATATTGGATTACAGCCGTTCGGCACATACGGGCAAGCCGACGAATAACGATTTGCGTGAGGGAAAAATCACCTTGCCGCTTATCGAAGTGTTGGAGAGGTGTACTCCGGTGGAACGGCTGCAAATTATGGATAAGTTGTCGCAGTGTGCAACCGATGATGCGGCGGTAGATTTTCTGCAAGGCGTTGTGGAGGCTACGGGAGGTCTTACGATGGCAGCCCGCACGATGCAGACTTACATCGACAGAGCAACAGCTATTCTGGCCTCGTATGACGAGTCGCCATACCGCACGGCGTTGGTCAATCTGTGTGCCTATGTGGCCGAGAGGGATAGATAAAATTCATAATTCAAAATTCAAAATTCAAAATTTGACGCAGCGGCTTGGTGTGATAAGGGTGTAAACATTGGCGAGATAAGAGAGTAAACAGAAAAACGAGAATAATATAGAGAACAAACACAGTAAACAATAACTTAATTTTTTAACCGATCTAATTTTATGGAAAAGAAACAAAACAGTAATGTATTGGCCATTATCGTGATGATCCTGCTTTTCGGTATGATCTCATTTGTGACCAATTTGGCATCACCCATGGGTGATATCTTGAAGAACCAGTTCACAGTTCCCAACTGGATGGGTACACTTGGTGTATTGATGAACTTCATCGCTTACGCCTTTATGGGTATTCCTGCTGGTAATATGTTGCAGAAGTACGGTTACAAGAAGACCGCTTTGGTAGCTGTTACCGTTGGTTTCGTTGGCGTAGGTATCCAGACTATCTCTGGTTTGCTTATGGGTATGACTGCATTTGGTGTATATTTGCTCGGTGCATTCGTGGCAGGTTTCTCAATGTGTATGCTTAACATCGTCGTTAATCCTATGCTTAACAAGCTCGGTGGCGGTGGTAACACAGGTAACCAGCTCATTCAGGTTGGTGGCTCATTCAACTCATTGATGGGTACTGCTTGTATCTTCCTTACAGGTGTGTTGATTCCTAACGGTATCAAGAACGCCGTTATCAGCGACGTATTCCCCTTGATGTATCTTGCATTGGGTATCTTCGCTTTGGCGTTTATCGTTATCTCATTGACCAAGATTCCTGAGAATGCTCCCGCAGCGTTGAAGACAGGCGAGAAGTCACAGTTCGGTCCTATGTCATTCCGTCACTTTGTATTGGGTGCTATCGGTATCTTTATCTATGTAGGTGTTGAGGTAGGTATTCCTAACGTATTGCAGAAGTGGTTGCAGAATGGTGGTTTGACCGTTGCTGAGGGTGCCGAGGCTATCGCAGGAACAGTTACCGCTACATACTGGTTCCTGATGCTCGTTGGTCGTTTGGCAGGTGCTGCTTTGGGTGCAAAGGTATCAGCGAAGAGCATGTTGTCAGTAGTGTCAATCGTTGGTTTGGGCCTTGTTCTGGGTGCAATCTTCCTCAATCCTGGTAATGTTGTAGGTCTTCCTGTATTCAAGGGTACAGAGGGCTTCGGTATCGCACAGGTGCCCATCAATGCTGCATTGTTGGTATTGTGTGGTCTTTGCACATCAGTAATGTGGGGTGGTATCTTCAACCTTGCAGTTGAGGGCTTGGGTAAGTACACCGAGAAGGCTTCAGGTATCTTCATGGCATTGGTTTGCGGTGGTGGTATTCTTCCATTCGTACAGAACTGGATCGTTGATATTACAGGTGGAAACTACCTCGTAAGCTACTGGTTGATCGTTGCCGGCTTGGCTTATCTGTTGTTCTACGCTTTGGCTGGTGCCAAGAACGTGAATAAGGATATCCCTGTGGAGTAATCATCTGATAGATAGAATTTTGAAGGCCACTTCTCTTCAAAGAGTGGCCTTCTTTGAATATTAACAGACTCGCTAAACAAATTGACGATGAAAAAATTATTTGTTGTGGCACTTGCAGCCTTTGCCCTGATCTCTTGTGCGAAGGATGAAGCGGTGGATGTGGCAAAATCCGATGTAATCGGTTTTACAACATCTATTGGTCGTGGAACTCGTGCAACTATTACGACTGAGAATCTGCAAATGGTTCAGATTTTCGCTAACCATAACGACGAGGATACGTTTATGTATAACGTGCATCTTACGCCCAGCACAGACGAAGAAGGCACTATCAAATGGATATATAATCCTGTGCAGTATTGGCCTAATTCGGGAGAGGTGGATTTCTATGCTATCGGTGCTCCTTCTTACAACAATGGCCATTGGGCAGGCTCGGTGGGTGTTGATACCAAACGAAACAAGACCAACACCGGCAAGAAGAGTGGTATGATGAACTTCATTCACCTCGATAACGACGGCGATGGCGAGTTCAAGGGTGTTTCAGACCATACGTACGCAGTGAATATGGGCGAGAAGAAGAAGGATACTCCCGTGCAGATGTTCCTTCGCCATATGATGTCGCAGCTGGTGTTCCAGTTCAGGAACACAAATCCGGGCTTGAAGGTCTACGTCGAGGATATGAGGATTGTAAACCTCGTAAATGGTGGTTTCTATGCTCTTCCCGTTGAGACAACATCAAAGGATAATGCTTCGGCTCGCGGTCAGTGGAGTGTCGGTCAGGCCTTCACCGTGCGAGGCACAACCTATACCCCTTCGCCTGTAACCTATGGCGTTGATATCAATGCAACCAGCGACAATTGGATTGAGTTGCCGGGAGATGGCACTCTTATCCCCTACACCGATGTTATGGGTGCGTCGCAGGTTACCGATATTACGGGTGCTACTTACGCCGAGGATGGTTATGTGAATGTTGTTCCGCAGACGGTTATTCCGTGGGATTGCGAGAACGATATAACCAACGAGAATGGTGGTGCATACTTCCTTATCAAAGCCAAGATGATGCATAATCAGTCTTGTGTCTGGCCCCGTATGCCGGAGGGTCAGGCAGGTGCTGATGCCGGCACAGATTGGGTTGCCGTTCCTTTCAAGTTCTCTGATAAAACCACTACATTGGAGGAGGGTAAGCGTTATGTCATCACATTTGTCTTTGGCGAGGGTGGTGGTTTCATTCCTCCTACCGACGATGTTAAGCCGGGCGAGCCTGTATTGATGCCCGTTGAGTTTAGTATTGAGGTTGAGGAGTACGAGAGAGAGGATTTCGAGTATCCTCTCGGTGAGCCGACCGATATGCCGGAGCCTACCGAGGACGGAGTCTGCACACTCACTATTCCTTTGAGATCCAACACCTATGTCACACCGCTGAATCCCAACTCAAAGAGTGTTCCTGCATGTGCGGGCAGTATTATCCGCAATGATTCTCGGAGGGATGATGACTCTGAGATGATTGTCAATGGCTGGAAGAAGAGCTTTGTGGAGAGTGATCCTCACCAGCTGTCGATGTTCTTCTACGCACCGGGAACGGGTCGTCTGGATATGGAGCTGGTTGTTTCATCTTCGGCAGGAGATGCTGTTCTCGATATTGAGGTTGGCGGCAAGAGCAATCGCGTGGAGGTGGCCGCTTCCGGCGAGGAGAAGACCTATGTTGTCGGATATTATGATATTGCACAGTCGGGTTACGTGCGTGTGAATGTACGCCCCGTAAGCACAACTGCTGACTGCTATCCCAATATCAAGGCATTCAGAGTCGGTAACAAGGCCATTAACTATGCACGAGAGAAGGGTGACACATATAATGAGGTAATATTTGCGGATGAAGAAGATCGGAATATCTATGAACCCCATTTTATACGTCGTGGTCCCACTTCTTCTTTCTGGTGGGAGGATGTTCCTGCTGATGCGGAATATTTTTATAGCGAGATATGTGTACCCGAAGGAAATGATATTCAGGGAACATATTATGTCGCACTACAAGGAGATCTATTCTATATGGGTCTTCAACCGCAGGCTTCGGCTGATAAGCGATGCTTATTGTTCTCGGTATGGGATGGTGACACTGCTAATGGTAAATTTACTACGCTTGTGAATAGAAATTCTACTGTTACTTCAGAACGCTATACTCACGAGGGTTGTGGTCAGCAGAGTTCAATGCGTTACAATTGGCAAACAAATCGCACTTATGCCTTTCTTGCCCGAGTACGCCCTGAAATTGTTGATGGTAAGGCTACCGGAGCAAGTATCTATACCGGTTATTTCCGTGGCGATGAGGGCTGGATGTTTATCGCCGAAATGCGTCGTGATGGAGTAACGAAATATGTTGAAAAGACTTGTGCTTTTAACGAGAATTATAATCCCGAGTTGGGCTGGATTCCTCGTACTGTCAAATATCCCGCAACGTGGGCATATAGCAATGGCGAGTGGCACGAGTGCTTGACGGCCCGTTTCTATGGTGATAAAGTAGCTCAATACTGGATTCGTCGCGATTTGTGCGGTGGCTTGGATGAGAATGGTTGTCTATATCTCCGTAGCCCCGGCTACATAGATCAGAGAACATCTCTTCAGGCTCGTTTCACACGCAAGCCGACAGGCGTTGCTCCCGATATCGACTTTGCTGCGTTGGAGCAGATGGCTGCAAAGAAGTATTTTTAGACGATATAACTCTTATGTGTGGCAAGGCATTTTTCTATGTCTTGCCACTTTTTTTGTACCAAATATTGCGATTTTATCACATTTTCGCCCCTTCGGCCACAAAATTGTTCTGCTTATCCCACCGGTAAACGGGAAATATAACAATTGTTATACTTTTGCCTGACAACAAAGCTCGTTGTTAAGATGATTATTGTTGCAAAACGTTGCAAAAGAAAAGTTATACAGATTATGAAAATAGCAGGAAATAGTGTGCTTATCACGGGCGGTGCTTCGGGCATAGGCCGTATCATGGGGCGTATGGCATTGGAGAAGGGTGCCAGATGTTTGATTGTTTGGGATATTAACGAGCAGAACATTGCTGCAACCGAGGCGGAGTTGTCGGCTGTGGGGCGAGTGAAGGGCTATCGCGTGGATGTGTCGAATGCCGACTCTGTCGCTGCTGCCTATAAGCAGAGTGTTGCGGATTGTGGCGATGTGGATATTGTGATAAACTGTGCCGGCGTGGTTACGAGCAACAAGACCTTCGATGAGCAGACCGTTGGCGACATTCAACGCACGATGCGAATCAATGCCGAGGCTCCTATGCTGGTGGCGTTGCAGGCTCTGCCCGATATGCTGAAACGCAATAAGGGCCACATCTGCAACATCGCCTCGGCGGCGGGTATGTTGTCCAACCCCAAGATGTCGGTCTATGCGGCGAGCAAGTGGGCCGTTATCGGCTGGTCCGACTCGGTACGCATCGAGTTAAAACGTATGCGTAGTCGTGTGCGTTTTACCACCGTAGCACCTTATTATATAAATACAGGTATGTTCGATGGCGTAAAATCGCGAATCTTCCCTATTTTGAAGCCCGAAAAGACCTCTCGCAAGATTCTTCGTGCCATTGAGTGCAATAAAGATTTCAAGGGCATACCTTTTGGTTTCCATTTTATTCGCTTCTGCCAATTTATCCTCCCCTCGTCGTGGTTTGATAAAATTCTCGGCGATTGGTTTGGAATTTACACAACAATGGATAACTTTACGGGACGAAAAGCATAAAACAGACTATCTATGGCAATTGAAAACACCTCTGCGGAACGTATCGAAAAGATCGTAAAGGCACAAAAGGAGTTTTTCCGGTCGGGTGCGACACTCTCTTATGAGTTTCGCCGTGATCAGCTCAAAAAGTTGGGCGAAGGGTTGAAGGAGTGCAGGAATGTACTCTGCAAAGCTCTGTGGGCCGACCTGCATAAGTCGGAGCAGGAGGCTATCCTCACGGAGTTGAGCATTGTGGAGGGCGAGATAAAGAATCATCTTGGCCACCTGCGGAGCTGGATGCGTGCCGAGAAGCACTCTACACCATTGAAGATGATGCCTTCACGCAGTCGTGTGTTGAGTGAGCCTCTTGGCAATGCGTTGATTATTGCTCCGTGGAACTATCCCGTGCAGCTGCTGCTTAATCCGCTGGTCGGAGCTATCTCGGCGGGCTGTACGGCTGTGTTGAAGCCCTCGCCTTATGTGCCGACCGTAGCGACGGTGCTGGAACAGATGATAAGTGAGAGGTTTGACCCAAGATATGTAGCCGTTGTGCAGGGCAATAGAGATGTAAATCAGCTCCTGCTGGAGCATCGCCACGACATTATATTCTTTACGGGTAGTCCTTCGCTGGGTCGTGTCGTTATGACGGCTGCGGCGAAGCACCTCACACCCGTAGTATTGGAGTTGGGTGGCAAGAGCCCCTGCATAGTGGATAAGGATGCTGATGTAGGGTTGGCAGCACGCCGCATAGCGTGGGGTAAGACCCTGAATGCCGGCCAAACCTGTATTGCTCCCGACTATCTGATGATACACCACACGCTGCAGGATGACTTTATTGCAGCCTTCCGTCAGGAGATAAAACGCCTGCACGGCGAGGATGTAAGGCAGAGTCGTCACTTCGTGCGTATGGTCAGTGATACGGCCTTTGACCGCGTTGCAGGCTATCTGAAATGTGGTCGCGTGGTGTCGGGCGGCCGACTTGTCCGAGAGGAGAGATTTATTGAGCCGACGCTTTTGGCTGATGTGGATGTCGAGTCGCCCGTAATGCAGGAGGAGATTTTCGGCCCTGTTCTGCCGATGATTCCATTTGACAGCAGAGATGAGGTCGTGGAGTTCGTAACACACCGCGAAAAGCCATTGGCTCTCTACTACTTTGGAGGCAAGGAGGGTGCCGAGCATATCCTGCATCGCACCTCGGCTGGTGGCAGCTGTATAAACGATACCATTATGCACATTGCCAACGAGAATCTTCCCTTTGGTGGCGTTGGCCAGTCGGGTATGGGCTCCTATCACGGCAAGGGTAGCTTTGATGCCTTCTCGCATCGACGTTCGGTTGTTGAGACTCCCACGTGGATAGACCTGCCGTTTAGGTATATGCCGTACAAACTGTTCGGACTGGTCAAGAAACTGTTATAGTACAGATGATAAAAAGCCTGCGACTCACTGCCGCAGGCTTTTTCTTATAGATGTAGTGTCGTTTAGATTACGATGTTGATAATCTTGCCCGGCACAACGATAATCTTCTTCGGGGTCTTGCCCTCCAACCACTTCTGTGCACCCTCGGTGGTGACGATAGCGGCCTGAATCTCGTTAGGCTTCATATCCAGAGCATAGGTCTGCTTGAAACGCAACTTGCCATTGACCATCACAGGATATTCAAACGCACTCTCAACCAGATATTTCTCCTCAAAAGTGGGGTAGGTTGCATCGAAGATAGTCTCTGCGTGACCCATAGCCTCCCACAACTCCTCGGCGATATGCGGAGCAAATGGAGCAATAAGAATTGTCAGCGGCTCCAGAATCTCTCGCTTGTGGCAAGCACCCAGCTCGTTGAGGCAGATCATAAATGCCGAAACCGATGTGTTGAACGAGAAGTTCTCGATATCCTCGCGAATCTTCTTGATAGTCTTGTGCAGGCTCTTCAACTCCTCGGCCGTAGCCTTCTCGTCGGTGAGTGTAAATACACCCTCGCGGTCGTAGAACAGACGCCAGAACTTACGCAGGAACTTATGCACGCCGTCAATGCCGTTGGTATCCCAGGGCTTCGACTGCTCCAATGGACCGAGGAACATCTCATACATACGCAATGTGTCGGCACCATAGTTCTCGACGATATTGTCGGGATTTACCACGTTGAACATCGACTTCGACATCTTCTCGATAGCCCAGCCGCAGATATATTTTCCATCTTCAAGTATAAACTCCGCATCGCGGAACTCGGGACGCCATGCACGGAAGGCGTCGAGGTCCAGCTGGTCGTTCTTGACGATATTGACATCGACGTGAATCTCCTGTGTCTCGTAGTCCTTCTTCAAGCCGAGTGAAACGAACTTATTCGTTCCCACAACGCGATATACGAAGTTTGAACGGCCCTGAATCATACCCTGATTTACCAGTTTCTTGAATGGCTCCGACTCGCATACATAGCCCAAATCGTAGAGGAACATATTCCAGAAACGAGAGTACATCAAGTGTCCCGTAGCGTGCTCAATACCACCAACATAGAGGTCCACATTACGCCAATAGTCGTTGGCCTCCTTCGATACCAGAGCCTCCGTGTTGCGTGGGTCCATATAACGCAGATAGTATGCTGATGAGCCGGCAAAACCGGGCATTGTAGAGAGCTCCAATGCGTTACCCTCGTAGGTCCACTCCTTGACGCGTGCCAAAGGTGGCTCGCCCTGCTCCGTAGGACCGAAATTCTCGATAGGAGGCAACTCCAAAGGCAACTTATCCTCGGGCAGAGGATATGCCGTGTCGCCCTTGTAATATACGGGGAATGGCTCACCCCAATAACGCTGGCGAGAGAAGATTGCGTCACGCAGACGATAGTTGATGAGCTTCTTGCCCAAACCACGCTTCTCCACCTCGGCGAACATTGCGGGAATAGCCTCCTTAACATCCATACCTGTCAGGAAACCCGAATTTATCATCTTGCCCGACTTGGCGTCGTATGACTCAACCTCGATATTGCCACCCTCGACAACGGGAATAATCTCCAAGCCGAAGTGACGTGCGAATGCGTAGTCACGCGAGTCGTGAGCCGGAACAGCCATAATCGCACCTGTGCCATAGCCTGCAAGTACATAGTCCGAAATATAGATAGGTATTGCGTTGCCCGTAAATGGATTGATAGCGTAAGAGCCTGTTGCAACGCCCGTTACGCGGCGTGTCTCGGCAATACGTTCTCTCTCTGAACGCTTCTTTGTCTCGGCGATATATGCCTCGACGGCAGCCTTGTTCTCGCTTGTTGTAAGCTCCTCAACCCACTCATGCTCGGGCGCGATAACCATAAATGTCACACCGAAAATCGTGTCGGGGCGAGTGGTGAAAATCTCCAGCTTGCGGTCCGAATCCTTCACGTCGAAGAATACCTGTGCTCCCTCTGAACGACCTATCCAGTTACGCTGAATCTCCTTCAGCGAATCACTCCACTCCAGCTTATCGAGTCCGTCAAGCATACGCTGTGCATAGGCTGTAACACGCAGTGACCACTGCTTCATACGCTTCTGCTCAACGGGGAAGCCTCCACGCACCGAAAGACCATCCTTAACCTCATCGTTGGCAAGCACTGTTCCCAACTGCGGACACCAGTTTACCATCGTGTCGGCACGATATGCCAGACGGTAGTTTTGGAGAATCTGCTCACGCTTCGCTTCGTCCCATGAGTTCCACTCGGCGGCCGAGAATGAGAGCTCCTGCGTGCCTGCTGCATCAACACTCTCGGTGCCGTTTGCGGCAAATTTTGACACCAAATCCTCGATAGGCTCTGCCTTCTCACTCTGGCGGTTGTAGTAGTGGTCATACATCTTCAAAAATGCCCACTGTGTCCACTTGTAGTACTCCGGCTCACAGGTACGTACCTCGCGGTCCCAATCGTAGCAGAAACCAATCTTATCCATCTGCTCGCGGTAGCGTGCGATGTTCTGCTCGGTTGTTACGGCAGGGTGCTGACCCGTCTGAATGGCATACTGCTCGGCAGGCAGACCAAAAGCGTCGTAACCCATTGGGTGCAAGACATTAAAGCCGCACAGACGCTTGTAACGCGAGTAGATATCCGATGCGATATAACCCAGCGGATGACCTACGTGCAGACCTGCTCCCGATGGATAGGGGAACATATCCAGAACATAAAATTTAGGGCGGTTGTTATCTACCTCCACGTGGTAGGTTTTGCGTTTCTCCCACTCCTTATGCCATTTGGTTTCGATTTGTTTGAAATTATATTCCATATTTCGTATTGTGTTAGTCTTCTCTGCATTAATAATGCATCTTACCTGCAAGGTAAGGCACTACAATTCGCAAAGATAATACAACCCTCGCAGAGTAACAAATTTTTTTCTTTTGACTCGCAATTCAATACCCGAAAAAAGGTGGTCAACAACCCTGTAAATAATCATTGTTTCTATGGTAAAAAAGTTTAATTTTGGATAATATCGCCATTTAAAAAACACCGCTGATGCGAGGGTTTCCGATGTCGGTTTTATCTCTTTTCGTGTCCAAGCAGGCAATCGAATATCCGAAAAGCGTAATGTGTTGAAAAATATGCTGTTGATTGTTGATGTATAAATGATTTATTATAGTTTTACCAAAACCATAAGTAAAAAGAATTGAAAACGGGCTAAAATGCTGAAAAAAGGCGAAAAAAGAGTCATATATATAGTGTAATTCAAAAAATTTGTCTATCTTTGCAGTCCGATTTGGACGTTTTAAGAACGGAAATTTAGTTATTAACAAGTTTAAAGGACAAAAGTTTTTACAATGCCAACTATTCAACAGTTAGTAAGAAACGGTCGAGTGTCTTTGGAGGACAAGAGTAAGTCTCCAGCACTCGCAGCGTGTCCCCAGCGTCGTGGCGTATGTACTCGTGTATATACTACCACTCCCAAGAAGCCGAACTCGGCTATGCGTAAGGTGGCGCGTGTAAGATTGACCAATGGCAAGGAGGTCAACGCCTACATCCCCGGTGAAGGTCACAACTTGCAGGAGCACTCAATCGTGCTGGTTCGTGGTGGTCGTGTTAAGGACCTCCCAGGTGTACGTTATCACCTCGTGCGTGGTGCACTCGATTCAGCAGGCGTAGATGGTCGTCGTCAGCGTCGTTCAAAGTACGGTGCAAAGCGTCCTAAGGCCGCAAAGAAGTAAAAAAGTAATCTATTAAAAAATTAGCAGAAAAATGAGAAAAGCTAAGCCTAGAAAGCGAATTCTACTTCCGGATCCTAAGTTCAACGATGTTGAGGTAACTCGTTTCGTGAACAATTTGATGCTGGATGGCAAGAAGAGTATTGCTTACACCATCTTCTATGATTCTTTGGAGTTGGTGGGCAAGAAGATGAAGGATGCTGATAAATCTCCACTGGAAATCTGGAAACAGGCTCTTGAGAATATCACACCCCAAGTCGAAGTTAAGTCAAAGCGTATCGGTGGTGCGACCTTCCAAGTTCCTACGGAGGTTAGACCGGAGCGCAAAGTTTCTATTTCAATGAAAAACCTTGTCCTTTATTCGCGTAAGCGCGCCGGCAAGTCAATGGCAGAGAAGCTCTCAGCAGAGATTGTAGATGCTTACAACTCACAGGGTGCTGCATTCAAGCGTAAGGAGGAGATGCACCGTATGGCGGAGGCAAACAAGGCATTTGCACACTTCAGATTCTAAAACAAGGAGAGTTAAATGGCAAGAGATCTTAAATATACTCGTAACATCGGTATCATGGCTCACATTGATGCCGGTAAGACTACGACATCAGAGCGTATCCTTTTCTATACAGGTAAGACTCACAAGATTGGTGAGACTCACGAGGGTGCTGCAACGATGGACTGGATGGTTCAGGAGCAGGAGCGTGGTATCACCATTACTTCGGCTGCTACTACTGCATTCTGGAACTACAAGGATCATCAGTATCAGATTAACTTGATTGACACCCCGGGACACGTTGACTTCACCGTTGAGGTAGAACGTTCATTGCGTGTGTTGGACGGTGCTGTTGCTACATTCTGTGCCGTAGGTGGTGTTGAGCCCCAGTCAGAGACTGTATGGCGTCAGGCTGATAAGTATAACGTTCCCCGTATCGGTTACGTTAATAAGATGGACCGTACAGGTGCCGACTTCTTGGCAGTATGTTCGCAGATTAAGGAGCACTTCGGTGCTACGGCTCTGCCCGTTGTATTGCCTATCGGTGTCGAGGATAAGTTCGAGGGTTTGGTAGACCTTATATATAATAAGGCCATCTACTACTACGACGACAAGACCGTTCGTGATAACTTCGAGTTGAAGGAGATTCCCGAGAATATGAAGGCTGAGGCTGCCGAGTGGCGTGCCAAGCTTATCGAGGAGGTTGCCGCTACTGACGACGTCTTGATGGAGAAGTTCTTCGAGGATCCCGATTCAATCACTCCCGACGAGCTTATCGCAGCTATCCGTACTGCAACAATGAATATGTCTTTGGTTCCTATGTTGTGTGGTTCTTCATTCCACAACAAGGGCGTTCAGAAGTTGTTGGACTGCATCATGGCATTCCTTCCTTCTCCATTGGATGTACCCGCTGTTGAGGGTACCAACCCCAAGACCGACGAGACAGAGTTGCGTAAGGCTGATGTAAATGACCCATTCTGCGGTTTGGCATTTAAGATTGCTACCGACCCATTCGTAGGTCGTTTGGCATTCGTACGTGTTTATTCAGGTGCTTTGGATGCAGGTTCTTACGTTTTGAACGCACGTAGCGGTAAGCGTGAGCGTATCAGCCGTATCTATCAGATGCACGCCAACAAGCAGAATCCTTTGGAGAGAGTAGAGGCTGGTGATATCTGTGCAGCAGTAGGTTTCAAGGAGATTCGTACCGGTGATACCCTCACCGCAGAGAATGCACCTTTGGTACTCGAGCAGATGACATTCCCCGAGCCGGTTATCGGTTTGGCTGTTGAGCCCAAGACTCAGAAGGATTTGGATAAGCTGGGTATTGCACTTGCAAAATTGGCAGAGGAGGATCCTACCTTTACCGTTCGTACTGACGAGGAGTCTGGTCAGACTATCATCAGCGGTATGGGTGAGTTGCACCTCGACATCATCGTTGACCGTCTGCGTCGCGAGTTTGGTGTAGAGATTAATCAGGGTGCTCCCCAGGTTAACTATAAGGAGGCTCTTACACAGACCGTTCAGCATCGTGAGGTATTCAAGAAGCAGACCGGTGGTCGTGGTAAGTTTGCCGATATCATCTTCGAGATCGGTCCCGCCGAGGAGGGTAAGGTTGGTCTTACTTTCGTTGACGAGGTTAAGGGTGGTAACGTTCCCAAGGAGTTCATTCCTGCTGTTCAGAAGGGCTTCGAGTCAGCAATGGCAAACGGTGCTTTGGCAGGTTACACAATCGACTCTATGAAGGTTACTTTGAAGGATGGTTCTTTCCACCCCGTCGATTCAGATCAGCTCTCATTCGAGATTTGTGCCCGCAACGGTTTCCGTCAGGCAGCTCCCAAGGCCGGTTCGGTTATCATGGAGCCCGTTATGTCGGTAGAGGTTGTAACTCCTGAGGAGAATATGGGTGATATCATTGGTGACTTGAACAAGCGTCGTGGCCAGATTCAGGGTATGGAGTCAAAGGGTACTGCACGCGTGGTTAAGGCCAAGGTTCCCCTCTCAGAGATGTTCGGTTATGTAACCGTATTGCGTACCATTTCATCTGGTCGTGCAACATCATCAATGGAGTTCTCACACTTCGAGGAGGTTCCTGCAAACCTTGCAAAGGAGATCATCGAGAAGAGTGGCAAGCGTAAGGATTTAGAATAATAAGAGTTAAAGAATATGAGCCAGAAAATTAGAATTAAGCTTAAGTCTTTCGACCACAACTTGGTAGATAAGTCTGCCGAGAAGATTGTCAAGACGGTGAAGGCTACCGACGCTATGGTTAGCGGTCCGGTACCCCTGCCTACAAAGAAGCAGATTTTCACTGTGAACCGTTCTACTTTCGTTAATAAGAAGGCACGTGAGCAGTTCCAGTTCTGCACTTTCAAGCGTATCGTTGACATCTACTCATCAACTCCCAAGACCATCGAGGCCCTCATGAAGTTGGAGCTTCCCGCAGGTGTTGAGGTTGAGATTAAGGTCTGATAAGCAGATAACCGCTGCGAGGGGTGCATTGATTTGTTGCACCCCGCCGCAACGAGTTCCTTTGAAGAGGAAAAGATAGATTAAACTATTATACAAATCACTTTTATTTAACAAACGTAATTCGACAAAAAATGTCAGGACTAATTGGAAAGAAAATCGGAATGACTTCCGTTTACAGTGCCGAGGGTAAAAATATACCATGCACTGTCATTGAGGCTGGTCCGTGTGTAGTTACGCAAATCAAGACAGTTGAGAAGGATTCTTACGAGGCTGTTCAGATTGCCTATGACGACAAGAGTGAAAAACACACCAGCAACAGTTTGTTAGGTCACTTCAAGAAAGCGGGCACAACTCCTAAACGTAAGATGGCTGAGTTTAAGGATATGCCAGAGGTGAACCTTGGTGATGTTCTTACCGTTGATATGTTCTCTGAGGAGGACTGGGTTGACGTAACAGGGATCTCTAAGGGTAAAGGCTTCCAGGGTGTAGTTAAGCGCCACGGTTTCGGTGGTGTGGGTGGTCAGACCCACGGTCAGCACAACCGTCAGCGTAAGCCTGGTTCACTGGGTGCTTCATCTTATCCGTCACGCGTATTCAAGGGCAAGCGTTTGGCTGGCCGTATGGGTGGCGATCAGGTTAAGGTTATTAACCTGAAAGTATTAAAGGTAATTCCCGAGAATAACCTTATCTTGGTTAAGGGTTCAATTCCCGGGGCAAAGGGTGCTTATTTAACAATTGAGAAGTAGTATGGAATTAGCTGTTTTGAACACACAAGGAAAAGAGACTGGTCGTAAGGTAGTCCTTTCGGATGCAGTCTTCGGCGTGGAGGCTAATGACCACGCTATCTACCTTGACGTAAAGCAGTATTTGGCTGATCAGCGTCAGGGTACTCACAAAGCCAAGCAGCGTAACGAGGTAGCAGGTTCTACTCGTAAGCTGAAGCGTCAGAAGGGTACAGGTGGTGCACGTTGCGGTAGCATCAAGTCACCTTTGTTCCCGGGTGGTGGTCGCGTATTTGGTCCCGTACCTCGCGATTACAGCTTCAAGCTCAACAAGAAGCTCAAGCGTTTGGCTCGTCGTAGTGCTCTTACTTACAAGGCACAGGCAGGTGCTATCAGCGTAATTGAGAACATCGCTATGGATGCTCCCAAGACAAAGCAGGTAGTAGCATTGACTGAGGCTTTGAACGTGGCAAACAAGAAGGTGCTGCTTGTCCTGCCGGAGGGCAATGTGAATCTTCAGCTCTCTTGCCGCAACATCCCATCAATCAAGCCCGTATTGGCACAGAACATCAACACTTATGAGGTTATGAACGCCAACGTATTGGTAATGGTTGAGGGTGCAGAGAATGTATTGAATGTAATGTTAGCTTAAAAAACGCAAGAAAGATGGAAGTAATTATTAAGCCTATTTTGACCGAGAAGATGACGATTCAGGGCGAGAAGCTGAATCGCTACGGTTTTATCGTTGACGTTAGAGCTAACAAGCTGCAGATTCGTAACGCCGTAGAGCAGATGTACAACGTTGTTGTTACAGACGTTAACACAATTCGTTGTATGGGTAAGTTGAAGAGCCGTTATACAAAGGCCGGCTTGCTCGAAGGTCGCACTAATAACTTCAAGAAGGCTATTGTAACCTTGAAGGATGGAGATAAGATAGATTTTTACAGTAACATCTAATAGGACGAAGGAATTATGGCAGTAAGAAAGTTTAAGCCGGTAACAGCCGGTACCAGACACAAGATTATTGGTACTTACGAGGAGATCACTCGTACAGCACCAGAGAAGTCGTTGCTGAGTCCTAAGAAGAGCTCGGGTGGACGTAACAATACAGGTAAGATGACCGTACGCTACATTGGTGGTGGTCACAAGCAGATGTATCGTAACGTTGACTTCAAGCGTGCAAAGGATGGTATTGTAGCAACTGTTAAGTCTATTGAGTACGATCCTAATCGTACTGCACGTATTGCGCTTGTAGTGTATGCAGATGGTGAGAAGAGCTATATCCTCGCACCTAATGGTTTGAAGGTTGGTCAGACTATTATGAGTGGTGCAGGTGTTGCTCCTGAGGTTGGTAATACATTGTTCCTCAGCGAGATTCCTCTCGGTACCGTAGTGCATAACATTGAACTCTACCCCGGCCAGGGTGCCGCTATGGCACGTTCAGCCGGTTCGTATGCTCAGCTTTTGGCACGCGAAGGAAAATTCGCTATTATCAAGTTGCCTTCAGGTGAGACTCGTATGGTACTCGTAACTTGCCGTGCAACGGTAGGTGTTGTTTCGAATGTTGATCATAACCTCGAGAGTTCAGGTAAGGCTGGTCGTAGCCGTTGGCAGGGCCGCCGTCCTCGCAACCGTGGTGTGGTTATGAACCCTGTTGATCACCCGATGGGTGGTGGTGAAGGTCGTGCCTCTGGAGGTCACCCACGTTCACGTAAGGGCTTGTTGGCTAAGGGTGCTAAGACCCGTAACCCGAAGAAGACCACTTCGAAATTTATTATTTCAAAGCGTAAAAAATAATTAAATAGAGTATCATAATGAGCCGTTCATTAAAAAAAGGACCATTTATTGACCCCAAGTTGGAGGCTAAGGTTGTAGCACAGGCCGAGGGCAATAAGAAGACAGTCATTAAGACTTGGTCACGAGCAAGTATGATTTCGCCTGACTTCGTAGGTCAGACGATAGCTGTCCACAACGGAAATAAGTTTATTCCCGTATATGTAACAGAGAATATGGTGGGTCATAAGTTGGGCGAGTTTGCTCCTACCCGCAATTTCCGTGGTCACGCAGGTAACAAGAAAAAATAGTTAGACAATGGGTGCAAGAAAAGCAATAAGAGCCGAGAAGTTAAAGGCTGAAAAGAAGCAGAAGGCTATCGCAATTATGCGCGATTGTCCTACCTCTCCCCGCAAGATGCGTCTGGTAGCAGACATCATCCGCGGTGTAGAGATTAATAAGGCACTGGGTATCCTTCGTTATTCAAAGAAGGAGGCATCTATCCGTATGGAGAAACTCCTCAAGTCAGCAATCGCTAACTGGGAGGCAAAGAACGAGAATGAACGTTTGGAGGACGTAACATTGTGCGTTAAGGAGGTTATGGTTGATGGTGGTCGTATGTTGAAGCGTATTCAGCCTGCACCACAGGGCCGTGCTCACCGTATTCGCAAGCGTTCAAATCACGTAACCATCGTAGTTGACAAAGTGGTAACCGCAGAAAATAACTAAACAAATGGGACAGAAAGTAAATCCAATAGCAAACCGTCTTGGTATCATCAAAGGTTGGGATTCTAACTGGTATGGTGGTAAGGATTTCTCAGAGAAATTGGTAGAAGACGCTAAGATTCGTAAGTACTTGAATGTCCGTTTGGCCAAGGCAAGTATTTCTAAGATTATCATCGAGCGTACATTGAAGCTCGTAACAGTAACTATCTCAACAGCTCGCCCCGGTATCATTATCGGTAAGGGCGGTCAGGAGGTTGACAAGTTGAAGGAGGAGTTGAAGAAGCTCACCGGCAAGGATGTTCAGATCAACATCTTTGAGGTTAAGCGTCCTGAGGTTGATGCTGTTATCGTAGCAAACAACATTGCTCGTCAGTTGGAGGGCCGTGTATCTTACCGCCGTGCCATCAAGACCACTATCGCATCAACAATGCGTATGGGTGCCGAGGGTATCAAGGTACAGATTTCAGGTCGTGTAGGCGGTGCCGAGATGGCCCGTTCAGAGACTATAAAGGAGGGACGTATTCCATTGCACACATTCCGTGCAGATGTAGATTACTGCTTGTCAGAGGCACTTACCAAGGTAGGTATCCTCGGTATCAAGACTTGGATCTGCCACGGTACTGTATATGGTAAGCGTGACTTGTTTGAGATCCAGGGTGCAACATCACAGCAGGGTAATGCCCAGCAGCACCGTGGCGGCAAGGGCGCACCTCGCAAAAGACGTAATAACAATAAGTAAGTAGGACCTTTTAAAGCGAAAAGACAATTATGTTACAGCCAAAAAAGACCAAATTTAGAAGAATGCAAAAGGGTCGTATGAAGGGTTTCGCTCAGAGAGGAAACCAGCTTGCATACGGTTCATTCGGAATCAAGGCACTTGAATCAACTTGGATTACCGGTCGTCAGATCGAGGCAGCTCGTCAGGCCATCACACGTTATATGAAGCGTGAGGGTCAGATCTGGATCCGCATCTTCCCCGATAAGCCTATTACAAAGAAGCCCGCTGAGGTACGTATGGGTAAGGGTAAGGGTAATCCCGAAGGATTTGTAGCTCCCGTTACACCGGGACGTATCCTCTTTGAGGCCGAGGGTGTACCCTTGGAGGTAGCACAGGAGGCACTCCGCTTGGGCGCACAGAAGTTGCCTATTACAACCAAGTTTATTGTACGACGTGATTACGTTGAATAATCGTTAAGACAACAAGAAAATGAAAAGTGCTGAAATAAAGGATATGTCAATTCAGGATTTGCAGGAGCGCATCGACGCTGAGAAGGCGAAGCTTTCACAGCTCAAGGTGCAGCACGCTGTATCACCGGTTGAGAATCCTTCGATAATCAAGAAGTCTCGCAGAGATATAGCTCGTATGCTGACAATTCTGCGTCAAAAGAACTCTAAATGTTAATTACCATTATGGAAAGAAATCTTAGAAAAGAGCGTATTGGACGTGTTGTCAGCAACAAAATGGAGAAGACCATTGTGGTTGCAGTAGAGCGCAAGGTTAAGCATCCTCTCTATGGTAAGTTCCAGAACAAGACTACCAAGTTTGTAGCCGAGTGTTTGGATGAGACTGTAAAGGAGAACGATGTAGTTCGTATTATGGAGACTCGTCCATTGAGCAAGACCAAGCGTTGGAGATTAGTACAAATTATTGAAAGAGCTAAGTAGTTATGATACAGCAAGAAAGTAGACTCGTAGTAGCAGATAACAGCGGTGCAAAGGAGGTTCTTTGTATTCGCGTGCTTGGCGGAACAAAGCGTCGCTACGCCTCTATCGGCGATAAGATCGTCGTTACGGTAAAGAGTGCAAGCCCCTCTGGCGACGTGAAGAAGGGTACCGTTTCAAAGGCGGTAGTAGTTAGAACTACCAAGGAGATTCGTCGTGCCAACGGTTCATACATTCGTTTCGATGACAACGCCGTAGTTCTTCTTAACAATCAGGGTGAGATGCGTGGTACACGTATCTTCGGTCCCGTAGCTCGTGAGTTGCGTGATCAGTATATGAAGATTATTTCGTTGGCCCCTGAAGTATTGTAATATTAAAAACAGATTTAAAGATGTCAGTTAAGTTACATATCAAGAAAGGGGACGTTGTTTACGTCAATGCAGGTGATAGCAAAGGCCAGCAGGGTAAAGTCTTGAAGGTAGATGCCCAGAAGCAGCGTGCTATTGTAGAGGGCGTGAATATGTGCAAGAAGGCTACCAAGCCCAATGCCCAGAATCCCCAGGGTGGAATCATCGAGCAGGAGGCTCCGATTCACATCTCAAATTTGCAGGTGCTCGATCCTAAGAGTGGCAAGCCCACTCGCGTAGGTCGCAAGGCAAATGCAGAAGGTAAATTAGTTCGTTACGCTAAAAAGTCAGGAGAGGAGATTAAATAATGGCATACGTACCTACACTCAAAACGCAGTATAAGGAGCAGATCGTTCCTGCCCTTATGAAGGAGTTTGGCTACACTAGCGTAATGCAGTGTCCCAAACTGGAGAAGATCGTTATCAACCAGGGTATGGGTCAGGCTGTTGCCGATAAGAAGCTTATCGACGTTGCACAGGCCGAGCTTACTCAGATAACAGGTCAGAAGGCAGTACAGACCAAGTCAAAGAAGGATATCTCTAACTTTAAGTTGCGTAAGGGTATGCCTATCGGTGTTCGTGTAACGCTTCGTGCAGAACGTATGTACGAGTTCTTGGAGCGTTTGATCGCTGTGGCAATGCCTCGTATCCGTGACTTCAAGGGTATCAACGAGAAGTTCGACGGTCGTGGTAACTACACTCTCGGTATCACCGAGCAGATTATCTTCCCCGAGATCGATATCGACAAGATTACAAAGATTTTCGGTATGGAGATCACATTCGTTACAACGGCTAACACAGACGAGGAGGGTTATGCTCTTCTTCGCGAGTTCGGTCTTCCTTTCAAGAACGCTAAAAAGAACAACCAGTAGTATATGGCAAAAGAATCAATGAAGGCACGCGAGGTAAAGCGTGTAAAGCTTGCAAACCGTTACGCACACAAGCGCGAGGAGATTGCCGCAAAGGTTAAAAGCGGTGAGATGGATCACGAGGAGGCTTGGATTGCCCTCTCGAAGTTGCCTCGCAACTCGAACCCTATCCGTCAGCACAACCGTTGCAAATTGACGGGTCGTCCAAAGGGTTATATGCGTCAGTTTGGTATCAGCCGTATTCAGTTCCGTGAGATGGCATCAAACGGTCTGATTCCCGGTGTTAAGAAGGCCAGCTGGTAGTAGTTTAGGTCGCCGGGGCGTAGCACTACGCCCCGCAGCGACGTTTTTTTCGACGTGTGGAAGGTCTATGGCCTTACCCCGTTGATTAATCCCCAGAACTCAACTCATTGTGGGTGCCCTTGGGTGCCTATGCTATGTGCAGATGTAGCGGCAATAGTGAGTTCTATACTGATGCAGAGTCCCAAGTATGCTCTCCGAAGCATCGGGGAAAGTGCCGCCCCTTGGTGGTAACTTCTCGATGGTGAGGTGGCAGAACGGGTTAGGCATCGAGTTACACTTTTCAAAGGTCGCAGGAGGCTAATTCTGAGGCTCTTTGTTGGTGTGTTGTTATGCATACCGACAAAGACGTAGCAGGCAAAGCGAATGGGCGAGATGAAGAGGCTTTTCGGAGCAGTGGTCGGGTGTCTTTATGGCATCGTTTGACACTGCCGTCCGTGTGATATTCGAGTAACGAGAATGGATGGCATTTGAAACCATTTTGTTGCGAGGGTATCTGGGAAACGGGTCGAGAAGATAAAGTTTTATCGCAAAAAGTCCTAAATGCTTAAAAATTAGCAGAAAAAATGCGATTTATTGAAAACTTTTGCGTATATTTGCGCGCAATTTTAGGGTGTTGGACTCTTTGGCCGGGATATGAAGCTTGGTAGCGGAGTGTTGAAGCAGGGATGAGGGCAGCCTGAAATAGATAAACAATTAACCAAATTATTAATTTTTAACTTTTAATTCATTATGACAGATCCAATCGCGGATTTTCTAACACGAATTAGAAACGCAGTGAAAGCCAATCACAAAGTGGTTGAAGCTCCTGGCTCAAAAATTAAGCGAGAGATCACAAAGATCCTCTACGAGCAGGGTTACATCTTGGCCTACAAGTTCGACAACGACGAGAAGGGCCACCCCACAATCAAGATCGCTTTGAAGTGGGATGCAGCAACAAAGACAAACGCTATCAAGAACTTGAAGCGTGTGAGCCGTCCCGGTTTGCGTCAGTATGCATCAGTAGACTCTATGCCTCGCGTATTGAATGGTTTGGGTATCGCCATCCTTTCAACATCAAAGGGTATTATGACCGATGCCAAGGCACGCAAGGAGAACGTAGGTGGTGAGGTATTGTGCTACATCTACTAATCTTGATCTCTCACGATTAATTAACTAAACTAAACAAAAACAAAATGTCAAGAATTGGTAAATTACCTGTAATCTTACCGGCAGGCGTAACCGTAGAGGTTGCCGCAGACAATACGGTAAGCGTGAAAGGGCCACTTGGGACACTGAGTCAGAAGGTTGATTCAGACATTAAGGTCGAGGTTGGTACTCACACAGACGCAAAGTCTGGTAAGGAGTTGGCAGCCGTATTGGTTACCCGTCCTACAAATCAGCCCCGTCATCGTTCATTGCACGGCTTGTACCGCGCACTTATCAACAACATGGTTATCGGCGTATCAAAGGGCTACGAGATCAAGCAGGAGCTCGTGGGTGTTGGTTTCAAGGCCGAGGTTAAGGGCAACATCCTCGAGATGGGTCTTGGTTACTCACACGACGTTGCTATTATGCTTCCTCCCGAGATCACAGCAACAGCTGTTACCGAGAAGAAGGGTAATCCTATCCTCACATTGAAGTCAATCGACAAGCAGTTGGTAGGTCAGGTAGCAGCGAAGATTCGTTCATTGCGTAAGCCTGAGCCATACAAGGGTAAGGGTATTAAGTTTGTCGGCGAGGTTATTCGTCGTAAGGCTGGTAAGTCTGCATCAAAATAGTAAAATAAGTAAAGCATTATGTCATTAACAAAGATAGAAAGAAGAGAGAGGATCAAGATGCGTATCCGCAAGATCGTAAACGGTACGCCTGAACAGCCTCGTATGACCGTATTCCGCTCTAATAAGCAGATTTACGTTCAGTTTATCGATGACCTTGCCGGTGTTACTTTGGCTACCGCTTCATCTTTGGATAAGGAGATTGCAGCCGAGTCAGCAGGTAAGAATAAGTCAGAGGTTGCCGCTTTGGTTGGTAAGTTGGCCGCACAGCGTGCAGCAGAGAAGGGTATCTCAACAGTCGCATTCGACCGTAACGGATATCTCTATCACGGAAGAGTTAAAATGTTAGCCGACGCTGCTCGTGAGGGTGGCCTTAAATTCTAAGCGATATGTCAAATACAAACGTAAAGAAAGTTCGTACAAGCGACCTGGAGCTTAAGGATAGGCT
>SUZG01000026.1 GCA_015060015.1 Rikenellaceae bacterium | reverse complement strand
TAAAATAAATGTTTAGACGACTTTTGTACGGACAATCAGTCCTCAATCCAAACAACTTAACACTTTGTCAATCAATAAGTTTTGTAGAATGCTTCACTGTCCACATTCTACAGAGGGTCTAACTAAAAAGATAACCTCTCCGTCTATCTGAAAATTTCTAATACCCAATCGCGTTAGTCCTTCAGCTTCGCAGCCAGGAACTCACGGTTCAAGCGTGCAATGTGTGCGATAGAGATCTGCTTGGGGCACTCTGCCTGGCAAGCACCTGTATTGGTACAGTTACCGAAGCCAAGCTCATCCATCTTTGCAACCATAGCCTTTGCACGACGAGCACCCTCAACGCGGCCCTGTGGCAACTTTGCGAGTGACGATACGCGAGCAGCGACGAACAACATTGCAGAGCCATTCTTACAAGTAGCGGCACAAGCACCACAACCTACGCAAGCGGCCGCATCCATTGACTCGTCAGCGTCAGCCTTGGGAATAGGTATTGCGTTACCATCGGGTACAGAGTTGGTACGAACAGATACGAAACCACCGGCCTGCAAAATCTGGTCATAAGCACCACGGTTTACAACCAAGTCCTTGATAACGGGGAACGCAGCTGAACGCCAAGGCTCGATAGTGATGGTAGAGCCATCCTTAAACTTACGCATATACATCTGGCAGGTAGTAACAGCCTGTGCGGGGCCGTGTGCGTGGCCATTGATATGCAATGAGCACATACCGCAGATACCCTCACGGCAGTCGTGGTCGAATGCTACGGGCTCCTCGCCGGCGTGTACCAAATCGTTGTTCAAGATGTCGAGCATCTCCAAGAACGATGTGTCGGGTGAAATATTCTCAACCTTATATGTCTTGAATGCACCCTGCGATTTAGCGTCCTTTTGACGCCATATCTTTAATGTGAAATTCATAGTCTAATCTATTATTAAAGTTCAACGTCAAAAATTAGTCTTTATAGTTACGCTGTGCACGATGTGTGAACTCGTAATCGAGTGGCTCCTTTGTAAGCTCGGGAGCTACATCCATACCCTTATACTCCCAAACGGCAGCATAAGCGAACTCCTCGTCGTGACGCAAAGCCTCACCCTCCTCGGTCTGGTGCTCTGAACGGAAGTGACCACCGCAAGACTCCTCACGATTGAGGGCGTCGCGTGCCATCAACTCACCGAGCTCCAAGTAATCAACCAAGCGCAAAGCCTTCTCCAACTCAACATTGAACGAATCGGCAGTACCCACCAGCTTAAGGTCTGACCAGAACTCCTTACGAAGTGCCTGAATCTCCTTGATAGCCTTCTCCAAAGACTCCTTCGTACGAGCCATACCTACGTTGTCCCACATAATGTGGCCCAAACGCTTGTGGATATCATCAACAGACTGCTTACCCTTAATAGCAAACAGCTTCTCGATCTTCGCCTTAACAGCCTTCTCTGCCTCGTCGAAAGCAGGAGTATCAGTCGATACCTTCGGAGCCTGAATCTTCTTTGCGAGGTAGTCGCCGATAGTGTAAGGCAATACGAAGTAACCATCAGCCAAGCCCTGCATCAAAGCCGATGCACCCAGACGGTTAGCACCGTGATCAGAGAAGTTAGCCTCACCGATAGCGTACAAGCCGGGGATAGTAGTCATCAGGTTGTAATCAACCCAGATACCACCCATTGTATAGTGAACTGCGGGGAAGATCTGCATAGGCTGCTCGTAAGGACTTACGTCGGTAATCTCCTCATACATATCGAAGAGGTTGCCATAACGCTGCTTGATAATATCCTTACCCAGACGGTCGATAGCGGTCTTGAAATCGAGGAATACAGCCAAACCTGTCTCATTCACACCATAACCTGCGTCGCAACGTTCCTTTGCTGCACGCGATGCAACGTCACGAGGAACAAGGTTACCGAATGCAGGATAACGACGTTCCAAGTAGTAGTCGCGATCCTCCTCGGCGATATCAGAAGGCATCTTTGTACCCTTGCGGATAGCCTCAACATCCTCCATCTTCTTTGGTACCCAGATACGACCATCGTTACGCAATGACTCTGACATCAAAGTCAGCTTTGACTGCTGTGTTCCGTGGATAGGAATACATGTGGGGTGAATCTGAGTAAAGCAGGGGTTAGCGAAACCTGCACCCTTGCGGTAGCACTGGAATGCAGCCGAGCCGTTAGAACCCATAGCGTTGGTAGAGAGGAAGAATACGTTACCGTAACCACCGGTAGCGATAACCACAGCGTGAGCACCGTGACGTTCAATCTCACCTGTTACCAAGTTACGAGCAATGATACCCTTTGCCTCGCCGTCCTCAACAACGATATCCAACATCTCGTGACGAGGATAGCTCTTTACAGAACCTGCGGCGATCTCCTTGTTCAAGGCAGCATAAGCACCCAACAAAAGCTGCTGACCGGTCTGACCACGAGCATAGAAGGTACGAGATACCTGTGCACCACCGAATGAACGGTTAGCCAGCAAGCCACCGTACTCACGAGCAAAAGGAACACCCTGTGCTACGCACTGGTCGATGATAAGGTTAGAAACCTCGGCCAGACGATATACGTTAGCCTCACGAGCACGATAGTCACCACCCTTGATAGTATCGTAGAAAAGACGATATACAGAGTCGTTATCGTTCTGATAGTTCTTCGCTGCATTGATACCTCCCTGTGCTGCGATAGAGTGAGCACGACGAGGAGAGTCCTGAATGCAGAACACCTTTACGTTGTAGCCCAACTCACCGAGTGAAGCAGCTGCAGAAGCACCACCCAAACCGGTACCAACGATGATGATGTCGAGTTTACGCTTATTTGCGGGGCTGACAACTTTAATTGCTGCTTTGTGGTTGCTCCACTTATCGGCCAACGCACCAGCAGGAATCTTTGAATCTAATTTTAGAGCCATATTTGTTTGTTTTTAATTGTTCCAAATGAAGTCTGTTAGTGAGTATGACCTGCACAGCAAGCATCGGTGCAAGCGTTGCAAGCATCAGCTGCACAAGCAGCTGCACTACCGCAATCACCGCAGAGGCTGCATACGAAGAATGCAACAACAACGGCAGCAAAGCCCAATACTACGAGTGTAGATACAATCTTTGCGATGCACTTAATACGGGGATACCAGATGTCGTTTGCCCAGCCAACGGTCTGAATCATTGACCATACACCGTGATTGAGGTGGAACCACAACGCTGCCAACCATACGAGGTAGATAACCACGTTGTACCACTTTGAGAATGTGAATGCGATAAGAGCAGCACCATCGGTAGCGTGAATAAACTCACCACCTACCATTGAGCCCTCGGCACCCATCAACTCAACAAGCATCATCTTCGACCAGAAGTGTACAAGGTGAACACCCAAGCCCAGAACTACGATAACGCCAAGAACAAGCATATTCTTTGACGACCACTCTACGCCGGGCTCGTTAGCTGTAACAGCATAACGCTGGTTACCGCGAGCACGATAGTTGTTGATTGTAAGAATCAACGCATACACAAAGTGAAGCACTACCAACACAGCCAAACCTGCAGTGGCTACCAAAGCATACCAATTGGCACCCAACAACGAGCAGATGGTGTTGTAGGCATCAGCACTAATCAATGCAACAAGGTTCATTGACATGTGGAAAAGCAGGAAGAGTACAAGGCAACAACCTGTTACACTCATCACCAACTTCTTTCCGAGAGATGAATTGCATAAAAAACAGCTCATAATCTAAAATTTTTGTTTATTTTTGTTTGTGAAATTGTTTTCCAATATCTCCGCAAAGATAACAAATGTTTGCAGAATAACAATAGAAAAATGTCCTATTTGTAGGCTTTTTCGCATTTTTTCATCGCATTATGGATAAAAAAGAGATACGAAGAGTCATAAAAGAGCAAACCAAAGCTCTTGGTGCCGACAAAAAGGCGAAAGAAGCGGCAATTGTAAGCAATCTTGTCAAGCAGATTATTCTCGACAGAAAGCCCTCTGTCGTGGCAGCATTTATGCCTCTGCCGGATGAGATTGCCATAGATATCGGCTCACTCTCTTCGCTATGTCGTCTGGTGTTACCCCGCATCACTTGCGACAGCAAAGAGTCTGCCGAAATGGAGTTTTTCGACTACCTGCCCGAAGAGATTAACCAAGGGGCATACGGCATCGGCGAGCCACAGGGCGAAAACAGAGTTACAGCCGAGGAGATTGATATGATAATCGTCCCCGGCGTGGCTTTCTCTCCCGATGGATGCCGACTTGGACGCGGCAAAGGATTTTACGACCGCTATCTCTCCCGCAAGGGTTTTCGTGCATACTGTACAGGAGTCTGTTTCAGGCATCAGTTGCTTGACACCATCCCCACCGAGCCACACGACCGCACGATGGACAAAGTCGTAGTAAGCGAACAATAAAGTTGTAAGCAAGCAATAAAACAGACGCCTCCGAATAGTCTTAAAGGCCATCGGAGGCGTCTTATCTGTTCTGCTAATATTGTAATTCAGACTATATTACGGCTTACTACTCGTCTGATTTTGCATTACGCAAGCCCTTCTTGCCGATATTTATTCCCAAGCCAAAAGTTACATTCACGTTGCTCTGACTGATAGGAATCCACTGCGGAGTCTTACGGCTCAACAACATATCGGTCGCCACAAAGAGATTGAAGCCCTTCGGACAGATATTAAGAGCCAGTCCCACAGCACTGCCTCGGTTGTTGATGAACGAATAACTACCCGACAAATGCAACCACTGCATAGGACGGAAGTTCGCCGAAGCCGTCAGGTTATGCTGGGTCTTATACTCCCAGAACTTCGCATTATAGAAAAGACCCAAACCGATTTTTCTGTTCAGGAAATTATACTCTCCACCGGCATTTACCGATGCACGCAACGCCTTGGTGCGGCTCTCGGTTTCCTGCACAACGAAGTTCAGCTCGCCCAGATCGAGTCTGGGCTGCGAAACAACACCATCAGCACTAACCTCAACGCCCTCAAATTCGAGGTCCTTATCGAGTTGTCCGATAGATGTTCCCTTCTTTGACCAGCTCATAAAACCGAGGTCATTCACCGACAACGATACCTGCAAATTTGGCAGCACGTCGTAGGTAGCACCCACATCGATACCAAAGCCGTAACCGCCGGGCATCTGCATATCATCCATCATGTCTTCAAATCCCTTAAAATCATAGACCAGCGTGCCGTCGTCAAGGCGTTTTGTCGGAAGTTCTGCACCCGTTACAGCCATAGAGCCGACAACGTGGGCATACCACCTGTCCTCGCCTAAATAGGCGTCAAACTCGTCGAAGTTTAACGATGCCTGCACAGCTCCTACAAGGAATTTTCCGCGAACACCCAGATAGAGCTTATCCATAATGGGAAAAGAGTAGGTAAAGCCTGCTTCAATATAGGTGTTGATATCGGCTCCCATATTGGCGAAATTTCCGCTATTACCCCTCTTCAAGAAATCAAAAAACTCGTACGGAGCCCTGACACCCGCATCGGCACGCAAGTTTACATCAAACGACCAGAAGTTCTTACCGTTTTTGGTATATGCACCGAAGCCCAAGAGATTCATATTCAGACCAATGCCGAATCTGTTCATATCCTGCAAACCCGACAAGGCTCGGTCGGCAGATACCGAGCTGCTCAAAATAGTAAGCAGTTCAGAGCCGTTTGTGCACAATATGTTATCCAACGCTATATTACCCTGCACATTGGCCTGCAAACCACCCAGCACCGGAATATTGACATATCCTCGCTGTGATGCAAAGGCCGGATTCCACTGACTGCGAAGCGGAGTACCCTCCATAAAATATGTGGTAGGATTTTGTGCTATTGCGACTGTTGTCAGCAATGTAAAAACTATACAAAATATCTTTTTCATACCGCTATACTATATTTCAAAAAATCCACTCAGACCGCCGGTCTTGCGAAGGCTCAAATAGATTGTCATCTCACAATCCTCATCAAAATTTTCATACAGGTAGTACTGATCCACCTCAACGGGAGCTCGCAGATAAGAGCCGTGAATAACGGTCTCCAAGTCCTCCTCATAGATTCGGATATCGTTAATGCCTGAATCGCCGAGGTCAATCACCAGCTCGCCGAAATTAATCAACGCATCATCCAGAACGGGACTCAGCTTAAACTTGAACGGGAAGTTACTCTCCACCCTGCCGTACAGATAGAGTGCATTGACGGGATTCTTCTCCGCAGCCGAATCAAGATTTGCGGTCAGCAGATCCAGAACATCATTTGAGATATTCAATGGCGGAATGTCGATATTAATATCCTTCAACGCAAGGTAAGGCATATCGTTTGCCGACAACTCCTGAATAGAGGCTTTAATCTCGTCGGGATAGAGCTTCACCGCCAGCGACAACGCCTCGGCTGCCTCCTCATTCGAGAGTGTATTCAGAGCCTTTGCCAGCAACACAATCTCTGCATTTGAGCTATCAAGCAATGACTCGATAAAGTCGGAACGGTAATTCTTTACCACATACATACACACCGCCATTCGCTTCTCCTCATTCTCCAGCAACTCGTCATACAGATCGTCAAAGATCATCTGGAAGTAGGCATCATCGTTCATCAGACGCTGAACATTGATAGAGGTAGAGCCATCGGGCATACTCTCCGGGAACCATACAGACATAGTTTCGTATAGCTCCTTGATAGATATTTCGCCCATATTGGCACTCTGGCAGATATCATCAATCGTTATCTTAACGCTTGCCAATGGCATTTTGAATTCACTCTCATCGCTGCCAATGGCGACATCATCCGAGTCTATCTTTGACAAATCATACTGTTCGTCAATGCACGAAGTCTGCATAATAGCAAAACACATCGCTATTAAAGCAATCAAAGGATGTTTCATTGAAAAGTTTGGGTTAATGTTTGACATATTTTGAACAAAATTAGTCAAAACATCACAATAAACAAATTTTATTTCCCTCTTCCATGTGCCAAACTGACAATTATTCTCATTGAATCGTTAGCCATTATGAAAAATTTGCTATTTTTGTACTATGATGGAGTCACATAAAATAGAGGATGTATTACGCGAAAAGGTCGCTGCACTGCCGTTGGAGCCGGGTGTTTATCAATTTTTGGATAAAGATGACACCATAATATATGTCGGCAAGGCAAAGTCGCTTCGCAAGCGTGTATCTTCATACTTTGCACAGAACAAGGAGCACTCTTCGAAGGTAAAGGTTCTGGTCAAACACATACGTGACATCCGACACATTGTGGTAAACAGCGAGCAGGATGCCCTGTTGCTCGAAAATTCGCTTATCAAGACCCATCAGCCTCGATACAACATCCTGCTGAAAGATGACAAGACCTATCCGTGGATAGTCATTCGCCGCGAGAATTTTCCACGCATAGAATCCACACGCATACTCCGCCACGACGGCTCGCACTACTTCGGACCTTATGGCTCGATATCTATGCAACGTTCGGTATTGGAGTTCATTCGCGAGGTGATTCCGTTACGCACCTGCAAGCTCAACCTCTCGCCACAGAACATTGCCAAAGGCAAATATGGCGTTTGCCTGCAATACCATATAGGCAACTGCAAAGCCCCCTGTATCGGGGCACAGAGTGAGGAGGAGTACAGCCAGCTGCTGGATATGGCGAAGGAGGTATTGAAGGGCGACCTGCGTCCCGTAAAACGATATCTGGAGGAGAATATGCAGCAGGCTGCGGCAGAGCTGAAATTCGAGGTCGCACAACGCTTCAAGCAGCGACTGACAGCCTTGGAGAATTATCAGAGCCGTTCGGTAATCGTCAGTGCAAAGATTGTGGATTGCGACATATTCTCACTCCTTGAAGATGACGATGTGGCCTACTGCAACTTTATCCGTCTGCGTCACGGCTCAATCGTCGCCCTGCACACCATACGACTTACAACAGGTGTGGATTCCACACGCGAGGAGATGCTAACAACGGCCATACAATACTTTGTCGAGAACTTCGCACACTCACTTTCACGCGAGGTAATCGTGCCGTTTATGCCATCCACCACCCTGCTCTTTGACAAGGTGATTTTCACCGTCCCCAAGCGAGGAGAGAAAGCCGAACTTTTGGAGTTCTCACTCAAAAGTGCCCGTATATACCGAGCCGAGCAGATGAAAAACCTCGAAATAAAGAATCCCGAACGCCATACCGAGAGGTTGATGAATGCTATGCAACGGGAGTTGCATCTCGACCGTCAGCCGCGTCATATAGAGTGTTTCGACAACTCCAATCTGCAAGGTACCAACCCCGTAGCGTCGTGCGTCGTATTCCGCAACGGCAAACCCTCACGCAAGGAGTATCGTCATTTTAACGTCAAGACCGTTGTCGGGCCCGATGACTTTGCATCAATGCGAGAGATTGTCTATCGCCGATATTCGCGTCTGATTGAGGAGGGTGCGGAGCTGCCTGACCTTATAATCGTGGATGGCGGCAAGGGTCAGCTGTCGAGTGCCTACGAGGTGTTGTGTGCGTTGGGTATTGAGGATAAGGTCCCCATTGTCGGCCTGGCAAAACGTATCGAGGAGGTATTCTACCCCAACGACCCTATGCCCTACTATCTGAGTCGTACGGGCGAGCCGCTGAAGGTTGTATGCCATATTCGCGATGAGGCACACCGCTTCGGCATCACCTTCCATCGTCAAAAACGCAGCAAGGCGTTTATAAATAGCGAATTAGAGCAGATTGAGGGCATCGGAACAAAGAGTCTGAATACCCTGCTACGCCACTTCAAGACCGTTACAAATGTGCGTAACGCCTCGCTTGAAGAGTTGGCAAAGGTTGTCGGCGAAGCTCGCGGCAGGAAGATTATTGATTACTTTGCGGAGAATTAGATTTCAACCGAAAAACAGCCATATCACTCTTCGTGCCGATGCGGAACGGAGGCCCCCACAACGACAGACCACTTGACACGAAGATATGCGTATTCTGCCACTTGCGATATCCGTGACTCTGCTCGAAGATATGGTCAGTGAGCAAACTTATAGGCCACACCTGCCCATGGTGGGTATGACCGCTGAACTGCAAATCGACACCTGCATCATCAACCTGTTGCAAATGATATGGCTGGTGGTCGATAACGACAACCGGCATCGACATATCACACATCTCCAACAGCGACGACAAAGATGCTCGGCGGCGATTCATCAAATCATCGCGGCCCACAATCTGCACGCCCGATGGAAGCACCACAACGCTATCCTGAAGCAGGGTTATCGGTGTCGCGGCGAGATACTCCTTAACGGCCTCTATACCACTGATATATTCGTGATTTCCCGCTGCCATATAGACTCCCTGCGGTGCTTGCAGTTGCGACAACACCTCCGCCATATTCTGATTTATGACCGGTCGCAACGAGTTGTCAATCAAATCGCCACCAATGAGAACAACATCGGGATTTTGCTCGTTTATCATCTTCACATACCGCATCAAGGCCTTTTTATCGGTGCCGTCGCCAAGATGAACATCGCTGACAGCCACAATCGTAAGAGCCTCCTTTACGGGTTTATCCAGCACTATATCGATATGCTCCACCTTCGGATGACGATAGTTCCAGTAACCGAAAACAAGCAATGATATGGTTATACCAGCCGCATACAGCAGCCCGAAACGCATCGAAGGGACAAAAATCTTCACCACATCAAACACCAGCAATGCCAATACAATATACAACGTAAAGACCATCCACGCCGAGCCAAAACGATAGAGCATACGCATCACGACATCAGGCAATCCCGCATTGCGGGCAAAGAGGGCTATTACCATAGCAAAGGCCACTATCCAGAACAATATGGCAATGGCCGTCTTCAATGGCCACGACACGCCCGAGAGCAACTGCATCAGGCGGACAAAGAGATAGATATTACCACCTGCATAAGCGGCGAAAAAGAGCAGAAAAAAGAGTTTCATACCGACATAAATTTGACACAAAAATAGTGATTTCCAACAAAATTCGGGAGCCTCGCCCCTCTATTTGCCCAAATTATGTGCAAAAGTGAATGAGCCAAACGACAAAATCGACACAGCAAAACTAAAATATGGCTAATAATTATACATTTAGTAAAATTATCTCTATCTTTGTAGGTAGAGAATTTTTATTTGACAACAAACCATTAAATTTTAAGAATATGAAGAAAATTATCGTTTGGGCCATTGCAGCCCTGTTGGTTGTCGCCCTGCCGGCTTGCGGTAACCGTAACGCAAAGAAGAATGCGATACAAAACGAGAACTCACAGACAACGGTCATCGATGTTGATGCACTGCTTGCAGATGCCGAGAGTTATATAGACCAGGAGATTGAGGTTGAAGCTATTTGCACACACCTCTGCTCACACGGTGCTACAAAGATGTTCCTTATGGGCAGCGACGAAAGCAAGACAATTCGCGTTGAGGCTGCCAAGTTGGGCTCATTTGACCAGAAGTGCACCAACAGCATCGTAAAGGTAAAGGGTACGCTTCGCGAGGAGCGTATCGACGAGGCCTACTTGCAGCAGTGGGAGCAGAACGAGCAGGCCGCAGAGCACCAGCACGGTGACGGCGAGTCAGGATGCAGCACCGAGAAGGCAGCACGCGGCGAGAAGGCCAATACTACGGCTGACCGCATCGCCGATTTCCGTGCAAGAATCGCCGCGAGAGAGCAGGCCGAGGGTAAGGCTTATCTGTCGTTCTATTTCATTGAGGCGTTGAGCTATGGCATCGTTGAAGGATAATTTGCGTCGGTGGAGTCGTACGATCCATCGCGAGCTATCTTTCTTTTTATCGGGTATGGTGTTGATATATGCCATATCCGGTCTTTTTATGAATCATAGAGATACGTTCAACCCCCACTACTCGGTAACACGCATCGAGCAGACGCTATCTGATGTACCGGCAAAGGAGGAGATGACGCGTGAGAAGGTTGAGGCGATAATGCAACGGCTGAATGTCGGCGAACGCTACGTTAAGCATTACTTTCCTGAGGCTGACGAGATGAAGGTCTTTTTGAGCAACAGTTCATCGCTTGTGGTGAACCTCTCTTCGGGTGAGGCGGTTTATGAGTCTTTGCAGCGTCGTCAGCTGCTCTCTGCGATGACCACACTGCACTACAACCCCGGGCGTTGGTGGACATGGTTTGCCGACTTCTTCGCCATAGGGCTGATTATCATCACCCTGACAGGCATCATTATGCTGAAAGGTCGTCGTGGCCTATGGGGACGAGGTGGCATAGAGCTGATTGCGGGCATGTTGCTGCCTCTGCTCTTCCTGCTATTGAGTTAGCCGGCTCCTCTCGACAATCGGCAGACACTACGCAACAAAAAAAACGAGGGCATCCGCTTTGGATACCCTCGTTTAACTTTTCAAGGAAGGATTATTTTGTCTCATTCAAAGCACTCAACTCCTCAAACATTGCTGCGAAAGACGAAACCATATCGCGACGCATTGCAGCATAGTACTTGCGTACCAATGAAGCATTGTGAGGCTCTGTTGGGTTGTTTGCCTTTACATACAATGCGTTACGCAAAGCGACAGCCTTCTCCATCAAGCCTACAACGGCCTCCTCTTTCGAGGGCTGGAAATATATAGCCATCTCGCAATCAAAGACAAACTCCTCCAAGCGGTAGTCAATCTCCTTCTTCAGAATTCTTAAATTTGCCATAATTTTATCGTTTTATGTAATTTTTCGGTAGTGCAAATATAATAAACAGAATCAATTTATGCAAACATTTGCATCAATCTCCTTATTTTAACATCAAAATTTATAACTCCGACAGTGTGATATTGCGGAACTCTATCGGCCCGCCCTCACTCTGCAACGCAATATGTCCCTTGCCTCGCAGTGTTGTACACTCGTTGGCCAGCTCACCGTTGATATATATCTTTATCTGGCGACCATCGCACACAATATCGGCCTCGTTCCATTCGCCTGCACTCTTCTCGAAGTCGCCATAACGCTGCTTTATAGGGAACTCGCCGACACACTCCATATCGAGAATCTTGGCTCCGCCGAGCATCACCATATCGCCTGCCTTACCGGCACACAACTGACACTCGATAGCCTTTGGCCATACGATGTCGGGATACTTGATATGCAGGAAGATACCGCTATTACTACCCTCGCCGACCCAACGCCACTCGACGTGAAGACGATAATTCTCATACTGCTCCTCGGTGTAGATGTAGCCGAAAGGCTGGCCAGACACTCGCAAATTACCATTCTCAATCGAAAACACATCCACTACACTTGCCGCTGTCTGCTTTGTATCCAGAACACTGTTCCACCCCAAAAGGCTACTGCCGTCAAACAGCACAGTCTGCGGTTTATTGGTTTTGCAGGCCGAAGCCAGACATATAAAGCACAACGCAACGATAAATAATACTCTTTTCATAATTTACTGTAATTATTTTAGTACAAAAATAGGCATTTATTCCTCACCTACACCATAATTTTTATTCTTTTTCGCTATATTTGTCCAGATTAATATTCACTATACAAAATACGATGAAAAAACTACTTCTTTTGGGCATCGCCCTTATGCTTAATCTATCCACATGGGCTTATACTCGCGAAATCATAGCAATCCATAGCAACGCAATGGATAAAGATGTTATGGTTGCCGTAGCACTCCCCGACGGTTATCACTCGATGAAGGATCTGCCCGTTGTATATCTGCTGCACGGCTGCGGCGACAACTATAACTCGTGGCATCAGAATGCCGGCGTAAGCGAACTGGCCGACAGACACAACCTGATTATCGTTATGCCCGACGGAGGCCATCACAGCTGGTACTGGGATAGCCCGATAGACAGCTCTTTCAAATACGAGACATTCGTCACCGAGGAGTTGATAGCATATATCGACTCTCACTACCGCACACACGCCGACCGCACTTCGCGTGCCATCACAGGCAACTCTATGGGTGGTCACGGAGCCCTTTGGCTTTCGTTCCGCCATCCAAATCTGTTTGGTGCTGCCGGTGCCTTGTCGGGCGGTGTAGATATTCGTCCCTTCCCCAACAACTGGGAGATTCCCTCACTGCTCGGCACGCAGGAGGAGCACCCCGAGAATTGGGAGAAACACACGGTTATCAACCTCGTACCGCAGTTGCAGCCCAACGCCTTGCGTATCGCCATAGATTGTGGTGTAGGCGACTTTTTCTTCAAGGTAAATTGCGACCTGCACGACAAGCTCACCGAGCATAAGATTCCGCACGACTTCTACCAGCGTCCCGGAGGACATACATGGGGTTATTGGACCAATGCTGTTCAGTATCAGATGCTGTTTTTCAGCAACTACTTCAAAGAGTAATCAACTCAAAGAGCAGCAAATATTCAGAGCCGAAAATAGAATAAAAGGCGAATTCAACTTGCAAATGCAATCGAATTCTAATTTGTTAATATTGAATTAAATTTCTCATTTGGTGTGAGATAACCAAGCCTCTTTCTGGGTCTGTTGTTCAACTTGTTCTCAACCCA
>SUZG01000025.1 GCA_015060015.1 Rikenellaceae bacterium | reverse complement strand
AGGTTTGACGGAGTAAAGTAAGCACTTTTATCCCATTCAGTAGAGCAAGGGAGGAAATTTTCCTCTCTGCTTACTGAAGTTATCTCAAACCGATAATTCCGTTGCATTTATTAGTTGAATTTGCGTTTTTTCATAATAGATATAAGTTAAATATTTTGCACACAATATTGTGTCTTTGCCAACAGATGACAACCGTTTAACTTACAAAAGAGAAACGTGAGTCACGCTTATTACTGAAAGGTACGACCAAGCACCTGTACACATAAGCACAACCCACGCCATACAACGTGAGCATTTATTGTGCCTATTGCAAGTGTACTCGATTAAATTTGGTCGTTTTATCAGTATTGCAATAGCCTAAATGCCATCTATAAGAATGCGTATTCCGCAATCCAATGACAAAGATAATGCAACTTTTGCAATATACAAACAGAAAATTGCAAATAACCTCTTACTAAAAAATGAATTTGCCCCAAAAGTTTTCTCCAAACTTCTGGGGCAAATTTTAGGAATGTGTGTCCTGGAAAAACCTACTCCTCGACAATCGTAACCGAGAAGATCAGGTCGCCGGGGCGGATGTCGTCGATAACGTCGAGGCCTTCCACGACTTTGCCGAAGCAGGTGTGTACGCCGTCGAGGTGCTGGGTGTTCTGGCGGTTGTGGCAGATGAAGAACTGCGAGCCGCCGGTATCCTTGCCGCGGTGGGCCATCGACATTACACCGCGGTCGTGGTACTGGCGTGGGGCAGAGGTCTCGCACTTGATAGTCCAGCCCGGGCCACCGGCACCATTGCCCAGCGGGCAGCCGCCCTGAATAACAAAGTCGGGAATCACGCGGTGAAATGTGAGTCCATCGTAGAAGCGGCTCTCGGCCAGCTTAATGAAATTTTCAACGGCGATAGGTGTCTCCTTCTCGTAGAGCTCGGCCTTCATATCGCCCTTTTCGGTAGAGATAATAGCGTATTTCATAATCAAAAAAATGTTGGTCTTAAAATATCTTTTAACATCTTCGCAAGATACGAAAAAAATGCGAAATTTCCATCAACTTAAAAATAAATACAAAAAAAAGTGTATAATGTGATAGTTTTTAATAAAAATAACTATATTTGCCGTCGAATTGTAAACAATTGCGATGAAAAAGATACTTATTGTAGGTGCAGGAGGTCAGATTGGTTCCGAGTTGGTAACCTATCTGCGTGGTATTTATGGTGGCTCAAACGTAATCGCAGCAGACTTGCGTGAGCCCGCGAATCCCGTTATTGACGGTCCATCTGTTAAGCTTGATGTGTTGGATAAGAGTGCATTCTCTTATATCGTACACAAGAACAGTGTGGATACAATCTTCAACTTGGTGGCTCTGCTCTCGGCTACGGGCGAGAAGAATCCCCAGTTGGCGTGGGATATCAATATGGGTGCGTTGAATAACTCTTTGGAGATTGCACGCGAGTACAACTGTGCGGTCTTTACTCCCAGTTCTATCGGAGCTTTCGGTGGCGATTTCCCCCGCAAGAACACTCCGCAGGATACGGTTATGCAGCCCGATACGATGTATGGTGTATGTAAGGTTGCCGGTGAGTTGTTGTCAAACTACTACCACTCACGCTACGGCGTAGATACCCGTTCGGTACGCTTCCCCGGTATCATCTCTAATGTGACTCTCCCCGGTGGCGGTACCACCGACTACGCAGTAGAGATTTTCTATTCGGCTGTGAAGGGTGAGAGGTTTGTATGCCCCGTACGCGACGTGTATATGGATATGATGTATATGCCCGATGCTTTGCGTGCTATGGTTGAGTTGATGGAGGCAGACCCCAATAAGCTGCGTCATCGTAACAGCTTCAACATCGCTTCAATGAGCTTTACTCCCGATATCATCTACAACGAGATTCGTAAGCATATTCCCAATTTCGAGATGACTTATCGTGTAGATCCTATCAAGCAGGGTATCGCCGAGGGTTGGCCCGATAATCTGGACGACAGCTGTGCTCGTGAGGAGTGGGGCTGGAAGCCCGAGTGGGACTTGGCCTCTATGACCGAGGATATGATTCGTGCTATCAGAGCAAAGAACTTGAAGTAATCGTGTCGTTGGCTACTATGATGATTTAATATTAGGATATGGTTGAAGCGGGTGTTTTGTCATCCGCTTCAACCTGTTTTTATGTTTGCTTATGCCGGATAAGTTGTTGAAGAAATTTTTTGGGTTTGATGCCACAAAACATTCGCTGCGAGTTGAGATTATGGCGGGTCTTACAACCTTCCTTACAATGTCGTATATTCTGGCAGTGAATCCATCTATATTTTCGGCAATCGAGGGAATGCCTTCGGGTGCGGTTTTTACGGCTACAGCGTTGGCTGCCATCGTGGGTACGATGCTGATGGCCGTGTGGGCGAAGTTGCCGTTTGGTCTGGCTCCGGGTATGGGTCTCAATGCCTTTTTTGTCTATACGATATGCCTCGGTATGGGCTATTCGTGGCAGTTCGCATTGACAGCGGTGTTTATCGAGGGTATAATCTTTATCATTTTGACGCTGTCAAACCTGCGTGAGGCGATAGTGAATGCTATTCCTCAGTCGTTGCGTAGTGCTATCGGTGTGGGTATTGGCCTGTTCATAGCATTTATCGGCTTGCAGAATGCAGGTATCATCGTTAAAAACGAGGCTACGCTGGTGGCTCTTGGCGATGTTATGTCGCCTACACCGTTGCTGGGTCTGGTAGGTATTCTGCTTACGGGTATATTGGTGGTCAAGAATGTGCGTGGAGCTTTGCTTGTCGGCTTGCTGCTTACGACGCTTATCGGCCTACCTATGGGCTTGACCGACTTTAAGGGTATGATGGCACTGCCTGACTCTATCGGCCCGATATTCTGTAAGTTCGACTGGAAGAGCATATTCACGGTCGATATGGCTATCGCGGTCTTTACGATGCTCTTTATCGATATGTTTGATACGATAGGCACTCTGGTCGGCGTATGCACCAATGCCAATATGCTCGATAAGGATGGCCGTATTCCGCGTGCCAAGCAGGCTTTTATGGCTGATGCCATCGCCACAACTGCGGGTGCTCTCTTCGGCACAAACACCACGACAACCTATGTCGAGAGTACGGCCGGCGTGGCACAGGGTGGCCGTAGCGGTCTTACAGCATTTACTATCGCCTGCTGCTTTATTGTAGCACTCTTCTTCTCGCCTCTGTTCCTCTCTATACCCTCGGCGGCTACAGCTCCGGTGCTGGTTATTGTGGGACTCTATATGCTGGCTCCTATAAAGAATATCCCCTGGAATGATTTTGCCGAGGCTATTCCTGCTTTTATATGTATTATTATGATGCCTATGGCCTACTCAATATCGTCGGGTATCCTGCTTGGAATGATTAGCTATGTTGTGATAAATCTCTTCTGTGGCAACTTCAAGCGACTGACCCCTACGATGTATATTTTGGCCGTATTGTTCATTGCACGATACATATTGTTGTAAGTTAATGTAGAGAGAGGGTATTACCCAAAAAAAATATAAGATTTGATTTTTGTCTTTTTGCGAAAATTATTATATTTGTAAGAATATTAACCTAAATGTAATAGATATATGATGAAATTACGACTTATTTTGGCTGTGGCGTTGCTGGCATTAGTGGGTTGCTGCAACGAGAAGAGTGCAATGGAGCTTCTTCTGGCCGAGAATTTCCAGAGTGAAGTTGATGGTAAGGCTACCGACCTTTATACGCTTTCAAACGGTAATATCACTATGCAGGTTACTAACTTCGGTGCCCGCGTGGTGTCGTTGTGGACTCCTGATAAGGAGGGCCGTATGGCCGATATCGTTTTGGGCTACGAGAATATCGACCGCTATGTGAATAATACGGGCGAGAGATTCTTGGGTGCTGTAGTGGGTCGCGTGGCGAACAGAATAGGTGCCGGTAAGTTCACGCTGAATGGCGTGGAATATACCACTCCACAGAATAACAATGGCCAGACTCTCCACGGTGGCGAGAAGGGCATTGATATGGTCGTGTGGGATGTTGTTGAGGTTAAGCCCGAGTCTATCGTGCTGCACTATCTGGCAGCCGATGGCGAGGATGGCTTCCCCGGCAACCTCGATATCACGATGACATATACACTCACCGAGAACGACGAGTTCCGCGTGGATTATAAGGCGACAACCGATGCTGCGACGGTAGTAAATCTGTCGCATCACTCATTCTTTAACCTCAAAGGCGAGGCGGGCGGTACCATTACCGACCATATCCTCACGATCAATGCCGACTACATCACTCCCGTTGATGCAAACCTCATTCCTACGGGTGAGTTGATGCCGGTTGAGGGTACTCCGTTTGATTTCCGTCAGCCTACGGCTATCGGTGACCGTATTGAGGCCGATAACGAGCAGTTGCGAAACGGCAAGGGCTACGACCTTAACTGGGCGTTGGCTCGCGAGGATAATGGCGAGATTATGACGGTGGCAACACTCTATGAGCCACAGTCGGGTCGTGCTATGGATGTTATGACCGATCAGGTGGGCTTGCAGTTTTATAGCGGCAACTTCTTCGATGGCACCTATAACGGTAAGTATGGCGAGCCGTTGCGTTTCCGCGAGTCGGTTGCTTTGGAGACACAGAAGTTCCCCGATGCCCCCAATCAGCCATCGTTCCCCTCTGTTGTGTTGAATCCGGAGGAGGAGTATTCACAGGTTTGTATCTATAAGTTCTATACAAAGTAATAAAAACAAATTTTATAAAAACTTAAAAAATATTAACAACTATGGACATTAAACTTATCAGAGAGAAGTTCGCCGAGAAGTTCGGCACAACAGGTGAGTTGTACACATCACCAGGTCGTATCAACCTTATCGGTGAGCACACCGACTATAACGGCGGTTTCGTATTCCCCGGTGCTATCGACAAGGGTATGGTTGCCGAGATTAAGCCAAACGGTACAGATAAGATTCGTGCTTACTCTGTTGATTTGCAGGATTATGCCGAGTTTGGTCTGAACGAGGAGGATAAGCCCGCACAGTCTTGGGCTTGCTACATCTTTGGTGTTGCTCGCGAGATTCAGAAGCGTGGCTTCAAGGTTGAGGGCTTTGATACAGCCTTCGGTGGTGACGTGCCCCTTGGTGCAGGTCTTTCATCATCGGCTGCTTTGGAGTCAACATTCGCTTTCGCGTTGAACCACATCTATAACGAGGATAAAATCGAAAAGTTTGAGTTGGCTCGCATCGGTCAGTCAACCGAGCATAACTACTGCGGTGTGAAGTGCGGTATTATGGACCAGTTTGCATCAGTACACGGCAAGAAGGGTAACCTGATGCGTCTGGATTGCCTCTCATCAGAGTTTGAGTACTTCCCATTCGACCCCGAGAAGTATGGCTACCGTCTGGTATTGATTGACTCTGTTGTTAAGCACGAGTTGGTAGGTTCTCCTTACAACAAGCGTCGTGAGTCTTGCGAGAGAGTAGCTGCGAAGCTTGGTCAGGCTACTTTGCGTGGTGCCTCTATGGAGCAACTGGATGCTCTCAAGGGCGAGATTTCAGAGGAGGATTATATGCGTGCCCGCTATGTCATCGGCGAGGAGCGTCGCGTGCTTGACGTATGTGCTGCTTTGGAGGCTGGCGACTTGGAGACAGTTGGTGCTCGTATGTATGAGACTCACTGGGGTATGTCAAAGGACTATGAGGTTAGCTGCGAGGAGCTCGACCTTTTGGCTACTATCGCCAAGGAGTGCGGCGTAACCGGCTCTCGTATTATGGGTGGTGGCTTCGGCGGTTGTACTATCAACCTTGTGAAGGCCGACCTTTATGATAACTTCATCGCAACTGCAAAGGAGAAGTTCAATGCAGCTTATGGCCACGAGCCAAAGGTTTACGATGTAGTTATCTCTGACGGTGCTCGTAAGCTGGAGATGTAATATCTCTGAATGTTACATATCATCGGCGGCCGATGCCCCCATCGGGAGTGCGTCGGCTGTCGTTGTTTTTCAAGTGCAAATATTAATTTATCAAGACAATTATGAACAAAATATTTAGATTGTTGGTCGCATTGGCGGTTGTTGCTATGGTTGCTTGCAACTCAAATGGCAAGACCGTATATGTGCAGGACTACATCACCGAGGATATGACAGAAGACGCATATCCGGGCATCCGTCTGGCGTTGGAGGAGGCTCTGAAATCGGACAACAGCACATTGGTATTCCCCGGCGGTACCTTGAATATCAAGGATACTTACTGCTTCGAGAAGTATCAGTATATCAGCAACAACACCCAGGGCAAGAAGCGTATCGCTATCAATCTGGAGGGCGTTGAGGGCCTGACTATCGAGGGTAATGGTACAACACTCCTCTTTACGGGCTTTATCTCTCCGTTTAATGTTGAGAATTCAAACAATATCACTATCAGTGATTTGAATATCGACTTCACTCATACATTCAACTCGCAGGGCGAGATTATGGCCGTAGGTCAGGACTGGATGGAGTTGAAGTTCCCCGAGAACTATAATGTCGATATCCAGAGTGGTCAGCTCCGTATCCGCGACAAGAACAACATCACATATCCTTATGGCAGCCTTCTGGAGTTCGACTCAAAGAAGATGGAGGTGGCTCACTATGTTCACGACTATTGGTTGTGGAGCCCCTTGCAGGCCGAGAAGTTGCCCAATGGCAATTTCAAGATTTTCTTGAAGGATATCACAGGTACTGTGGGCAATATTATGGCCTTTGGTGCTGCTCGTCGTTCTAATCCCGGTTTCACTTTCGAGGAGTGTAATACGGTTTTGATTAAGAACGTAAACCTCTACCATTGTGGCGGTATGGGCTTCATCGTGCAGAAGGTTCGCGATATCGAGCTTAACAATGTTCAGGTTGTTCCTACTCCCGGCTCTAACCGTGTTATCAGTGCTACGGCTGACGCTACCCACTTTATTAACTGCGGTGGTTACCTGCGTATGATTGACTGTAAGTTCACCAATCAGAAGGATGATGCTACCAACATTCACGGCTGGTATGCTATGACTCGTGAGAAGGTGGCTGACGATAAGATTCTCGTATGGTACAACTACGGTAAGGACTTCATCCGCCCCGGTATGAATATGGAGATTGTAAACCACAAGACCATGATGACCTACGCTTACCGCACCGTTAAGGAGGTACGCAGCATCAACAGCGAGTTCTCCGAGATTACCTTTACCGAGGACCTTCCCGAGGAGATTCAGATTAAGGACGCTATCGCATGCGACGACCAGTATCCCGACGTATTGATTAAGGGTTGCCACTTTGCAAACAACCGTGCTCGTGGCTTGCTTATCGGCTCGCGTGGCGAGGTTATCATCGAGGATAACTACTTCCACGTTCCCGGTGCTGCAGTATTGTTTGAGGGCGATGGCTCTTACTGGTATGAGCAGTCAGGCGTGCGTAACGTTCAGATTCGCAACAATGTATTCGACAACTGCTTGTATGGCTGCAAGACATGGGGTGATGCTCACATCGCTTACAATAGCCGTATCGCCGAGCAGGAGAATAGCCGCTATCACAAGAATATCGTGATTGAGAACAATACATTCCGCACATTCGACCCGCGTATTCTCTATCTCTGCTGCTTCGATGGTATCACATACCGCAACAACAAGATTGAGCATAGCACCGACTATGAGTTTGGTCGCGATGTTAAGGAGCCTTTCGTTATCAAGCACTGCGATAATGTAAATATCGAGTAATTTTCGGATATTTATAAAACGTTGCCTCCGCCTGTTCTTTCTGAGCAGGCGGAGGCTTTTTGTTAGGGTGGGGTAGAGGGGCGGTCGGCGAGAAGAGTTTGTGTTTCTGGCCTATATTCGTAAATAAATCGATAGAAACGAGAATTTTACCTGCATAAGCTATAATATTTTCTCTTTAAGTGTCGTTTTTAGAAAAATTATATGTAATTTTGCACGATTATACCCCACGAGGGTTGTTATGAGATTGTTATGAAGCAGAAGTTGTCATACATAGTAGCGTTGGTATTTGCCGTAGTGGCTTTTTGTGGCTGTTCCGGTATTCAGAAGATCATCAATACGGGTGACCCGAATATCATCTTCGAGCAGGCGAAGTTGTATTATGCTGCCGAGAAGTGGCATAAGGCCAACATCCTGTTGGAGACGTGTGCCCCCTATTATCGTGGTACACCTTCGGAGGATACCGTAGCCTTCTACAACGCACGCTGCTACTTCAAAGAGCACGACTATGCTGCTTCTGCTGAGATGATGGATGAGTTCCGCCGTACATTCGGTCGCAGTGCCTTTATTGAGGATGCTGAGGCGATCTATGCCATCAGTCTCTACAACATGTGTCCTTCGCCCGAGAGAGATCAATCGACCACGACACAGGCAATTATCGCTATCTCGGAGTTCTTGTCGCACTATCCCGATAGCGATCAGGTTGAGTTGTTCCACGAGATGACACAGGATCTGTCGTGGCGTCTGCACGAGAAGTCATATATCAATGCCTATACTTACTACAAGATAGAACGATATAAGTCGGCTGTGGTGGCATTCCGCAACGCCTTGAAGCAGTATCCCACCACTCATCGCCGCGAGGATTTGATGTACTATATGGTTATGTCGGCCTACAAGTACGCCTCAAACTCGGTTGAGACAAAGCAGCTGGATCGTTATATGTCGGCTCTGGATGCCTATTACAGCTTCGTGATGGAGTTCCCCGAGTCGAAGTACAAGAAGGAGGTTGAGCACGTGGCAGAGGTAGCCAAGCGATATATTGAGAAGAATCGCAAAGAGGAGTAATTCACGACATCAGCGTAAGATGCCGATAAAGATATGTCAATAATAGCAAAATTACACATTATAAAATGGAAATTAAGAAAAACATCCCCAGCAACACAGTTACCCGCAAACTTGTAGATTTGGACAAGGATACGGGCAATATCTACGAGAGCATCAACATCATTGCTCGTCGTGCTAACCAGATTGCCAGCGAGTTGAAGAGTGAACTGAATCGTAAGCTCTCTGACTTCTCATCTCCCACCGATACTATGGAGGAGACCTTCGAGAATCGTGAGCAGATTGAGATTTCTCGTTACTACGAACGTCTTCCCAAGCCGGTAATCATCGCTACCGAGGAGTTCCTCGATGACGAGATTTACTACCGTCGTGGTGAGGAGAAGTAGTCGTTGATTGGATTATTTGTCTGACTTAGGACTGCGGGTCATGGGTTTAGACAATATAAAACGCCTTGTATGTTAAAGGGTAAACATATAATTTTAGGAATTACGGGTAGCATAGCCGCTTATAAGTCGGCTGTGCTTTGCCGTTTATTAGTCAGTGCGGGTGCCGAGGTGAGGGTCATTATGACTCCCCTTGCCAAGCAGTTCATCACGCCACTGACTATGGCCACCTTGTCGCAGCACCCCATCCTCGTTGATTTCTTCAATCCCGAGAATGGCGAGTGGAACTCTCACGTCAAGCTGGGCGAGTGGGCCGACCTCTATCTTATAGCTCCCGCTACGGCCAATACTATGGCCAAGATGGCTACGGGTGTGGCAGATAATCTTCTGCTTACGACCTATCTCTCGGCACGCTGTGCGGTGGCTGTGGCTCCGGCTATGGATCTGGATATGTATGCTCACACCGCCACACAACGCAATATGGAGGCACTGCGTCAGGATGGCGTGCATATCATCGAACCGGGTTCGGGCTTCCTTGCAAGTGGCTTGCAGGGTAAGGGCCGTATGGCAGAGCCTGCCGATATCGTTAAGGCTGTCGAGGCCTTGTTTTCTGAAAAAAAAAAGCGTTTAGAGGGTAAACACTACCTCGTGACAGCCGGTGCTACTATCGAGCCTATCGACCCCGTGCGTTACATCTCGAATCACTCGTCGGGCAAGATGGGTTATGCCGTTGCCGAGGAGCTGGCTCGCCGTGGTGCGAGGGTTACACTTGTGAGTGGTCGCACGTCGCTGGAGTGTCCAGAGGGTGTTGAGAGGGTCGATGTCCTCTCGGCCGAGGATATGTATAAGGCGTGCTGCGATTTGTTCCCTGCGACCGATGGTGCTGTTATGTGTGCCGCTGTTGCCGACTATACGCCGCAGACGGTCGCCGAGCAGAAGTTGAAGAAGGGCGACGGAGATATGTCGATAGCCTTGAAGCGTACCCACGACATTGCCGCTACGCTGGGCAAGGATAAGGGTGCAAGGTTGCTCGTGGGCTTCGCTATGGAGACCGAGAACGAGCAGTCGAATGCCGAGGATAAGCTTCGCCGTAAGAACTTTGACTTCATAGTGCTTAACTCGTTGCGAGTTGAGGGTGCGGGCTTTCGTGGTGACACGAATGTCGTGTCGCTGATTGATGGCGAGGGTAGGGAGGATCTGCCTTTGATGACGAAGGGCGATGTCGCTATCCATATCGTCGATAAAATGGAGAAACTTATCAAATTGTAATATACTATGCTCAAACGCCTTACAGTAGAGAACTATGCACTTATTGACCGCCTCGATATGGAGGTGGATAAGCGTTTGAGTATCATCACGGGTGAGACAGGTGCCGGCAAGTCTATACTGCTGGGTGCCTTGGGTCTGCTCTTGGGCGACAGAAACGAGAGTGGCTCGCTGCGTGACGAGAGTCGCAACTGCGTCATCGAGGGCGAGTTTGATGTGGCCCCATACGGCTTGGAGGCATTCTTCGAGGAGAACGATCTTGATTATGAGCCGCAGATGGTCATCCGCCGCATCATCACGCCGGCGGGCAAGAGCCGTGCCTTTGTGAACGATATGCCGGTGCAACTCGTTGTCTTGAAGGCACTGGGTATGCGTCTGATTGATATCCACTCACAGCATCAGAATCTTGTGCTTGCCGATGAGTCGTTCCGCATAGGGGCGATAGATGCCTTTGCTGCAACTACGGCACAAGTCGCTGAATATAAGGACGTTTATGATGCAAAGCTCGCAGCCGAGAGAGAGCTGTCGCGTATGGAGCAGGAGGCTGCTTCGTTGCGTAAGGACGAGGAGTGGCTGCGTTTTCAGGTTGAGGAGTTTGAGGCTGCTTCGTTGCGTGCTGGCGAGTTGGAGGAGACGGAGTCCGAGCTGCTTGTATTGGAGAATGCCGACCAGATTGGCGAGGCTTTAGTGTCGCTACGCAATGTGCTGGATGCCGAGCAGATAGGCGTCTTGGAGCAGTTGTCATCGGCCGAGAGTGCCATTTCGCACATCAGCCGTCAGTATCCGCGTGGCGAGGAGATAGCTTCGCGTCTGCACTCTGTCGTGCAGGAGCTGAAAGATATCAGTGCTACGGTGGCCGACGATTCCGACCGTATTGAGTCGGATCCCGAACGTCTGCAACGCCTCACCGAGAGGGTTAATATGATGCATTCGCTGTGTCAGAAGCATCGTGTCAAAAGTGTCGAGGAGCTTATTGCGGTGAGTGAGAAACTCGCCTCGCAACTTGCGACGATAACCCACAGCGACGAGAATATAGAGCATCAGAAAGCACTCATAGCCTCGCTGCACACGAAGGCACGCAATCAGGCTCTTGCAATACACAAGCAGCGTGAGGTGGCAGCAGCGAAGGCCTCAAAACGTATCGAGGAGATGCTCTGCACACTTGGCATTGGCGAGGCGAAGCTCCGAATAGATGTCGTGGAGTGCGACGAGCTCTTTGCTACGGGCTGTGACCGCATACGGTTTATGTTTACTGCAAATGCCCGTATGGAGATGCAACCTATCGAGAAGGTGGCGTCGGGAGGTGAGCTTTCACGCGTTATGCTATCGTTGAAGGCCCTGCTGGCCGAGCATAAGAAGCTGCCGACAATCATCTTCGACGAGATTGATACGGGCGTGTCGGGCCGCATAGCCGATGCTATGGGCGATATTATCCGTTCGCTTTCAGCCAATATGCAGGTTGTGGCGATTACCCACCTGCCGCAGGTCGCGTCGAAGGGCGAAGCCCATTTTGTGGTCTATAAGGAGGATAGTCGCACCAATATTACGCTACTCACTGATAATCAGCGTGTAGAGGAGATTGCCAAGATGTTGTCGGGTAGTGTCGTTACCGATGCAGCCCTCGAACAGGCCCGACTATTGCTGAAAAAGTAGAATTATTTTGCCTTTGTGGGTGATTTTTTCTTCAATATTTTTTGCGGATAAGAAAAATATGCCTACATTTGCACACCAATTAAAAGGAATTGGAGCCCAGATGGCGGAATCGGTAGACGCGCTGGTCTCAAACACCAGTAGGTTCACCCCTGTGCCGGTTCGACCCCGGCTCTGGGTACTGAAGCGGGGAAAGTCGAAAGATTTTCCCCGTTTTCTTTTTTGGGATTTCGTAACTCATTGGTTTGCTGATATATTAGAGCAAGCACACTGTTGAGGTTTTCAGTTCGAAAAATTTTTCCATCAAATTCCAATTTTCCTGAAAAAATCGAACTCAATGCCCTGATTTTGGCATCAGCAGGGGCATATTGAAAGAACCTATCTATATTGTCTATCAGGCTCATAGAGTACTTCAACTGCGGTTCGACACGACCACGGTTCGGGGTTTCAAGCAACTCTTTTCTATCCTCGATAGACTTTAATTGTTGTTTCTGCCTGTTAATCATACGGTTATATGCATCTTTATCAATTTCGCCATCGAGGTACTTATCTTCAATCTTATTCATTCGCTCGTTGATTTCTCGTATCTCGCCGTCCAATTTATCAATCACGCTACGAATATCACGAGCGTTCTCCTTTCGAAGGTCATTCAATACCTCGTAATATAATTGCATTATCGCCTCATTAGGACGCAGACCACTCACATAATTCACAAAGGCAGCATTGACCGTATCGGCAGACATTCGTAGATGTTTACCCGATGTTGGACAAAAGTAATACGGATACTTGCCGCCACTTCCACCCGTACTAAAAGCTCCTGTAATCGTGCGACCACAATGCGGGCAAACGAGGTACTTACGCAGATAAAATTCAGGCTTGATTGGCTTGGTCAGTTTGGGTTGTTTCTTGCGTTTGCCGTCCATAATCTCCTGTACGGTATCAAACAGTTCCTCCGTTACTAATGGCGTATGCAGACCATCAACAATTACTTCGGGTTCGGTCTTGGTGGCGGGAACGCGAATTTTACCCTTATAAAATATGTTACGCAGGATGTCAAGAAAGGTACTTTCGGGTATTTCGGGTGCAATCCTTCGGCGGATGGCGCACGGAGCCTCTACACCTTTGGCTACCTCGTGAAAGATGGCACGAATAAGTGGAGCCTTCTCCTCGTCAATTTCAATGGTCTTGGCTGTTGTAATACCATTGCTATCAACAATATGGACATTCTTATACCCTCTTGGTGCAGAGTTAGCCCATCGACCTGATAACATCGTTTCACGGATTCCGTCACGAGTTCTGCGACTAATCTTATTGTTCTCTGTATGTGCTGCAGCGCAATAATTGCTCAACAATGTAGACCATTCTGTTGCCGAAAAATCAATTGGACTCTCTATGGCATTAAAGTTAATTCCCCATTCATCCATAAAGATTCGCTTGAACATATAGGCAAATTCGGGATTACGACTAAATCTATCCCATCGAAGGAATAAAATCAAATCCACTTCGTGCTTATGCTTCTTGCAATAGTCACGAATCTTCTTCATTTCAGGGCGCACAAAGTCGTGATGCTTTCCCGAGAAGTCTTCGTGATAGCACTCTACAACATTATATCCGTGTTTGTCGCAATATTCCCTCAACTTCTTTTCTTGGAAATCAAGGCTCGTATTTGTCTTTTGTTCATCAGAGCTAACCCTGCAATATAATATCACATTTTTCATCTTCAAGTAATTGTTTTTCAGCACTTATTTGTATCTCAGCAAACAGATATAATATCTCTCTGATTTGCTTTATTTCATCATTAGTTAATTTATGGTTATATGGTTTTATAATCTCTTTACATCTTTCTATACTTAACATTGAAAATCAAGTATTTCAATCCCCCGAAGGGGTTATTTGCTTTTGTACCTCTCTCCATACCTCGGAAAGACTTCTGGTCGGCAGGGAAATGCGTAGAACCCTTGCGCTCTGGGCGCAGTTATCCTATCGTTACTTCATCGTAGTATGTATTTTATGATTATTGGGAAGGACATCAGTTCGTGTTAAGAACCGAAGTGTTACAAAT
>SUZG01000024.1 GCA_015060015.1 Rikenellaceae bacterium | reverse complement strand
TTGAACAACAGACCCAGAAAGAGGCTTGGTTATCTCACACCAAATGAGAAATTTAATTCAATATTAACAAATTAGAATTCGATTGCATTTGCAAGTTGAATTCGCCCCCTGTTTTAGCGTAGGGGGGGGGTATTTTATTGATTATCAAAGCGTTACAAAAGAAACAAATAACAAATATGCGAAAATTGTGTAACCATACGATTCTGCGTGTTTTGACACTGCTCACAGCCGTTATGCTGTGCAGCAATGCAAACGCACAAAGTCGTGACGAGGATGTAATGAAGGAGGACTCGGTGCGAGTGTTCTTCAAGCAAGGTTACTCTAAATTGGAGCTCGACTTCAGAAACAACGAGCAAAACTTGGAGGCCTTCATCGCGAGAATGAACCGTATCTACGTTGAACGCAATTACATCGTCAGGAAGATTAACGTTGTATCAAGTGTATCTCCCGAGGGTGGTACGGTATTGAACCGCCGACTTTCGGATAACCGTGCAAAGGCGATTATGAACTATTTGCAGAACTATATGGTTATCCCCGACTCACTCCTGACCGTAACCTCAATAGGTGAGGACTGGGACGGCTTGTACAACCTTGTGAAGGATTCTGATATTCCACATCGCGAGGAGGCCCTCAACATTATCCGCAACACGCCGATATGGATCTTCAAGAACGGCGTAATCGTGGATGGTCGTAAGCGTCAGTTGAAGATGTTGCACGGCGGCGAGTCTTGGCGTGCGATGTTCAAGGATATCTTCCCCGTTCTGCGTAGCTCGGCATTGAAGATCTGCGTAGAGATGGAGAGAGTAAAGCACGGCAGCGTTCTTGACGAGAAGCTCATTCTTCCCGCACAGGTGGGTATGCCCGCACAGGTGATAAAGAAGCAGGAGATGCCCGTTGAGGAGGAGACCTGCAAACCATTCTATATGGATATACGTACCAACTTGCTCTATGATGCAGCGTTGGTTCCAAATATCGGTGTTGAGTTCTACCTTGGCCGTCGTTGGTCTATCGCCGGAAACTGGATGTATGCTTGGTGGCACAGTGACAAGCGTCACAACTACTGGCGTGTATATGGCGGCGATCTGGAACTTCGCAAGTGGTTTGGCCGTCGTTCAAAGGAGAAGCCTTTGACCGGTCATCACCTCGGTCTTTATGGTCAGATTGTAACTTACGACTTCGAGCTGGGTGCACGCGGTTACCTCGGCGACCGCTGGAGCTATGGTGCAGGTATCTCTTACGGATACTCAGTGCCTATCGCACGCCGTCTGAACCTCGACTTCACCATTGGCGTAGGCTACCTCGGAGGTGAGTACAAGGAGTATCTGCCTATTGATGATTGCTACGTATGGCAGGTTACCAAGAATCGCCACTGGTTTGGTCCTACCAAGGCAGAGATTCAGCTCATTTGGTTAATTGGTTGTGGTAACTATAACAAAAAGTGGGGGGATAAGTAATGAAGAAGTTTATTATACCTTTTATATATATATGCGTAGCATTTGCCATTGCGTGCGAGCATAAGGATTTGTGTATCCACCACCCCCACAAGTCAAAGGTCAAGGTGGTATTCGACTGGAAGAATGCACCGGAAGCCAATCCCAAGGGTATGGGTATATGGTTCTACCCCGCTGAAGGTGGCCAGCCCGTATATCGAGATTTGAAGCGTGAAGGCGGTATCGTGGAGCTTGTAGATGGCTCATATACAGCTATTTGCTACAATAACGACTACGAGGCTACCCGAATCAAGGGTTCAAAGTCGTTCGACACTCACGCCCTCTACACTCGTGACGGTCACATTACCGAAGGTGTCTATGGCACATCGCCGGCAGCGACATCGCGTGTAAAGGTCGATGAGAGCACCACAGAGCAGAAGGTGGTTATCACCCCCGACCAGATGTGGGGTTGCAACGCCTTCAACATCACGGTAAGCCTTGAAGATGGCGTGAAGTACACCTGCTATCCCGAGGAGGATGAGTACAGAGAGATGGAGGTTATAACCAAGGAGCATATCATCACTCTCTACCCTGCCGAGCTCACTTGCACATACACCTATGAGGCCAACAACATTATCAATATGGAGGATGCTTCGCAGATGTGTGCCGCTTTGTCGGGCATGTCAGGCGAGTTGCAGTTGGGCAACGAGGAACTTCGCAAGGAGTTGGTTATACTGCCCGTTGAGGCCATTATGGATCGCGAGAACAATCGTGTTACCGGTAAGTTCTACACATTTGGTCATCACGAGGAGAATATTGATCCTCACAAGATGGTATTTATCGCGTGGGTGACTAAAGATGGAGAGACAAATCCATACTTCTGCGTACGTCCCGAAAACCAAAGTGAAATTGCCTGGATTGATGTTACAAACCAGGTACATCAGAAGGATTTGGCAGTGAAGAACAAACGCCGAGTACATATCATTATTGATGGAGGTGTACAAGTTATTGAAAATGGTCCCAATGATGGTATGTTTGGAACTCCGACAGTGGATGGCTGGCAGGAGGAAGAAGTAGAGCTTCCAATATAACAGACTATAATGCAATATATTAACAATAAATAAAAACCAAAAAGACTATGAAAAGATTTTTATTTGCTGCCGTTGCAGCGGTGCTGGTTGCCTCTTGTGCAACTGACAGAGTAAAGGAGCTCAATCGCGATGAGATCAATCTCGGCATGTCGATAGAGAATGCTACTCGTGGTGTAACTTCTACTACACAATCACTCTCAAAGTTCAATGTTTATGGTTTCCACGATGACGAGACTCTTATGATGACCAACGTCGAGGTAACCAAGCAGGCTGACGGTAATTGGGCTACTGCACAGAAGTATTTCTGGCCCACAACAGGTTCTGTTGATTTCTATGCATACGCTACTTCTGACCTGAACGGCCACAATTTTGCCGAAATGACCTTGGCATTCCTTGATATGCTTTATTTCAGATTTGATGCTTCTCCTGCAACGACTGGTGCCCCCGCCGGCTATACCATTCCCGCCGCAGGTTGCATTCTTCCCGCAACGATTCCTGAATTGTTGTATGCAACAGCTTTGGACGAGGTTCGTCAGCAGACTAAGGTGCCTATGAACTTCCGTCGTGCTTTGGCAGAGGTAGAGTTTGCAGCAAAGAACAACTCTACATCTGGTTTGGAGATTACTTTTGGCAACTACATCACTGTAGATAAGCTCTATTATGCTGGTAAATATTACATGCCTACTACAAAGAGTACATATGAGGATTTTGAGGTTGCGGAGTCACACGGTCATTGGATGCTTGAGGGCGAGCCTATGATTCACGTATGGAAGGTTCAGAACACCACTGTAAACATCTCTGGCAGCAATGAGCCTACTCACATCACCGGTGCTATGCAGCTCAACCCCGATCCATTGGATTATTCTAACCTTGTTCTTCCTCAGTCAGGTACTTATGAGGTTACTGTTCCTGTGCTTATCAAGCAGAACGGCCTCGTTCTCTACGATGGCGATATGGAGTTTGACATCGATGCTGACTGGGAAGAGGGCTATCGCTACATCTATACTTTGGTATTGAACGACGATACAGATCTTCTCTGGGAGATTAAATTTGAAGCTACTGTTGATAACATCAGAAATGGTGGTACTGATGATATCCGCGTTCCCGATGGAACAGAATTGTAATTCGAAGATTCGATAAGAGAAGCGTAACTGAAAAGTTAGATAAAATTTAGAATGAAAAGAGCCTTAATCATAATTTTAACAACATTTGCCTTTGTAGCTTGCTCAAAGGACGATGTCGTTATGGAGTATAGAGGCGAGGCTATCGATTTCAACGCATCAAACGGCAATATCACACGTGCTGACGCGCAGAAACCGACCTTTACGGATAATGTTCCGCAGTTCCACGTCTGGGGCTATCATATCAATGGAGCATCTTCATCTGTCAAGATGAACGATGTCTTGGTAGAGAAGACCGGCGAGGGCGTATGGGAGTACTCTCCCAAGCAGTATTGGCCCAAGGAGGGAGTGATTGACTTTGTTGCTATCAACCCCACAAAAACAGAGGTTGAAGCGGGCAAATATAAGGATCATCGCACTAATCAGAACCTTGTAACACTCTCTCACGACGGCTTTGCTACTAACGCCAACCGAGAGATAACGGTTACGGCCCAGCGTAAGGATGCGACAATGAATTACAGTCCATGCCTGCCCGACCTGATCTACTCGGTTACCGAGGATCAGTCGCGACAGTCTACGGCTGTGGGAATGCACTTCCGCCACGCTATGGCTCAGGTAAAGTGTAAGGTTAAAAACGAGAACGAAGATTTTCTTTTGGAGTTCAGACCCAATTGTGCTGTTGAGATTCATAATGTTAAATCGACAGGTACGTTCACTTTGCCATCTTCTACTACCGTGGCAGATAGCAACGATAGCAACACTTATGGCACTTGGAAGGTTAATGATGATGACCACGTTACATTTGACATCTTCACGAAGGAGAATGTGTCAATCAATGGTTTTGAGAACTTGACCGATGATCCTGATCGTGAGGGTTATATTGATACGGGATATTTTATGGACACTTCGAAACCGTCTGCGATGTTTATCCCGTGCAGCGTACCAGAGTGGGACAGATCAAAGCCAGCGTCTCAACAGAATGGAGCTTACTTCGTGGTTTACTGCCGTGTATCGTACCAGAAAGGCACAATGGCTCAGAGATATTATCTCTTAGGCGACAAGGATGAGGCAAATAACATCGACCGTTATGACCCCATCTATGTACCGGTACCTATCAACTGGCAGCCGGGTTATTGCTACACTTACTGCTTTGCCCCAGGTAAGGGCGTCGGCTATATTGAGACTGGCGAGCCAGCGACAGTGCCTTTGACATTCAGCCTGGATGTTACTCCATACACAAATGGTGGAACGATAACGACGCCATTATAACAGAACATTTATTATTACTCAATAAATTTATTTATTTACTTAACAAATTAACTACTTAAAAAAAATGAAAAAACTATTTATTGTAGCACTTGCTGCTTTCGCAATGGCATCTTGTGACAGAACTGACGTGGTACCCACACCCGAGATGGGCAATGACGCTATCGGTTTTACCACTTCTACTGTAAACGGTTCTCGTGCAACTGTTACTACAGACAACTTGAAAACTTTCTTTGTTCAGGCTATTCACAACGACACTGACCACTTCATGAAATTCGTTCGTGTTGATCGTCAGAACAATGAGGATGGCTCTACAAGCTGGATTTATAATCCTGTACAGTACTGGCCTAACTCTGGTACAGTAGATTTCTACGCAATGGGTGCACCCTTGTACAATAGTACAAGCGAGAGTTCTTACACTACTGCAACATTCAGCCTTGACCTGGAGAACAACGAGCCCAGCGTCAATACAGGCAAGAAGAGTGCTGTTGCAAAGCTTCAGATGTACGATTCTAACAAGGATGGCTTGTACCGTGCTTATACTGACTACACTTATGCTGTTGCTATGGGCGAGTCAAAGAAGGATGAGAAGGTACAGTTGTTCTTCCGTCATATGATGTCACAGATGGCGTTCCAGTTCAAGAACACTAACGAGAAGTTGAAGGTATATGTAGAGGATATCCGCATTGAGAACCTTATCAACGGTGGTTCTTATGCTCTTCCCGCAAAGACAACTGCAAAGGATGATGCTACAGCTCGTGGTGGTTGGTATTTCGAGCAGGCTCCTTTCGAGAATTCTGCTATCGAGAAGGTTACTTTCGATGCTGATATCAACGCTACAAGCGAGGAGTGGATCGAGGTTCCGGGTGATGGCACACTTATTCCTTACACTGATGTTATGGCAACAAAGCAGGGCGAGACAATGTTCGAGGATGGTATTATGAACCTTATTCCTCACACTGTAACTCCTTGGGACAAGGAGAACGACCCCACTAACGAGAATGATGGTGTTCGCTTCCTCTTGAAGGTTAAGTATATGAACGAGGATACTTGCATCTGGCCTCGCTTGGAGGAGGGTCAGACAGGTGCTGACGCCGGTACTGACTGGGTTGCTGTTCCTTTCAAGTTCTCTAAGAGCGGTAACACAATGAAGGAGGGCGTTCGCTACATCGTTACTTTCGTATTCGGCGAGGGTGGCGGTTCTGATCCTGATACAGGTGAGGACATTCTGAAGCCTATCGATTTCGAGGTATTGGTTGAGGAGTACGTTTTGGATACAGAGGATCCCGAGGGTTACCCCGTTGTTATGTAATCTGAAACACAATTCGTAAAACACAAAACTTTTGAGGATATAGTTTAGGCCTCGTGCCTAAACTATAACCCCTCAAAAAAAACAAAATCAACAACCTGACAAATAAAAATGAAAAGATTTTTTACAGTTACATTGGTCGTTTTTCTGTTCACATCGTGTGCAGACGAGGTTTTGAAGCGTGCTGACGAGAGCAACGTCATCAACATCTCGGCATCGGTTGCGAACAGCACCCGTGTATCTACCGATATCAGAAATTTGGAGTCGTTCCAGCTCTATGGCCTGCATAACGGCTCGGATATGCTGATGGACAAGGTTGTTGTTTCTCGTGACGAGATGGAGAGCTCTACCGGTTGGAGCTACTCGCCCGTTACTTATTGGCCAAGAAAGGGCTCGATCAACTTCTTCGCAGTTGGTGATGCTCCCTATGGCGGTGGCGAACATTTCGCATCGGATTTCTTCTACTCTCGCGACAAGGGTGCTTATCTCACTTATGCCGCATTAGACAACGACGGAGATGGTATGGTTAAGGGTCTCTATGATGTCACCTATGCCGTAAACCTCGAAGAGGCTACACGAAATATCCCCGTACAGCTCTCTTTCCGACACGCTACATCGCAGCTTGTATTCCAGTTTAGAAACAATATTCCCAATTTGCAGATTTTTGTGGAGGATATTCGCATCGAGAACATCAAAGGTGCAGGATGCTACACCCTCCCCTCTTCAACAACATCTGTTGATAACAACTCTGTGAAGGGAGGCTGGAATTTAGATTATTTCGCAGGAACAGAATTTGACCGCCTCGTAACTTATGATGTCGATATTAAGGCATCAAGCGACAACTGGCTCGCATTACCCAGCGGCGGTAATACAATTCGCTATCCGAAGGTTATGGCCTCAACAGAGGTGTCGATAGGCGACAAGACTATCGTAGATGATGGCTATGTGAACATTGTGCCACAACCCATCAACCCTTGGGATAGTGAGAACGATCCTACAAACCAGAACAATGGCTCTCTCTTCCTCTTGAAGATAAAGATTATGGATGGAGAGACCTGCATCTGGCCCCGCTTTGAAGCGGGTATAAAGGGTGCGGACGTCGGAACAGACTGGATAGCAGTACCTACCAAGCACGCGTTTATCAGAGAGTGGCACGAAGGAAGACGCTATATCTACACATTCATCTTCAACAAAGGTGTCGGTGGCTTGATTCCGCCAACTGATAAGATTGAGCCGGGACAGCCCGTACTGGTGCCGGGTATTGAGGTAGATAAGGATGTATCGGTACTCCCGTTGCAATAACAGAAGTAAACAATTTTTTACCAATAACTTTTAAAACCAAACAATTATGAGAAAGATTTTTATTGCAGCTCTTGCAGCTGTGGCAATGGTCTCTTGTGCAAAGGACGAGGCTATTGAGATTAACAATGGTGAGGCTATTGGCTTCGCTGCGACAACAGGTCGTACGACTCGTGCTGCTACCATTGACAGTTATAACGAGTTCAACATGTTCCGCGTATGGGGCTTCCACAAGGCAGATGCTACTGCTGCCGAGACAGCTTTGATGACTAACATCCTCGTTGAGAAGAATCAGGATGGAAAAGGCGAATGGCGTTATGGCGATTCTTACTTCTGGCCTACAGTAGGTACTTGCGATTTCTATGGTATCTATCCTACTACTGATGATGTTGCTACATCTCCTATCACAGTGGATATGGCAAACAAGACTGTTTCTTATGACATTTACACAGGTAATATGATGGATTGGAATCCTACTGATTGGGTATATGCTGTAAATGTTGATGAGGCTCGCCAGACAACAAAGGTTCCTATGAACTTCCGTCACGCTATGTCACAGATCGTATTCCAAGTTAAGAACACTAACTCTCGTTTGAAGGTTACTATCCCCGAGGGTACTATCGACTTGATGTGTGCAAGCCAGAAGGGCGTTTACACACTTCCTTCAGAGGACACTGCTATCGAGGCTAACTACGCAGACCGCGTAATGGGTTCTTGGGTTGTTGCTGATTTGAGTGAGGGTCACGGTTGCTACGTTTGGGCAAACATCAAGGGTACCGTTCTTGATGGCGTTAGCGAGTGCATGGTTGCTGACTTTATGGCAGAGGATGGTGCAATGATTACTGTTCCACAGACTGTTGCTGCTTACGACTACAGAGAGGATGGCGACAACGAGAAGCAGTTGGCATACTTCCGCATGAAGGTTTTGATCGAGCAGGAGGATACTGAGATCTGGCCTGGTTATAGTGCTAGTGCTTTGGAGGAAGTTGTTAAGGGTCAGCCTTATTGGGTAGCTATCCCCATTTCTGCTACATGGGAAGAGGGTAAGAAGTACACCTATACTCTTATCTTCGGTAACGGTGCTGGTATCGTGCCTCCCGGAACTCCCGTTCCTCCCGGAGAGGAGATCGAGCCCGGTGATCCTATCCTTGCTCCTATCAGATTCACTGTTACTATTGATGATATCGTGGACGCTGGTAACAAGGATATCTATATGTAATTCCGGTTATTTATAACCAACCCCATAGGTCGGGCGGGATTGAAACCCTTCCCGACCACGAAGAAAAAATAAGACAAAAAGAGATGAAGAAGTTTGAGTTTATTGTAGCTGCGTTGGCCTTGGTGGCCGGTGTTATGTTCTGCTCGTGCGTAAAGGACGATACCGACATGTTGCCGCTTCACGACCAGCATCAGATTGATTTCACTGCATCCAGCGATGCGGAGTGGCTGAATGTAACCCGTGCCGATGAGGAAGAGGAGCCGCAGGTTATGATTTTGGAGATGGAAGGCGACGAGGATCTCGAGCAGCCCTTGTATCTGCATATCACCTGCGAGGATCGCAAGGAGCCTACCGCCGAGGAGCTTGGCATGGAGGCTACGCGTGGTACTATGACTACAACCGAGAATTTCGCACAAAAGTTCGGTACAGGAGGCTTCGGACTCTTTGCCTATGTCTATAAGGGTGAGTGGAATGATGGCCGCACATCGGATTATATCCACGACCAGCGTGTTCGTTATCACGACAATACCACGAAATGGCATATTCACAATTATGAAGAGAGTGTGCTTAACCCCTCAAATTATTACTACTGGCCGGGCAAGAACTACAATATTAGATTCTTCGCCTATGCACCATACAGAGCTGGTTATTCAGGCCATATTTTGAATATTCCAGCCAACGGAAATGTTTATACCGGAGCTCCTACTATTGAATTCAAGCTCTCCGATACCAACAAAAATGTGTTTGATTTCTGTATAGCCCAAACCGATCAGATACAAGGAGATCATAACCAGACATTGAACCTAAATTTCAAGCACGCCCTGACGGCTATCGACTTTGTCGCAGATGCCAGTATGCCCGCTGGTACTATTACGAATATCAAGTTTTTCAATATTCGCAGCAGAGACGAAATCGATTTGGAGAAACAGGAATGGAAGAGCAAATATTCTGATAGTATAAGAAATGTAGGTTTTATGCCTAACAAAAAAGTTGTTCTCAGCGGTGGCAAAGAGCAAGCAATCACAGGGGACAAGGATTCAACGACATACTTCCTGATCCCTCACACACTCAGAGAAGACGCTTATTTCCAAGTTAATTTCACCCCTGCAGGCGGTAGTACCAGTTACTTGAAGGCAAATCTCTCAGGAGTGAAGTGGGAGATGGGCAAGCACTATACATATAAAATTAGCCCTACGTCAAGTTCAACAGAGTATAAATTTGATTTTGAGTATTTATCTGATGACAAATATAGTACTTTGACGGATGACAACCTTACAAGTAACTACAAAGGTGCATTCAAAAAGTGGTATATTACCAGCACCAGAGGAACTGTAACGTTTTCTGATGGGCAGACTGTAAGTAATCCTGTTGGTTGGGATGTTAAATTCTCTACCGATAACGGAAAGACTTGGAGTACAACAGTCCCAGAAATGTTCTTGAAGTTTAATACAAGTCATACTGGAGGCGTGCGTACCGCTATTGGAACCAATGTTAGACCTATTAAAGGCGTGTACTATCAGGTAAACTCAACAACCGTAGATCCCAATGCAGACCCATTCAAGGGTGTAACAGCGGTATCTGGTATAGTTGATTTGTCAAAACCTACGGAAAGTAGTAAGCGTAATACCGCTAACTGTTATATTATCAATAGGCCCGGAAAATATAAACTCCCATTGGTGTATGGTAATGCCATTAAGGATAATGGTGATAATACAAGTTCTTACAACCCGAACAATGGAGCTAATAATGCATTAACGACATTCTTGGATCATAATGATCAGGCAATAACATCCCCATTTATCGCTAATAATGCGAATAAGGAAGTGCCGACTGATGCTGTATTGGTATATTCTGATGAGCCCGATTTGGTAACTAATGTCAAACTTTCGACTGCGACAGAGTCAATTCTTGGCAATGATGTGAAGTTTATAGAGTTTGAGGTACCAGAAGATTTTATAACCATAGGAAATGCAATTATAGCTGTTAGAGATGCAAACAAGGATATTATGTGGAGCTGGCATATATGGGTAACCGACTATACCAGTACCACGACAGATGTTAAGGGTTATAATAATGTGACATATTCATTGATGGATCAGTGTCTGGGTTATTGTCCGGGCAAGAGAGTAGGTTGGCCGGAACGTTCGGTAATGGTTCGTTTCACCCAACGAGAGTCTGGCAAAACGAAGACTTTTACATTTGACCAGTCAGGAAAGGTTATCGAGACGCGAACAGCAAATCAGCCATACTATCAGTGGGGACGTAAGGATCCTATGCTTGCATTCTGTTGTGCTACCATAGCAACAGGAACCAGTAACAGCGATAAACCTTGTTACTATTCAGAGAGCAAATATAATTATAAGGCAGAAGCAAACAGAACATCGGGAGTAACCATAGGTAAGGCTATACAAACACCTTATATCTTCTATGGTAGAAGTGAAGATAATCGCGATTGGTGTTCTAATACAAAATGCCTTAACCGATGGGATGCAACAATAACAACTACATTTGGTAGTAATGTTTGGGAAACTGAAACCAAGAATATAGTTGTAAAGACCATATATGACCCAAGCCCGGTGGGTTTCTGTGTTCCTACCAAGAATGCCTATGCAAAGGTAATTGAACAAGATGCAAACTTATCGTTAGATAAAAACTATGATCCATTTGGATCGGGTATGATTAGTGTTATGGGGTTAAAATTCTGTACTACCGGAGACCGTCGCCGCACTACTGGAGTAGCTTGGTATGCGGTGGGTCATACGCAGGGTTCATATTGGACAGCTACACCAAGATTTCAAACTTATAACACTTGTGCAAACTGGATTCTATTGGAGGAGAAATTGGATGAAAACAACAAGATTGTTAAAGAAATTGCGATGTCACCTCTTTCAATGTCGTCTGGTTTTGTGGTAAAGAGTATGAAAGAGAAATAAAGAGTATAGCATTAAAATACACTCTCATATTTTATTTGGGTTTAATTATTAGAGAGAGCCTTGTCGGAGATTTCGGGCAAGGCAACAGACGAGGTTGGCGGCAAAAGATGTCGGCAACCTCTTTTTTTTCGGTACATTGTTGCGTACTTGCGGCGAAATCGTTATCTTTGATAAAAATTATCGTCGTATGGCTATTTTCAAAGTGGAGGGCGGACGCCGCCTCAGTGGATCTATAACACCGCAAGGAGCAAAGAATGAGGCACTTCAAATATTGTGTGCCACACTTCTCACGCCCGAACGGGTGGTAGTACACAACGTACCGCAGATTCTCGACATCATACAACTCATCGAGCTGTTGAAGGCGATGGGCGTGGAGGTGGAACGATTAAGCGAGGACAGCTACTCGTTCCGAGCCGCCAACATCGACCTCGACTATCTGCGTAGCGAGGATTATCACAATCGCTGTCGCCGTCTGCGAGGCTCGGTGATGATGATTGGCCCGCTGCTGGCTCGCTTTGGTGTGGGTTACATCCCCAAGCCGGGTGGCGATAAGATTGGTCGCCGCAGGCTGGATACCCACTTCCTCGGCTTTCAGAAGCTGGGTGCCGAGTTCAACTTCGACAAGGCTGAGGAGTTCTTCTCGGTGGAGGCAAAGCGTTTGAAGGGTTGCTATATGCTTCTTGACGAGGCGTCGGTGACGGGTACGGCCAATATCGTCATGGCCGCCGTATTGGCCGAGGGCACGACGACAATCTACAACGCAGCGTGTGAGCCTTACCTGCAACAGCTGTGTAAGATGCTGAACCGTATGGGAGCCAAGATTTCGGGCATCGCCTCAAACCTGCTCACCATCGAGGGTGTGAAGGAGCTGGGCGGCACGGAGCATACTATGCTACCCGATATGATTGAGGTGGGCAGTTTTATCGGCATGGCCGCAATGACGCAGTCGGAGCTGACAATCAAGAATGTATCGTACGACAACCTCGGCATCATACCCGCACAGTTTGCCCGTATGGGCATACAGTTTGAGCAGCGTGGCGACGACATCTATATCCCGCAGCAGGACCACTACTCTATCGAGAGCTTCATCGATGGCTCGATTATGACCATCGCCGATGCTCCCTGGCCGGGACTCACGCCCGACCTGCTGTCGATATTCCTCGTGGTGGCGACACAGGCGAAGGGTGCGGTGCTTATTCATCAGAAGATGTTCGAGAGCCGTCTGTTCTTTGTCGATAAGCTGATAGATATGGGTGCACAGATTATCCTCTGCGACCCGCACCGTGCTACGGTCATCGGTCACGACCACCGCTTGCGTCTGCGTGCTACGAAGATGACCTCGCCCGATATTCGTGCCGGCGTGGCTCTGCTCCTCGCGGCAATGAGTGCCGAGGGAACAAGCACCATTCAGAATATCGAGCAGATAGACCGAGGCTATCGCGACATTGACGGCAGACTGAATGCTCTGGGTGCAAATATTATCCGTCTGGATGAGTAAAAACAGACCATTTCAGGCAAAAGGAGAGAGAATACAGTAACTAACCAAGAGGAGTATATCCTCGCATAAATTAGGAGATAAAAAAATGTTTTTAGAGGGTGCCAAACATCGTGGATGGATTGAGGTTGTGTGTGGCTCAATGTTTTCGGGTAAGACCGAGGAGCTGATTCGTCGCCTGCGTCGTGCAGAGTTCGCAAATCAGCGAGTGGAGATTTTCAAGCCCTGCATCGATGTACGTTATTCGGTGGAGGAGGTCGTGTCGCACGAAGGTCATTCGATACGTTCTACACCCGTAGAGTCGCCGCAGAATATCCTGCTGATGACCAGCGAGGTGGATGTCGTGGGCATCGACGAGGCACAGTTCTTTGACGAGAGTCTGGTCGATGTATGCCGACAGCTGGCTGACCGTGGCGTGAGAGTGATTGTCGCAGGCCTCGATATGGACTATATGGGTAAGCCTTTCGGCCCTATGCCGGCACTTATGGCTACGGCCGAACATGTGTCGAAGGTACACGCCATCTGTGTTCGTTGCGGCGACCCTGCACACCACTCACACCGCTTGACAGCTGATGGTCAGCTTGTTATGCTTGGTGAGAAAGACACCTATGAGCCTTTGTGCCGCCACTGCTTCAACGCAGCACGCAAGGCAGAGGAATAATTGGAGAGAACTTAAATATTTTTCGTTATATTTGTAGCGACTAAAATTTAGAAACACACATTTACAACTATGGAATTTAAGGATATTTTGGCTATCTCAGGACAGCCCGGACTTTATAAGTATGTCGCACAGTCGGCTCGTGGTATTATTGTTGAATCGCTGGGCGATGGCAAGCGTATGAACGCTTCGGCTACGGCACGCGTGAGTGCTTTGGCGGAGATTTCGATGTTCACCGAGGGTGAGGATATCCCCTTGGCAGATGTCTTTACCCGTATGTATGCCCACACGGGCGGCAAGGAGGGTCTTTCACCCAAAGCGACTCCCGAGCAGATGAAGGCATACTTCGCCGAGGTATTGCCCGAGTATGACCGCGAGAGAGTACACGTTTCGGATATCAAGAAGGCGTTGTCTTGGTTCAATATCCTGGTAGGTGCCGGCTTCACCGAGTTCACCCTGCCCGAAGAGCCGGAAGAGGCGACAGAATAGAGAAGAAATTAGATAGGTCGTTAATTATGATATGATTAAGGTGTCGCATCGCTGCGGCACCTTTTTCGTTTACGATGCTGCGACTGCAACAAAAGGCTACACTTGCCCATGCAGACGCCAGGCACAACAAAAAAACCTCTACTGACGTAGAGGTTTCTCGAATATTCCAACTCTAAGGTCCGAAGCGAACGCTATAAATTTTAATCGAAACTAATTTATTTTAATTTTAATTATCTTATATATCAATAGTTTATGTGTACCCTGTGGAAATAGATGTAAATAAAAATTTGAGAAAATTTTGCGATGGTATTACAAATGTATGACAAAATTACTGTCTTTGTCACAGTAAAACCTATGAACTATGGCAACCTTTTGTTATCGTGTGCGTTCAACGCTGAAAAATAAATTGGCCAAAGTGCAAATTCACTTTACCGTTGGTCGAGGTAATCAGTTTTATGCCGATACGCAGTATCTGGTATTGACTGATGCGTGGGATAGTAAGCGTCAAACAGTAAAGAGTAGGTATGCGGCGGTGGAAGATTTTACCGAGCAGCAGGGACGAGAACTAATGAAAAATCTCTCGGAGTTGCGAAGTTTTATTCTTGGAGAGATTGCCAAAGATCCCGAACACGCAATGACAAAGACGAAGTTGGAAAAGATTGTCTACTCATTTCATCATCCACGTAGCGTGGTCGGTGGTAAGCGAGTTCGTAGCCGAGAGCCACTTTCGGATTATATTGCTCGATATGTGCGAGAGAATGGAAATGGCGATGCCACATTCTCAGTAGCAAATATCACAGTATTTGGGGTAAATGTTGCGGATGCAGCCTTTGCGGCTGATGGTCAGTTAGATCTCGACTTTGCAAACAAGACAGG
>SUZG01000023.1 GCA_015060015.1 Rikenellaceae bacterium | reverse complement strand
CATACCAATGATAAAATGATTTATCATCGTTTATCGCAAAGCGCTCATTTTGAGCGCTTTTTTTGTTCTTGGTGACAAAACCATTTATTACTGTTTATCATCGTTACGCAATATTTCTTCGCCCTATTTCACCCTCAACCAAAATTTGGGCGTTGCAAGCCGGAATAAATTACTACTACATAATAGTTGCAAATTAAACTATTATCACCCTATTTGTTCCATAATAGTTGTAAATAGAACTGTTATCGGAAATGTTTAGAGCATTCTGCAATCCAAGACAAATCGATGCAATTCAAATTTCTCTTTTATAAAAATAAGGGTCGCCCCTTATGGAGTATCCTCTTTGGGAAAAGTACAGTACAAACATTTGTAACACTCGACACATCAACACGACACACAAATAAAAGTGAAACGATTTTGCAAACAAAACCAGTTATCGCTTTTCTAAACAGAAATTCAGGAATAGATTGTGGAATTATTAAAATATTAATTCGTATATTTGAAGTATAAACTAGTAACTTAATTGATATGTTTTATAATTTAGATTCAAAAAAAGGGGTAAATATGCTGAAAAAGGCATATGAAAAATTAAAGGATCCCGAATTAAAGAGACGTCAAATTGAAGAGCTAAATGCAACAGAGAGAAATCCGTATCATCGAGATTTTACACGAATATTATATTCTGCCTCATTTAGACGACTGCAGGGCAAAATGCAAATTCTCGGAATCCAAAATGATGCTTTCTTTCGAAATCGCTTAACTCATAGTTTAGAGGTTTCACAGATTGCTAGAGATATTGCATCTAAAATAGGGGAGATTATAGGAGATAATGCATATTCTGCCGATAAAGATCTATATGTAATTGAAGCTGCGGCTTTGGCTCATGATATAGGTCATCCAGCATTTGGGCACAGCGGAGAAAGAGCTCTAGATGCAATCTGTAAAGATCGCAAAATAGGTAGATTTGAAGGTAATGCTCAAAATTTTAAGATTATTAATGATATTGAGAAGAAGCTTCCAAAGAAGACAGGGCTAAATCTAACATATCGAACATTGCTAGCTATCAACAAATATATCGTTGAAGAAAATACAGAGGTTGAGAAGTTTCTGTATAAAAAAGATTATGAAGACCTTGAAGAAAAACGCAAACAAACCGACTTAATAGGAGAGAGAACTCTTGATGTACAGATTATTGATGTGGCGGATGAAATTGCATATGCCGTTCATGACTTGGAAGATGGGTTGTCTATGGGGTATTTTACTATAGATGAGATTATATATTTACTCAAGAAAAAATTTAATAAGGAAGATGAAACCACGGAGACAATTGTAGAAGATGCCAAAGAAGTTGCTAAGTTTCTAGGTATTGTAAAGAGTGCTAAAGCCGTAGCCTATCAAGCTAGTAGTTATAAGACCACACAAGAGTATTCCCAGATTTTTAGAAGAACCCTTGTGTCTAAGCTAACCTATGAATTTATTAATGATATAGGTTGGGTTGAAATAGATGAAGAAGCGAAAAAAGAACATGGAATAACTACCGTGGCATACGAATTAGGTTGTTGTCAGTGGCATAACTTAGTACATGCATTAAAAAAACTAACTTACAAAGCTGTTACGCGCCATGATGATATTCAGTTGTATGAAAAGCGTGGTAGTATTGTCATCAATGGTCTATTCAGAATATATTCCAATAAAGACAATATCCAATTGTTAACGCCAGATTATAGACCAGATATCGACTTCAAGAAAAAAACATTAACAAAAAAAGAACAAAAAAAGCTAGATCGTGCAGCAATTGATTTTATAGCAGGTATGATGGATGACTATGCAAAAGCAATGTATAAGAGGTATTATAATGTGGAATTTGACGATATACCTATCGATAATTAAAAAACAATTACCCAAGCAGAGGCAACACCTCTGCTTTTTTTGTGCCGTTGTCCAACCTTTTCGGTTGGATGTCCCTATCCTTTTTATGAAGCGATCATAATCGCAACAACAAACTTATGTTTAACCAATAAAACCAAAAACTATGGAAGTATTAACTATCGAACACAGCGCTTTTCAGCAGCTGATTAGCAAAATTGATGCAATGGACGAGTACATCCGCAAAGCCTAGTTAGAGCAGCAAAGTTCTCTCGACGACGATTGGGTAGATGGGCAGGCGGTGTGCGAGTATCTCTGCATCTGCGACAAAACTCTGCAACGCCTACGCAGTGCCGGCAAAATCACTTACAGCACCATCGGCAACAAGTATTACTACCAGATTGCCGAAATTAAGCGTTGCCTGCGTGCTCACACCATCAAGAGTAGTGAGGAGATGCTACAAAACCTAATTGCCCACAAGCGTAATAGCAAAGCGAAGGCGAGTGCTAATGTCCAGTAAACCGTAGAGAGATGGCTACAAACAGAGGCTATCTCTCTTCGATTTTGTCAATTCAAAAATTATTCGTAAATTTGTCGTAAGCAACTGTAGTTCTGAAGTTTGTATGGCAAAAGTCGGACTCGAAAACGACACCCTGAACCCTCCCAAGTGTCCCTCGCATTGGGAGTATAGTACTGGGCAAAGGCAATTGCTTGATATACAGAGAGGGGAGCAGATGGACAGAGTCTCGTTTTCCGCGACCATATAGACAATCCCTCCAAACCTCCCTTTAAGTTCACTTCGCTCCTTTTCGTTGCTACGGCTCGGAAGAACAAATTTATTTGCTCTTCTCTCGCCTTAATCGCAACGTTGATAAGGGAGGCTTCGCTTGGAGCAGAAAACGAGATTCGCTGAGAGAGGCCCCGCAACTCCCCTTTCAGGGGTCGGGGGTGTAAATATAGTTCGCGAGAATTGCCTATTGTTCTTCGTCTTTACCCTCATAGCATCTGTTGCCGGTATAAAAATCGTTCATTAACGGGCAATAGGGCTTCCGTGTCGAAAAAATCGTTACCTTTGGGGTAAAATAGAACCGTTATGACTCCACAACAATTTATCGAGAAGTTTCGCGAGGCATTTGGCGAGGCTGCACCAATGCCTATTGCCTTTTGGTATGGCAACACAGCCGTTAATCCCGAGAGCCGTGTGCCAAGATGTATGATTGGTGCAATACGCAAAGTGTGTGATGGCAACCCTCTAACACTCACCGCAGAAAATGTGCAGTGTGGAGGTGGCGGACTATATACCGCTTTCCGCCCAATGCCTGAGCGTGTGCCTCTCTTTGTGTCAGAAACGGAGCATTACAAGCAGACCCCCGAGCAGGTGCGAAAGTATGTCGAGAGCCTCGAAATAGAGATTATCTCGAAGCCCTATCTTAACTTTGTAAGCGTTGATAAATTAGCGAGTTGGGAGGGTGTTGAGGCGGTTGTGTTTTTCGCTACGCCTGATATTTTGTCGGGACTTTGCACTTGGGCATTCTACGACAACGATAGTGACAATGCGGTTGTAACGAAGTTCGCATCGGGTTGCGCAGCAATCATTTCGTTTGCCACAACGGAGAATCGCAAGGGTGGTCGCAGTTGTTTTCTCGGGATGTTCGACCCCTCGGCACGCCCACTTGTCCCGAAGAATGAACTGACCTTCGCCGTGCCTATGAGCCGTTTTAAGGAGATGCTGACGACAATGCCTGACTCGGCACTCTATCAGAAAGCTTTTTCGGTCGTAAAACGAAGGATAAATGGAGAGATAAAATGAAGAAGATAAAAATTACTGTGATGCGTATTACGCAGTATGCAGACCTTATGGCGCAATACGAAAATCCCATTGAACATACGTGCGATATGCGTCTTGGGCAGACCTTTATCGTGGATAATTGTGCGAAACCTGAGGGTATGTGCGATAGTGCCTGGGAGACGCTGTTGCCATTTGTGCGCGAGTTGGCCACGGGCGGGGGTAATTTCTTTGATGGGTGGATGCAGAATCCCCATTCGGCTATGCTCTCGTGCAATGATGGTTTTCGACCGGTCAGTTTTTATATTGAAGTAGTTGAATAAACGCAAATTGCTTGGGCAGATTAGTGGCAGTTACTTTAATGATAAGACATTCAAAAAAGAGTAATATATGAAAATAGAGACTTTTACAGAAAACGACATCCGCGAGGCGGCACATCTTGCCTATCCCGTTTGGGGCGAGGGACACGCTGCAAATGGTCAGGGCGAGGAGTTCGGACTGCTGATGTGCGAGTATATCATCCGCTATGGGTGGTATGGTGCGCCTTTTGCCTTCAAGATTACAGATGAGGGCAAGATGGTGGGGTGCATCCTTGCGGGCAATATCGAGCAGAAAAACGGCTATAACGAGTGGTTGGATAGCGTGATGCCATCGTTCAACGAGCAGCAGCGTGCTGAGGCATTGGCTCTGCGTGACTACTTCGGCAAGACCTCGCCAAAGGTCTATCGCTATATGCGGGCAGATAAGGATTTGTATCTGTCGTTCTTTATCTCGGCAGTGCAAGGTTGCGGAAAGCAACTGCTTGCGGAGGTTGTGGCATTGGCAAAAAGCGAGGGTTACGAGAGCCTCTATCTATGGACCGACTCGTCGTGCAACCACGACTACTACGCCCACCACGGTTTCGAGAAGGTTGCCGAGTTTAAGTCCGACGAGTGGAAAACCGACTCCAACGACTATCTGACCTACATCTATAGAAAGTGTTTCTGATGGCAGAGCGAAAGCGGCAAAGAGACAAGAGAGAAAAAGTTTCGGCTTTTTCTTTTTTTTGTATTATGGCAAATGAAAGTTTTCATAGTTACACAATCTTCGTATAGAAATAATTGTTATTTTTGCTCGCCTCACCTTGGCGAGAGTGAGTTTATTGAAGAACAAGCACAGAGTCTGGAATTTCCAGACTCTGTGCTTGTTTTCCGAGTTATACCCTACCCGATGTTGTTGATTTCGGTGTGGTCGTAGTTGCCGAACCAGCGTTGCAGGCGTTCCTGAGCCTGGGCCTTGACCTCCGGCGTGATATTGCTCGCCACGCGTGCGAGAGCCAGCACAAGAGCCCCGAAGTCGTCGGTGTAACCCGTCGCGGGGATGAAGTCGGGAATAAGGTCGGTGGGGAGGATAAAGTATCCCAAAGCACCGATTATCAATGCCCGGTCGGCTGCCGAGGTCTTCTCGCTTTTGAGAGCATAGAAGAGCAGCAGGGCGGCATATATGACCTTTATACCAGCCTTCTTGGCAACCTTCGTAACCTTACCCCAGAGCCCCCCTCTCGGAGTAGTTTTTCTGATATTTCACAATCTCTTGCGGCGACTTCAACTCTTCAAGTTCGCCCTCCAAGCGTTTCTCTTCCATCTTCGCAATTTACTTATATACCGAAATTCTTATTTGTAGGTGCGGCCCGTAGCAAGTCCTTCCAATATCTCGTCATCCGACTCAACCTCCTTGCAGAGTATCCACACTACCACATCGCGGTCGTGATTATTATCGATCGTACTCTCCTTACGCACGACATAGGTCTGCTCCAAGGCCCAGCCACGCTTCGCCATATAGTTCATCGCTGCTACCATCGTCGGAAAGTCGATACGCTTGCCCGCTTCATCCACGAGGTAGTTGCGGCGTTGGTTCTCCTGCCCGTAGTCTATTCTCACATCCGAAACAGCATTGGAGCCAACTGCCTGCTCGCCCATAATAGAGCAATAGGCCTTATACCTATCCTGTGCATCGGCTGCAAAGCAGCACAACAGACACGCCAAAATCAATAAAAATCGTTTCATAGTTGTAATTTTTACAATTTATCCACCCAAAGATAACCATTCCCGACCAAAAATAGAACGTTTGCGGGAGATTTTTATTGCGAAAGTACTGCAAGGGGCTTCGCTGCGGAAAAGGTGTAGCCGACAATATGGTCGCTATATAGTCGCAGCACAGCAGCAGGCAGGGCCCTGCGAAAACGACGCACAATAGTTTTGTTTTTAGTGATATGTTTACTATCTTTGCGACAAATTATATTCAACAGATTAATGAAAAACTCACTTATTTTCAGCGTCATAATGTCTATGATGATGTTTATGGCGTGCTCACCAAGCCCCAGCAACTCTGACGGCACACCCATAATCAGTGTTCTTCCGAAGCAGATTTCGGTATCGGCAGAGGGTGGCTCGAAGAGTGTTACCATCGAGGCTAACTGCCAATGGATTGCCAACCCCGAGGATAGCTGGGTATCGGTTTCAAACAAATTAGGCAATGCGGGCGTATCTCAAAATCTTATCACCATTCAGCCCAACTCCGACAGCAAGGAGAGGAGTACGGCTGTGGTTATTCGCAGCAAGGATTCGACAGCCTCGCAAAGCGTAACAATCACGCAGGAGGCTTATGTTGTTCCGGAGAATGAGCCGATATCGGTTACCGAAGCGTTGTCGGTTGAGGAGAAAACAGACGTAAAAATCAAAGAATCGACCGTCGTGGCTGTTTCTGACCGTTCATTCCTTCTCACCGACGGCAAGAGCTACATCCTCGCATACAAGGGTGGCGAGACGGGCTTGGAGGTTGGCGACAGAGTTACCGTAGAGGCTACAATGGGCATCTATTGCAGCAAGCCACAGTTGAATAACCCCAAGGCCACAAAGGTAGGACACACCGACTACACCCACCCTACCCCACAGACAATGGATGCCGACGGTATTCAGCAGTTTGTCAGCAACCCGACAATCAAATATGTCAAGATGGCGGGACGCCTGATAAAGAGTGGCAACTACTGGAATATTGACGTTACAGGCTCTGCAACAGCAGGCTCGCTTGCATCTCCCTCTTCGGCCATGTGCCCCGATTCTTGGAATGGACAGATGGTTGAAGTTTTGGGATACACATTATATGTATCGACCAGCAACGACACCAACTATGCGTGTGTCATTGCCACAAACATCAAGACCATAGAGGAGGAGGACGATGTAGTCTTCTACCGCGACTGGGCCGAGTTGCCATTGTGCGATGACAGAGGCTCAAACTTCCAGTATGTATCACACGGCGACATCAGCGTAGGCGGCAAGAGTGGTCAGCGTAACTTCACACTGTGCTTCGACCGCAACAGCAAGGGTGCTATCTGGGTGGCATACCCGTTGCACAGTTGCCATCGTGGCAGCGGAAACCGTACCGATGATTGGCAGTATGACCCCAAGATTCCGACACAGTATCAGCCCAGCCTTTACAGCTCTTACGGCTCTTATACACGCGGTCATCAGTTGCCTTCATCAAGCCGTAACAAGACAAAGGATATAAACCGTGCCACATTCTATTTCTCGAATATGACTCCGCAGACATCGACTTTCAACTCAGGCGTATGGCAGAGATTGGAGAGTAGCGTGCAGGAGAATGTATGTAGTGACACTCTCTATGTGGTTTCGGGTGCTATATTCGATGGCCAGCACGACTCATCGGTTGATGTAACCACAACCGACAATAGTGGTAATGTATGTGCCGTTCCGTCGCACTACTACAAGGCATTGCTCCGCACCAAGAGTGGCTCGACAGGCAAGGCTATCAGAAATATCACAAAGGCATCGGACTTGCAGGCAATTGCGATATTGATGAAGCACGTAGATTACTCAACCTCATTGCAGAGCAGCGATATTATCAGCATCGAGGAGTTGGAGGAGGTTACAGGCGTTACATTCTTCCCCGCCATAAATGATGCCATTGAGGAGGAGGTCAAGAAGCAGAAGAACAGAAGTGCCTGGAAAGGATTGTAAACCACACTAACACTTCCGAACTATCAAAGGCTACCCGATTTGGGTGGCCTTTTTTGTTGGACAGCACCCCGCCAGAGGCCATTTTGTGTCATCTTTGGGCTATTTATCACGCCAATATTAGAAAAATGTCGATTTTGACTGAAAATATATGTAATGATTTTTTGGAGAATAAAAATTTGTACTATATTTGCATCGTCAATCAACGAATAATCGTTCGATTATTTAATTTTCAATGAACTTATAAACAGAATATTATATGCAAGATTTGAATGCCTTGGAAGGCAAATCACTCGCAGAGTTGCGAGAAATCGCGAAAGTGCTTGGAATAACCGACACCTCACTGAAAAAGAAGGAGTTATTGCAGCGTATTGTCAGCGTTGCGACATCTGATGCTCCCGCAGAGCCGGAGAGCTTGACAGCCGCCCCGAACAGCGAGGCCGAGGCTCCACGCAAAAGAGGTCGTCGTCCGCGAATGAGCACTCTGCGTGTGGAGGAGAACACGCCGACAGGCAGCTCGGAGACACCCCGTTCATTTATCATCGAGGATAGAACATCTGCTGAAAAGCAGCAACCTATACGCCCGATTGTGGAGAACACAAAGACAGAAAAGGTCGCAGAACCTATTGTCGCTACAACGACAGAGGCCGCAACAGAGGCTGAGCAACCAGCAGAGCAGGCGACAGAGCAACCACAGCCCAAGCGTCGCGGTCGCAAGCCCAAGGCTCTGAAAGAGCAGGAGGAGGCCGCTGCCGCAGCTAAAAACGCAGCAGAGGCAGACAGAGAGGCCTCAACGACCGAAGCGTCAGAGGCGTCAGAGCCAGCAGCAAAGAAAGCGGCATCTTCTGCCAATGTGGAGGCTACCCGCGAGCAAATCAAGGAGTATTTTGCAGGTGAGGTTATCGGAGAGGGCGTATTGGAAGTTATGCCTGACGGATACGGATTCCTGCGTTCAGCCGATTATAACTACCTCAACTCTCCCGACGACATTTATGTTTCGCCTTCGCAAATCAAGCTCTTCGGCTTGAAGGCAGGCGATACTATCAGCGGTATCATACACCCACCCAAGGAGGGCGAGAAGTACTTCCCGCTGATTCGCGTCAATGAGATTAATGGTCTAAAACCCGAATATGTCCGCGACCGCGTGCAGTTTGAGTATATGACACCACTCTTCCCCAGCGAGAAGTTCAACCTTACGGGCAAGGGACACAACTCACTCTCAAATCGTGTAGTCGATCTCTTCTCGCCCATAGGCAAGGGTCAGCGTGGTCTTATCGTGGCACAGCCCAAGACGGGTAAGACGATGTTGTTGCAGTCTATCGCCAACGCCATTGCCGACAACCACCCCGAGGTCTATATGATTGTGCTTCTGATTGACGAACGCCCCGAGGAGGTTACCGAGATGGCTCGCAATGTAAAGGCCGAGGTTGTGGCATCCACCTTTGACGAGCAGGCATCACGCCATGTAAAGGTTGCCGAGATGGTTCTGGAGAAGGCGAAGCGAATGGTTGAGTGCGGACACGATGTGGTCATCTTCCTCGACTCGATCACCCGCCTTGCTCGTGCTTACAACTCCGTTCAGCCGGCATCGGGTAAGGTGCTGTCGGGAGGTGTCGATGCCAACGCACTGCACAAGCCGAAGCGTTTCTTCGGTGCGGCACGAAACACCGAGGAGAAGGGCTCGCTGACAATCATCGCAACGGCCCTGATTGACACCGGCTCAAAGATGGACGAGGTTATCTTCGAGGAGTTCAAGGGTACGGGTAATATGGAGTTGCAGCTGGACCGCAAGCTCTCGGACAAGCGTGTATATCCTGCGGTGAATGTCATCGCTTCGGGTACTCGCCGCGAGGATCTGCTGCTCTCGCGTGAGGTTATGAGCCGCACATGGATTATGCGTAAGTATCTCTCGGAGATGACGACAGTAGAGGCTATGGAGTTCCTGCAGAAGCAGATGGGTATGACCGAGTCGAACGAGGAGTTCCTCGCCACTATGAATCAGTAAGATAACGATTGGAATTATAAACCTAAACTTAAAACGCTATGCGTAGATTATTATGCTTTTTTATCGCCGTGGTATGTGCCACCAACGCCTTTGCGTGGGGTCAGAAGGGCCACGATGTTGTAGCCTACATCGCCGAGTGTCATCTCACACCGGCAACGGCTCAAAAGGTTGCACAGGTATTGAACGGCCACTCGCTGGTATATTATGCCAACTGGCTGGATAACGCAAGTCATACCGAGGAGTTCGCTTTCACAAAGACCTGGCACTACGCCAATGTAGATGAGGGCTTCACCTACGACACTATGCCCAAGGTGGAGAGTGGCGACGTGGTGGGTGCTATCAACCTCATCGTCAATCAGATTAAGGGCGGCCTGCTCTCTCCGCAGGACGAGAACATCTACCTGCGTATGCTCATCCATCTGGTGGGCGATATGCACTGCCCTATGCACGCCGGCCGTAAGTCGGACCGAGGCGGCAACAATGTGAATGTCATCTACTTCGGACGCCCCGCCAACCTGCACTCTATCTGGGATTCGTCGCTTGTTGAGTCGGCTCACAAGTGGTCTTATACCGAGTGGCAGCAGCAGATTGACCGTCTGGGTGCAAAGGATATTGCAGCCATAATGTCGGGCAGCGTAAAGGATTGGTTCAACGAGACTCACGCCGTTGCGGAGCAGATATATGCCGAGATTGAGGAGGGTACAAAAATCTCGTATGACGAGGTTGCGAAGTATGCCCCCATTATCGAGTTGCAGTTCGAGAGAGGCGGTCTTCGCCTGGCCTACCTGCTGGAGTATCTCTACAGCGAGAGAGCAGAGAAGGCAGAGTAGCACTTCGGCTCTCACGAACAATCATATCACACAAGAGCAGGCCGATGGTCTGCTTTTTTTTGTTTTCGTGGCTCTCTTATTTTGGACTTTGGAGCCCACTTACTCCGTTTTATACTTATTTTGGCCTCGGCGGAATTGTTTTTGCCCGAAAAAATATTATCTTTACACCGCAAATAACAACACTTAACCAAAAACCGTGTTACTTAACACAAAACTGAACACACTATGAATCTGAAAAAGACAATTATCGAATCTATCACAAGCCTTGCTTGGTGGCGTGATATCGTAGGTATCTTCATTGGCTGTCTGCTGGTGTCGGCAGGATTCGTATTCTTCATCAACCCCTACAACTTTGTGCCGGGAGGCGTCTATGGTATGGGTATCGTGCTCCACAACATATTCCCATCGGTGCAGGTCGGTACGTTTGGTTATATGTTCGACATTCCGTTGCTGATTGCGGGTATGATTATCTTCGGAGGTCAGTTTGGTGGTCGCACGCTGTATGCAGCCTGCCTTATTCCCGGACTGATGAACCTTATCTCAACGATGGTATATCCCACGCAGGAGGCTCTGGAAGCTCTCGACCCCGCACTTATGCTCAACGGAGCACTCAACCTCTCTGACCACCTTATGCTCGCCTGTATCTTCGGCGGTGTGACCCTCGGCATAGGTCTGGGCTTTGCGGTGCGTTGCAGTGCCACAACGGGAGGTACCGACATCGTGGCTATGATGTTGAACAGATTTTTCAAGATAAAGTTCTCTAACGGCGTATTGCTCACCGACTCTTTCGTTGTGCTCACAGGTCTTATCGTTATCGGTTTCGGTATCGGTCTTGACGGTGAGACAGAGTCTGGCGGCTGGCTGTTGTCATTATATTCGTTGATATGTATCTTCGTTGCCTCTCGCGTTATCGACTACGCCATTGATGGTGCTTCGTACGACAAGTTGCTCTTCATCATCAGCAACAACCACTCGGAGGAGTTGCGTGAATACATCATCCACGATATGGACCGCAGTGCGACATATATCAAGGCATCGGGCATGTACAGTCGCGACGAGAAGGAGATGATTTTCCTGGTTGTAAGCCGCCGTCAGGTATCGCAGGTAAGACGCAAAATCAAGGAGATAGACCCGCTGGCGTTCCTTGTTGTAACTGATGCTTACGACACCTATGGAGAGGGCTTCAAGCCATTCCCCGAGAAGGAGGAGCTGCTCTCTGATTAATTTTCAGCAAAAACGTATGATTAACACCAATAACTTACGCCCCGCCGTCGGGCAGGGCAAGAAACTCTTCATCGAGACCTATGGTTGCCAGATGAATGTCGGCGACTCGGAGATTGTTGTATCCATAATGCAGCAGGAGGGATACTTCTACACAGAGGATATCCGCGAGGCAGACATAATATTGATTAACACCTGCTCGATACGCGACAATGCCGAGCAGCGTATCTGGGGCCGATTAAGCGAGATGCGACGCCTGCGTAAGCTGAAACCCTCACTCATTGTGGGTATCATAGGCTGTATGGCAGAACGTCTGAAAGAGAAGCTCGTGGAGGGTGAGTGTGCTGTGGATATCGTTGCCGGCCCTGACGCCTATCGCGACCTGCCCAACCTCGTAAGAGAGGCCGAGTCGGGAGGCAAGGGCGTGAATGTACTGCTCTCAACCGAGGAGACCTATGCCGAGATTGCCCCCGTGCGTCTGGACAAGAACGGAGTGAGTGCCTACATTGCCATTATGCGTGGCTGCAACAACTTCTGCTCATACTGCGTCGTTCCCTACACACGAGGTCGCGAACGCAGTCGCGATGCGGCGACAATCATCGCCGAGGCTCGCACACTCTTCGAGAACGGCTACCGCGAGGTAACCCTGCTCGGACAGAATGTCAATTCATACTCTACGGGCGAGTACGACTTTCCATCTCTTTTGAAGGCCGTAGCGGAGATTTCACCACTGTTGAGAGTCCGCTTTGCCACATCACACCCGAAAGATATGAGTGACAGGCTATTGGAGGTTATGGCATCTATGCCCAACATCTGCAAGGCTATTCATCTGCCGGCTCAATCGGGCTCTACGGTTATGTTGGAGAGGATGAACCGCAAATATACCCGCGAGTGGTATCTCGACCGCATAGCAGCCATACGCCGTTATATGCCCGACTGTGCCATAACGACCGACCTTATAGCCGGCTTTGCGGGCGAAACGGAGGAGGACCACAAACTGACACTCTCGCTGATGGAGCAGGTGGGTTACGAGTTTGCCTTTATGTTCAAGTATTCGGAACGCCCCGGCACCTTCGCACAGCGTAATCTGGGTGACGATATACCCGATGATGTGAAGACTGCCCGACTGACCGAGATTATCAACCTCCAAAACAGGCTCTCGGAAGAGAGTAACAAACGCGATGTGGGCAAGGAGTTTGAGGTGCTGGTTGAAGGCATATCAAAGCGTCGTGATGACCAGCTCTTCGGTCGCACATCGCAGAATAAGGTTGTGGTGTTCGACAAGGGCGAGCATAAGGTGGGCGACTATGTACGTTGCCGCATTACGGGTTGCTCATCGGCTACTCTGTTTGGCGAGGAGATTAAGTAAGAAGAATAAAGATTCAGCAATATGAAACGAGCCACGCCGAGTAAATCCATTATTGGCGAGAACCTGCTCTACTTTATGGTGTGGAGTGCGGTTCTGCTCGTGCCTATTCTGAACTCGAAGATGATGTCGGAGGAGCACGTCTATCTGGTCAATATTCTGACCGTATGGAGCAAGCTTGTCCCCTACATCTTCATCTTCTTGGTCAATAACGCCATATTGGCCCCAAAATTACTATTAAAACAACACTACGCCTCCTATCTGCTTATATCGCTGGTACTGCTCTCGGCTATGTTCCTCGCCTTGGAGTATTATCAGGAGAGCCTGCGTGCAATACCCTATGGCGATGATGATATGTATGTCATTCACGGACAAGCCTCATTCACCGACCTTGCGTGGTATTGGAATGTTTTGCTTGGTCTTCTCATGTTTGGAGCCAACTCGGCTATCAAGATGATGTTCAAGTCAATTCAGGACGAGCAGAAGATTCTGGCCTTGGAGCAGCAGAGCCTACGTGCCGAAATGGACTATCTGAAATATCAGATAAACCCCCATTTCTTTATGAATACGCTGAACAACATACACGCCCTGATAGACATCGACAGCGATGCTGCCAAGGAGACCGTTATCGAGCTCTCGAAGATGATGCGTTATGTGTTGTATGACTCGGAAAATGCCGACATCAGTATTCAGAAAGATATCCGCTTCATCGAAAACTACATCGGGTTGATGAAGATTCGTTACACCGATGATGTGGATATAAAGTTCGAGGTGGAGGATATCCCCATTGGTGCGAAGATTCCGCCTCTTATCTTCATCGTGCTGGTGGAAAATGCCTTCAAGCACGGCGTAAGCTACGACAAGCCGTCGTTTGTGCATATTCGCCTGTCGTGCAACAAGGATCGCGTAACGTGTGAGGTATGCAACTCGCGACACGAAACAGAGAAGACCAACGCCCAAAGCGGTATGGGTCTGGAAAATATCCGCAAACGCCTCGATCTGCTCTTTGGTCGCAACTACGAGCTACTGATAGACGATATTGACCCCGACAGATACAAGGTACAACTATCAATACCCGTAAAGTATGATTAGGTGCATAGCCGTTGATGACGAGCCGTTGGCTCTGCGTCAGATAAAAAGTTACATAGAACGAATACCCTCGTTGGAACTTGTTGCCACCTGCCGTAACGCAGCCGAGGCAGAGGCTACATTGGACAGGCAGCCGATTGATTTGGTTTTTGTTGACATAAATATGCCCGGCCGCAGTGGTCTGGATCTGGTGAGAGGGCTGGAAACACCACCGATGATTATATTCACAACGGCCTACTCGGAGTTTGCCGTTGAGGGATTTCGCCTCGATGCGGTGGATTATCTGCTCAAACCATTCTCTTTCGCCGAGTTCAATCGTGCCGCAGAGAAGGCTCTCTCGCTGCACAACCTTATGCAGTTGCAACGCCAGCTCGACACCGATACCAACACAAATGCCTCTATTGCAGAGGTCGAGCCGGACATCGCACCGACATCGGACTCAATATCAATCAAGGCCGACTACAAGGTATCTATTGTCCGCTATGCCGACATTATCTACATAGAGAGTGTCGGAGAGTACATCCGCCTGCATCTGGCCAATTCAGCCCCTATAACCACGCTGTTCCGTCTGAAAAATATGGAGAGTGCCCTACCCTCCGATACATTTATGAGGGTGCATCGTTCATATATCGTAAATCTCAACTATGTGAAGAGTTATGGTCGCGGACGCATCTATCTGACTAACGACGAATATGTGCCTTTGAGTATTAATCATAAAGAGACATTCCGCGAATATATCGAGAGCAAACGCCCTCTATAATCGCCTTCCGTAACGAATAATGAGCTTGTAGCGGGTAATAAACTATCTGAATTTAGGAAACTCGCTGCGTGGCGTATAGCCCTCGGCCGAAATCTCATAGCAATAGTGCATAAGTCCGTTCGTCACAATGACATACGGGGCCTTCACCACTGCGTTATAACGTGCTGCCTGCAACAGCACATCCTGACCGAGATTCACATCTGTCGCCTTGCACTCCACAAGGATAAGCGGTCGTGCCTCACTATCCAACACCACCACATCGGCCCGCTGTGCCATAGAATTGACCTCAACGGGATACTCCTCGACTATCGACAGACGAGGAACGCCACAGTGCGACATAAGATACTCCACAAGATGCCGTCGCACCCACTCCTCGGGCGTAAGCACGACATAGAGACCACGCACCGAGTCGAACACCTCGGTACGCCCGTTATGCTCACGTGCCCTTAATTTTATGGGTGGAAAATTGAGTTTCGGCAACAAATTCATCGTATGAATAAATTTTTTCTTAACTTTGGGCATTACAAATATATGAATTTTACCGATATGAAACGATTTCTTTTAACGATAGTTCTCTTTTTCGTCGCAATAAGTGTGTCGCAGGCCCAGGCATTGCCTGAAAATATTTCACAGGGTTGCGAGCTGCCACGTATGCGAACACTACCCTACAACACCGCCGAATTGGCTCAAAGATATGGCACCGAGGCGGTATCGTCGCTGTATATACGGCCCATAACCAATTGGCAACAGACCGAAGACGAGGAGGCCTTCATCTTCTCGGCAAGCTATGTCGTTCCCTTCACCTGGCTCAATCGACAGGCTTTGCTCTATGTTGAGGGTGCTTCGGGCGCTTACGAGGTGCTTATCAACGGCAAGGTCGCAGGCAGCACATTCAACGGCTTCACGCCCGCAGAGTTCAACATTACAAAGAAGTCAAAGGAGGAGAGCAACACCATCTCGATACGCATATTTAAGAGCCATTGGAGCCAGCGTCTGCACACAGCCGACACCACCAAGGCATATTTGGGCGAGGTATATGTTATGTCGCAGCCGACAATACGCGTTCGCAACATCGTACATAATGCCACTCTGGACTCCACCGGCGAGATGGCTAATGTAGAGGTGGGCATCGTTGTCAAGACCGAGTCACTCAATGCCAAGAAGGCCCGTATTCATTACGAGCTGGTCGCTGCCGACACGACAGTTGCGACCTATGGCTATCGCGACATCATGCTGCAAATGCGTGGCGAGGATACTATCAAGTTTATGACTCGCATACCCCGCAGCGAGATGTGGTCGGCCGACAAACCTACGCGTTATCGTCTGAACCTGACTACACAGATTGAGGGTCGCAAGGTGGAGTTCCAGTCGCATTGGATAGGACTTCGCAGTGCGGAGTTGAAGGCTGGCAAGCTGATGATAAACGGCGAGGCTGTAACCCTGTCGGCGACCGAGTGCAACCCACAAACGATTACTGCCGAGGCCATTGCCACCGCCAAGCAGAAGGGCCATAACGCGGTGAAATTCTCATCGTACGCCGTGCCACAGCACGCCTACAACATGTGCGACTCGCTGGGTATGTATGTGGTGATGCAGGTGCCTATAAACACCTCTGCCAGCGGCTCGTCGCGTCGCATAGGCGGTAACGAGAGCAACAACCCTGCGTGGGGCGAGGCATTCCTTTCGCTTTCGGAGGCTGCGTGGCATTCGACCTGCGGCTTTGCATGTGTCGTGGCATACTCCCTGGCGGAGGAGTCAGCCAACGGAATCAACCTCTATGAGAGCTATCTCCGACTGAAAGAATTGGAACAAAACCGCCCTATTATCTATCCGGATGCCGGCTCGGAATGGAATAATGACGGGTGTTTTTAATATTTTTTGAAAAAAAATCACAAAAAACTTGCACGAAATAAAAAAGTGCCTTATATTTGCACTCGCAATTAGCAAATAATTGATGCCTCTTTAGCTCAGTTGGTAGAGCACGACACTCTTAATGTTGGGGTCCAGGGTTCGAGCCCCTGAGGGGGTACAGAAGCGAGAAACGAAAGTTTCTCGCTTTTTTGTTGTTGCTCAATGAGTTAAGCAGCCCGCCCTGGGGCGCACCAGTGGCGTATCGTGGTTGTTTTGTCTATGTTTGTCCATCGGCTGTCTAACTAAAACAGACAAATGCGACAAACCTTTTTGAAACCAATAACCGAAAACTTGGACATAGGTTTCGGGTAATCTTGCCCCACTTTCATTAATCTGCGATAATCTTTGCAGATAGTTGCGAATTAACTTGACACTTCCGAATAGTGAGCTTATGTTTGCACTCGTAAACGGCTCATTGAAAGGAATTTGCATAATGTCAACCTTTGTCTAAACATTGTCTATGTTTGTCTAAAAATTGTCTATGTATAGATTCTTCCAGCCGTTTTTAGTAGCGTAATTTTGCAACATAAATAGTACACTGTAAAAACGATTAGAAGCTATGAGAACAGAAATGTTAAGGATTAAGATGATTGCCCACAAAGGCAAACCAAACAAAAGTGGACGAGTACCGATTTTGATGCAACTCACCATTGGTAATCAAACATGCCACATCAGCACCAAACAAACAATACTTCCAGAGAGATGGGGCGATGGTAAACCCAGTGGACATACACGCGATGATCAAGCCATTGCCGCTGTTCTTGATGAGTATCGCACCAAAGCCTACAATAAATTCCTTATAATGCAGGCTCAAGATGTCAATGTAACGCCAGAGAGACTTAAGCAAGCATTGCTGGGCAAAGACATAACTAAACCCAGGGGTTATGTAGAGATCTTTGATCAGTGGCTGGTCGAGTATTCAAAGATGGTCGGTATCACGACCTCCAAGCGTACACTTGACAAATATATATTGGTGCGCAATCGTCTCCAGGATTACAT
>SUZG01000022.1 GCA_015060015.1 Rikenellaceae bacterium | reverse complement strand
TGGGAACCATCAAAAAGCAGCCTGAAAGTGTTAAATTTTAGAATATATTGATAATTAAAGGTTTATGTTTGGTTATTTCTGGTTGTTTTTGGTTGTTTTGGGCTTCTAAATACAACAGTCCGAATGCATAATCTCCAATTGTTGTTACGCTATCGGGAATGGTAATACTTGTAAGGCTGCTGCAATCTAAGAATGCCCACTCTCCAATCGTTGTTACACTATCGGGAATGGTAATAGATGTTAGACCGCTGCAATGAGAGAATGCATTCTTTCCAATCGTTGTTACATCAGCATCAAATGTAATTACACCTTGACCCGTAGCCGAATTCCACTCGTTAGATACAATATTTGCACCGAATACATTGGTGGCATGAGGCTCTACCTTCGCTGTTGCGGTATAGTGAATCTGTCGTGATGCCGGAATTGTAGTCTTAGGCTTAAATGTGATGTTAGCTACTGCACTTGACATAGACCAAGGTGTTTCGACGGTCAACTTAACCGGAATTGTGAAATCCCGTACAAGCATGATATTTGCAGGGTAGTCAAATGTAAGAGTCCCCATATTTTCATCACAAGAGATGGAATTGCGAAACTCTGCAGGAATCTCCCCCAACTCAAACTCTGAAGTCAAGCCATAAATATCTGTATGAGTCTTGTTCTTATACCAGCCGTTAGTACCGTTGCCTATAAGCCAAGTTCCGGTAGAGTGGTCAATCAGATTAACCTTAGAGCCATCTTCCCATATATAGGGATAACCCGAACCATCACGGCTTTCATACAAGTCGAAGAAGTCAAGTACATTAATGACATATCTTGTAGCTTCGGTTATCTCAAACGCCTTTGGAGCAGAGGAATTGATTGATAGAGTACATAAGGGGGCAAACCTATGAACTTCGAACAAAGAATAATATACGTCGTCAAATGATGTTGCCATTTCTATGCCATTCCTATATAATCTACCTTTTATGCGAACCTGATCATCTAAACCATTGTAAGACAGAGTTGTATTGTTGATAAATTTTATACGAGAATCTGCTGGCAAATCGACAAACTCGAATTTGGTAGTAAAGTTTTCTGCGTAAATCTCCTCTTTGCTTAATATTCTATATGATCCATCATAATCAATCTCTACAATATCGAACACAGAACTTAAATCCAAGTCTTGTATGGAGAACTTCGCTAAAGCCTTGGTTTTATTCTCGGTTTTGAATTCTCCATTCGCATAAGTCTGATATAGTGGCTGAGGTTTAATGTAATAATTGTAATACCCAGACTTCCACGCATCATTAGGACGTAGGTCATAGCTTGTGTAAGATACAATATAATTTGCATAGTCTTTCCAACCATCGGCACTTTGATAAGCAGTCCTAGCCTCATAAGGGACATAAATCAATCGATTGGCGTGGTTATCGCTAAAGGCAGACCAAGGGTTTGTAGAAACACTACTACCTCCGGGAATAGTTGTACTAATATTAGCAGCCCTTGTACTTGTATCTTGAAAACGTCGTGCATATGGAGGCGTGGTGCTTCTGCAATAAACAGCGGTTAGGCTACTACAGCCTCCGAATGCATAATATCCAATCTCTGCTATATTAGAAGCAATGGTAATAGATGTAAGACTAGTACAGTTCGCAAATGTGCTCTTTCCAATCGTCGTTACGCTTTCGGGAATGGTAATACTTGTAAGGCTACTACATCCATAGAATGCCCTGTTTCCTATTTCTGTTATATCTCCATCAAAAGTAATTACGCCCTTACCTGTTTTAGAGTTCCACGTGTTCGATACGATATTTGCACCGAATACATCAGTGGCATAAGGCTCAACCTTTGCTGTTGCGGTGTACAAAATTTTGTTCGCCAATGCTACCAACTCCACATACTCCGACACAGTGCCACTGATTGCTGTATTGTAGAATAGTGCTGCACGGATATTTGCCGCACCCGAGAAGAACTTCGCAGGGAGATTCTTGCCCGAAGCGGTGATGGTGATTGTACCGTTTGTAGCATCGGCTGTGCATTTAGAGATAGGCATATCGATATACTCTACCGCACGTGTTTGAGTCTCGACAGCCTTCAATGAAAGGGTTGTCCGCCAATCCTTGGCGATAATTGTCGCTACAGAGGTGGGCATTACCTGAAAGTCCATCTCAATACTGCTATCCGCAATCGAAGTATAGGTTACAGTAGCCTTACCGTCGTCGTAACGAGGTATGTATGAAATTTTTACCGATGATACGGTGCTCGCTTTGAGGATAGAGAACTCCGTGCCATTGGACAGGGTGAATGTAACATAATTCTCATCCTGCGTAACCGACTTGAAGAACGAATTGCCAGCCTCGCCCTGTGGGCCTTGTGGACCCTGCTCACCAGTTGCTTGACCTAGCAGCGTCCACGACACTCCTTTATTATATGATACATACCACTTTCCGTTCTCGATTTTGAGCTTCGGTGTTATGCCGTCCTTGCCGTCTGCTCCGTCCTCGCCGTCCTCGCCGTCCTCGCCGTCAGTTCCGTCTTCGCCGGCTGCACCGTTCTGGCCATTGCTACCATCTTGACCTTGTGCCTTGATTTTGTTGCCGTTCTCGTCCAAGAGCCACTCGCCATTTACGGTCCAGTAGTAGATGCCCTCGAACTGCTTCACGCCGATAACGGGAGTCGAGCCGTCTTGTCCGTCCTTGCCATCCTCGCCGTCTTCGCCATCAGTTCCATTTTCGCCCGCAGCACCGTTCTGACCGTCCTTGCCGTGGTTGATTGTTACTGTACCACTCTTTGAGAATGTGATTGTATAGCCAATCTCCTTGCCGTTCTCCATAATCGGAGTGATGCTCTTCACATAGTCGTTGTTCTGCATCGCATCAATAATGGTCTGCAAAGAAGCGATGTTTGTATTCATTTGATTGCAGAGGGTCTGCAACTTCTCAAATGCTGTCCAAGTGGGAAGTTTTACGGCTGTACCATTAGAAAGCGTAAATACCACATAATCTGTGCTGGTTGTGTAGTCGATATTGGTAAACATAGAGTCTCCACCTACACCAGGATCTCCCTGTGGGCCTTGCTCGCCCTTGTCGCCGGTGGCCTGGCCTACCTCTTTCCACGATTCACCTTCGTCGTACGACACGAACCATTTGCCGTTTTCGATTTTTAATTTTGGAGTGATGCCGTCTTTACCGTTTTCGCCATCTTTTCCGTCCTCGCCGTTTTCGCCAGCTGGGCCTTGTGGACCGGTTGCTCCATCCTGACCATCTTTGCCATCCTCGCCATCAGTGCCTATGGCTTTAATCTTGTTGCCGTCATCATCCAGCAACCACTCGCCGTTGAGTGTCCAATAATATACACCATTGAACAACTTCACGCCGATAATCGGAGTAGAGCCGTCTTTGCCGTCTTCGCCGTCCTCTCCATCGATGCCATCTTTTCCGTCTTCACCATTTTGTCCGTTCTTGCCATGATAGATTGTGATGGTTTTGCCACTTGTAAAACTGATTTTATAGCCTGCTTCTTCGCCTTCTTGATCGAAAGGAGAAACACTCGCAATATAATCCTTTTTATTCAATGCATCTACGATAGCTTGCAACGATGTTATATTGGTATTCATCTGATTGCACAAAGCCTGTAACTTCTCATACGCCGCCCAAGTTGGAATTTTGAGCTGAGTACCATTGGTCAACGTAAAGATAATGTAATCCTCATTTGAAGAATCAACATCCTGGAAGAATGAGTCTCCGTCTTTGCCGTTCTCGCCGTCTTCGCCTATAGCTTTGTTTAGTTTTTGCCAAGACCTGCCATTATCATAAGATATATGCCAATAGTCATCCTCTATTTTGAACTGCGGAGTGATACCATCCTCGCCAACAGGGCCCTGCGGACCGGTTGCACCATCCTGACCGTCTTCGCCATCAGTTCCGTTTTGACCGTCCTTTCCGTCAGTACCTACAGCCTTAATCTTGTGGCCGTTGTCATCCAGCAACCACTCGCCGTTGAGTGTCCAATAGAAAATACCATCACTATCTTTCTTGACGTTGATGATGGGCGTAGTACCATTCGTACCATTTTGGCCATCCTTACCGTGATAAATGGTAATAGAACCACTCTTTTTGAAAGTGATGATATAGCCTATGACTTGATTGTCCTCATCCAATGCCATTTTTACGTTAGTGACATAATCCTGAGCATTCCAAGCTTCCACAAGCGTCTGCAACGATGAAATATTGGTATTCATCTGCTTGCAGAGCTCTTCAAGCTGGGAAATGCGGCTCTCGTGGTCGTCGAGCTTATCCCAAATCTTCGAATCGTCAAACGACTCGCTACATCCTACGGCAAACAATACAGCCGCAAGGACTAAATAGAACAGTTTTTTCATATTGAGATTGTTTAATGTTTTTTTTCTTGAAGTACAAAGTTAAGGAAATTACCTTATTAAAACAATAAAAAACTCGCTGGCGGGGCGAATATTGAAAAAAGGTCTGTGAAAGGGAATAACGAAACGAGATTTTTCATATATTTGCACATCGTATGTAAAATCAATAACGCAAAGAGTTAAAAGTTATGCTGACACTCAAACAACTTAGAGATGATAAAGCATTGGCTATTGCACGCCTCGCGAAGAAGGGCGTGGATGCCGCACCTATAATTGCAAAAATCGAGGAGCTCGACGACAAGCGTAAGGCTATTCAGGCCGAGTTGGACAACTGCCTTGCCGAGCAGAACAAAGCGGCCAAGCAGATTGGTGCCCTGATGGGTCAGGGTAAGCGTGACGAGGCCGAGCAGATGAAGCAGCAGGTAGCACAGCTGAAAGCCCGTTCTACGGAGCTTTCGGCGGAGCATCAGTCGGTTAGCGATGAGTTGCAGGCACAGATAGTGCTTCTGCCCAACTTCCCCGCCGAGATTGTTCCCGAGGGTAAGACTGCCGAGGATAATGTGGTGGTGAAGTGCGTAGAGAACTACACCACGCTGCCCGAAAATCCGCTGCCACACTGGGAGCTGGCCCGCAAGTACGACATCATCGATTTCGACCTGGGCGTGAAGCTTACAGGTGCCGGATTCCCCGTATATAAGGGTAAGGGAGCTCGCTTGCAGCGTGCCTTGATAAACTACTTCCTCGACTGCAACACCGCAGCCGGCTATCAGGAGGTTGAGCCTCCCGTAATGGTAAATGAGGCTTCGGGCTTCGGTACGGGTCAGTTGCCAGACAAGGAGGGTCAGATGTATCACGCTACGGCTGATAACTTCTACCTCGTTCCCACTGCCGAGGTGCCCGTTACAAACATCTTCCGCGATGTTATTCTCGATGCGAAGGATTTCCCGGTTAAGATGACCGCCTATACTCCTTGCTTCCGTCGCGAGGCTGGCTCGTATGGTAAGGATGTGCGTGGCTTGAACCGCCTGCACCAGTTTGACAAGGTCGAGATCGTGCAGTTGGCTCTGCCCGAGAACTCTTACGAGGCTCTGGACGGTATGGTTGCACATGTTGAGAAGATTGTCGCATCGTTGGGTCTGCCCTATCGTATCCTGCGTCTGTGCGGTGGCGATATGTCGTTCACATCGGCTCTGACCTACGATTTTGAGGTATATTCAGAGGCACAGCAGCGCTGGTTGGAGGTATCATCAGTATCTAACTTCGAGTCGTTCCAGGCAAATCGCTTGAAGCTGCGTTACCGTGACGAGAACAAAAAGACACAGCTGGCTCACACTTTGAATGGCTCTTCTTTGGCTTTGCCGCGAATTGTGGCAGCATTGTTGGAGAACTTCCAGACAGAGGAGGGAATACGCATTCCGGAGGTGCTGATACCCTACACAGGTTTTGATATTATCAAATAAAAACGTATATTTGCAACAAACAAACATTTAACACTTAAAAAATAGAGTTATGGCTTACAAAATTTCAGATGCGTGCGTAGCTTGTGGCACGTGTATCGACGAATGTCCCGTAGAGGCGATTTCAGCAGGTGATATCTATGTAATTGACCCCGATAAGTGCATCGATTGCGGCACTTGTGCAGGTGTGTGCCCATCAGAGGCTATCTCTGCCGAGTAAGGTATATTCCAAAGTAGAAATGAGGCTGCCATCATCGGATGGCAGCTTTTTTTTTGTTTGAAAGGTGGAGGAGAGGAGTGATACAAAAAATCTATTCGCACGTGGGCTCATTTTAGGTTGAAAACATATTATCTGCCAACAATAGACAGTTCAATAAATCATTATAAAAAGTAAAAAACACCCTCCGCACATTGGCGAAAGGTGTTTTACGTTTAGTTTTGGCTCTTGTTACCCTATTACAACTTTGGTTCCCAGCCCTTTTCATATTTGCGGCCCCAGAGCTGATTGACCTCGCGGTCAGCATTCAGTATGCGGCCACTGATGGGATCGATATCGAGTGAATGGCCCACACGCTGGGCGATATTACCATACTGCACGAGCTGCGTACTCATACAAGCCTCTACGATATCGGAGTTGAGCTTCGCACCCGTACGGATAGCGTCAAACCAGTTACGGAAGTGGAAGACATCGAGAGCCTCCGAGGGATTCAGCAGGTTACCCTCCTCGAACTGCAATTCACTCTTAACATCCTTGATAACCTTGCCCTTCATATCGCAAATCTTGTAGTCGTTGCCGCCAGAGAGGTAAAGCGTAGCATTCTCGCCATAGAAAGCAACACCCAAGCCCTGATTATCAACGGGTTGAGAGTTACAACTGCGACCCTCCCACGAGCAAGCAGCCTCGTCACCGAACTGATAGGTAATAAGTTGGGTGTCGGGAGTCTCCCAATCGTCCTGATAGTGGTAGCGGCCACCGATAGAATCGACCTTGGTAGGATAGCCCACCTGCAATCCCCAACGCAACAAATCGACAAAGTGAGTACCATTATTCAGAGCCTCGCCTGTACCCCAATGCCAGAACCAATGCCAGTTATAATGCACGATATTGTCCTTATACTCGCGACGCGGAGCAGGGCCCTGCCACAAATCCCAATCCAACCACTCGGGTACGGGAGCAACCTTACCCACGCCGATTGAGGGACGAGAATTTACATACCACGACTTGGCATAACGTACCTTTCCGATATTGCCGGCGTGAATCTCGGCAATGGCAGCCTGCACATTGGGCCACGAACGACGCTGATTACCCACCTGCACGACCTTGCCATATTTCAGTGCTGCACGCACCAGCAACTCATTCTCGGCGGGATTGTGGCTCGTAGGCTTCTCCAGATAGACGTGTTTGCCGGCCTGCATAGCCATAATGGCCGCAGGGGCGTGCCAATGGTCAGGCATAGCGATAACGACAGCATCCAAATCCTCCTTTTGGAGCATAACACGCAAATCCTTTTCACCCTTGGGAGCCTTGCCTGTAATCTTCTGCACGCTGTTCTGACAGCGTGTGATAGCACGCGAATCGACATCGCAGACATAGGTAATCTCACAGTCGGGCAACTTACACAAACCCCTTGCTATGCCTCGGCCTCGCGAATTTACACCGATGATACCTATGCGGATGCGGTCGTTAGCACCCACAATTTTAGCATCGGTCGCTGCGGCAAATGATTTTGCAACACCGCCCAACGACAACGCTGCCGCACCGGCAAAAGCCTGTTTTAGAAAATCTCTTCTTGAAACCATATCTCTATTATTTTAATTTATTGTATGCATTTTGTTTACGTTGTCTGAATTTGCAGACTACACGCCACACTACTATTGCCAGGCATTTGAAAATGCAGCGGGCAAGATATATCACAGCCGCCAAAGCGACCGTATAGCCTATATCGGTGTATAGCTCCGACCACTCGGTCTGATAGTGCCATACAGCATAGGCACTCACACCCAAAGCGACCAGCAGGCAGATGCCAAATACCACCACCTCACGCACCACATCGCGGAGAGTTATGACCGAAATAACCTTATCCAACTTCATAGCTAAAACTTCATATAGGGTATTTTATACTCCTCGGGGAACTTTATTATGCGGCCCTCCTCCATAGCCTGATTACCAAGCAGGCAGAGCAGAGTCGAGCAGTAAGCCTCCTCAACAACACTCTCGGCCTTCTCGCCCGTAAGGCACGACTGACAGAATGCCGACAATATCACATCCGAGCCATCGTTATCGGCTCCCACAGTACTCTGACCGCTATTTACCGACACAGCACCATCTACCAGCGAGTGAGGCACATAGGCCTTGCGGGTTTCCGGTCGCCAGCTTGGGCCTGCCGTAGGAATTGCTCCGAGAGTCTTCTCCTGTCCCTCACGCAACAGCTGACGGATGCCCGAAATCTGGTTATCATCTTCCAGATAGTAGATACCCTTGGTCATATCGACCGTACCCTTATGGCCGAGTATCTGATCCTCCATACCGTTGTACTTATTCGAAATAAGCGACTCGTAATTTATCTTCACGCCGTCGGCATAGCGATAGATGACATTCACATTGTCATACACCTCGCGGCCATCCTTCCAGAATACAATATCGCCCAGTCCCACAATCGTCTCGGGCATCTTGCCCATAGCCCAATTACACACCTCCAGCTGATGGCACGCCAGCTCGGTCATCAGACCACCCGACGACTCGCGATACAGACGCCAGTTTATCCTGCGTTCCAGCTCCGGCGAAGGCACCTCCCTACGCCAGTCGGCATTACGGAACCAATGGCATCGCATACCCACAATATCGCTGATAAGACCCGAATGGATGCGTTCCATACCCTTGATATACTTCTCGTCATACATTCGTTGCATACAGAAGTAGAGAGCCTTATCCGTACGCTTGTAGGCTTCATAGATTGCTCGGCACTCACTCATCGTGCGAGCCATAGCCTTCTCGCAGAAGGTGTGCTTACCCGCCGCCAGAGCATCCAGTACCATAGGTGCGTGCCAATTCAGCGGCGTAGCGATAATCACACCGTCGATATTCTTATCTTCGAGCAGCCTCTGATAGTCGCTATATGTGCGTGCATTGGGGCAGAGTGCCGCTGCCGCTTTGAGGTTGGGCTCATAGTCGTCACACAAGGCTACAACCTCGGCGTGAGGTATCAGTTTCAGGTTGTGGATATGATACTGTCCGCGTGAGCCACAGCCGATAAGAGCCACGCGAGCCTTATCACCCTTCACCTCCTCCAGTTTTTCGGGAGTCTGCGACCTCAGCCACGGCATCGAGAGCAGCATTGCTCCTCCTGCCATATAGCCCAACTCCTTAAAAAACTGGCGACGGCTTAACTCCTTCTCCACCTTCTTATTCTCTTCCATATTATAATTCGTATCTTTTTGCCGTAACAATATCAAAATTTGCAACAACAGAGGCCATCTGCTCCTCGGAGGCTATCATCTGCACCGTACTCAACACCTCGGCATCCAGCGGACTTGCGGCCACGATGCAGCTCAATGCTCTGTCGTTGTTTCTCTCGCCACTCTGCGGATTTACTATATGTCCCGCATACGAAGGCGTATTACCCGACGTGGACAGTGTCTGGTCGTTCAATGCAAACCGTGCCACCTCGCACCCATCGTACGGCGATGGCAGTCCGATGACCCAATCTTCGTCACCATTACGACCGATGGTCATTATGGTACTATGCCCAAAATCGGCTATCGCCCGACTTATGCCCTCTGCGGTCAGCATCTCACGCACTCGCAACAACGCATATCCCTTGGCAAAGCCGCCGAGGTCAAGCGTTATATCCGCCGAGAGTTTTCGCACCTGCCCCTCTTTTAGCTCCACAAGGCTCATATCGCGGCGTGTGATGTCAAACAGGTGCTCGGTTTTGAGCCAATATTCGCGACACAAGGTCAGCACATCGGCCAGTTCTTCACTCACTTCGTGCCACTGCGTATCGTTGCAGTCGTTCAGTCGCGAGAGTTCACTCTCTCGGTCAAAGCGATTGAACATGGCATGCCACGCCTCCAATCTCTCGACTATCCGTTGCCACAGAGCCTCTGCCGATGCTCTGTCGGCGTCATACATAATGATTTCAAACCGAGTACCCATAATATCGGGGTGCAAGGCGTAAAACGCCCTCTGCTGCTCCACATATTCCGACATTAGCTCGGCCATCGCCACTACTCGTTTGCGTTATTCTTACTCTTTATCCTTACTCTTTGCCAAAGCCACGCCCTCGGTGGTAATCCAATACTTCGACAAAGCATTATCTCGTTCCCAACGTGGAGCCTTGCCCTCCTTGATATAGCGGAAGTAGCTCTCGGCCACCAATCCAAAGTGATTTTCGTGGCTGCTGCGGCTCTCCTTCGAGAACTCGACAAGATAACGGCCATCTGCCTCGGCCGTAAGCGTGATGTAAGGCTCCTCACCATTCAAATCGGCGATAGCCTTATGCAATGCAGCGTCAAACTCCTCGGCATCGACACCCTCGGCTCTGACTACATAGAAATTCTTCTTATAGTCAGTCTCGGCACTCTGCAAGATTTCAAGCGTAGCACGACTACCTCGCTTGATAGACTGCGATGTACCGCTACCACCCTGCGGAGTGAGATATGGCCACGTTACCTTGATACCTACATTCACGCCCTTCATCTCAAACGCCAAAGTTCCATTCGCCATAACCTCCAGCACACCCTCCGAGTTGATATCCTTCTGCAAATATTCGGGGAATGCCTCTGTACGGGTCGATTGAGTATACTCCTCCAACGTAACGAGTGTAGGCCAATGCTCGGCATCGGTCAGCACTACATCTTTTCCGTAGCGGATACTCTTATCGGGGAAGCAACTCCACTGCACAAGGTCGATAAGGTGTGTCGTAACATCGGCAATACCCTCGCCCTGCTGCTCCACATCGTAATACCACGCGGGGCGTGATGAAGGCTTGCCGCTTGACGAGAGGCGACAGAAGTAATGCACACTCTCCATATATACGGCCGGCTCATCCTTCGTACCCTTCTGCAACTCGCCAAACACATCCTTGTTGTGCAGCAAGGCCTTCTCGACGATATTGTAGATGTCGTAGCGTTCGGTCATCAACTCATAGAGTATCAGGCCCTTGTCTTCTGCCAGCTCATACGCTTTCTCCAACAGGGCAAAGTCCTCTGTCGAGATAGCCATCGGCTTGTCAGCCAGCACATTATAACCGGCATTGATAGACTCATAGATGTAGCGGGTCTTCTTTTTGTTATTACCCGAAATAACAACCGTATTACCCCTCTTCTCCTGCAACATCTTTTCCAGATAGTCATCGCCCACATACTGCTCAACAACCCACTGCGTAGGGTCGTGCTTGCGGTTGTTGTAATAGTTGATATTGTAGAGATAACCACCTAACTCCGGGCCTTCGGGGGCATAGACACTCACCGTGTCACACATACCCTCAACGCGGTGCATCTGCAACAATCCAGCGTGAAAATGGCCGGGGTCAAGCACGACGATACGATTCTGCTCCACCTCACGAGTGGTATTTGCTGTACCACAACCGACAGCGGTTACAAAGGCTGCCACCGCCAGCATATATATCAAAACTCTCTTCATAACTCTCTTTTTTTTACTCTTCCAGTGTATATGGTTTTAACAGTTTTTCAGCCTCCTTCTCGCCCGCACGATAGGCATCTCGCAACGACACCTTATTTCCACCGCGTTTAGCACTCATATTGGCAGCTCGCATAAAGGCGAAAATCTCCAATGTCTCCTCTCGCGATACGGGAGCTACGCCCGTCTTGAAGAATTGCAATACCTCGCGAAGCAGATCCTCATAGCCCTCATAGCCACCCGCAGCGACAGCCTCCTGCTTGGTATATACCGTACCGCCATAGAGTTGTGTGCCGTCCAGAAAGGCTCTGAATGTACCTATTCTGCCATCACTCCACTCGCCCACAACAACGTGGTCTTTCTTAGTTGCCATACAGCATACCGCCTCGCAGCCCGTACCCATAACCGTATAGAGTGTCTCGATGCCATGAATACCATAAAAGCCGTAATCGGGATGTGTCGGCTCGGGTGTATGCGGTGAGTAGCAATCAGCACCCTTCACCTTACCCTCTTTACCGGCACGAATCTCCTGATTGCGGGGCGTGAAACGCAGCGTTGATGACGAAAAAATCTTTACTCCATATCTATCTGCCAACTCATATATCGCCATAGCCTGGCCCAGAGTAGCCGCCAGCGGCTTATCAATAAAGCATGGCTTACCAGCCTTAAAGACCGCCGCAGCCTGCTCCAGATGCAGATTTCCGTCGTTTGTCTCCAACAATACACAATCGACCTTATCAATCAGTTCCTCTATCGAACCGACAATCTCAACCCCATACTCCTTCACCTCTTCGGTGTATTTGGGAATTCTCTTGTATGCCGACTTTATAGCCTGCGTGCCGTAGGGATATGCTGCCACTACGCGGTAGCCCTCTGCCCAGCTCTCCTTGCTGCTATTTATCAACTTTGTAAAGGCCGTTGAGTGCGAAGTATCAAGACCTATGATACCAATCTTCACTACCTCCTGTGCCGACAGACCGAAGGCAAACATCACCATTATAAGTGAAATAATAAATCTCTTCATATTGTTTAGTAGTTTAACAGTTTCGAACTATTGTTGTCAATATATAACGTAGCATTCTCGTGCATACGCATAACTGATGCAGGGCAATGCTCCGACACCTCGCCGTTTATGGTTTCATTTACCGCCCACGCCTTGGTTGCGGCAGGTACGACACAGAACAGTCGCTTTGCACGGCACAAGGCAGGGATAGTGAGAGTCATTGCGTGCGTAGGCACATCATCAAGGGCCTCAAAACAGCCATCATTGACCTGCTGCTGGCGGCACTTCTCGTCCAAATCGACAATCTTCACAACCGCCGGGTCGTTAAAGTCTGCAACGTGAGGGTCATTGAATGCTATGTGGCCATTCTCGCCAATACCCATAAAGACCACATCAACGGGCTTCTCCGCCAACTTTTCGGCATACTCCGCACACGCCCTCTCTGGCTCAATCTGTCCATTCAGATAGTGTACGCTGCGAAACGGTACCTTGTCGAAGATGGCACGACGCAGGAAGTTACCAAAGCCCTGCGGAGCATCCTCTTTCAGGCCGATATATTCGTCCATATGAAAGGCATTTATCCTGCCCCACTCCAAGTCCGACGCCGCTACCGCCGCCAAAAACTCGTTCTGCGAAGGTGCCGCAGCGAAGATGATATTCACCTCCGGCTGCACTTTGAGCAACTCCTTGACATAGGCCACAGCCTCGTCGGCAGCACCTCGGCCCATAGCCTCACGTGAAGAGTAAATCTTCACTCTCAACTTATCTTTCAAAAACTCCTTTACAAGCATATCTCGTCACTATTTCCTATAAAACACCTCGCCGCCGATAATCGTGTGGCTGATGTTGATATTTTCGTCAAAAATCACAATATCGGCATCCTTGCCCACCTCAACGGAGCCCTTCCTATCGTCGCAGCCCATAATGCGTGCAGGGGTCTCGGTGGCCGATAGCACAATCTCCTCCAAAGGTCTTCCGGTAAGCTGCCACACCGTACGCACTACCCTGTTCATTGTAGCCACGCTACCGGCAAAGGCCGAACGGTCCATCAGTTTGGCAACGCCATCCTCCACCACAACATCCTGCCCCTCGGCAAGGCTACCCAACTTGTAAACGCCGTCAGGCATACCTGCACCTCGCATTGAGTCGGTGCAGAGTGCAATACGCTTGGCACCCTTTACCTTGAACATAAGCTTCAACAGCGACTGCGGAACGTGTATTCCATCGCCTATAAGCTCGCACGTTACATCATCTTTATAATAGCCAAACTCCACAACGCCCGCATAGCGATAGGCATTGCGACGTGTTACACTGCTCATACACGAATAGAAGTGCGTCATATGGGCAAATCCCGCCTCAAAGGCCTCCTCGCACTCCTCAAAGGTGGCGTTCGTATGACCCATAGCCATCAGCACACCTCGTGCTTTCAACTCCTTTGCCATAGCCGCAGCCCCCTCCAACTCCGGAGCAAGACTCCAACGGGCAATAGAGCCATTGGCCTTATCAAGCAGAGCCATATACTCCTCTCTCTCCGGATTTCGCAGATAGCGAGGATCCTGTGCACCCTTCATCTCGTAGGCAAAGTATGGTCCTTCGAGATGCAAGCCACCCATTTGAGCACCCTTCAAATCCGCCTGCGAAGCCTTCTGATAGAGTTGCAACGCCTCGTTCAGCGACTCGGTTGTACTTGACAGCGTTGTCGGATAGAGAAGCGTCGTGCCATGGCAGGCGTGCGTCGCCAGAGCCGTAGCATAGGCCTCCGTCGTGCCATCCATAAAATCGGCACCTCCGCCACCGTGGGTATGGATATCAATAAATCCCGCCGAGAGATACTTGCCCTCGGCCGAGATAACCTCCGCCTCTGCCGAAGCGGTCAAATCCTGCCCCACTCGAACAATCTGCCCGTCGGCAACCAGCACATCAGCCCTGAACTTCTCGCCATGGCTGATAATCGTGCCGTCCTTAATCAATAACTCGCCCATAATTATCTCTTCTTTGGAGTCCAATGCTCAATACGATGACCCACCGCAGCATAGAATATCAGGTAGAGGAAGCAGGGCACCAGCACCCAATAGCCCATTCTCAAATCGAAATTATCAGCCACCCAGCCATAAATAAGAGGCAGGAAAGCATTTCCGCAGAGTCCCATAACGAGGAACGACGAGCCGAGATTGGTATATTTGCCCAGATTGCGTATCGCGAGTGGCCAGATACCGGCAAAAATCAGCGAGTTGGGCAATCCCAGCAAGATAAGGAACCACAGCGAGATATCGGTCTGCATACCGAACAGCTCCACGCTGCCACTTGCAAAGATTACGCACAGCGACAGCACAAGACCCGTAACGGTACATATTAGCAGGGCCTTCTGCTGCTTCAAATACTTCGGGATGAGGGCGATACCGCACAGATAACCGATAAGGATGCACGCCAGCGTCAGCGACGGCAAAATCTTCGCCTCATCAAGCGTTGCTCCCATACTCTCGGCATAGCGTATGCTCGTATCGACCGATATTACTTGTGAGCCGACATGGCAGAACATCGCCAGGGCTCCCAAAATAAGATATGGATAGGCAAAGATACTCTTTCTCTCACTACCATCGCCCTCCTCGGCCTTGTTGAGTGATTTGGGGTCGATATCGGGTATTGAAGACTTATAGAATACGAAACCAAAGACAAAGAGCAGAACCGCAAGGCAGAGGTACGGCGGAATGACATTCAAAATCATCTCGTCGAGAGCCTGCTCCTTTGCCGCCCCTACCAACTCACCACTCTTGACCAGCTCCATCGTCGTCTTGTCGGCCTCACGGATAACCAATGCCGAGAAGATAAGCGGCGAGACGATACCTGCAAACTTATTGCAAATACCCATAATACTGATGCGTCGTGCCGCACTCTCAATAGGGCCGATAATCGTCACAAACGGATTGGCAGCCGTCTGCAGAATGGCAAGGCCTATACCGAACGAGAACAAGCCGGCAAGGAAGAGTGCATAGGTACGCGTCAAGGCCGCCGGCACAAACAAAAGAGCACCAATGGCCATAACCCACAGGCCATACTCCACGCCTCGTTTGAAGCCTATCTTATTGAGCATTATAGATGCCGGAATCGACATCACGAGGTAGGCGATATAGAAGGCAAATGCCACCAGATAGCCCAGCACCTCGTTATGCAGGTCGCACGCAACCTTGAAATATGGGATAAGAATTGAATTTACCCACGACACGAAGCCGAAGATAAAATAGAGGCAGCCGCACATAAACAGCGACGCGAGATAATTCGATTTTGAACTATTGTTTAACGACATATCAGGTTAGTATTTTTCGGTTTTCGTCTTTACTTCTTACTCTCGGCAATGTAGCCCAACGCCTCGCGGCACAACTGCTCCACCGTCTGCCACTCGCCACGCTGCAAGGCCTCCTTGGGGAAGAGTTTTGAGCCCATGCCCACGCAATATGCTCCTGCCGAGAACCACGCTTTGAGATTCTCTGCCGTAGGCTCCACAGCTCCCGTAGCCATAATATTTGCCCACGGCATAGGGGCTTTCACGTTCTTGATAAAGTCGGGGCCACCAACCTGACCTGCGGGGAAAATCTTTACCACATCGCAACCCAGCTCGTGAGCCTTGCTTATCTCGCTTACCGAGCCACAACCCGGAACGTAGAGTATCAGATGGCGATTGCAGAGGCGTGCCACCTCCTCGTTAAGGCAAGGGCCGACAACGAAGTTGGCTCCATAGCCGATAAAGAGAGCCGCAGTAGGAGCATCCACAACTGAGCCCACGCCCACAATCATATCAGGGCACTCGGTCAGAGCATACTTCACGACCTCCTTGAATACATCGATGGCGAAATCGCCACGATTGGTAAACTCAAACAATCTCACGCCGCCATCGTAGCAGGCCTTCACGACAGCCTTTGCACGCTGCACATCGGCATCGTAATAGACAGGGACCATTCCCGTTGCCTCAATTGAAGCAAGCACTACCGCTTTATTGAACTTTGCCATATCTTTTTTGTTTATATCATCAAATTTGAATTTTAACCCGACACAAGGTCGGCTTTTAATTGCTCCCACTCGGCATAGAACAAGCAAGACTTGCTCTATGCTCTCGCTTACTCGCAATTTTGTATTCTCTATTATCTCTGCACTCGTCCGCTTCCGTCGCCACCGACCAAAGCATCAACCTCGGCCTCCGACACAAGGTTGAAATCGCCACTTATCGTATGCTTCAAGGCCGACGCCGCCACAGCAAACTCCAACGCCTCTGCCGCTGACTGTCGGGTCATAAGGCCGTGAATCAATCCGCCACTGAACGCATCGCCACCACCCACTCTATCGACAATAGGCTGAATATCGTAACGCTTCGAAGAATAAAAATCCTTGCCGTCATAAATCATCGCCTTCCAGCCGTTATGACTCGCCGAAAATGACTCACGCAGCGTTGAGGCTATATATTTGAAGCCGAACTCGCGGTGCATCTGCTCAAACACCGCTTTGTAACCCTCGGCATCGGTCTTGCCAGCCGTAACATCCGCCTCGGGTTTGAAGCCCAGACACAGCTCCGCGTCCTCCTCATTGCCTATGCAGACATCGACCCACTGCATCAGGGGTCGCATCACGCATTGTGCCTCCTCCGGAGTCCAGAGTTTTTTGCGATAGTTAAGGTCGCACGACACCATAAGGCCATTGCGTTTTGCAGCCTCGCACGCCTTGCGGGTAAGATTTGCACAACTCTCCGACAAGGCCGGCGTGATTCCCGAGAAATGGAACCAATCGGCACCCTGCATAATGTCATCAAAGTCGAAATCTGACTCTGCGGCCTCGGCTATTGATGAGCCGGCACGGTCATATATCACCTTGCTGGGACGCATTGCCGAACCACTCTCCAGATAGTAGATGCCTACTCTGCTACCACCACGCACCACAAAATCGGTCTTTACGCCATAACGACGCAACGCACCAATGGCCGCATCGCCCACCTCGTGTCGGGGTAGCTTGCTCACAAAACAAGCTTCGTGACCATAATTAGCCAGACTGGCCGCAACATTCGCCTCGCCACCGCCATAGACCGCATCGAATTGTCCGGCCTGAACGATACGATTATGGTATCCCGCAGGCGACAGACGCAACATTATTTCGCCAAAAGTTATAACCTTCATTTCGGAGTAGTTTTAAGTTCGCTGTTGAGTGCTGCAACCCGGATGCTATGTCTTTTAAGACATACCCTTTCTGCATACGCACAACATAGTCAATATACAAAGTTACAAAATAATTTCGCAAAATCATAAAATAGAGGGCATATTTCTACGTTTTCAAGCAAAACATATAGTCCACACAATCACCTCGTATAATTAACCTGGACCATAAGATGAGATACGCAAATTCAACTAATAAATGCAACGGAATTATCGGTTTGAGATAACTTCAGTAAGCAGAGAGGAAAATTTCCTCCCTTGCTCTACTGAATGGGATAAAAGTGCTTACTTTACTCCGTCAAAC
>SUZG01000009.1 GCA_015060015.1 Rikenellaceae bacterium | reverse complement strand
TATGTGTGGCTATGCACATTTGTGCGTACTCCTCATACTATCCAAGTGTGGGGCATTGTATCGTTTATTCTTGCATAGGTCTTTCCACAACCTTCTTAGAGATAAACGGGAATCATCTCCACACTTTCTTTTTATATACTAACCAGCTATTTGGAGATAGGTAGCTTTAACACATTTGTTATGCATAAAACTTTATTCTCCGTTATTGTCGCATTGTTATTTGCAAGCAATGCTTGGGGGCAAAACGCTCGTTATGTTATAGTAAATGCCGAAACAGAATCTACTACGACTGTTAAGTTGCAAATTAAGACCTTATGTCAAGATAAGGATTTGGTAGACGCTGAAGCCCAATGCGCAGCTCTGCGTGCTGTGATTTTCGATGGAATCCCTAATACGCCTTTCCACAAACCATTATTAGCTGATGGTGAGAAAACAATGAAAAGTAAACATTCATCATATTTTGATAGTTTATACACTAGCCGATACACGGATTTTATCGCAGGTTATCAAGCGTTATCTAAATTCAAAAAAGCGGGCAAAGATAAATCTACACTTTATGAAGTAAGAGTAAAAGTATTACCATTAAGAAAAGATTTGGAAAAAAATAACATAAAAAAACATTTTGGATTATGAAAAAACTATTAATGTTGTTGGTCGCAACTCTTTCCTGCGCCTACGCACATTCGCAAACTGCTGTGCAACAACCCAAAATTATGGTTATTCCTTATACCTCCGAGGGAGAGGATATTAGGACGGTATTAGAAGCAGATGCCAATAAGCGTATTATCCTCACTAAAATCAAAGAGGCTTTTGATAATAGAGGTTGCTCAACTGTAGATTTTACAGCTCGTTTGAAAGCTGCTACTACTGAAGGTGTGATATCTATGGATAATCGTTCCGATATAAAATCTCAGATTATAGATATGTCAGGAGCCGATATATATGTAGAGGCGGAGATGCAGTGTCTACAAAATCAAGTAACTGGACAGACTAATCCAGAGAGTCGTGTGAAGATTATACTTACCGCATATGATATTGCAACAGGAACTTCGCTTTCAAATAAGATTGGAGAGAGTGGCACATTCTATACTAACGACATTGCAAAGCTTGCAATGCGCTCAATAGAATCATGTGCGGATGAATTTCTTAACACAATGCAGAGCAAATTCTCTGATATGACTGAAAATGGTCGCTCTATTATGTTATTTATTGGATTCGAAGAGCTGTCATCATATAGCATGGAGTCAGAAGTAGGCTCTCAGGGCTTATTGTTGCAAGATGAAATAGAGTTGTGGGTCGAAAGTCATGCATATAATAATAATTATCATCTACAAGGTGTGAGCCCCAATAAGATGGTATTTGATGATATTCGTTTACCATTGATAGATGAGAACACAGGGAACAACTATACCGCAAATCGTTTTAGCATGGAGTTGTTCAAGTTCTTTCGCTCACTTGGTATTTCTGTTTCTAGAAGCTTAAAAGGGAACACAGTTTATTTTACGGTTAAATAAATTCGAAGAAACAAAATGAAACAGTTTATTATTTGTTTGTTGTTCCTAATGGGAATCACAAATGCCATGTCACAAAACATACAGGACATAGGCAAAGTAATGCTGGGAGTAAAGATTACTGATGATGCAACAATAGAGACCAAACAAGTTGCGAAGCAACTACAAAGTAGATTGAGCCAAATTGCGACTCAGGCAGGATATTCATCAAATGGTGCAAGCTTGTTTGCGATAACACCGAATGTTATTGTCAATTATGTGGATGTAGCTGAGGGTGGAATGAAATCAATATATGTAGTGCAGGGTGATTTGGCGATATCCATTGCAGATGGCGCTGATGGTACAGTATTTTCAAGTACAACATTCCCATTTAAGGGTTCTAACACAGATAAAAATAAAGCGATTCTCAGCGGTGTCCTTAAAATTGGGTATTCCAATTTAAAAGAGATGTTTGACGAAGCTCGTACTAAGATATTAGATTATTACGCCGCCAAGGAGGAGGCTATTTTTGCGAAAGCCGATTCATATGCATTCAATCAACAATATGATGAAGCCATTTCATGTTTAATGCTTATTCCCGAAGAACTATTTGAGCTACACTCAAAGGCGATGGATAAAGTTGTCGAAATATATGATAAGCGTAATGCGGAGATAGCGCGCCAAAGAGCCGCACAACTTGCTGCAGAGAACGATGCTGTACTAAAAAAAGCGCAGAGCTATCTATCTATGCAGAATGCAGAAGAGGCATTAAAAGCGCTATGGGATTATCGTAATGGCTCAGAGGCGCAAAATGCACAATATAATGAAATGGTAGAAAAAGCTGGTGGGCTGGTTTCAGAAGAAAAAAGACGGATTTTAGCAGCAGAGCGACAGCGCTATCTCGATGCTCGTATGCGTGAAGATAGAGAGTGGGCTATGAGGGTACAAGATGTGGAGCATAAGCGGTCACTAGAAAATAGAGAAATGGTCATGAGAGAAAATGCGGCAGCCCACGAAATATCAATGGATAACAAACAACACGACCTGCGAGTTATATCCACCACTCACGACATGAAAATAGAGGATAAGATGACTGACCACCAAATACAAATGGAACATAGGGGAATGGATTATAATTTCGCAGTCCTTGAAGCCAACACACAAACAGAGCAACAAAAGATTGATGCTGCCAAGACTGTTGCGTGTGAGTTCATAAAGAATAATCCAAATTTTATAAAAAACTTAAATAACTAAAACATGAAACGCCTATTATCAACATTGTTTTTATTACTGTTTGTATCTATTCAAGTAAATGCACAAATGGTAAATGAAAAAGGAGAAAAAACTTATATGGCAAATATTGCCGTAGTAGTCAATGAGAATATTTACAATATTGACGGAGGTAAAATGGTTAAAGTTAGAATTCCTGGCAGGGAGTCTCTTGCATCAGCATTTACACTTTATCTATCAAATCACTTCGCTCAAAATGGCTTTTTGGTTGTAAATAGCGATGCCTCTATTAATGAGAAAATTAATGCAGTGATTTCAGAAAACAAGTTAGAAGAATACATTGATGGACTCGCTGTTCAAGCAAAAAATGTTGGAGCACAATTTATTGCATTGTTAGATTACACAATGTGTATGGAGGATAACAAATATGTAACCAATGATTTCTCATTCCGCTATATTGATGTTAATTCAAATGTGGCAGTTCATCAGTATGTATCTAACGAGGTCGTATGCTATTCTGCTGATGATTTGGGTATCGCAACAACACAAGTGGTAGAAAAATTCAAAACGGAGTTTAATGATTTCTTCAATACTCAATTCTTGCCACAGTTTGTTGTTTCGGAAGTAGACGGAAAAAAGACAAGACAGTTTGCCACTCGACAAATGCCCCTTTATCCAAATGCAAACATTGATTACTATAAATGGTATTATGAAAATGCATATTTTCAGGGCAAGGAAATTAAGTTTTGCTGCTTAGACTATCTTGCATCTTCGGCACCATTTAGCAAGGCAAAAATGGATAACCAAACGGGCGCCATTCAACTAACCTCAGATAAACCTATTTCAGTAAATCCACAGGAAATTCTTGCAACTTCTGGTGCAAAATGGTTTAGCGTCGGAACAAGTCTGCTGCCGCAATTATGCACCTTTGTAGAGTTGCCATATGATGAAAATAGCAGCGAAGGCTATGTCCGTAAATCAGTTAACCAAGCAGTTTATAACGCTCTTTCGACCTCTCCTAATCATATTATGATTATTGAAAGTGACCTGTTGCCTGAATTAAAGCAGGAACGAGAGCGACAAAAAGCAGAAGCATTCCTCTACGCAGAGAATAATACTCGCAAAGCCTATTTGGACAAATTTAAGACAGGCGCATTCGGGGCACAATTCCTTCTTGATATTGATGACTTCAAAGTTGATAAGGACAATTGGAAGAAAGTTTCATTTACGCTTAATTGCCACTTTGTAGATAAGAACGCAGTGCACAAGTCTACATCTATCAACTGTCATATTTCCAACCTAAAAGAGGTTCTTGCATATCACATCAATGAGTACTTTATGACTCCAATAACCATTGCAAGTATAGACAAAAAGACGTTATCTGTGTATACTCCTCTTTATCTCCATGCGCTGCCTGAGGAGGTATTCTATCTTTACAACTATATTGAAACAGATAATCCTGTAACTGGGGAGGTCTCGTATCAGAGAGTGCCAATTGCTGAGTATAAGTATATTGAATGGAAAGGACAGAAACATAACCTCGAATTGGTGAAGGTTCTAAATAAGGACATATTTGGAAAGGTTGAAGAATTACGAGTTCGTGATAAGGAATCTCGTGCAAATTTCTCACTCTTGAAAAAGATGGAAGAACCAATAAAAGTTGATAAAGACAATTCGGCCTTCGCAAAGAGCCAGAAAACCGAAAAAATGATAAATGCATTAAGCAAGTTTGGAAGCAGGTAAATGCTATACAATTAACACTTAGGTTGGTGGTTTAACCGCCACCAACCTTGAAATAATTTATCACTTAAACTTATTAGGAATCATTATGTGTTCAAAATGTACTTACATTATCGGGTTTGATATTTGCGATAATGACCAATTGAGAGATGCCATCGTTCAAGCTCTATTAGAAGACTTGAAAGCAGTAAAGATAAATCAATCATGCTACAAGACAAACTTAAATAGAAATATTGGAGATATGCGAAAATTACTCTCAGATATATGTAGGAAATGTGCAATAAACAATGGATTTTTCAAATCAGAAGATTTTGTCAAATTATATTGTGCAGCCTATATGGCGGATTGTAAAACCGAACACAAGTTTGAAATGAACGAATATATTATTGACCTAATCAATAAATAATTTATGGCACATTCTCACGAAAAAGAATGCCCTACTTGTGGAGCGGTTATCTACATCCAAGTGGTATCTATGGGCGTTCATGGTGGAAAAGATACAGAAGAAGCCTATTGTCCTATTTGTGGCACATTGCTATATACTGCAATGACAGATGGTTGGTTTGAAAAGAGCGTAGTATCTCCTCCAACCAAATCGCCATATAAGAAATAGTAGTCTTATTCAAAAAATTCTTTGATATAACTGCATACAATAATCGGTAGCCTCAATTAAGTGGCTACCGATTTTTCTGAATACACCCGAGGTTGAATACACACTAAATGAAAATACCAAACAGAATTAGCACCTCCAAAAGTAGGTTGCGGAGTTGTTGTTTGAGTGATGGAGTGAGGTTCTCTGCAAGTTTGGCTGCTAATACCCGATAAGGTTTCATCACTTGTGATATGTGTGTGCCCTTGGAATAGTAGTTCCGCAGTAATGCCTCAACCTTCGCTAAATCGTTGCCACAGAAATCCAATAGCAGTTTGTTTTTCAACTCGCCAATGTCAGTGCAAACAATCTCATTATCTGCTTCCACAAGAGCATTATCAAGCACATCCCAAATCGGTGTAGCAGTCGAGTTAAGTACCATCCTGATAGAGGTGTCATAAATATTGAGTGACCTACGGATTTGCTCTTTGCTGTTGAGGTTTAATTCAAATCTAATTTTATCATTGAAATAGTCTAATAACAACTGGGGGTTATCCAATGATAATATAAAACTACGATTACCCGCCTTCTGCAACTCTTTTCCCTTATCGTAGATGGTTAAACGGCGTTTATAACTTTTGGTTTGAACATTTTTCTCAATCACAAAGTTATCACCAATGTTGCGAACTAGATATTTCTTGAAATTCCCAACACTTGCACGTAAATTCTCTGTGAGAGTTTTGCAATCGGGATAATCAACATCCATACAAACATCTGCTTTGACTATTACCCCATCTTGCAATATACCATCAATATCAAGAGAACATAATCCCAAATCATTGATATTGGATAGACAAGTATGGATATTGTTTATGTGAATTAAATCTTTATAATCATCTTTTAATATCTTTCCTGTAAATTCTAAAATTAGTTCTTGTTCACGATAATCTGCCTCGATATATAGATAGTAAGGGGACATCATTGTATATCGTTGCTCTACGATACACCCATCTTTTACTTTATTTTCAAATACATCTTCATTTAATGATTTTACATTTGCTATTGAACTTACGATTTTAATCTTATCGAATTTTATCACTACTTTTCATATTTTTTCTCTTTATTATTTCCATATAAATCTCCTTAAAAAACCGAAAACTTAACCTTGATAAGTGGTTATGATGTGTCGTTTTATATAAAATCGTGGGTGATGGTTATATTGTCAAGACTTTTTATCAATACTTTCTCCCCACGGCATTTTATCGGGGTCAGGTATAATATCCCTCAAAGACCAAAGACGACCCAAGTCCCGCAAAAACTCGTTCGAAAATAGGACAGCGTAGGGTACGAAGGAGAGAACTTGTGAGTTCTCTCTTTTTTTTGTGCGGTTTCGTGCGTGTAGGGTGTGGGGTCGTTCAGCGTGTGGCGGCTCGGCAGACTTGTCTTTGCTCGGACAAATGTGCAGAGTTGCTACGCAACGACGAAAATATCTTGAAATCATCTGCTCAAACAAGTTTGGCAGATGTTCTCAATCTATCTTCTAAACCTTCGGTTTTCTGCCCATTTATTCCTCTCTTCGGTCTGCTCTCGCCTGCTGCCGCCGTTCAACCGCCGGCTCTGGGTACGAAGAGGAGAAGCGAAAGTTTCTCCTTTTTTTGTTTTCAGATGATGACAATCCAACGTTGTTGGCTTTATGTGGCAATATGTGGTATTGAGCAAACAAGTTCGCCCATTTCCACACATTGCCCCATAGGCTTCGCCTCTGTCATCATCTGCTTGTCCTAAATTCCGCGGTGCTCACCTTAAAATGCGGTTGCACGGACAAAATGTGTTTAATGCTCGCCCTTCGGGCTGTGCTATAAGGTGTCCGTGCGAGGGCAAAACAGATGTTTTGCCCTTCGACCCCGGCTTCGAGTACGTAGGAGAGGACTTGTAAGTTCTCTCTTTTTTTGTGTATGCAGGTTGATGGCCGTTCGACCTCGGAGCCGAGGTCGTTCAGCGTGTGGCGGCTCGGCAGACTTGTCTGCGAGTGTTGCTATAGCGTCAATCGGTAATCGCTGTGCGATAATGCTGTAATAGTCTGTAAGCCCAAGTAAATAAATTTCCTTGTTCTTTCAGTCTATTCCATCAGCCCTTCGGGCCTACCGCTTGCCACTATTTCAAATCTCTTCGGTCTGCTCTCGCCTGCTGCCGCTGTTCAACCACCGGCTTCGAGTACGTAGGAGAGGACTTGTAAGTTCTCTCTTTTTTTTGTGCAGTTATGTGCGTGTAGGGTGTGGGGTCGTTCAGCGTGTGGCGGCTCGGCAGACTTGTCTGCGAGTGTTGTTATAGCGTCAATCGGTAATCGCTGTGCGATAATTCTGTAATAGTCTGTAAGCCCAAGTAAATAAATTTCCTTGTTCTTTCAGTCTATTCCATCAGCCCTTCGGGCCTACCGCTTGCCACTATCTCAAATCTCTTCGGTCTGCTCTCGCCTGCGGTCGCCGTTCAACCGCCGGCTTCGAGTACGTAGGAGAGGACTTGTGAGTTCTCTCTTTTTTTTGTGCGGTTTCGTGCGTGTAGGGTGTGGGGTCGTTCAGCGTGTGGCGGCTCGGCAGACTTGTCTTTGCTCGGACAAATGTGCAGAGTTGCTACGCAACGACGAAAATATCTTGAAATCATCTGCTCAAACAAGTTTGGCAGATGTTCTCAATCTATCTTCTAAACCTGCGGTTTTCTGCCCATTTATTCCTCTCTTCGGTCTGCTCTCGCCTGCTGCCGCTGTTCAACCACCGGCTCGTTCTGTGGATGCATTCTCCAAGCAAGTTCGGGAATGACTTTTTTAAGCCCCCATCACATTAGCGGCTCTGGGTACGAAGAGGAGAAGCGAAAGTTTCTCCTTTTTTTGTTTTCAGATGACAAATCATCAACAAACCAAACGAGAAAAACTTTGTTCACTATTGCAATATCGCCCTAAAAAGAGTATCTTTACATCACGAAAAACAAAAAGATAGTATCTATGAGAAAAACAATTCTATTCATTGGCCTTGGCGTGGCATTCCTCGCAGTGTCATTGTGGGTAATTTTTAGTGGAGGCAAGAGTGCCAAAGCGGTACGTGCAAAATTCAGATTGGGTGGGGCAATATTGACCCTTATCAGTGCAACAAATATGGTGGGGTGTGTCTCTTGTTATGACCCTGCAATAGGTGATAATCCCGAACCGCCTCAAAATATTATTGATTTAAAATCAGAACATGAGGCAAGTGATGGCGTTTTTGTCGTGCGAAATGGCGATAAGATGCTCTTTAATGTGGAGTGCGATACAATCGATGAGGCTATTTTTGTGATAACATCTTTGGACGGAGAGGTGCTGCAACTTCTTCGTGAAAAAGTTGTGGTAGAGACACAGATGGAGATTGCCCTAAATATAGATGTCGGCTCTTATAGAGGTGTGGCGGAGTTACACATATATTATCAATATGAGGAGGGTGCAAGCGATAATAAGGCATACACCTATAACCCTTATCTGCTCAATATAGTTGATTAGTATGCTTTTCAAGCGACGAAAACGGTTGCAAATCGGCATCATCATCTTTGAAGTTACCGATGCTTGTAATCAGGCGTGCAAATTTTGCTACAACTACTTCAAGGCACCTGCTTTGCAGACGACGATTGCTGAGCCCGACTATAAATTGGCAAATCGTACACTGAAAAAACTCCTGCACCAGGCAGATGTCGGCTCAATATCGTTCTCGGGTGGTGAGCCGATGCTTGTGCCCAAGATTCACGATTTGGTTTTCCGTGCGAGGTTGGGTGGTAGTAGTGTGAATATTCTCACCAATGGCACGCTGCTGACCGACGACGATATAGCCATTTTTAATGACCTTGGAGTTGCTGCAATACAGATACCTCTGCTCTCTGATGATGCCGCGATACACGACGCCATAACACAACGGCCTGGCTCGTGGGCAAAGGCTTGGGCCAATGCTCGTAGGGTGGTCGGGGTTAGAGAAAAGTGGCTTACTCCGGTGCTTATCATTAGTCGTATGAATGTCGATAGCATTGAATCGACGATGGCTATGTACGGTTTGTTGGGCGTTAAACGGGTAATGGTCAATCGCTTCAATATAGGAGGGTTGGGTATTCGCTATGCCGAAGATTTAGTCCTCTCAAACGATATGTTGCGTGATGCTTTTCGGAGGGTGGATAAGCAGGCCGAAAAACTCGGAATCAAGGTGTATAGCGGTGTTTGTACTCCTATGTGTGTGCTCGATCCGCGAGAGTATCCCAACATCATATTCTCACATTGTACGACCGACCTCGTCTCACGCCCTCTGACGATATCGTATCGGGGCGATGTCCGATTCTGCAATCACTCGCCAAGGGTCTTGGGAAATATCCATAACGAAAGTCTCGAAGAGATTATTGGTAATTCCGCATCGGAGGAGTATTACTCTGCAATACCCGAGCAGTGTGCCGGCTGTGCATTGTGGGAGCGTTGCAAGGGTGGCTGCCGTGCCGCTTCGGAGCAACTGTTTGGCCGATTTGATATGGCTGACCCGCTGATACGATAACAAAAAAACCACCCTATGAAGGGTGGTTAAACTACATTGCTTTGCGAAGGACTACTCGAAATCCTCAACAACCTCTGCCTCGGGGGCGTTCTTCTTTACAGACTCGATGCCGTTCTCGCAAGCAGCTACGCTTGAATACATCTCGCTGGTACCGATAACCTGACCGTTAGTGGCTTTAAGGTTGAAGTAAGGAGCACCATTCTTTGCCTCCTTGCGCTCGAAACGAGCATCAACAGCTGAATTCTTCTTTACTGACTCGATGCCATTTTTGCAGGCAGCCAAAGTAGTATAACCCTCACTTGCGAGGATTGACTGACCGTTACCAGCCTTCAAGTTGAACTGGAACTCGCCGTTAGCACGCTTTGTAATAACAAATTTTCCCATTTTCTTAATAGTTTTAGTTTGGTTTATTCTCTATTCCGACTATAAAGGTAACTAACTTTTTGAAAATAATACCATATTTGCTGCAAAAAAATGCATAATTTATTCTCAATCAGACCACCTTTGCCAAATAAACCATATATTTGCATCAATAAAAATCATCGTGTTATGGTTAAAACACTCTTTCGCAAGTATGTAGTAGATGCGTTGAGCCATATGGCCCTCGGTCTCTTCTGCTCGCTTATCCTGGGCCTGATTATCGGCCAATTGGCAAAAATCGAAGTGTTGTCATTCCTGGGCTTTGTTGCTGAGGCTCTGTCGGCATCGTCGCCGCTGGTGGGAGCCTGCATCGGTCTGGCTATAGCCTACGGTCTTAAATGCGTGCCGCTGGTGCTTATCTCATCGGCTGTCGTGGGTGCTTTGGGTTATCAGTTCGGAGGCCCTGTGGGTGCTTACCTGGCGGTTATCGTGGGTGCCGAGGCGGGAGGTCTGGTGTCGAAGCGTACGCCCGTAGATATTATCATAACGCCCTTCATAACGATTGTCATCGGAGGCCTGTTCGCCAAATATTGCTGCTCGCCAATCAACGATCTGATGCTCTATCTCGGCTCGCTGATTAACGATGCTACACGCCTCAACCCCTTCCTTATGGGTGTCGTGGTGTCGGTCTTGGTGGGGTGTATCCTGACGCTGCCCATCTCGTCGGCTGCTATCTGCATTATGCTCGGCCTTGACGGCCTGGCGGCGGGTGCTGCTACGGCTGGTTGCTGTGCCCAGATGATTGGCTTTGCCGTCATTAGCTACTCCGACAACGGCATCGGAGGCCTTATCTCGCAGGGGTTGGGTACTTCGATGTTGCAGATTGGAAACATCGCCCGCAAACCTATTATATGGCTTGCTCCGACACTTGCGTCGGCTATCCTCGGCCCCGTATCGACCGTGTGGCTGCAACTATCGAACAACGCCGTGGGTGCAGGTATGGGTACGGCCGGTCTGGTAGGCCCGCTTGCGACCTACGCCACAATGAGTGGCCAGATGGATACCACGCTGCTGGTGATTGAGATTATAGGACTCTATTTCGTAGCACCGGCTTTGCTGTGCCTCGCCATTGACTTTGCTATGCGTCGCCTCGGCTGGGTAAAGGCTGGCGATATGAAGTTGTAGGATAGAATCCGTATAACAAGGCTCTTTCGGCATCTGCCTTGTTATGTTTTTAGGGAGTTTAAGGAAATTAGTGAAATTAGCGCTGATGCAAAACTCCCTAAATTCTCTAAATTCCCTAATCTCCCTATATTACTTTGGGAAGTGTTTGCTGAGAATATCTAAAAGACGAGAGGGTGCCCTATTTGGGCACCCTCATTATTTTCTAAACGCACTCGCTTTAATTTACGCCTCGGTGGTGGGCTCGACATCCTTGAATGCCTCGCGAATCTTGTCGCAGACACCACTTGCAATATTGCGTTCCATAGCCAGAATCATCGAGCTGATAGCCTTTGCCGACGAGCCGCCGTGACCGATAATCACAGGCTTGTTCACGCCGATAACAATCGTACCGCCGATGCTCTCGTAGTTAATGGCGTTCCAGAAGTTCTCGTGATAGTACAATTTCTTGCACACAGGCTCCAGAATGGGACGCAGCAACTCCAGCAACCACGGACGCATAGGACGCAGACGCTTGTTGATGCGGTACATAGCCTCCGCCATCTTCAAGATGACATTTCCCACAAAACCGTCGGTTACAACCACATCGCAGGTCTTGCCCGTAAAGATATACGACGACTCTACATTGCCCACGAAGTTGATATTCTTCATCTCTTTCAGCAGGTCGTATGTTGCCTTGGCCTGGGCGTTGCCCTTGCCCTCCTCCTCGCCTATGTTGAGCAATGCCACACGGGGCTTCTCAATCTTCAATACTGCCTCGGCAAAGATAGAACCTAAAAGACCATACTGTGCCAGCACCTCGGGCTTGGCATCTACATTAAGACCCACGTCGAGAATCAGACCCTGACGGTTCATCACGATAGGCATAAATGTTGAGATTACGGGACGGATAACACCCTTGATAGTGCCGATGATAGTGGTGCAGCCAACCATCATAGCACCCGTTGAGCCTGCACTCGCAAAGCCGTCAATCTTACCCTCGGCCAACTGATTGAAGCCGACAACCATACTTGAATCCTTCTTCGCCACGAAGGCACGAGCAGGGTGGTCACCCATCTCGATAACCTGTGTCGTGCCGACGATGTCGAACTTATCAGCCGGGCACTTATGCTTCTTCAGCAGTTCGAGCAGGCGTTTCTCATCACCGAACAATACGATACGGCTATCTTTATCTATCTTGTCAAGTGCCATGATAGCACCCTCTACGGCAACCTCTGGTGCGAAGTCGCCACCCATAGCATCAATACCGATTCTTAACATATAGTTGATATTGCAGGGTTAATAATAAAAAACAGAGAGAGCACAGCTCACGCCGCCAGCTCTCTCTGAAAATCATCTCTCTACTTACTCGGCCTTCTTCTCGATAGCCAACTTGCCACGGTAGAAACCGCACTCGGGGCATACGCGGTGATAGAGTACCGCAGCACCACAGTTAGAGCAAGTAACAACAGTAGGAACTACTGCCTTGTAGTGAGTTCTTCTCTTGTCGCGTCGTGTTGACGACACTTTGTGTTTAGGATGTGCCATTTTACTATTTTATTTTAAGTTATCGTTTGTACTATTTGTTCTGCGTCGTTCTTAATTCTCCTCACTCTCCATTTGAGCCTTCAATGCTGCCAACTTATTGAAGTCACCCTCTCCGATACCACGCCTTTCGTGCTGCTCGGCCTCTGCCTCCAAGGCATCCATCTCCTCACTGCTTACGATAGCGAAGCGTGCCATCATCTCGGGGTTGCATTCACCTTCGGGATGAACTCTCTGGTAAGGTAATGAAAGAACTATGCTTTCGTAAATATACTGTGTCAAATCGACAGCGTCCTCTGCGGGTGAGAGCCACATAATGTCGCCATCATACTCACCCTCCTCGTTAGATATTCTGACGATAAGGTGGCCTTCGTAATCAATAGGAATCAGGCAATCCTCCAAGCATCGGTCGCACTCGCAGGTAACCTCTCCGGAGATGTTGAAATCCATCTCCAACTGGCTCTCTGCCTTTGTCATAGCAACCTCGACGGCAAGGCTACCTCCCTTGATATCACGACTTTCGTAGGCCTGGAACATATCGTCCGACACCTCAAAGTTGAAGGTGTGCAAACCGTTCTTTAAGCCCTTGTAGGCAATGCTGTATCTGTTACCAAGTTCCATATCTGCATAAAAAGCAGGCAAATTTACAAATATTTCGCTGAAAAAGCAAATAATTTGTATTTTTGTAGAGATTAATCAACCGAAAACGTAAAAATATCTCTATGAGTTGCAGTTTTTTAGTGCAAATGAGTTGCCAATATGCCGAGTTGTGGCGATATAACATAGCCGTTGTGGCGGCCTGCTTTGACGAAGAGAACAATCAGGTAGAGATGGTCGCCGAGAGGCGTGACATAGCCGAGGTGGGTGCCAACCTGACAGCAGCACCGGAGGGGTATCGTCTGCCCTGCGAGGTGGAACTGAAAACGTCTGCGTGTCACCATATTGAGGCCATTGTCTATCTCGTCCCCAATACGCTGCCCGCGTCGCGTGAGATAGCTGAAAACCGTCCTTTTGAGATGCGTGTGCGTGTGAGTCGCGAGGGCGTTATGCTGCACGACAAGATACATCTTGTCAATCAGTGGGCGGGTGAGGCTCTGCACCTTAATTTCGGGGTGGAGGAGTAATCATCCGCAGCAAAACGGGTCAGAACGAAACAGAACAAAACGAACCGAACCGAACCGAACCGAACCGAGGCTGGGCAAAACCCATAGAACAAAAAACAGGCTACCTTTTTCGGGTAGCCTGCTCTTTTATAGCGTTATCAACGATTACTTGTTGTAAGCCTTCATAACAGAGATGAGGTCAAGAACCTTGTTAGAGTAACCCCACTCGTTGTCGTACCAAGAAACAACCTTTACGAAAGTGTCAGTAAGTGCGATACCAGCCTTTGCGTCGAAGATTGAAGTACGAGCATCACCCAAGAAATCAGATGAAACAACATCCTCGTTAGTGTAACCGAGAACACCCTTCAACTCACCCTCAGAAGCAGCCTTCATAGCGTCGCAAATCTCAGCATAAGTAGCGGGCTTTGCCAAGTTTACAGTCAAATCAACAACTGATACGTCCAAAGTAGGAACGCGGAATGCCATACCTGTAAGCTTGCCGTTCAACTCGGGAAGAACTACACCTACAGCCTTTGCAGCACCTGTTGAAGAGGGGATGATGTTGCCGGCAGCAGCACGACCACCACGCCAGTCCTTCAAAGATGGACCGTCAACAGTCTTCTGTGTAGCAGTTGTAGCGTGAACAGTTGTCATCAAACCATCAGCGATGCCCCAGTTGTCGTTCAAAACCTTAGCGATAGGAGCCAAGCAGTTTGTAGTACAAGAAGCGTTAGAAACGATAGTCTGACCAGCATAAGTGTTAGTATTTACACCGCATACGAACATAGGAGTCTTATCCTTTGCAGGAGCTGACATAACTACATACTTCGCACCAGCCTTGATGTGAGCCTCAGCCTTCTCAGCTGTGAGGAACAAACCTGTTGACTCAACAACATACTCTGCACCTACCTCGTTCCACTTCAAATCCTCGGGGTTACGCTCAGCAGTTACGCGGATAGCCTTGCCGTTTACGATAAGCAAGTTCTTCTCTGCGTCGTAGTCGATAGTACCATCGAACTGACCGTGCATTGTGTCATACTTGAGCATATAAGCCAAGTAATCTACGGGGCAAAGGTCGTTAATACCTACTACATCATACTTCTCTGTCTGAGTGCAAGCTGCACGGAATACCATACGGCCGATACGTCCGAAACCGTTGATACCAATCTTAATCTGTGCCATAATTTTGTGTTATTATTTTAGTTAAAACTTCTGTTTTCGTTTTTATCGCTGCAAAATTATATACTTTATGTATATTAAGCAAATAAATAATAAGTTTTTTTATTAATAAATCGTTAAGAAACGACACTTTTCGTGCCATTTCGGTCGCTTTGTACTCTATGCTCGGTCGCTTTCTGCTCTATCCTGTCACTTATGCTCCTATTGCAGTGGGCTTATCGTATCACCGACTTGGCTCTTTTTGCCATAGCCGATGCAAAGACAAAGTCGTTAAGCTCCTTGTTGTCGGCGTGCAGGATTACATCCTTTGAGCCTTCCCACCACTTTTCGCCTTCATATATAAAGACAATCTTCTCGCCAATCTCCATCACCGAGTTCATATCGTGAGTATTGATTATGGTGGTGATGTTGTACTCCTTGGTGATGTCGTGGATGAGGTTGTCGATGACTATGGAGGTCTGCGGGTCGAGGCCTGAGTTGGGCTCATCGCAGAAGAGGTAACGCGGGTTCATCACGATAGCTCGTGCTATGGCGGCACGCTTGATCATACCACCACTCAACTCCGAGGGGTAGAGTTTGTTGGCGTTCTCCAGATTGACGCGTTTAAGGCAGTAATTGACCCTCTCCATCTTCTCCTCCTCGGTCTGGTCGGTGAAGAGGTCCAGCGGCAACTTCACATTCTGCTCCACGGTAGAGGCATCGAGCAGAGCACCACCCTGAAAAATCATACCCACATCCTTGCGTATCTGCTTGCGGGCCTTGAAGTCGAGCTGCGAGAAGCATACATCGTCGTAGTAGATGGTACCCTCGTCCACCTCGTGCAGACCTACAAGGCTTTTGAGCAGCACGGTCTTACCCGAGCCACTGCGACCGATTATCAGGTTGGTCTGGCCTGTGCCAAACTCCACCGATATATCCTTCAATACGGTGCGTCCTTCAAAGGACTTGACGATATTTTGAGCCTTTATCACGTGCGTAAAAGTTGAGTTAAGATGAGGTTACAAATCATAATGACGATGGAACTGATAACCACAGCCTGCGTAGAGGCCTTACCCACCTCCAATGAGTTACCCTTGGCGTAGTAGCCGCAGTAGGCCGAGATGCTCGTCACGAAGAAGGCGAAGAAGACCATCTTCACAAGGGCGTAGGCTATCTCACTCGTATAGAAACAGTACTGCAAACCCTCGATGTAGTCGGCGGTCTTCATAATGCCTGTGGCGGCAGCAATGGAGTATCCGCCCGCGATGCCGATGAGCATACTGAAAATGGCTAGGAAGGGGAAGAAGAATGTCGTGGCAACAATCTTCGGCATAATGAGATATGATGCCGAGTTGATGCCCATAATCTCCAATGCGTCAATCTGTTCAGTGATACGCATAGTGCCTATCTCGGAGGCGATATTCGAGCCCACCTTGCCGGCGAGGATAAGAGCCACGACGGTAGAAGAAAACTCCAGAATCATGACCTCACGCGTGGCGTAGCCAATCAGATATTGAGGTATGAATGGCGATTCCAGCGTGATGGCCATCTGCAGCGTGACGGCAGCACCGATAAAGACCGAAATGATAGCCGTCAAGCCTATTGAGTTGAGGCCCAGAGCCTCCATCTCATACATAATGCGTTCGCGGTAGATACGCATCTTCTCGGGACGCGAAAAGACCTTCTGCATCAACAGCGTATAGCGACCTATATGTTCCAGTAATCGAAGCATAGCTTACTCCTTTTTCTCTTTGACCTCCTCGAAATCAACATAGTCGCCCACGTCGTCGCTTACTCGCTTCTGGGGACGGTCGGTTGTGGTATAGACCTTCACTTCGCCCTCGCGTTGCTTCTGTGCCTCACGCTGGGTGTAGCTGCGACTATATTGTGACTCCTGCTCCATACGGCGGCTTATACGTCGCAGGCGGAGGTACATAAATACCGGTATAAGGAGCAACAATCCCACCACAACAAGCAGGCCGATGAGCATAGCACCGGCAAGCGATGGGGCGAAGGCTATGAGCATAACCAGCAGAACAATGGTCAGCGGGTTCTCCTTGATAAATCTGATTATAAAGTCAATCATCGTCGAATATTCTGTTGTTAAATAGCCCCATAAGGGCAAAATCTTTGCAAATTTAGAAAAAAATCGTCATTCTGCGAAATATCTCTTTCGGGTATGGATAAAAAGTATTACTTTTGACACAAAATAAACCCAAAACAGATTGATTATGTCGCATCAGCTTTTAGCCATATCTCCCGTAGATGGCCGTTATAACAGAGTAACGAAATCTTTGTCGGATTATTTTTCAGAGTTCGCACTTATTCGCTATCGTGTGCGTGTCGAGGTGGAGTACTTCATCGCCTTGTGTCGTCTGCCATTGCCGCAGTTGAAGGGTGTGCCCGAGTCGGCATACGATGAACTGCGTAAGCTCTACACCGAATTTACGGTTGAGGACGCACAGCATGTCAAGGAGATTGAGAGTGTAACAAACCACGACGTGAAGGCAGTGGAGTACCTTATCAAGGAGAAGTTGGAGGCTCTGGGCCTGAATGACTATCGTGAGTTTGTGCATTTCGGTCTTACCTCGCAGGATATCAACAATACAGCGACTCCGCTGCTGCTGGAAGAGGCTTTGACCGAAGTATATCTGCCTGCGTTGCAGGAACTTATCGATAAGATTTACTCACTCGCCGAGCAGTGGGAAGATGTGCCTATGCTGGCCCACACACACGGACAGCCCGCATCGCCTACACGCCTCGGTAAGGAGTTCAAGGTCTTTGTGGAACGTCTGGAACGTCAGATTGACCTGCTGAACGACATCGAGCCTATGGCCAAGTTCGGTGGTGCTACGGGCGGTTTCAATGCCCACAATGTGGCCTATCCCGATGTTGATTGGGTTGAGTTCGGTAACTCCTTCGTGGAGTCTCTCGGTCTGGTGCGAGCACAATACACCACGCAGATTGAGCATTACGACAACCTCGCAGCGACCTTCGATGCGTTGAAGCGTATAAACAATATCCTCACCGACCTTGCACGCGATATGTGGACCTATATATCTATGGAGTACTTCCGCCAGCAGGTCAAGAAGGGCGAGGTGGGCTCGTCGGCTATGCCTCACAAGGTCAATCCTATCGACTTCGAGAATGCCGAGGGTAACTTCGGCGTGGCAAATGCTACCTTCGAGTTCCTTGCTGCCAAGCTCCCCATCTCGCGTATGCAGCGTGACCTGACTGACTCTACCGTATTGCGTAATATAGGTGTGCCTATGGCTCACTCACTCATAGCCTTCTCGTCATTGCAGCGAGGCTTGGGCAAGATTATCCTCAATGAGGCAGCTCTTGCGGCCGATTTGGAGGATAACTGGGCTGTTGTTGCCGAGGCTATGCAGACCATTCTCCGCCGTGAGGCCTATCCCAACCCTTACGAGGCGTTGAAGGCCCTCACCCGTACCGGAGGCCATATCACCGAGCAGACCATCAAGGAGTTTGTCGAGGGTCTTGATGTCGAGGAGAGAGTGAAGGCAGAGTTGCGAGTTATTACACCTCATAACTATACCGGCATTATGAAATAAACCTTAAATAATCCGTCTGACGGGTGATTTTGGTGTTCTGCTTGGCGGAAAAATCCTCACATACGATTAGTATGCTGCGGTTTTTCCTTCTTCGCAAGCCTAAAAATCCCCACGTCATACGAATTATTTTGGGAAGAAAGCCTGACGGGTGATTTTGGTGTTCTGCGGTGTATAGGGAATTCAAGGAATTTAGTGAGTTTAGGGAATATAGGGAGCTTTACATAATCTCTAAATTCCCTAATTTCTTTAATCTTCCTAATCTCCCGAACTCTTCGACTTTTATGGCCTCTCGTGTCTATGGCTCGGTGGAATGGCCAACAATAAACAATAAGGTCGCTACCGAAAAGTAGCGACCTTACTCTTTCTATATACGGCGTAAACTGTGTCCTACTTGATATTAGGCTCCTCCAAGCCGTAGTGGTTACGCTTGTCGTCGGCCTTCAACCAGAGGGCGAAGAGCAACGCCATAACACCCAACGATGCGAACAAAAGCATAGGCACTGTATAGTTATAGGCTACACCCTCGGCACCTGCGGCAATCTGCTCGGCAACACCCGGGTTAGACTTCTCCAACGCATAGCCGATGATAATAGGTGTGCCACTCAAACCGAAGTTCTGCACCCAGAAGATAAGCGAATAGGCACTACCCAGATAACGCTTATCCATAATCTTGGGAATTGAGGGCCACAAAGCAGCGGGTACCAGCGAGAACGAGATACCCAGCAGGATGATAGCCGCAAAGGCGATAGCCTTGCTCGGTACTGCGGGCAGCACCAAAGCGAAGGTCGTATGGCAGATAATCATCAGCAGTGAGCCCAAGATAAGCATCGTAGCACCCTTGCCTCGGCGGTCGAGATAGAAACCGAGGAACGGAGTGATAAAAGCCGCACCGATGGGGAACCAGCGGAAGATGTCGGCCGCAGCCGTCGCTGTAATGCCCAGATTACTCTGCAACATATTGGCGGCGAACTTCTGGAAGGGGAAGATTGCCGAGTAGTAGAGTACGCAGAGCATAGCGACAATCCAGAACAGGCGTGACGAGAATATCTTGCCGATATCACTCATCTTGAACTCCTCCTCGCTTTCGCCCGATGCAGTACCACCTGTCTGCTGGTCCAGCTTCTTGTCCATTACGCAGAATACGGTGAAGCATAACAGACCGATAAACAACAACGCTGTGCAGAACGCCACAGGACGTACGATAGAGGGGTCAGCACCGCCAATGCCTGCCACGCGGGGCGAGATGGTGAAGATGAAGAATACACCGATGCGTGCCAGAGCCATCTCCAAACCCATAGCCAGGGCCATCTCCTTACCCTCAAACCACTTGGCCAGAGCCTTCGATGCTGTGATACCTGCCATCTCGCAGCCACAGCCGAAGATCATAAAGCCCAGCGATGCGAGCTTGGCACTTGCGGGCATAGCCACCCACCAAGAGTTGAGCCAAGCCTCCAAGCCTGAACCCATAAAGGCTTCGCTTACGGCGTAATACTTGATTGAGGCTCCTGCGAGCATAAGTATTGCCGAGAGCTCACCCGTGAAGCGGATACCCATCTTGTCGAGAATGATACCTGCCACGATGAGGAAGCCCCACACGTTGAGCAGATACTCCGAGCCGGCGTATGTGCCGAAGACATCAGAGGTCCAGCCACGCTGCACCTGAATCAGCTCCTTCAAAGGAGAGATTACATCAACGAACATGTGGGCGAAGAGCATCATAAGTGCGATAAGCAACATCGCCGTCCAGCGAGCCCACGCCTTGTCGTTGAGTTTTTGTTGTAAAGTTTGAGTCATAGTTTTTATAAATTTTATGTTTGTGTATTTATTTTGAATTTTATTTTATGGTATGTCAGCCTTAATTATGAATTACGAATTATGAATTTTGAATTTTGAATTTTGAATTCCCCTCCCTTACTCGCTATAATACCTCAAAGCCTCGTAGGCATTCTCCACGCCCAGCTCGCCTGCCTTCGACAAATCGAGGCAGCCTTTACGCGTATCCTTCATAAATATCTGCACCAGGCCGCGATTGTAGTAGGCATCGCCAAACGCAGGATTAAGCTCTATGGCTCGCGTATAGTCGTCGTAGGCCTCGGGCAGACGACCCGAGATGGCATACAGACCTGCACGGTTGTAGTAGGCGTATGCGAAGTCGGGGTATAGCTTTATCGCCTTGGTTATATCCTCAATAGCATCGTCGTAGTTGTAGGTGCGTGACGACGACTGACGCAGGCGGTTGGCGGGGTCGGAGTCTATCGATATACGCTGGAAGGAGTTATCTATCGACGATATGAAGTCTATCATCTCGGCACGCGTGGTGCTGCGGTTGATGTAGAGGAATGGGTTGGCGGGGTTCTCCTGAATAGCCAGCGAGAGGGTCGCCACAGCGTTGGTGTATTGCTTGATAAGCGACTGCGTGATAGCTCGCTGGAAGTAGAGCAGCCACGATGAGCTCTCCTCCCTTTGGCGTTGGGCTATGGCTCTGTCCATCGCAACAAGTGTGTCGGGCGAGAGGTTGCTCTTATGGCGTGATAGTATCATACGCCTGTCATCCAGACGCTGCTCAAAGTCAATGAGGCGTTGGGCGTGGTATGCCTTGCGGGTGGCTGTAAGTGCCGAGTCGGCCTCGATAAGCGTGAACTTATAGAGTGGCAGCAGGTGCAAATCACTCTCGATGGTGGCTCCCGACTGCTCGGCACGGCTCTCGAAATTACGCGTCGTGCGTGCCTCAAACGATAGCAACTTGTCGAAGCGTTGCGTCGTGTCGGCATAGATTGAGTAGGTGGTATCGGTGAGCCTCTCCTTGTATTCGGCTATCTTGCGTTGTGCCTCGCGGTGGTCTGCCGAAGCACCCTTCCTATCGCCCATCAATAGACGCACATGGCTACGGCCGAGATAGGCATTGGCGAAGTCGGGGTATAGCTCTATGGCACGCGTGTAGTCCTCGGTAGATTGCGTAAGGTCGCCGAGTTGCAGGTGCAGACCCGCACGATTGTAATATACCAGCACATTGTCGGGCGAGTAGTGTGCCACGCGGTTGTAGTCCTCCAAGGCTCGGTTGTAGTCGCCTATCTGCTGACGCAGAATGGCACGATTGAAGTATGTCAGCGACGACGTGGAGTCCAATGCTATGACGTGGTCGAAGTCGCTGAGGGCTTGCAAGGGCCGGTTGGTATAGTTATAGACCAATGCTCGGTTGAAGAACGACAAGAGATATGTCGAGTCGTGGCGTATGGCAGTGTTGAGGTCCTCCTCGGCCTCGGCGTAGCGACGCTGCTCCATAAGCAGGGCACCACGGCGATTGTAGGGGTTGGGGTCCTCGCGGTTGGTGCGTATGGCTGTGCTGAAATCCTCGTAGGCACGCACTGTATCACGCAGTTGCAGATAGCAGACGCCTCTATTGACGTAGGCATCGGCCACCTTCTTCTCCTTTCGCAGGAACATATCGAAATCCTCGATAGCCTTGTCGTATTGCTTGTTCAGCAGGCGTGTGACACCTCGGCTGTAATAGGGACCCGGCAGGTCGGGACGCAGCTCTATGGCCTGATGGAAGTCTTGCAGTGCGTCGTCGTAGTTACCCAGCCGCGAACGCGTGATGGCTCGATAGGTGTAGGCCTTCGTGAATACGGGGTTCTTCTCTATGGCGGTGGAGAAGTCGGCATCGGCACCGAGCAGATCTTCGAGGTTGTACTTGGCGATGCCTCGCAGGAAGTAACCCTCGTGGGCATCCTCGTCGAAGCGTAGCAGCACGTTCAGCGTGCGTATGGCCTGATAGTAGTCGTCATTCATCATAAAGTGACGGCCCATATAGTAGAAGTACTCCTTGTCGTACTGTGCCGAGGCGTGCGTAAAAGAGCATAACAGCACCAGCGAGAGTGTCGCCCTCGCTATCCAGCGTCGTATGTCGTTGCTCAACGTCATCTGCTTTGTCTAACGCAAAAATACCCGAAAAAGTATGTTTTTTAGTTTTAATCCGGCACAAGGTCGGCTTTTAATTGCTCCTGCTCGGCAATTCAAACAAAGTTTGATTGCCCTCGGTTTGGCGTCGGTTAAATTTTAAATTTTGAATTTTGAATTCCCCTCTTCTATTTCATCTCATACCCGAATCGCTGCAACTGTCGGGTGTTGTTACGCCAGTCCTCCTGCACCTTCACGAAGAGCTGCAAAAAGACCTTCTTGCCGAGGAACTGCTCCATATCTATTCTCGCCTGCTGTCCCACGCGTTTGAGCCTCTCGCCCTTGTGACCTATGACGATGCCCTTTTGTGACTGACGGGCGACATATATCGTTGCCGATATGCGGTCGATAGCAGGCTCCTCCTTGTATGTATCTATCTCAATCTCACAGCAGTAGGGTATCTCCTTGTCGTAGTTCAGCAATATCTTCTCGCGGATAATCTCCGAAGCGAAGAAACGCAGCGTCTTGTCCGTCAGTGTATCCTTGTCGTAGAAGGGTTCACCCTCGGGCAGGCGTTCCAGAATGGCCGCCAGCACGCCGTTTATGCCCACCTTCTCCCTCGCCGAGCAGGGTATGATGACCGCTTCGGGCAGATGCTCCGCCCAGCGTGAAGCTATCTCCTCCAAGTGGTCGGGCGTTGTAAGGTCCAGCTTGTTGATTACCACTATGGTAGGTATTCCGCTGCGGGCTATGCGACTGACAATGCTCTCCTGTCGTGTGCTATCCTCCACGGTGTCAGTTACATAGAGTATTACGTCGGCATCATCTACCGCACCCTCGACAAAGTTCATCATCGACTCCTGCAACTTGTATGCGGGTTTCAGGATACCCGGAGTGTCGGAATAGACAATCTGAAAGTCCTCGCCATTGACGATGCCCATAATGCGATGACGCGTGGTCTGTGCCTTCGATGTGATAATCGAGAGGCGTTCGCCCACCAAGGCATTCATCAGCGTTGATTTACCCACATTGGGGTTTCCTATGATATTAACAAATCCTGATTTGTGCATATTACATTATATATATAATAGTCGGTCGCAAAGATAGTGATAAAATTTGAAATATTGATTAATTTATCGTATCTTTGTAGGCTATGATTGACCGTCAGACCGTAGATAGAATTTATGCCGCTGCCAATATCGTTGAGATTATTGGCGACTATGTCACGCTGAAACGCAAGGGCGTGAATTATCAGGCGTGTTGTCCTTTCCATCAGGAGAAGACCCCCTCGTTTATGGTATCACCGGCGAAGGGTGTCTATAAGTGCTTCGGATGTGGCAAGGGAGGCAATGCCGTTACCTTCGTTATGGAGCAGGAGGGCATATCCTACCCCGAGGCGTTGAAGGTGGTGGCAAAACGCTACGGCATCGAGGTCGAGGAGAGGGCTCTCACCGAGGAGGATGTGCGTCGCAACGACAACCGCGAGAGTATGTTCGCCCTGAATGGCTGGGCGGCGGAGTATTTTGCCAAGTACCTCACGGGTAACAGCGAGGGTCGTGCCGTGGGTATCTCCTACTTCTCGCAGAAGCGTGGTTTTACCGATGCTACCATTCGCAAATTCGGTCTGGGTTTCTGCTCATCGCGTGGCGATGATATCTCGATTGCGGCGTTGCAGGCGGGTTATAAGGAGGAGTTTCTGCTCTCTACGGGTCTTTCGCTGAAACGCGAGAGTGACGGCCGTCTGTATGACCGCTTCCGCGACCGCGTGATGTTCCCCATACACAACATATCGGGTCGTGTAGTGGGTTTTGGTGGCCGTACGCTGCGTACCGACAAGCAGGTGGCGAAGTATCAGAACTCGCCCGAGAGTGAGATATACAACAAGCGACGCGAGCTATATGGCCTCTACTTCGCCAAGCGAGCCATCCAGCAGCACGATGCTGTGATTATGGTCGAGGGCTACACCGATGTTATCTCGATGCATCAGGCTGGTGTAGAGAATGTTGTCTCGTCGTCGGGTACGTCGCTTACGGTCGAGCAGGTGCAGTTGCTGCATCGCTTCACGCGTAACATAACAATCATCTACGACGGCGACCCTGCGGGTCAGAAGGCTTCACTGCGAGGCATCGACATCATCCTGAAAGAGGGTATGAATGTGCGAGTGGTGCTGCTGCCCGAGCCCGAGGACCCCGACTCGTTTGCCCGTAGCCATACGGCCGACGAGGTGCAGGAGTATATACGCACCCACGAGGAGGACTTCCTCTCGTTCAAGGCCAAACTTCTGATGAAGGATGCCGCAGGCGACCCCATACGCATAGGCGAGGTTATAGCCGATATGGTTGGGTCGATAGCTCTTGTCGAGGATGCCATACAGCGTTCGGTATTCACGAAGGAGTGTGCCCGCATTATGGATGCTGACGAGAATGTGCTTATCAGCGAGGTGGCACGTCGTCGCGTGAGCAAGACCGCCGACAAGGAGTCTATGGAGTTTGTACGCCGTCAGCAGGCTCTCATACGCGAGGAGCAGGGTGTCGAGGTCAATGTGCAGGGCAGTCAGGCAGGTGGCAGTGGCGAGGATGCTCTGGAAAAGGAGATTGTGAAGTATCTGTTGAAGTCGGGACATAAGTACTTCGAGCAGAAGGAGGGCAAGGAGTATGTGCCGATAAATGTTGCGGAGTATATATTCACCACCCTCGACAGGGATAAGATAGAGTTGCAGGACAAGGCCCTCAGAGAGTTATATGAGACCTATCGCGAGTTGTGGCAACGCAGCGGCGTGGGCGTGGAGATACCACAGCAGCACTTTGTCAATCACTACCTTCCGGAGGTGTGCGATGTGGCAGTTGATTTGCTCACGTCGGACGATATGTATGTGGCGAGTGATTTGTGGCGACGCAAGGAGGTGCACATTGAGTCGGAGGTGGAGCTGCTGGCTGCGGGTGTGCCGAAGGTGATTCTGATTTATCAGTCGAAGGTCATCGACCGCCTGATAAGGGTGCAGCATCAGAGGTTGCAGGAGGAGCTGTCGGACGAAGAGGAGGCAGAGGTTATGAAGATACTCAACCGACTGAACGGTACCAAGTTGCAACTTGCCAAGCTGAGTCGCCGACTGATACTCTAATGAGGCGCACGGTCAGACAAAAAAGGGCAGAGACCGGAGGCGTATACGTCTCGCGACGCATACCGTGTGCAAACAGAAAATAAACAGAAAGATGTGTTGTAAAACAATCAAAAGATAAAAGAATTAGTTACCTTTATCCGGCCCTGCCACCCGAAAAGTGGCAAAAAGAGTGCCAGATGAAGTTGTAATAGGAATATGGCAGACTATAAAAACATAAACATACGAAACAAGCGAGCTACCTTCGACTACGAGATTTTGGAGGAGTATGTGGCGGGTATTGTGCTTGTCGGCACCGAGATAAAGTCCATACGTCTGGGTAAGGCCTCGCTGACCGACTGCTACTGCTACTTCGATAGAGGCGAGCTGTGGATACGCGGTATGAATGTGGCGGAGTATGGCTGGGGAACGTGTAACAACCACGCACCCAAGCGTGACAGAAAGCTCCTGCTGCAACGCAAGGAGCTCACTAAACTGCAACGCAGCCTTCAGGATAAGGGCCTGACGGTGGTGGGACTGCGTCTGTTCCTCAGCGAGAAGGGCTATGCCAAGGTGGTCATCGGCTTGGCTCGTGGCCGTAAGGCATACGACAAGCGTGAGTACCTCAAAGAGAATGATGCCCGCCGCGAGATGGACAAGGCGATGAAACGCTATAAGTAACGACAGATGAACAACCACAATATCAAGGCCGTATTCTTCGACATAGACGGTACGTTAGTGAGCTTTCGGAGCCACACAGTGCCCGACTCTGCACGCCGTGCTATCATACGCCTGCGTGAGCAGGGCATCAAGGTCTTTATCGCTACGGGGCGTCTGATGCGTCATACCGAGGTGGTGGAGGATATCGAGGTCGATGGCTACGTCACGGTCAATGGCAGCTACTGCATCACCGCCGAGGGCGAGGTTATCTTCGAGAGGGCTTTTCCTCGCGAGGTGGTCGAGAAGGTGTGGGCGTTGGAACGTAAGTATGGCTTTCAGTCGGCTGTGATGACGCACGAGGATATCTTCGTCAGCCATATAGGCGAGAGGGTGCGTACGATTGCCGATATGATTGCCATAGAGCCTACGGTGGCCGATTTAAGGGAGGTTGTCGCCACGCAACCCGTCTTGCAGATGTGCCCCTACATCGACGCCGACACAGAGGCGAAGATTATGCCCTTTCTCGCGGAGTGTGTCGCTTCACGCTGGGTAGAGACCTTTATGGATATCAACCTGCGTGGTGTCGATAAGTCGGTGGGTATCAGTAAGGTTATGGAGTACTACGGCTTGTCGCTGCGGGAGGCTATGGCCTTTGGTGACGGCGGCAACGATGTGCCTATGGTGAGGGATGCAGGCATAGGTGTTGCGATGGGCAATGCCTGCGAGGAGTTGAAGGCTGTGGCTGACTATGTCACGCTGTCGGTGGATGACGACGGCATAGAGGCCGCGTTGCAGCACTATGGATTGATATAGGCGAATTCAAAATTCAAAATTCAAAATTCAAAATTGATTTTGGAATTTGAAGTTTTTGGATTAGGCTGTTATAAGAGGCTGTTATAAGAGGAAAATAGAGGTTGCCAAGAAGACTGTTGCGTCATTTAATAATTTTGAATTTTGAATTTTGAATTAACCAATATATGTCACTAATACTTTGCATAGAAACCGGTACCGACATCTGCTCGGTGGGTCTTGCCCGCGATGGCGAGATAATCTCTCTGCGTGAGAGTGATGAGGGTCGTGACCACGCCGGTAAGGTCGCCGTATTTGTCGATGAGATGCTCCACGAGGCCGATGTCCGTGCCGACGAGCTGGATGCTGTGGCTGTGGGCAAGGGCCCTGGCTCATATACAGGTCTGCGTATAGGTGTGAGCTTCGCCAAGGGCTTGTGCTACGGACTCAACATACCATTGGTGTCGGTAGGGTCGCTGGATGCTCTTGTCGAGGTGGCTCGTGAGGACCACGAGGCGGGTATCCTGCCCATCGAGGGCTGGGAGGAGTCGTACCTCTGTCCTATGGTCGATGCACGCCGTATGGAGGTATATACGCAGATGTTCTCGGCCGAGGGAGAGCCTTTGTCGGAGGTGAGTGCCGAGGTGGTTACGGCGGAGAGCTTTCAGGCGTGGCGTGAGAAGCGTCAGATGATTATCTTCGGCAATGGAGCTGCCAAGTGCTGCGAGCTGCTGTCGGATGCTGTATATGCCAATGTAGTGCCTTCGGCTCGTGGTCTTGCTCGTCTGGCCGAGGAGAAACTGCAACGCGGCGAGAAGGAGGATATAGCCTATTTTGAGCCCTTCTATTTGAAGGACTTTGTCGTCATACCCTCAAAGAAGAAGCTGCTGTAAAGGGCTTGCAGGGTTTGGATAAATGGCGAAAAATGCTTATCTTTGACCGGAAAATTACTTAAACTATTATAATCTGTTATGAAACTTAACCGTTTTTTTGTTCTTTGTGCATTGCTGCTCTCTATGGTGGCTTTGCAGGGTTGTGGTCATAGCGTGAAGATTGCGGGCGACAACTACTCTTTCGAGAATGGTATGATTGTCTTTGACGAGCCACAGCGTGCTCCGGGTCAGGAGTCTATGCTGGGCTATGCTGCCGACCCTATCCCCGTGGTTAGAGTGGGCTTCATAGGCTTGGGTGGCCGTGGCTATGGTGCTGTTGAACGCTTCGTGCATATCGAGGGCGTGGAGATTAAGGGCTTGTGCGATGTCGAGGCCGACCGCGTAGCCTCTACACAGGCTATTCTGGACCGTGCGGGCTTCCCCAAGGCTGATGCCTATACGGGCCGTGAGGGCTACAAGGCTCTCTGCGAGAGAGATGATATCGACCTTATCTACATCTGCACCGACTGGGTTAATCACGTGCCTATCGCCGTCTATGCTATGGAGCACGGCAAGCACGTCGCTGTGGAGGTTCCTGCGGCAGTCAATGTAGCCGAGTGCTGGCAGCTGGTTGATACCTCGGAACGTACTCGCCGCCACTGTATGATGTTGGAGAACTGCTGCTACGACTTCTTCGAGATGACAGCTCTCAATATGGCACAGCAGGGTCTGTTTGGCGAGATTTTGCACGTCGAGGGTGCTTATATCCACAACCTCCGCCCACACTGGGATCTCTACTACGAGAACTGGCGTCTGGACTTCAACCAGAAGCACCGTGGCGACAACTACGCTACACACGGCTTCGGCCCTGTATGTCAGGTACTTAACATTCACCGAGGCAACCGTCTCACACACCTCGTGGCTATGGATACCAAGTCGGTTGTAGGCTTGGAGCTTGCCAAGGAGAAGATGGGTGTCGATGAGTTCGCCAATGGCGACCATACACACACACTTATCCGCACCGAGCAGGGTCAGACCATTGAGATTCAGCACAATGTATATACTCCGCGTCCCTATAACCGCCTCTATCAGATTACCGGTTCGAAGGGCTTCGCAAACAAGTATCCCGTTGAGGGCTTCACCTTTGACGAGGGTCAGCTCCCGGCTGATGTTCACCCCTCGGCACCCCACACCAGCTATCACGGCTTCGTGTCGCGTGAGGTGTTTGATGCTCTTATGCGTTACTACAAGCACCCCATTCATCAGGAGATTGAGGAGAAGGCTCGTAGGGTAGGAGGTCACGGCGGTATGGACTTCGTTATGGACTATCGTCTGGTCTATTGCTTGCAGAATGGTCTGCCTCTGGACCAGGATGTATATGATGCTGCCGAGTGGAGCTGCGTAGGTGAGTTGTCGGGTACATCGGCAAAGCATAACAGTATGCCTGTCAAGTTCCCCGACTTCACACGAGGCGACTGGAACAAGATTCAGGGCTTTAAGTTCGCCGTTGCCGAGTAGGGTGGCAGCGAGATAGATAGTTATGGGCGGTTGGGGTCATTCTCGACCGCTTTTTTTTGTTTGGGTTGAGTAACAGGAGTAACAAACAGTAACAGGAGTAACACCCTTGTTACGCTGTTACGCTGTTACGCTGTTACTCTTTTTAGGGAGTTTAGGGGCTATGTAAAAGTTGTTCTAAACCCCTTAAAATCATTAAGTTACTTAATCTCTCTGGTCTCTCCTTGTCAGAGAGTAACAAACAGTAACAAACAGTAACAGTAGTAACACCCTTGTTACGCTGTTACGCTGTTACGCTGTTACTATTTCGGAATTATATCGTTTAGGCTTGTAACGTCATTCTGAGCATTTGTTTCGTTACTTTTTCAGCAACGAGACTAATCCGACCTTGTGTCGGGTTAAAATCGCTATGCGTCTGTTTTACCGAGGTAAGTGGGTTATTCCCAAAAAGTTATCTCGCAGTGGTTTTGGCTCCACCTTTTGACACCAAAAGGTGGTAAAGAGAGAGATACCCTCGACACAATAAAAGACTCTCACGTCGGGCGTTGCTCCCTCAGAGTGACGATTATTAGGAGGTTAGGGAAGTTAAGGAGGCTTTTGCATAGTCCCTAAATTCTCTAAACTCACTAAAAAAGTAACAACGTAACAACGTAACAACGTAACAGCGTAACAGCGTAACAACGTAACAGCGTAACAGGGGTGTTACTACTTGTTACTCCTGTTACTACTTGTTACTGTTTGTTACTACTATCACTCCTGCTGCCATATTTGCAGTTTTACACTTTTTTTGCTATATTTGCGTTATGTGAATATAGGCAGCTATACCTCACACATAGCTGTCGGAGGATATTAAACTGATAACCAAACATTTTACCTATGAATAGATTTCGTTTTCTGCTGTATAGTGTGATGCTCCTTGTGGCAACCACTATGCTGTCAAACAGTGCCGAGGCACAAAATCGCCGTATCGACATCGTCGATATGCGTTGCGAATATAGCGTAGAGCCTCTCTTCATCGACAAGAGCCGTATCCGCTTCACGTGGGCCTATGCCGCACAGGGTGCAAGGGAGAAGGGCTTTGAACAGCTCACCGCCGAGGTGCGTGTGGCCGAGAATGAGGAGGACCTGAAAAGGGCATATACCTGCCTTCTGACCAGCGGTCGCATCAACACCGACAAGCAGCGTATAGATATGCTCACCATAGGTTTGGAGCCTCACAAGCGTTACTGCTGGCAGGTGCGAATATATAACGGACTGGGTGGCGAGCAGCTGCGTAGCGATGTGCAGTGGTTCTCTACGGCCAAGCTGCTGGGCGAGAGGTGGCAGGCGAAGTGGATTACCGACCAGAAGGATAAGAATCACCGCCCCGCACCTATGCTTCGCAAGCGTTTCGAGGTGAAGGGCGAGGTGCAGCGTGCTATGCTCTACATCAGTGCTGCGGGCTACTACGATGCGATGATAAACGGCGTGAGGGTGTCGGATGACTGGCTCTCACCGGGCTTCACGCAGTACGACAAGCGTAACCTCTATATGACCTACGATGTTACCGACAAGGTGCAGGCGGGACGCAATGTCATAACCTCGACCCTCGGTAACGGCTTCTATAACGAATATACGGGTATGACCGTGTGGCAGTATGAGAGTGCCCCGTGGCGTAATCGTCCCCGTATGATTTGCGAGCTGCATATCGACTATGCTGACGGCAGTCGCGATGTTGTGGTGTCGGATAAGTCGTGGCGTACGACTACGGGAGCCGTTGTGGGCAATGTGATATATGCGGGCGACGTGGTCGATGCACGCCTCGATGTGGAGGGGTGGTGTAATCCGTCGTTTGACGATACGGCCTACCCCGAGGCTGTGGAGGTGGAGGCTCCCTCGGACCTTCTCCTGTCGCAGCAGATGCCCCCGATACGAGCTACCGAGCACTGCAAGCCTGTCAAGGTGGATAAGCGTTCCGATAGAGAGTATGTATTCTCGTTTGCCGAGAATATGGCTGGCGTATGCACCCTCCGCGTGAAGGGCGAGAGAGGTACGCGTATCACTATGGAGCACGGCGAGTTGAAGCGTCAGGACGGCTCGGTGGAGATGGCCAACATAGCCATCTATGCACACCCTGTGGGCGATGCCGTATTCCAGACCGACATCTACACCTTGAAGGGTGGCGACGAGTATGAGGAGTTCACGCCTCGCTTCCACTATAACGGCTTCCAGTATGTCACGGTGCGTGCCGACCGACCCATAGAGCTGGACGAGAGCTCTCTTACGGCTCACTTTATCCATACCGACGTCAAGTCTATCGGTGAGTTTGACTCTTCCAACGAGATGTGGAACAAGCTGTGGCGTGCCGTACGCCGTTCATATCTGAGCAACCTGCACGGCATACCTACCGACTGCCCGCAGCGTGAGAAGAATGGCTGGACGGCCGATGCTCACATCAGCATAGATATAGCCCTGACCAACTATGACGCTATCCTCGCCTACGAGAAGTGGATTGACGACATTGTCGATAACCAGCGTGAGGATGGCTCCATCTCGGGCGTCATACCCGGCACGGCGTGGGGCTTTGCCGACTGGATTGGCCCTGTGTGGGACGCTGTGATGTTTATCATCCCCGATGCCTTGTATAACTACTACGGCGATGAGAGCTCAATACGCAGGATATATCCCACTTGCCAACGCTATCTGGAATACCTCCGAGGTCGCGAGAATGAGGAGGGCGTAATCGCCTACGGACTCAGCGACTGGTGCTTCTGGCAGACGCAGACCCCCAACGACTATACGGCGGCGGCGTTCTACTACTATGACAATACGCTGATGGCACGCTTCGCCAAGATATTGGGCAAGACGGAGGATGCCGAACGCTATGCGAAGAAGGCCAAGGAGTTGCAGAAGTATATCAACAATAAGTTCCTGAATGTCGAGACGGGCGTATATTCAATAGGTAAGATTACAGCACAGGCCCTGCCTCTGGCTTTGGGCTTTGCTCCCGAAAACCTGCGTGAAAAGGTCGCTGCACGCCTCAATGAGGCTGTGGTGGAGAGTGGCTACGTCTGCGACTTCGGCCTTTTAGGCAGCAAATATACCCTGCGTATGCTGGTCGATTACGGCTATGTGGATACAGCCTATCGTCTGGCGACACAGACCAAACGCCCCTCGTGGGGTAACTGGATAGAGAGTGGCTTCACGACACCTCTCGAAACGTGGGCTATACGCGACACATTCCGCGACTCGTCGGCCAACCACGTATTCTTTGGCGACATTGCGGCGTGGATGCACAGCCACATAGCGGGTATCCAGTATGACCGTGACAAGCCCGGTTTCAGCCATATCATCATACGCCCCGCCTTCCCCGAGGGTCTGGATTGGGCAAAGGCAAGCTATAAGTCGGTACGGGGTGATATAGCTTCATCGTGGCGACGACACGGCGACAAGATTACCTTGCAGGTGCTTGTGCCGCTGAATACGACAGCAACGGTCTATTTCGACCAGAAGTATGAGATTAAGGGTACGGGTACGCCTATAACCCTTGTGGGCAATGCTGTAAAGAGTAAATAGTGATAAGACGGTTGTGGGGCGGTATGCTCTGCAACCGTTTTTTCGATAGATAAAAGAGGGTTCAAAATATAACCCGACACAAAGCCTGCTTGGCAGGATTAATAGGGGTAACCGACGCCAAACCGAGAGCAATCAAACGTGTTTGAATTGCCGAGGTGCGAAGGAGGAAAAGACCGCATAGCGGGATTAACAGATTAACAGATTAACAGATTAACAGAGTAACAGAGTAACAGGGGTGTTACTACTGTTACTCCTGTTACTCCCCAAGAAGAAAACTCAACTAAAAGCCTGCATAGCAGGATTAACCGACGCCAAACCGAGAGCAATCAAATGTGTTTGAATTGCCGAGGTGCGAAGGAGGAAAAGACCGCATAGCGGGATTAAAGAGTGGTAATTAAGTAATAGCGTGAAGCGATGAGGTGTAACCCTGTGAAAAGACTCTTTTTCGTTGTGCTGTGTGCATTGGCGTTTGCGGTGTCGTTTGCGGCGGATGCTGCGGCACAGCCTGCGGTAAAATCTGCGGTGAAAGCGGTGGATGTTGTGACACAACCATCACTCGGCATAGCCCTCTACGATGTGGATAAGCTCTACGACACCATACCCTCGAAGTTCTACGACGACAGAGATTATACTCCCTCTGGCTCACTTGGTTGGAGTGCCGACCGCTATGCCCGCAAGATAGCAAATACGGCGGCGGTGCTGGACTCTATGGCGATGCCTCTTGTGGCGTTGTGCGGTGTCGAGAATGAGCAGGTTGTGCGTGACCTGACGGAGGCGTGCAAGGCCGACTATGCCTATCTGCATCGCACGTCGGATTTCGGTTTGGGAATGGACTTTGCATTGCTCTACTATGGCGATATGTTTCTCCCTGTACGCGTTGAGGAGTATGGCTATGCGTTGTGTGTCGAGGGCGAGATGGCTATGGGCAGCGTGTCGGCAGGCAAAGATGCTGTTGTGGGCGAGGCTGAGGGTCGGAAAATTGCTATCATTATAGCACGGCGTCCCCGTCGTTTGGAGCATATCATAAGTCGGGTGCGACAACGCAACAGCGAGTGCTCGGTAATAGTGCTTGGCGAGATGTATGAGGCTGATTTCAAACAGCTTGGCTTGCGTGATGCAACCTCGCAGTACGAGCAGTCGGGCTATGGTACAGCGGTCAAGGGCGACCGTTGGGTAATGACCCACCGCGTGGCTACCGATATGAGAGATGCCGACCGTTGCAAGGTCTATATCAAGCGGTGGCTGCTCGATAGGAGAGGATATCCCAAACCTACCTATCGGGGCGGAAAATATGAGGGTGGCTACTCTTTGTATCTGCCCGTATGTCTATATTTTGACTAATTGTTTGCATATTGAGGAATTTTTTTATAAATTTGCGAGTTTGAAAGAGTGAAGGATTGAATTTGTAACGAAATATCGGAATTATTATACAAAACATTAAAAACAGAACAATTATGGCAGATGTAAAACGCGTCTATACCTTCGGTAACAAGCTGGCCGAGGGTAATGGTAAGATGAGAGAGTTGCTCGGTGGTAAGGGTGCAAACCTTGCAGAGATGAACCTCATCGGTATTCCCGTACCTCCGGGATTCACTATCACTACCGATGTATGTACCGAGTACTACAAGCACGGTAAGGAGAAGGTTATCGAGTTGTTGAAGCCCGAAGTTGAGAAGGCTATCGCAAATATCGAGAACCTCACAGGTCGTAAGTTCGGCGACAAGGAGCTTCCTTTGCTCGTATCAGTTCGTTCAGGTGCTCGTGCTTCAATGCCCGGTATGATGGATACTATCCTCAACCTCGGTATGAATGACGAGGCTGTTGAGGCTGTATCGAAGCTCTCTGGCAATCCTCGTTTCGCTTGGGACTCTTATCGTCGTTTTGTACAGATGTACGGTGACGTTGTATTGGGTATGAAGCCCGTATCAAAGGAGGATCAGGATCCTTTCGAGGTTATCATCGAGGAGCAGAAGGAGAAGCGTGGCGTGAAGATGGACACCGACCTTACTGTTGAGGATTTGAAGGAGTTGGTTGCAAAGTTCAAGGCTGCTGTTAAGTCACAGACCGGTAAGGACTTCCCTACTTGCCCTTGGGAGCAGTTGTGGGGTGCTGTATGTGCAGTGTTCGGCTCTTGGATGAACGAACGAGCTATTCTCTATCGTAAGCTCAATAATATCCCCGCAGAGTGGGGTACTGCCGTATCAGTTCAGGCAATGGTATTTGGTAATATGGGTGAGAACTCTGCAACAGGTGTTGCCTTCTCTCGCGACGCTGCGACAGGTGAGAACATCTTCAACGGTGAGTACCTTGTAAATGCACAGGGTGAGGACGTTGTTGCAGGTATCCGTACTCCCCAGCAGATTACTATCGAGGGCTCACGCCGCTGGGCAAAGGCACAGAACATCTCTGAGGAGGAGCGTGCTTCGAAGTATCCTTCATTGGAGGAGGTTATGCCTACCGTATATGCCGAGCTTAACGAGATTCAGCACCACTTGGAGACCTACTTCAAGGATATGCAGGATATCGAGTTCACTATTCAGGACGGTAAGCTCTGGATGTTGCAGTGCCGTAACGGTAAGCGTACAGGTGCCGCAATGGTTAAGATCGCAATGGATATGTTGCGTGAGGGCTTGATTGACGAGAAGACCGCTGTTTTGCGTTGCGAGCCCGCCAAGTTGGACGAGTTGTTGCACCCCGTATTCGATAAGACCGCTATTAAGAATGCGAAGGTTATCGTTAAGGGTCTTCCCGCATCTCCGGGTGCTGCCACAGGTCCCGTAGTATTCTTCGCCGAGGATGCCGAGAAGGTTTTGGCAGAGACAGGCAAGAAGGCTGTTTTGGTTCGTATCGAGACATCTCCCGAGGATTTGAAGGGTATGTTGGATGCTGCCGGTATCCTGACTGCACGCGGTGGTATGACTTCACACGCTGCCGTTGTGGCTCGTGGTATGGGTAAGTGCTGCGTATCAGGTGCTGGTGAGTTGAATATCGACTATAAGGCTCGCACAATCAAGGTTAATGGCTTTGAGATTAAGGAGGGCGACTGGATTTCATTGAACGGTTCAACAGGTGAGGTTTACCTCGGTCAGGTTGCTACCAAGGATGCTGATTTGAGTGGTGACTTCGGTCAGTTGATGGAGTTGGCAGGCAAGTACGCTACTATGAAGGTTCGTGCTAATGCTGATACTCCTCGTGATGCAGAGCAGGCATTCGCATTTGGTGCCGAGGGTATCGGTCTTTGCCGTACAGAGCATATGTTCTTCGAGGGCGAGCGTATCAAGGCTGTTCGCGAGATGATTCTGGCTGATGATGAGGATGGTCGCCGTGTAGCACTCAATAAGTTGCTTCCTATGCAGCGTGGTGACTTCGAGGGCTTGTTCAAGGCTATGAAGGGTTATCCCGTTATCGTTCGTCTGCTCGATCCACCTTTGCACGAGTTTGCTCCTAACACCGAGAAGGAGCAGCGTGAGATGGCCGAGGAGTTGGGCATCACATACGAGGCTGTTGCTGCCAAGGTTGAGTACTTGCACGAGGTGAATCCTATGTTGGGTCACCGTGGTTGCCGCTTGGGTAACACATATCCCGAGATTACCGAGATGCAGGCACGAGCTATTATCGAGGCTGCAATGAACGTTAAGGCAACAGGTATCGACGTGAAGGTTGAGATTATGGTTCCGTTGGTAGGTAACCACAAGGAGTTGCGTTATCAGAAGAATGTTATCGACCGCGTTGCTAACGAGGTATTCGCAGAGCGTAACGACAAGATTGACTACCTGGTAGGTACAATGATTGAGGTTCCTCGTGCTGCTGTTACAGCTAACCAGATTGCCGAGGTTGCCGAGTTCTTCTCATTCGGTACAAACGACCTTACACAGATGACTTTGGGCTTCTCTCGTGACGATATCGCGAAGTTCTTGCCCGTATATCTCGATAAGGGTATCTTGAAGAATGACCCATTCCAGATTTTGGATCGCAACGGTGTTGGTCAGCTGGTACGCGAGGCTGTATTCAAGGGCCGTGGCACTCGTCCCGACTTGAAGTGCGGTATCTGCGGTGAGCACGGTGGTGAGCCTTCATCAGTAGAGTTCTGCCACTATGCAGGTTTGAACTATGTAAGCTGCTCGCCTTATCGTGTGCCTATCGCACGTCTGGCTGCTGCTCACGCTGCTTTGAACCAGAAGTAGTAGATATACATTTGCCGCAAGGCAATAACATAAGAGAGTCGTCCTCGTGGGGCGACTCTCTTTGTTTGGAAAATCATTTTAAGCGGCTCTTTTGGCGTCTGCCTTGTTGTCTAAATCCTCACATACGCCAAGTATGCTGCGGTTTATCCAACTGCGAGCAGCCTCAAAATAGCTCGCTTAAAAGTGATTTTTTTCTTACGGGGAATGTGGCTCTTTTGGCGTCTGCCTTGTTGTCTAAATCCTCACATACGCCAAGTATGCTGCGGTTTATCCAACTGCGAGCAGCCTCAAAATAGCTCGCTTAAAAGTGATTTTTTGTTAATTCAAAATTCTTGAATGGGGATTTTAGAGAATTTAGGGAGGTTAGTGATTACGCAACAAATATGATTAGCGTTTCTCTAAACTCCCTAAACTCATTAAATTCCTTAAACTTTCTGTCCTTTACAGCAACATCTCTCTCAACTCCTTGCAGCTCTTCTCGCAATCCTCGCGGTCGAAGTGGAAGGGTGTGATGCCAAGAGTAGCGGCGACGGCGACATTCTCGCGGCGGTCGTCGATAAACATCGTCTCGCTGACATCCAGCGAGTAGCGGTCAATAAGCGTGCGGTAGATTGCGGGGTCGGGCTTGACGATGCCCTCCTCGCATGAGATGACCTCGCCGTCAAAGTATTTATATACCTCCTTCTCTCGCAGAAAGGCGATGAACTCACGCGACATATTCGACAGCACATAGAGCCTGTATCCCGCTGCTTTCAGGTCGCGTATCAGAGCCGCTGTGGGCTCTATGGTCGATTGCCAGCCTATGGACTGTTCAATCATCGATAGGGCATACTCCACATCCACGCCACGATAGGCCGCCAAATCCTCGGCAACCTTTGCCAGTGAGGATACTCCCTTGTCGTAATCGACCCAGAATTGCGGCATCGGCGACTCGCTGACATACGAGAAGAAACGCTTGCGTTCCTCGGTGCGATATTCGGTCTTATGGGCGAAGACTACACGCCCCAAATCAAAGACAATGTTTTTCATAACAAGACAAAGATAGGCGTTACGCACGAGAACTCCAAATGAAAAGTTGTGCTATGTGGCTGAAAAGGTGTAAAAAAATGCAAGAATGGGGTTGGAAAATAATATTTTGCGTATCTTTGCGTTCAGAATATGTAAGTAACTAATAAAAGAGAATATATGAAGAGATTTTTTACAGTAGCAGCACTCTTGTCGGCCGTGACGCTGATGATGACCTCGTGCCTCTATGGTACCAGCACAACATCGACAAGCTCTGCTCTGGCGAGTATTGTTGATGGCGATGCTCTGACAGGTTCGTATGTTATGTTTGACAATGGTGTGAAGGCTACAATCGTAAAGGGCGAGAACCTCGTGGGTAATATCCCTGCGAGTGCATACTATCCCGATAAGGCGACAGGTGAGGCTCGTGCTGTCATTCACTTTGTGCAGAAGACTTCAAGCGACGATAACTTCGTCTCTTCGCTGGAGTTGAAGAGTGTTATTCCAATTCAGATTAAGCCTGCCGAGGCGACATATAATCAGGAGGTTGCCGATGGCTACAAGAGCTGGCTTACGGGCTATGGCCTTACATACACCCGCGACCGCTATCTGAACATCCAGTTCACCTATCCGTCAAGCGGTGGCACCTATGAGAGTGAGCACGACTTCGTTCTGATGTATAACCCCGAGAAGCAGGGCTATTTCCAGGAGCTTTATACCACCGACAGCTACCTCTATCTCGAACTCTACCACGATGGCGGTCTTGACCCCGCAGCGAATGTGACAAGTGGCTCGGTAGGTTTGAATGAGTCTATCCTCTCGTTCTATCTCACCGATGAGATGATTAACCGCGATATCGACAAGGACTTCTTCGGTGTTCGCGTATTGTATCGTGGCCGTGACGAGACATCGTCTAACATCGTGCCGCGTGTGTTGGAGTTCCGCTTCAGTAGCTTTTAGAAGATATCTGATAAACCTCGTAAAGAAAAACATAGAGCCTATCCCAAAGTGGGGTAGGCTCTTTCTGTTGTCCGTATCTCTGTTGTGATGTTTTCTTTGTCGTCGGTCGGACTATTTGCCCTCCAACCACTCCATAAAGTCGGTCGTACGACTACGGCTGACAAAGACCTCAAAGTCGGGCTTGGGCGAAAGCGTAACCTTCAAGCGGTTGCTCGGATGCTTCGATATGCCCGTTATGGCCTCTATCGAGAGTGTGCAGTGACGCGAGATGCGGAAGAATGTGTCGGGATTGACCTGCTCGGAGATAGTATCCAGCGACGAGTCGAGTATGTAGCGGCGATTCTCGTTTGTCACCAGATAGGTACTCTTGTCCTCCACGTAGAAATAGGCAATCTGCTTGGTCTCGATGATGGTGAGTCGGTCACCATACTTCACGATGAAACGCTTCTTGTAGGTCGTGGTGTCGGCCGAGAAAATCTCTCGCAGGGAGTCGATGTTGAGGGGCGTGCCCGTAGGCTCGCTGCTCGCCGATATAAGCTCGCGGCAGCGTGCAAGGGCCGCAGCCAGCTCCTCGCTGTTGATAGGTTTGAGCAGATAGTCAATGCTGTTAATACGGAAGGCCTTCACAGCATAATTATCAAAGGCTGTGGTGATTACAACCTTGCTTCGTACCTCCACCTGCGAGAATATGTCAAAGCACATACCATCCGACAGCTCCACATCCATAAAGATTATGTCGGCGTGGTTCTCCTCCCGTTTCAGCCACTCTACGGTGCTGCTCACGGAGTCCAGCGTGCCTACTATGTTTATGTCGTCAAAATCGCGTTCAAGGGCCCTTTTAAGGTTGGCCTGTGCAAGTCGTTCATCTTCTACGATAAGTACGTTATAGCGTCTCATAGTAAAGGAATTTTTACAGTAAATGTCTCCTTGTTGTTTTCGATTATGATATCCTTGTTCGATATGTCGAGATATTGCTGGCGTATGTTGTTAAGGCCCTTGCCCGTAGAGGCCTGGGTGCTGAGTCGTGGTTGTAGGTTGTTGCTCACATAGAGCATATTGCCCTCGATGCCGATTCTCACCGTCAGCGGCTTCTCGGCATTCACGACATTGTGCTTCGTGGCATTCTCGATGAGCAGTTGCAGGCAGCACGGCACGACAAGACGCGAGAGAGCCTCCTCCCCTATCTCGTAGTGGATGATAAGCCCCTGGTCGAAGCGTTCGCTTAACAGGTCGGAGTATTTGTGGGCAAAGTCCAGCTCGTCACGCAGCGAAACCACCGACTCGTCCTCGGTTTTGAGCATATAGCGATAGCAGTCGGCCAGCTTGCGGATGAAGGCTCCGGCACGTTCCTTCTCGCCCTCCTGAACCAGAAAATCGAGTATGTTCAGCGAGTTGAACAGGAAGTGCGGGTTAATCTGCATCTTCAACTTATTGTATTGGAACTGTGCAAGATGCTTCTTGCCTCGTTCGTCGTGCAACTGCGTCTCCGAGAGGGTTACATAGGCGATGAGCTTACTCAGCGTATAGACCACAATGTCGCAGAGCAGAATGACCGCATACATACGCAGGAATGGTATCGCAGCGAAGTGGTGGCCGTTACCCCACGGGAAGTTGTAGTAAACTATGGCCGACAGCAGAGCCGACAGTATAATGACGAAGAGAGTCGTGCCGATGATTCTTGTCTCCTGCTTCTTGTGCTGGCGGGTGCTGACGAAGAAGATGTTGGCACAGAGCATTGTCAGGAGTGCCGGTGCGTGCTTCATCAGACGCTGGAACTCCGGAAAGATACTCGCCTGCGAGAAGTAGGCCGAGTCGAATATCAGCGTGTAGGATATACGGAATAGCAGAATGGCGACCACGACAAATAAAATCTGCATCATCGAGGGTGACCAGTCGGCACGATACTTCTCCTGAATGATTTTAAGGTTGGCAAAGGCATATACCGACCAGCCGAGTATCTCGGTGAAGATGGTTGTCGTTATGGCCGATGAGAGGGCAGGGTAGGGTATCGCCATCGCCACGAGCATACCTCCGTAAGTACCTACAAGATAGCCGATAAAAGTACCCGCAAGCGTCAGAATAGCGACTATCTCGGTACGCAGGTTATGTCGCAGGGCAATGATTACAATCATCGCAATTGTGAGTACCGTCAGCGGCACGGCATCCATATAGTGAATGAAGTGGCTGACGGCCGCAATTACGGCGTGAGCAAGTGCAAACAGATGTATGATGACAGGTGTCGAAAAGTAGCTCTTTTTCATCTGCAAAACCTTAAATACCGAATAAAGGTAGCAATTTTTTTGGTTTCTGCAAAATTTCAAAACGTTTTGGATTATTTGTGGAATATAACCAAATGATTATCGCGTAGATAAGTAATTTCTTAAATATTTTAATATTAACTCCCTCTACTTTTTATAATTTTATATTCGTCTATTTGCTTTTACCGTTCGTCCGGTTTATTTTACCATTCGTCAGTTTATGGTTGGTTGATTGATAATGGAATTTTATTTTTGTATGACTATTAATATAATGTAACAAAATGGCAACAAAACCAAACCTATCTTTCTGGCAGTTATGGAACCTCAGCTTCGGCTTCTTCGGAGTTCAGATTGCATACGCCTTACAGAGTGCAAATATCAGCCGAATATTTGCTACGCTCGGTGCTGATCCGCACGATTTGAGCTACTTCTGGATTCTACCCCCGTTGATGGGTATGATTGTGCAGCCGCTGGTCGGAACATGGAGTGACAAGACCTGGTGTCGCTGGGGTCGTCGTAAGCCCTACCTCTATGTAGGAGCCATCGTGGCTGTGCTTGTTATGGCACTTCTGCCCAATTCGGGAAGTTTCAACCTCACGGTGAAGGCTGCTATGTCTTTCGGCCTTGTGATGTTGATGCTGCTCGACACCTCAATCAATATGGCTATGCAGCCATTCAAGATGATGGTGGGCGATATGGTAAATGAGGAGCAGAAATCAAAGGCCTACTCTATTCAGAGTATGCTTTGCAATGCCGGCTCATTGGTCGGATACCTCTTCCCTTACCTCTTCACATGGTTTGGTATCAGCAACATCGCTCCCGAGGGCGTGATACCCGATTCGGTGACCTATTCGTTCTATGTGGGAGCTGTAATTCTGCTCTTGTGTGTGCTCTATACAGGCCTGTCTGTCAAGGAGATGCCTCCGCAGGAGTATGCCAAATTCCATAACATCACCGAGGAGGAAAAGAGTGAGAAGAAGGATCTGCTTCATCTTCTGCTCAACGCACCCAAGGCCTTCTGGCAGATTGGTCTGGTGCAGTTCTTCTGCTGGTTTGCATTCCTCTATATGTGGAACTACACCACAGGCGGTATTGCCGACAATGTGTGGGGTACAACCGACACCGCATCGGAGGCTTATCAGGCTGCCGGTAACTGGGTGGGCGTTCTGTTTGCTGTTCAGGCTGTCGGCTCGGTGTTGTGGGCTATGGTCTTGCCGCTGTTCCGCAAGATGAAGGTGGGTTACTCTGTGAGCCTTGTTCTGGGTGCCATAGGTTTCATCTCTACCTTCTTCATTCACGACCAATACCTTTTATTTATATCATTCCTCCTCATCGGCTGTGGCTGGGCAGCAATGCTCGCTATGCCGTTTGCTATGCTGACGAACTCATTGTCGGGTAGCTCTATGGGAGCCTATCTCGGTCTGTTCAACTGTACAATCTGCTTGCCACAGATTATCGCTGCCCTTCTGGGTGGTGTTATCCTTGCTCTGGTGGGCGGCTCGCAGATTATGATGCTTGTCGTGGCCGGACTGTCGCTGTTGTTGGGTGCCGTAGCGGTAGCCTTCATCTCGGAGAAAGGAGCAAAATGCTAAATAAATGATAAATCACAATTAATTTTACCTAATTATTAACTAACACAAAAAACACTATGAGAAAAATTCTCACTATGTGCCTGGGAATCTTCCTGTTAGGTTTGATTACCCCCCCCCTTGCTATCGCACAGAGCAGCAAGTTGGAGGTTAAGGGCGTTGTGGTGGACGCCTCTGGTGCTCCAGTTATCGGAGCTTCGGTTTTTGAGGTTGGAGCCACAAATGGTACTATTACCGACGCAAATGGCGAGTTCGCACTCAAAGTTAAGGACGGTAATTCAATGGTAAGCATCAGCTTTATCGGCTACAAGGAGGTACAGTTGATGGCTAATTCAGAGCTTTTGGCACGCGTCGTGCTTGAAGAGGACCTCGAATCTATCGATGAGGTTGTTGTAATCGGTTATGGTGCCGTTAAGAAGGACGATATGACCGGTTCGGTGATTGCCGTTAAGGCGGAGAATATCAACCGCGGTGCTGTGACCTCTCCACAGGAGATGTTGCGTGGTAAGGTCCCCGGTGTGAACATCACATCTGGTGACGGTACTCCCGGCGGCGGTTCAGAGATTCGTGTCCGTGGTGGTGCATCACTTTCAGCTAACAACAACCCGCTTATCGTTATCGACGGTGTGCCCGTTGCAGAGGGTGCCGGTGTAGGTATGGGTAACGGCCTTTCAATGGTTAACCCCAACGATATCGCTTCGTTCACCGTATTGAAGTCTGCTTCTGCAACAGCTATCTATGGTTCACGTGCGTCAAACGGTGTGATTATCATCACTACAAAGCAGGGTGCTGGTGACATTAACGTATCTTATAGCGGTAGCGTGAGCTTGCGTCACAACTACAACTCATTGGATTTGATGGACGCTGCCGAGTTGAAGGAGTATGTATCTTCGGCTGTAGGTGACAAGGCTGATGCTCTCTATGGCAAGGATAATACCGATTGGCAGGACAAGATTTTCCGTCTGGGTCTTACTACCGACCATAACATCTCTGTATTCGGTGGTGCGTTGAAGGATAAGTTGCCATTCCGTGCAACCGTTGGTTACAACTTCGATCAGGGTACTCTCAAAACTTCTGACAACAGACGTGCAACTGTGGGTATCAACCTTTCACCCAAGTTCTTTGAGAATCACCTCTCTGTACAGCTCAACGCAAAGGGTATCTACAATAAGGCTAACTACGCCGACACAGGTGCTATCGGTGCTGCGGTTAATTTCGACCCCACACAGACTCCTTATGACATCTTTGGCGAGAATAACGGTTTCTGGAACTGGTCAAGCGAGCTTGCTCCCATCAACCCATTCTCTCTGTTGTATGACCAGTGGAATCGCAACGAGTCTTACCGTGCTATGGGTAACTTGCAGGTGGACTACAAGGTACACGGCTTGGAGGATTTGAGCTTCAACCTTAACCTCGGTCTGGACGTTACATCTACAAAGGGTGACAAGGGTAACCAGCCCAACTCTATTATGGCAAACCGCGATGGCGATGGTAACTATAAGACTCGTGGTCGCTTTGAGAACTATAAGAACATCCACCGCAACCAGCTTTTGGAGTTCTATGCAAACTATGCAAAGGAGATCGGTATCCACAACCTGAATGTTATGGCCGGTTACTCTTGGTCGGAGAACTACTCAAAGACAAGCAGCTGGAGCTATGGTCGTATGGCTGATGGTACCAACAATCTCATCGCAGCTACTACACCTGCCACAAAGAATGTCCTGGTTTCATTCTATGGCCGTATCAACTACTCTATCGACTCTCGTTACCTCTTCACTGCTACAATGCGTGCCGATGGTTCTTCACGCTTCGTGGGTAACAACCGTTGGGGTTACTTCCCATCAGCAGCGTTCGCTTGGAACATCGCTAACGAGAACTTTATGAAGGATCAGAAGGTTGTTTCTGCTTTGAAGCTCCGTTTGGACTGGGGTATCACAGGTCAGCAGGAGTTTGGTGAGGACTATGCCGCTATCCAGTACTCAGAGATTTCACAGGATCCTACCAACCAGTATCCTCTGGGCGGTGGTGATTATTATTTCCCCGTTAAGCCGCACGCCTTCAACCCCGATTTGAAGTGGGAGGAGACAACTACCTATAACGTAGGTTTGGACTTCGGCTTCCTCGGTGGCCGTATCAACGGTTCAGTTGATGTTTACAAGCGTGACACAAAGGATTTGCTCTCTCGCGTATCTGTTGCGTTGGGTGGTAACTTCAGTAACTATGTATATCAGAACATCGGTTCAATGGAGAACCAGGGTGTTGAGGTTGCTTTGAACTTCGTTCCCGTAGAGACAGAGAACTGGCGACTCGATATCGGCCTGAATGGTACATTCCAGAAGACCGAGATTAAGACCCTGCCTTCGGAGGCTATCGAGATGGGTAACGGTGGTGGCGGTACCGGTAACAAGTTGCAGCGTCACGTTGTAGGTTATACTCCTTATACATTCTACCTCTGGCAGCAGGCTTATGACGCTGATGGCAAGCCTATCCAGAACGCAGTTGTTGACCGCGATGGTGATGGCGAGATTACCAATGCCGACCGTTATATGACCAACAAGAGCCCCAACCCCGACTTCTATTACGGTGTTAATCTGAAGCTCTCTTACAAGAATTGGGACTTCGGTTTCAATGGTCACGGTGCTGTTGGTAACTATATGTTCAACGATGTTTTGTGTGGTGGTGCTACCATTAATTTCAACGACGTAGTGAATAAGGGTTACCTTATCAACACACAGCGTGCTGCAAAGAAGTATGGTTTCACTGCTCCTAACATCGTAGCACAGCGTTGCTCTGATCTCTGGTTGGAGGATGCCTCTTACTTCCGTATGGACGATATCAACCTCGGTTACACATTCCGCGACGTAAACAAGACAGGAATGTCTATCCGCGTTGCTGCCGGTGTTCAGAACGTATTTGTAATCACCGATTACAGCGGTCTGGATCCCGAGTGCTCGGTTGCTGGTGGTGTTGATTCAAACATCTATCCTCGTCCTCGCATTTACAGTGTTCGTTTGGGTATCAACTTTTAATTAGAGGAGACATAGAATATGAAAAAGAATATAATTTTTGGAGCCATTGCAGCGTTGATGCTTACCTCTTGTATCGGTGACTTGGAGCAAGCACCTATGGCAGGTAACATCGTGAATGGAGTTTACGAGAATGAGGCTTCACGTATGAGTGCATTGGCAAAGGTTTATGGAGGTTTTACCCTCACAGGTCAGGGCGGTGCCGGTTCTACCGATATTGATGTATCGGACTCTGGTGCATCTGAGTTTTTGCGTGCTTGGTGGTCTATTCAGACTATCTCTACCGATGAGGCAAAGTGTGTATGGGGCGACTCTTGGGTTGCCGAGGTAGGTGGTAATAAGTGGAGCAACGTGAAGAACGATGCTATCTATGCTACTTATACACGTGCTATGATGATGGTGTCGTTTGCTAACGACTTCCTGCGTAATACCAACGATAAGAATGAGGAGATTGCTATCGAACGTACGGAGGTGCGTTTCCTGCGTGCTTTCGCTTACTGGGTATTGCTGGACTGCTATGGTAACCCTCCCTTCGTATTGGAGGATTCTTCAGTGGGTGCTACCAACTCCAAGCAGATCTCTCGTGCCGACCTCTTCGCTTGGTTGAAGAGTGAGTTGGAGGATCTGGTATCAGCCGATTCAAAGATGAAGGCTCCTCACACACAGGTTTATCCCCGTGTAGATAAGGGTGCTGCTTATGGTTTGTTGGCTCGTTTGTGCCTCAACCACAAGACATACATCGGCAGGGAGGATAGCTCGATTTACGCTACAGCAGCTGCTGCAGCCGACGAGGTTATTGCTGCTTACGACCTTGCCGAGAACTATAACGCCCTCTTTATGGGTGACAACGGCGAGAACCCCGATGCTTTGAGTGAGATTGTTTATGCTACCTGCTATGATGCTACCCGCACACAGTCTTATGGTGGTACAAGCTTCTTTATCCTCGCAGGTAAGGGTACACAGTACTCTTTGGGTGTTGATGGTAACTGGAATGGTCTGGTTACTTCAACCGACGCTGTGAAGGTGTTCAATATCAATGTTGATGGTGCTGCTGTTCGTAAGGGCGATGTTGCAGGCGACGGTGCCGATGTATTTACAAAGGTTGACAAGCGTGCTTTGGTATCGTTGGAGGAGAGTGATGAGAAGGAGATTAACAACAAGGACTTCCCAAAAGGATGGCACGTTGTTAAGTATAACAACAACCGCTTCCTCGATCCCGAGACAGACTACTCAAAGATTGAGAAGTTCTCTTCTGTCGACTTCCCGTTGATTCGTGCCGGTGAGATGTACCTCGTATATGCCGAGGCTATGGCTCGCAAGGATGGTGGTCAGACCTCTGATGCCAAGGCCGTAGAGTATATGAAGGCTTTGCAGGCTCGTGCAGGTATGACAGCTCCTACCGTTACAGGTTCAACAGTTAGCCTCGATCAGATCTTCGACGAGATCTCTCGCGAGATGTTCTGGGAGGGTCATCGTCGTACAACTCTTATCCGTTTCGACCGCTACTCTTCAGCTAACTATCTGTGGCCTTTCAAGGGTGGTGTTGCGAATGGTGTAGGTTTCGAGAAGTACATGGAGCTCTTCCCATTGCCTTCTGACGATTTGTTGGCAAACGACAACCTTACACAGAACCCCGGTTATAATCAATAATAATAAAATTGAATAACGATGAAATTTTTGAGATATATTTCAATCTTTGCCGCAGCATCATTGCTCTTCGCTTGCTACGAGGACGATAAGATGATGGCTATGTCGGCAGATGAGGTTGTGGCTCCCGTTATGAACGAGATGACAAGTATCGTTGTCGATGAGACTAACCTCAATAATGAAGTGACTTTCACTTGGAGTGAGGTGGATTACGGCTATCCTGCCGAGGTTACCTATTCACTCTTTGCAAACTATCAGGATGTAGATTACCAGATTGGTCAGTCTTACACAGCCTCTTACACCATTACCAAGGAGAATCTGAACAACGCTTTGGTTAATACCAAGGGTCTGGCTGTTCCCGAGGGTGCTACTTCTACGGTATATTTCTACGTGACATCAAACATCTCGGCTGGTAACGATACCTATGCAAAGCGTTCAAACGCTATCCAGATGGATATCACTACCGTCAAGTCAACAGCGGCTCCCTGGATACGTCGTCCATTGTATATCGCCGGTAACTTCCAGGGCTGGAACCCCGGTGCCCGTGGTCCCGTATTGTGGGAGGATGGCGAGAATAGCGATGTATATGAGGGTCTTGTATATCTTGGTGCAGGTAACAATACATCAAATAAGCTGGATGATGGCCTTTGCCACTTCAAGTTCTGTGTAGAGGACAGCTGGGCTGGTAACCTCGGTGGTGATCCCGATAAGTTCACTAATGAGGGCGACCCCGAACACCTCTTGGCAGAGGAGGGCTTGTACTGGATTGAGGTTACACTCTCTGCTGACCACTCAACAGGTTCAGTGAAGCTTACTCCCGTAGAGTCTATCAGCGTTATTGGTTCAGTTGTTGGCAACTGGGATACCGACATCGACCTCACATTGGCCGGTGTTCCCGCGGTTGGCGATGCTGACTATGATAACCTCTACTATACTGCTATGCAGAACCAGATCTTCACAGGCGTTTGCGACAACGCTGTGGCTGGTGAGTTCAAGTATCGTTTGAATCACGATTGGGCTACCAACTGGGGTGGTGATTTGGCTCACCTCAAAGAGGGAGGTGCAAACATCGCTTCACCATATTCTGGTAAGGTACGCTTCTCAATCAACTTCCACGGTGATATTGATGCTTTGGCAGAGGATACAACCAATCCTTCACCTATTTCAGGTACAGTTGAGCAGGCAGAGTAAATAAATGTGTAAATGAGCAAGGGCGGGTATATCCGCACCCGCCTCGGCTCTTTTAACCAAATAAACAGAAAGAATTATGAAATTGATGAAATATATGATTGCAGCCTTGGCATTTGTTGCCGCAGTAGGTTGCAGCCACGAGCCTGATGCAATGGTCGTGGAGTCGAAGGCTCCGGTTATTGCTCCACACAACGATGTTGTGGTGAATAATCTCACCGAGTCAGAGGCATTCAGCATCACCTGGTCATCAGCTCGTATGGGTGAGGGTACTATCTATACCGTGTCGGCTGACGCCGGCGAGGGCTACACCGAGTTGGCAACAACTACGGATTGCTACTACACTACAACCAACAATGCTCTGTTCGAGCAGTTCGGTATTACTCGTATGGGTAAGTATGATATCGAGTTCAAGGTTGAGGCTACATCAAAGGCTGGTGCTACATTGGCGTCAGAGCCTTTGACCGTATTGTTTGACTACAAGAAGGAGGCGTTCCTCTACATTCTGGGTGCTTATCAGGGCTGGTCTGACGCGAATCCTTGCTCACGCCTCTATCAGGGTGAGGATGGTATCTTCCGTGGCTTCCTGAACAATACCGAGGGCGAGTTCAAGCTCTGCACACAGTATGGTTGGGGCGGCACGAACTTCGGTATGGCCGATGGTGCTATCTCTACTGATGGCGGTGCAGGCAATATCTCATTGCCCAAGGGTCTTTACTACATCGAGTTTGACGATGTGAACCTTGCATTGGTAACTATTCCTGTAACCAGCGTATCGCTTATCGGCGAGGGCGTAGGTGGCTGGGATAAGGACTACGCTTATTTGGAGTACGATGCCGAGACAAACGCTTGGTTGGGTGCTGCCAATGTTGTTGAGGAGAAGGAGTATAAGGTACGTTTCAACGAGGCTTGGAATGTTGTTGTCGATGGTAAGGAGTATGACTTCTCATTGGGTGGCGACGCTGCTGACCTCCAGTTCCGTGGCAGCAACCTCAAAACCGAGGGTGGCGGTATCTTCAACTTCCGCCTTTCAATCTTCGACTATCCTTACTCAATCTCTACCGAGGAGATTTCAGAGAAGGACGATGTTCTCTATGTGGTTGAGAGTGGTGATTACAAGAACGCAGCTGCAATGCAGGGCTTGTGGAATGGCGAGACCTTCACAAATACATATTGCGGTATGTTGGATATGGATGCCGATGGCGACTATCTCTATGCTCGTCTGCGTAACGCTTTGGGTACTCGTTTCGGCGGCTCTGCTTCTGCTTTGGAGGCTTATGCCGGAGGTGCTACTGCCGAGGGTATCGCAATAAAGAAGGGCTTGCACTATGTTTACGCCGACCTTAACAACAACACATCTACCGTTATCGATATCAACTCTGTTGGTCTGGTAGGTGCTTTGAACGGCTGGAACGCAGGTGCTCCCATCGAGTTTGCTTACGATGCTGCTTCAAAGTCTTACAAGGCTTCGGCAAATGTTGCATCTGATGGCGAGTTCAAGCTCGTGATGAACAAGATGTGGAACACAAAGGTTAATGGCGTTGAGCATCAGATGAGCCTCGGTGGTAGCTGCACCGATTTGAAGGTGAATGGCGGTAACCTCTTCCTCACAGCCGGTGAGCACTCTTTCGAGCTTACTTTCGGTAAGATTATCACTTTGGCTATCGACGGTAAGGTGGCTGACCTCTCGGCTAACCCCGATTATCTGGAGGTAACAGGTGCTTTTGCTCACTACAACTGGAATCTTGGCGAGGCTACTCCTGCTCTTAATCCTTTCAAGGGCGAGGCAGGCCGTTTCGGTGGCGTTGTTGATATGTATCAGCCCGAGGGCAATACAGCTACCGAGTGTGAGTTCAAGATTACTTACCCGGGCTTCTCAACTTGGTTGGGCGGTGCTTTGCAGGAGGGTACTACCTATGTATACGACGTAAGTGCTGCTGCCGGCGATAATATGAAGATTCCATTCGGCCCATACTTCTGGGATGTTACTCTCGATGCACAGGCAAAGACAGCCGTTGCAAATGCTATTCCTTTGACCAAGATTGCCTTGATTGGTAATGTGAATGGTTCTGGCTGGGATATGGACTTGGATCTTACAGCACAGGGCAAGGGTATCTATACCTGTGAGGCTACTATCAGCCCCGAGTTCAAGGTGCGTTTCAACGGTGGTTGGGACTATAACCTCGGTTTGGCTTCTGGTGCAGAGTTCGCACTGGATACCGAGATTGCTCTGGCTCCCGATGGTGGTAACTTGAAGGTTGCTGAGGCTGGTGATTACACCATCACTTTGAACCTTGCGAAGTCACCTTGCACAATGACAGTATCAAAGAAGTAATCTTCTTTCGGATACACCCCTTTGACCGGCAGGCTTTGATCGGCCTGCCGGTACCTAAAAACAAAATAAAAACAAAAAGACTATGACTATTTCAAAGAAATTTTTACTCTACCTGCTCTCTGTGGCGGCATTGTCGATGATGGCCTGCACCGAGAATAATGAGAACGGAGAGAATGGCGGCAATGGCAGCGAGGAGCCTGCTACGTCTGATATTGTAGATAAGGTGTCGCAGTATGAGGCTCGCGAGTTTGACGGCGAGAAGCGTGCCGGCGTCTTTTACGAAATTTTTGTCCGTTCATTCGCTGACTCTGACGGCGATGGCGTGGGCGACCTGAACGGTATCACCGCCAAGCTGGACTATCTTGACGATTTGGGAGTGTCGGGTATTTGGCTTACGCCTATCCACCCCTCGGACTCATATCACGGCTACGATGTGATTGACTACAAGGGCGTGAAGGAGGAGTATGGTACTATGGGCGATTTTGAACGCCTTATTGCCGAGGCCCACAAACGCGACATCCGCGTCATTCTGGACTATGTGCTGAATCACTCATCGAAGCTCAACCCCTGGTTTAAGGCTGCGTGTGCCGATGCAGATAGCCCTTATCGCGATTTCTATAACTTTACGACTGACAACCGTGAGGGCTGGGGTGGCTGGCACAGAGTCCCCGGCGGAGAGGGCTGGTACTTTGGTGACTTCGACTCGTCAATGCCCGACCTTAACTATGGCCCTGCGACATCGTGTGCTACCAATCCTACATTCCTTGCATTGGTTGATGCTGCAAAGTTCTGGATTGACAAGGGTGTCGATGGCTTCCGTCTTGATGCTGTGAAGCATATCTACGATAATCAGACTTCGGATGAGAATCCGACATTCCTCAATACCTTCTACACTACGCTGAATCAGTATTTTCAGGGTAAGTCGGCTCTCGGCTACAAGGATTTGTATATGGTAGGCGAGTGCTGGATGGGTCACGGCGATATGGCAAAATATTATAAGGGCCTGCCTGCGTTGTTCGACTTTACGGCTTGGGAGAACTGGATGATGTATGCTATCAATAACTCGCATGCCAAGTGGTTCCCGAAGGATATCATCGGTGCTCAAAACACCTTCAAGCAGTATCGTTCGGACTTTATCCACGCAACGAAACTCTCAAATCACGATGAGAATCGTGCCCGCACATCGTTGGGTGGCTCGGTGGAACGTGCCAAGATGGCAGGTGCTATTCTGCTCACTTCGGCCGGATCTCCGTTCATCTACTACGGCGAGGAGATTGGTATGAAGGGCGACAAGAGCAAGGGCGACGAGAATGTTCGTGAGCCTATGTTGTGGGCTCCCAAGGCCGAGGATACCTACCGCACAACGTGGATGACTCCCAAGTTCAACAACAACGACCTGGGTGGTACGGTAGCGGGTCTTGCCGAGGATGCTAACTCAATCTATAATGTATATCGTAAGTTTATGCGTCTGCGTAATACCTATCCCGCACTGGCCGAGGGTACAATCGAGTTGCCGGAGGGCTTCAACGACAGTGACACTACCAACAAGCAGGTTATGGTATTCTATCGTCAGGCCGGCAGCGAACGTCTGCTCGTAGTGCATAATGTGTCAGAAAAACAGAGTACGCACATTGTCAAGCACGCCATCAAACGACCTATTGCCGATATGAATAAGGTTAAGATTGAGAGCAAGAGTGATACAGAGCATGTTTTGACGATGCCTGCCTATTCTTCAATAATCATTGAGTTGTAAGAGTATGAAAAAGAGTATTATTGCATTGGCTGTGATGGCCGTTATGTGTGGCTGTCGCGGTAATATCTATAATGATTTGCCGGCAACGGGCAACGATCGTACGATTGTCCCCGTGCAGTTGCGTGAGGGTGGCAATACATTGCTATTGACCGACTTCCTTCCAGAGTGGGACGGGGCAGACTCCGTAACATCAAAGGAGTTGGCCGTAAAGCCTCTGGCAGAGGATTGGTCGGAGTTTGAGATTACGGCTCCGCAGGGGGCTTTTGTCGCAACATTGGAGGCATGGCAGCAGGGTGCTCCTATCTCTATCGTGGCCTATGGAGGTCAGCGTCGTGATGATAGCCGCATCTTCTCTACGGGATATATGCTCAATATGGTTGTCTTGGAGCCTACCATAGAGGTTAAGGATGTTGTAGCCATGTGGCAGAATTGCCGTTTGCCGGATGACAATATCCTTCGCAACGAGAGCAATATAGAGATTCTTATCCCAGGCGATGCCAAGTCGGCGGAACGTTCTTGTCTGCGAGTGTTCGCAGTGGGCGAGGATGTGCGTTTTAACGATATCCGTATTCCGTTGCAGTATGGCAAGGTCGTGAGTGATGCCAAGCAGCTGACGCGTCACGACCGCGAGTCACAGGTGCTGTACTCGTTGATGATAGACCGCTTCTTTGACGGCAAGGCCGAGAATAACCAGCCTCTCAACTCTCCCGATGTCCTGCCGCAGGCCGACTATCAGGGTGGCGATTTGGTTGGTATCACGCAGAAAATCAAAGATGGCTTCTTCTCGGATTTGGGCATCTCTACTATATGGATTTCGCCCATCACACAGAATCCGCGTGATGCGTGGGGCCTGAATGAGAATCCCCGCACCAAGTTCTCCGGCTATCACGGCTACTGGCCTATCTATACAACCGTTGTGGATGACCGCTTCGGTACGGAGGAGGAGTTGCGTGAGTTGCTTGCAACGGCTCACGAGAAGGGTATGAATGTGGTGTTGGACTATGTTGCCAACCACCTTCATATCAACTCGCCCGTCTTGCAGGCTCATCCCGACTGGGTTACGCCTCTGATGTTGCCCGATGGCAGAAAGAATCTGTCGTTGTGGGACGAGCAGCGTTTGACAACGTGGTTTGACGAGCATATTCCGACCCTCGACCTGGAACGTCAGGAGGTTGTTGAGCCTATGACCGACTCGGCGATGTATTGGGTCAAGAACTTCGATTTCGATGGCTTCCGCCACGATGCTTGTAAGCATATCCCGCTGAATTATTGGCGTATGCTTACCAAGAAGATGCGTCAGCAGTTGCCTGACCGACAGTTGTGGCAGATTGGCGAGACATACGGCTCGCCGGAGCTTATCGGCTCGTATGTGCGTAGCGGTATGATTGACGCACAGTTCGACTTCAACGTATATCACACCTCACTCGATGTGCTCACCCGCGACCACTCTGTACGTCGTCTGGCTTCGGTTGTGGAGGAGTCGCTGTCGGCCTACGGTGACCATCACACGATGGGAAATATCACGGGTAACCACGACAAGGGTCGTCTTATCTCGTTGGCCGGTGGTACGTTGCACCCCGACGAGGATCATAAGGCTGCCGGATGGTTGCGTGAGATAGGCGTAGGCGATAAGGTAGGCTACAAGAAGTTGGCACTTATCAACGCCTTGAATATGACTATTCCGGGTGTGCCCTGCATCTATCAGGGCGATGAGTATGGCGAGCCGGGTGGCAATGACCCCGACAACCGCCGTATGATGCGTTTTGATGGCTATAACGAGGATGAGCAGGCACAACTCGATGTAACACGCCGCTTGATTGAGCTGCGTCGCAAGACTATGCCGCTGCTCTATGGCGATATGATGACTCTGGCTCTTACGGATAATCTGTGGGTATATATGCGAGTGTATATGGGCGAGTGGAGTGTCGTTATCCTCAATACGGGAGGCGAGGAGCAGAGTATCGAGTGTGAGTTGCCCGCCTGCATCAACCTTGAACAGCCTTTGACGGCTCACTTCGGCAACGAGTTTGGCTTGCTCTCTGATGGAAAGCTCTCGTTGAAGGTCGCCCCTTATGGATTTGAAATATTGACAAAAAACATACAATAAGATGAAACCGAATACTATTTTTACCACATTCAGCCTGTTGCTTGCATTGGTGTTGAGCAGCTGTGCAACAGCACCCGAGGTGCAGCCATCGTCAGCTCCCGAGTGGGCCTACGATGCCGTAGTATATGAGATGAATATCCGTCAGCAGTCGCCGGAGGGTACTTTCGCTGCTGCCGAGGCTCGCTTGCCTTTCCTGAAAGAGCTGGGCGTTGATATCATCTGGCTTATGCCTATTCATCCCATCGGAGTAGATGGCCGTAAGGGTACATTGGGTTCTTATTACTCAATCGTTGATTATAAGGCTATCAATCCGGAATTCGGTACTTTGGAGGATTTCAAGAGTTTCCTTGCGGCGGCTCACGAGCAGGGCTTCAAGGTCATCACCGACTGGGTGGCAAACCATACCTCACGCGATGCCAAGTGGTGGCAGGAGGGTAAGAAGGATTGGTATAAGATTGACCCCGCAACCGATCTGCCTATCGTGGAGTACGACTGGACCGATATCGCATCATTGAACTACGAGAATGCCGATATGCGTCAGGCTATGACCGATGCTCTCTGCTATTGGATTGAGCTTGGTCTGGATGGCTATCGTTGCGATGTGGCCTACAAGGTGCCTGCCGACTATTGGAAGGAGGCGTGGGCTGCTGTGAAGGCTATCAACCCCGATGTGTATCTTCTGGCCGAGGGCGAGGAGTCGTGGTTGCACGAGTGCGGCTTCAATGCGACCTATGCGTGGGAGTTGCACCATATGATGAATGCTATGGCCAAGGGCGGCAGCGAGACGAAGAATGTCGCAGGCGATGGCACTATCAAGACCGATACCAAGACCGTTGCCGATTTGAAGGAGTATATCGCACGCGATGCACAGAACTATCCTCGTGAGGCTATGCGTCTGATGTTTACCTCAAATCACGACGAGAACTCTTGGGCGGGAACCGAGTTTGAACGTCTGGGCGATGCTGTCAGGACTATGGCGGCACTCACCTATGTTTTGCCACAGGGCCAGCCATTGGTTTATACGGGTCAGGAGATTGGTTATAACGACCGCTTCGAGTTCTTCGAGAAGGACCCCGTAGAGGCGTGGGAGACAAACGAGTGGACCGACTACTATAAGTCGCTGAATGCTATGCGTCACTCAAACCCTGCACTCTGTGCCGGTGAACGAGGTGGCGAGATTAACTACCTGGAGCCACAGAACGAGAATGTTATGGCCTTCTCTCGCGAGGTTGAGGGTAATAAGGTTGTCGCTATTTTCAACCTCACAGCCTCTCCGCAGAAGGTGCAGTTTGCCGAGCCTTTTGAGGGCTATAAGTGTGGTCTGACAGGCGAGGAGGCAACTCTCGCACAGGAGTTTGAGATGGCTCCCTGGGCCTATTATATCGTTGTTAAGTAGAGTATTGACGCCTCGATGGGTAGGCAAAAACTTATTTAGATGAAACACCTTTTTAGTTTTTTCATAATATTGTCGGCTCTGGTGGCACAATCCTGTGTCACCACCGAGCCTTTTGATCCCGCGTCGGTAGCCGATGCCGAGAGTCGGGTGAGCCGTGTAGAGCCACTCTCTTGGTGGGTAGGTATGAATACGCCGTTGCAGCTGCTCATTCAGGGCGAGAATATCTCCGAGTATGACCTCCGCATTGAGGGTGGTGGTGTCAAGGTGGAGAAGATTCACAAGGCCGACAGCCCGAATTATATCTTCGTGGATGTTGCTATTGACAAAACAGCCGAGGCAGGCAGCCGCTATCTCGTCTTCACGAAGGGCGACGAGAGCTTCAAGGTGGAGTATGAGATTGCAGCACGCCGTGAGGGCTCGCGTGAGAGAAAGAGCTTCACTACGGCCGACGTGATTTACCTTATTATGCCTGACCGCTTTGCCAATGGCGATGCAGCAAACGATTCTACCGATTGCACGGTGGATAAGGCGGCTCGCAATGAGTTTTATGGCCGTCATGGAGGCGATATTCAGGGTGTTATCGACCATCTGGACTACATTGCCGATATGGGTATGACTGCTCTGTGGTCAACGCCTATGTTGCTCGATAACGAGCCTTTTGCATCGTATCACGGCTACGCTTGTGCCGATTACTATCATATCGACCCTCGTATGGGCGACAATGCCCTCTATCGTACAATGGTCGAGGAGGCTCATAAGCGAGGCATCAAGGTTATTATGGATATGGTGACCAACCACTGCGGTATCTCGCACTGGTGGATGCAGGATCTGCCTTTTGAGGATTGGGTGCATAAGTTCGAGGAGGGCTATGTGCAGACCAACAATATCTTCGGAACAAATATGGATATCAACGCCTCGCAGTCGGACCTGAAAGTTCAGGAGAGTGGCTGGTTTGATGTGTCGATGCCCGATATGAATCTCGATAACCCCTACCTGCTGCAATATTTCAAGCAGTGGGCTGTGTGGTGGGTAGAGTACGCCGACCTTGACGGTATGCGTGTCGATACCTATCCCTACAACGAGAAGGGCCCGATGAGTGAGTGGTGCAAGGCTGTAATGGCTGAATATCCTTCGTTTAATATCGTTGGCGAGTGCTGGACTGGCAATGTGCCACAGCTTGCTTACTGGCAGGGTGGTAACAAGAATGCCGACGGTTTCGATTCGCACCTGCCCTCTATTATGGACTTCCCGTTGCGTGACGCTATCTGCTCGGCTCTGCCTAACGATAATCCGGGCTGGGGCGAGGGTATGATGAAGGTCTATGATGCTGTGTCAAACGACTTTGTATATCACGATTTGTCGAAGATGATGATCTTTACGGGCAATCACGACACCGACCGCACAGCCGATATCGTGCGTGGCGATGTTGCGAGAATGAAGATTGCTATGGCGTTGCTCTCGACGATGCGTGGTATTCCGCAGATTTTTGCGGGTGATGAGATGGCTCTGCGTTCAGCCGATTTGTCGCAGGGACATGGTGGCCTGCGTGTCGATTTCCCCGGTGGCTGGGAGGGCGACAAGCTCAACCTCTTTGACGAGAAGCAGCGTACGGGCGATGCCGCCATAGTAAGCGACTATACACGCCGTCTGTTGCAGTGGCGTAAAACGAAGGAGGTTATCCATACGGGTCGTACTATGCACTTCGCAGGTCGCGATAATACCTATGCCTTTTTCCGATATAATGATACCGATGCTGTATTTGTATATGTGAATAATTCAAACGAGAGCAAGCCTTTGCGTTGGTCACGATATGGTGAGATTGCATCAACCCTGTCGGAGGGCCGTTGCGTCATAAGCGGCGAGGAGGTGACGCTTTCGGATGATGTGGTGGTAGCTCCGCACGAGGTAATAGTGGTGGAGTATAAAAGAAAATAAAAAACCGAACAAATAGTTTTTTCATAAGGCTGACGATTGGGAGTTAGGTTAAGTTTACTTTGTATAGTGTCGGTTTGAATTCGTCAGCCGAGTGTTGTTTAGGTTAGGTCCGCTTCGGCGGGGATGGGGAATGAGTGAAAGCTCTTCCCCATTTTTTTGTTAAATAAGCCATTGATTGTTGTTCACTCCGCACGGAAGATGTTACAGCAAACGAACAGGTCGTAAATCAACCGATTTACGACCTGTTTGCCTATGATATGATATGCCGACCTACAAAGGTCTGTCCATCAGCTCCTCGCTATCCTGTCCGGGGATGATAAGCTCCTCGTCGGTGTAGCCGAATGTGCGATAGTAGTCGTTCAACTCGCGAACGATGTCATCACGCTGGGCGTAGGCTGCCATATAATACAACTCCGAAAGGCTGTCCATATACTCGGTGATGAGATTCGATACAAGGTTGGCCTTCACTCCATCAAAGAGCAGATAGTACTCGATATGCTCAATCAGGTGAGTTATGTAGGCACGCATCAGAGCATCGCCCTTCTCCCACTCCTGCAACATATAATATGCCTCAATGAAGGGAATAGTGTTGGCATCGCCGAAACGAATCTTCTCTATCGGCATAACTTCCAGACCCTTGTCAAGCAGAGCCAGAGCCTCTGCATTGCGTTGCTCCGATATGAGCTGCTTTGCTACGCGAGCAAAGCCCTCACGCGATTTGGACGCACTGATGTTATACTGCGTGAAGTAATCAACCAGCACATCAGGGTCTGCTATGTTGCCATAGCGGAATGTATCCATCAACAGCGGGTATGCCACATCGCTGTCTATGCGGCCTATGTCCCACGACGACTTGTAGGGTGTGAGGATTGGCACAAGACGATATGCGTAGCCGTCAAACTGCAGATAGTTGAGCAGACCAAAGTCCTGCAACATATATACCTGCGTGAAGCTTATGGGACGCTTCCAGTCGAATGTGGCAAGAAGGTCGAGAATCATCATCTCACTCTTGTCAAGCGAGCTCTTGCGTGGCGAGATGTTGATAAATACCGTATCGACAATCTTGTCGCGGTCCTCCTCCTTGACGATGCCGGCAGCGATAGCGTTATCCTTATTTACAGGCAGAGCAATGCTGCGTGCCGGTATGTAGTCCATCATCGTACCGTCAATCAGACGAATCTTCGAGGCCTCATCTTCTGACTTGATAAACTCCATAAGCTCCTTGATATCCACCGTGCGGTTAGCCTTTTCGCGTACGGGCAATACATCGTTTACGTAGGTATATTTGCTTGCGGGCAGACTGAATGGTACGGGGGGTGCGTCGTTGGCAGCGGTACGCATCTCGTCGATGTACCAGTCGCCACTCAGATAGCTCGAATTCATAATTCTCACATCGGGACGCACGCCATCCACCTCCTGATTGTACCACAAGGGGAAGGTGTCGTTGTCGCCATAGTTTATCACGATGGCATTCTTCGGTACCGACATAAGGTAGTTATAGCCAACGTCGCGGGCATAGGTACGGCCCGAACGGTCGTGGTCGTCCCAGTTCTCGGTAGCCAGCACAGCGGGCACTGCGAGGCATATTGCTGTCGCTGTTGCAGCTATTGTGCGGTTGTTGCGACGGGTCAGCCACGCCAGCAGCTCGTATATCGCCAGCACGCCCAGACCAATCCATATCGAGAAGGCATAGAACGAACCTGCATATACATAATCTCGTTCGCGAGGCTCCGAGGGCGATGTGTTGAAATATACCACCAGTGCGATACCCATCATCACGAACAACCACATCACAACCACAAAGTTGCGTTGGTCGCGGTTAAGATGGTAAATCAGACCTATCAAGCCCAGAAGGAAGGGCAGGAAGAAGTATGTATTGCGTGCCGGATTCTCGGCCATCTCCTTCGGGAGCTGCTCCTGCGGGCCGAGGTAAGCCTCGTCGATAGGCTTGATGCCGGAGAGCCAGTTTCCGTGAGTGATGGTCTCTGCACCGGCCTGAATATCGTCCTGACGACCTACAAAGTTCCACAGAAAGTAACGCCAGTACATATAGTTGAGCTGGTAGGTGAAGAAGTAGTAGAGATTCTCGCCGAATGTAGGCTCAACGATTGTCTCTCCCGTAGTCGGGTCATACACCTTGCGACCATAGTCCAGCACCTCACCACGCAGGGCACGACCCTGCTCATCACGCATCACCTCGCCATTCTCGTCGCGTATGAAGTCCTGCTTTGTGCGGTATGCTGCCCACGGCTTATATGCCGCCTCGCCCTTGTAGCTGTTCCACAAACGGGGGAAGAGGTGCATAAACTCCGAAGGGTAGGTGTAGCCCGTGAGGCGTGTAGCCTTGCGGTAACGCTTGGCCTCCTTGTCGTAGAAGTATGAGTCCGACTCCTCGTAGCTCTCAATCGGGGCCGAGTAGTAGGGACCATAGATAAGCGGACGAGCACCATACTGGTCGCGATTCAACACAGCGAGCAGTGCGTGCGGGTTGTTCGGGTTGTTGCTGTTCATCGGCGGGTTGGCAACGGCACGAATCGTAACCGTAGCATAAGACGAGAAGCCGATGAGTATCATCAGTACCGAGAGCAGGATAAGATTCCATATCTTGCGGCCTGCTTTATGTGTGCGATATACGCCATAGAAGAGTGCTGCAAAGGCCGTGAGTGCAAAGACTACGATACCCAGATTGACGGGCAGACCGAGTGTGTTCACAAAGAAGAGATCGACCATGGCACCGACATAGACGGTGTAGGGTATGATTATGCCATTGATGAAGCCCAGAATGGCGAGTGCTATAAGCGTAGCATAGATGATGCCCTTGAATGTGATGTTCTGATACTTGCGGAAGTAGTAGATAAACACCAACGCAGGTATGGTAAGCAGGTTGAGCAGATGCACACCGATAGACAAACCCGTAAGGTAGGCAATGAGTATAATCCATCGCGTAGAGTGCGGCTCATCGGCCTGCTCCTCCCATTTGAGCATCAGCCAGACGACAAGTGCTGTAAACATCGACGACAGGGCATATACCTCACCCTCAACGGCCGAGAACCAGAATGTGTCAGTAAAGGTGTAGGCCAAAGCACCCACAACGCCTGCTCCCAGCGACGCTAACTTCTCTCTGTCGCCGAACTCTCGCCCTGCGGTTGAGAATACGCGGCGTGCGAGGTGCGTGATTGACCAGAAGAGGAAGAGTATGCAGAAGGCACTTGCAAGGCAGTTCAGCCCATTGACCATATGCGGAACATAGTAGGTCGAGGGGGCGAACATAGTCGCAATGCGGGCCATAAGCATAAAGAGAGGTGCTCCGGGAGGGTGTCCTACTTCCAGCTTATAGGATGTGGCGATAAACTCGGCACAATCCCAAAGCGAGGATGACGGCTCCATAGTGAGCAAATAGGTGGCTGCAGCAATGGCAAATACCACCCAACCTGTGATTCTGTCCCAGCGTTTGAAATTCATAATATCCTGATCTTAAATTCTATTCTGTCAATTTTCTCCTCCGCCGGCAACCACCCGTAGGGTGGCGATTCTCCTTTCGGGAAGAGTATAATCGGACAAAGATACAAAATTAACGCAAAACAGAAAAGGTTATTTTGCATTTCCACTGTTTTTCTGCTTTGCCCGATGCCATTGGTAAAACAAGACGGGATTTGTTTAACAAAAACGGAATAAATTGGTTGCGAGTGGGTATTATTCGCTGAAAAAACGCTATCTTTGTCAAAAATACCAAAACTATGGAGTCAAAACTCGTTTTATACAATACACTCACCCGCCGCAAGGAGGTGTTTGAGCCCTTGAATGAAGGCCGCGTAGGTATGTATGTCTGCGGCCCGACAGTATATGGCGACCCACATTTGGGACACGCCCGCCCCTCGATTACATTTGACCTGTTGTTCCGTTACCTCAAAGCATCGGGCTACAAGGTGCGTTATGTGCGTAACATCACCGATGTAGGCCACTTGGAGCACGACGCCGACGAGGGAGAGGATAAGATTGCAAAGAAGGCACGCTTGGAGCAGTTGGAGCCTATGGAGGTTGCTCACTACTATACCGAACGCTACCATAAGGCTATGGAGCAGTTGAATGTTCTCACGCCCTCTATCGAGCCACACGCTTCGGGTCACATCATCGAGCAGATTGAGTTTGTGAAACGCATCTTTGATGCCGGTTATGCCTATGAGTCAAACGGCTCGGTATATTTCGATGTCGAGAAGTATAACAAAGACTATCACTATGGTAAGTTGTCGGGACGTAACCTCGATGACATTGTAGCCAACACACGCGAGCTGGATGGCCAGAGTGATAAACGCAACTCTTTCGACTTTGCTCTGTGGAAGAAGGCTTCGCCCGAGCATATTATGCGTTGGCCCTCGCCCTGGTCAGACGGCTTCCCCGGCTGGCACATGGAGTGCTCGGCTATGTCGTGCAAGTATCTTGGCGAGCAGTTCGATATCCACGGTGGCGGTATGGACTTGATGTTCCCCCACCATGAGTGCGAGATTGCACAGGCTACGGCCGCTTTGGGCAAGGATTCGGCTCGTTATTGGGTGCATAACAATATGATTACCATCGATGGTCAGAAGATGGGTAAGGCGTATGGTAATTTTATCACAGCCGAGCAACTCTTTGCGGGAACTCATCCCAAGCTGGAGCAGCCATACTCTCCGATGACTATCCGTTTCTTTATCCTTCAGGCACACTATCGTTCAACGCTTGACTTTTCGAATGCCGCTTTGCAGGCTGCCGAGAAGGGCTTCGACCGCCTGATGAAGGGCGTGGAGACTCTGGGTAAGTTAAAGCCATCGGCTGTTACATCCGAGGGTGTGGTGGTTGCCGACCTTGAAAAGCGTTGCCGCGAGGCTATGGACGACGATTTGAACTCGCCAATCGTTATCTCGCACCTCTTCGACTATGTACGTATCATCAATCAGATTGCCGAGGGTCAGACCATTTCTGCCGAGGATTTGGAGGAGTTGAAGCGAGTATTCAACCTCTATGTATTCGATATCCTCGGACTTCGTAACGAGAAGGCGGAGAGTGCCGCAGGCGGTAGCGATATGCTCAAAACTGTTGTCGATATGATTCTCTCGGTGCGTCAGGAGGCCAAGGCCAACAAGGATTGGGCTACATCGGATAAGATTCGTAACGAACTCACAGCCATAGGTATCCGCGTGAAAGACCGTAAGGACGGCGTAGATTGGGAGATAGAGTAAAGACTCCTTCTGATTGGCTCTTTTGGCGCCTGGCTTGCGTGCGAAATGCTCACATACGCCTAAGTATGCTCCGCTTTCGCCCACTGCGACCAGTCTTAAAATAGCCTAATCATAAAGAGTTTTTGGCGATGGATATAAAATTTAGAAATTGATGAATTTAAGGAGTTTAGTGAATTGACAGCAATGCTGAAATATTTCTCTAACCTCCTTAATTTCTCTAAATTCTTTAAGCACATTTTGAATTTCTGATATATGATTTCCGAAGAACAGATTAAAGAGGCTATAAGACGACAGGATTCGTTGGGGAGGTGTCTTTGACATCGCACAGCGAAGAATAGACCTCCAAAACGAGGAGGAGAAGACACAGGACCCCACCTTCTGGGAGGATGCCGAGGCGGCTCAGAAGCAGCTGCGTAGGGTGGCAGCCATCAAGTCGTGGGTTGCCGACTACGACGCCGTATGCAAGGCTGTCGAGGAGTTGCAGCTGATGCCCGAATTTGTTGAGGCGGGGTTGTCGTCAGAGGCCGATATGGAGGCTCAATATGCCCTCACTATGGAACGCATCGAGGCCCTCGAACTGCGTAATATGCTGCGTGGCGAGGAGGATAAGATGGGAGCCATTATGGATATCAACGCCGGAGCAGGTGGTACGGAGGCTCTCGATTGGGCATCTATGCTACTGCGTATGTACACCCGCTGGTGCGACAAGCACGGCTACAAATACCGCACAATGGACTATCAGGCGGGCGACGAGGTGGGCGTTAAGTCGTGTACTTTGGAGATTGAGGGTGACTTTGCCTACGGATATCTGAAAAGCGAGAATGGCGTGCATCGTATGGTGCGTCTGTCGCCATTTAATGCCAACAACAAGCGTCAGACGACCTTTGCGTCGGTGTTCGTCACGCCGGCCGTAGATGATAGTATCGAGATTGTGATAAACCCCTCTGATTATGAGTGGGATACCTATCGTTCGTCGGGTGCGGGAGGGCAGAATGTAAACAAGGTCGAGACGGCTGTCCGACTGCGTTATCACGGCAAGGATGCCGATACGGGCGAGCCTGTGGAGTTCCTTATCGAGAATAGCGAGACGCGTTCGCAGCTTATGAACCGTGAGAATGCTATGCGTATTCTTCGTTCAAAGCTCTACCAACGCGAATTGGAGAAGCGTATGGCGACACAGCAGGCCCTCGAAGCGACCAAGAAACGCATAGAGTGGGGCTCGCAGATTCGTTCCTACGTCTTTGATGACCGTCGTGTGAAGGATCACCGCACCGGCTATCAGACATCGGCCGTAGAGGCGGTTATGGACGGCGATTTGGACGGCTTTATCAAGGAATACCTTATGCAAACCGGCGGGGCTGAAAGCGTATAGCGTGGCTCTTTTGGCGTCTGGCTTGATTTCGTAATGACTATTTTTTTACAATGAAACATATATTCCTACTCATATTTTCCACATTTTTCCTCTCTTGTCAGTCGCAAGCAGAGGTCTCGGTCGTTGAGCCTGTAAAGGTGGGTGCCGAGCAGATGGAAGAGTACTTGCCGCTGTTGCAGGGCAGGCGTGTGGCTCTTCTGGCAAACCATACAGCGATGGTGGGCGATAAACACCTTGTAGATACGCTGCTTGCCGCCAATATCAATGTGGTGGGTATCCTCTCGCCCGAACACGGCTTTCGTGGCGGTGCCGATGCGGGTGAGCATGTCGCAAACTCAACCGACGAGAAGACGGGAATACCCATCTGGTCGCTTTATGACGGTCGCACACAACGCCCCGCCGACAAGGTTATGCAGGCCTTTGATCTGCTTGTGGTCGATATGCAGGATGTGGGGCTACGCTTCTATACCTATTATATAACTATGCTGCGAATGATAGATGCCTGTGCCGATTTCGGTCGCAGAGTCATCGTTCTGGACAGACCCAACCCCAACGGTATGTATGTCGATGGGCCGCTGCTCGATATGAAGCACAAGTCGGGTGTCGGAGCTCTGCCCATACCCGTAGTACACGGCCTCACGATGGGCGAGATAGCCCTTATGGCACGCGGAGAGGGGTGGTGCAAGGAGTGTGAATTGTCGGTAGTCAGATGCCGAAACTACACCCATCAGAGCCGCTACATCCTTCCCATAGCACCATCGCCCAACCTGCCCACGCAGCACTCAATATATCTCTACCCCTCGACCTGCCTTTTCGAGGGTACTATATGCTCGCTGGGACGCGGTACGGAGTTTCCGTTCGAGATATATGGCCACCCGGGCTATGTAGGCTCGGAGTTCAGCTTCACGCCCTGCTCAATGGCAGGGGCCAAGCATCCGCCTCACGAGGATAAGGAGTGTCGTGGCGTTGATTTGCGTTCAAAGCCCGATGAGGAGATTATTGCCGAGGGCTTTAACCTCGCCTATGTGATTGACGCTTATCATAACCTGATGTCCAAAGGCTACACCGCAGAGGAGTTTTTTACACCTATGTTTGAAAAACTGGTCGGCGTGGATTATGTGCGGAAGATGATTATCGAGGGCCACTCTGCCGCCGAGATAAGCCTCGTGTGGCGTGAGGAGTTGGAGCAGTTCAAGGCTCTGCGACAAAGATATCTTCTGTACGAGGAGTAGTTCTGCGACAAGAAAATATCTATTAATGTGCATCAAGCGTAATGCACATCATATTCTAATTTTTAATTTTGGATATATACTATGATTAAAGAGATTGATCCTAAATCTACTACCAGAGCCTACGCTTTCGAGATGTGGATGAATGCACCGATGCCTATGGTTACACTCTTTAAGAGGCTTGATGTAACGCGTTTGGATAAGATAAGCAAGAAGAAGAGGCTGAAATTTAATATGCTGATGTGTTACTGCATCGGAAAGGCAGCCGCTGGTATAAAGGAGTTTTATATGTTGCCTGTCGGTGGAAAACTTATGCAGTATGATACCATTGCAGTGAATACGATTGTTGCCAATCGCACGGGCGAGGTTAGCTCGTGTGATATCCCCTTTTCGGACGATTTGTCGCAATTTAATAAAGATTATTTGCAGCTTACGCAGCAGGTTGCCGAGAGTTGTCAGAACCACGACATAACAGAGAGTATGGTCATTGGAACATCTGCTTTGGCGCAGTATGAAATTGATGGAGCAGTGGGAATGTATAGTGGCATATTTAATAATCCATTTATGATATGGGGCAAAAAATATCGTCAATTCATCTTTAGGACTAAACTTACGGTCTCTTTCCAATTTCATCATACGCAAATGGATGGAGCTCACGCCGCACGTTTCCTGCATGAACTGCAACGTGAAATAGATAATTTATCAGCATAGTCCTATGTCGATAAAAAAAAGATGCTGGTAAAATTTTGCCAGCATCTTTTTTTTATGCAGTTAGTGCAGTTTATGCCTTCTCCGGCTCGTGCTTATACTTAAACATAATAGCAAAGAGCACTGCCACTACAAGTGCATAGGCTGCGAAGATAAGCCAAGAGTGTGACCAACCCTCCATGCGGGCAACACCCGTAGCATCACCCACGAAGTGGTTGATAACCTGCTGGGCACTGAGTGTACCGATGGTAGCACCAATACCGTTGGTCATCATAATAAAGAGTCCCTGTGCCGATGAACGAATCTTGTCGTCGGTCTCCTTATCCACGAACAAAGAGCCCGATACGTTGAAGAAATCAAATGCCACACCATAGACAATCATCGAGAGGAGGAACATCCATACACCGCCGCCGGGGTTACCCAAACCGAACAGTCCGAAACGCAATACCCAGGCAACCATAGCCATAAGCATAACCTTCTTAATGCCGAAGCGACGCAGGCAGAAGGGGATGAGCAGGATGCAGAGGGTCTCCGATACCTGTGAGAGTGAAATCAGGATGTTGGCGTGCTGAACACCAAATGTGTCGGCATATTGAGCCACCTGACCGAAGTCAGAGATAAACGGATTGGCAAAGCCGTTTGTAATCTGCAACGATACTCCGAGCAGGATAGAGAAGATGAAGAAGAGAGCCATCTTCTTCTGCTTGAACAGAGCAAAGGCATTGAGGCCCAAAGCCTCGGCAAAAGACTTCTTCTCGCCACCCTTGTTTGTCGGGCACTGCGGCATAGTGAATGAGTAAAGACCCAGAACGATGCCGATAGCGGCACTCTGCAAGAACTGCCAAGCCGATGCCTGGAAGCCTGCAAGGTCGCAGCACCACATAGCACAGATGAAACCTACCGTACCCCAGACTCTGATGGGCGGGAAGTGCTTGACAGTATCAAGACCCGCCTTTGTGAGGCTCGAATATGCTACCGAGTTACTCAAACCCAGAGTAGGCATATAGAAGGCTACGCTGCAAGAGTAGAGTGTGAAGAGTGTTGCGAACTCAACCGTCGGGGCATTGAGTGCATAGTATCCCGTAGCGACCATAAAGGCAGCTGCGAGCAGATGACACAAGCCGAGCAGTCTCTGTGCCTGAATCCAGCGGTCGGCAACGATACCTATCAGGGCCGGCATAAAGAGTGATACAATACCCTGCATTGCGTAGAAAATACCGATATTCTCCGCCAAACCGATGTTGAAGAGGTAAGTACCCATTGATGTAAGGTATGAACCCCATACGGCAAATTGCAGGAAGTTCATAGCCGTTAATCTCAATTTGATATTGTTCATAAGTGTAAAAAATTATGTGTTTTAAGTTATATCCTCACAAAAGTAGTAGCAAAGATATGATTTTTTTTGAAAAATTCTTTGCAAATAAAAAATAATGTTCTACTTTTGCGGTGTCAAAAACGACAAGACATAAGATTGGGCTATGGTGTAATGGTAACACTACAGATTCTGGTCCTGTCATTCCAGGTTCGAATCCTGGTAGCCCAACAAGAAAAAAACAAAGCAAGGAGATGTCGATTTATCGACATCTTTTTGTTTTATATGCCTTGCGATAAATTTATTTATCAGCATAGGCGTATAAAGCAAAATTGTTGTGAACAACATCACCTTGCTGTTTTTTCGCAGCGTCATAACGGGTCACAGGAAAGGGCTTGCGGTGCGAAGCGGTTAGCGAGCATAGCAAGGCCAATCCTGTCCCCTATACTTATATTCCCTCCCCTCTGTCCCCTCCCTTTGGAAAACCGCAAGGGTTTCCCTTGTCTGCTCCTGCTCGGCATAGTGTGCAAGCACCCCTCTGCCCTCGCTTACTCGCAGCCTTGAAAAAGGGCGGGGCTTTTTTCTTTGACGCAAAACATCACCTTGCTGTTTTTTCGCAGCACCACAACGGGCTACAGGAAAGGGCTTGCGGTGCGAAGCGGTTAGCGAGCAAAGCAAGGCCAATCCTGAAAATGCCTTTTGGAAAATACTATCGGGAAGGTGGTCTGCTTCGCTACCACACCGTTGGCTGGTAGTAGATTGCCATGCCGGCTATGGCGGAGAGAATAATCAGAAGAATAGGATTTACCTTCTTGTAGGTTGCGGCGAGGGCAATGCCGAACAATATCCAGCTCCACGCATCAATAAAACTTGCACCCTCTCTCTCCGCAGGGAACATCAGTAGCAGGGTAGCCGCACCTATCATACCTATAACAACGGGTTTCATACCTGCAATAACACCCTTGACCAAGCGGTTTTTGTGCAGGTGCAGAAAGAAACGCGTGATAAGAATCATCAGCGTCAGTGCCGGCAGACACACAGCACAGGTAGCCACAACCGAGCCCCACACACCCGCCACCGAGTAGCCGACATAGGTGGCCGAGTTGATAGCGATAGGGCCGGGGGTCATCTGCGAGATGGCCACTATATCGGTAAACTCCGCATTAGTGAGCCACGCATTCTGTACCACCACCTCGCTATGTATCAGCGAGAGCATAGCATAGCCGCCACCAAAGCCGAAGAAACCTATTTTAAGGTAACTCAAAAACAGTTGCAGATATATCATTTCTCAACCTCCTTTCCTCGTGCTGCGGCCCACAGAAGTCCCGCCACAGCACCTGCCACAAGCAGATAGATAGGTGAAAAACCGAAGTGCCATATAGCGATAGCTACGCCGCACGCCACAGCCACCGCCCACCACCGCATACCACGCACAAAGCCGAGGATAGGTGCAAGCATCAGAGCCACGACAACGGGTCGCATACCCTTGAATGCGGCATCGACGATAGCATTCTCGCGAATCTGCGAGAAGAATATCGCCACGAAGAGAATGACGCTGAACGATGGAATGACAACACCCAGCAACGATACGATAGCACCCCAATAGCCGTAGAGCTTATAGCCTACAAAGACCGCCGTATTCAGTGCTATCGGGCCGGGTGCCGATTGTGCCAGTGTGAGCAGGTCGAAAAACTCCTTCTCCTCTATCCAGTGGCGACGGTCAATCATCTCACGCTGGATAATGGGAATCATGGCATATCCACCGCCAAAGGTGAACAGGCCAATCTTGAAGAAAGAGTAAAAAAGTTCAAAATATCTGCTCATATCGTCACTATTTCATACGCGTAAAGCGGCAGAATGTTCCCAGCGGAAGCTCCTTGCCGAAGGAGTCGCTAAAATAGAGCTCGCCCATCTCTTCGCTGCCCGTTGTGGCAAAGGCCTGACGCAGAGCCGTGCGTGAGAGCAGAGCCGACAACCCCATAGAGTAGAGGTTCAGCACCAGAAAGCCATGCTCGCGGTCGAGCAGCTCGGCACAGCACTCCAACATCTCGCCGATGTTCTCCTCCAACACCCACTTCTCTCCATTGGCACCGCGACCATAGGCCGGCGGGTCCAGAATTATGCCATCGTAGCGGTTGCCGCGTCGCACTTCGCGGTGGACAAACTTCAACGCATCCTCGACAATCCAGCGTACGCCATCGAGGTTGCTGCTCTCCATATTTTCGCGTGACCACGTAACCACCTGCTTAACCGAATCGACGTGCGTGACATCGGCCCCCGCAGCACGGGCTGCCAGCGTAGCTCCTCCCGTATAGGCGAAGAGATTCAATACTTTGGGAGCGATGCCGGCCTGTTGCTGACGCTTGATATTGTCGTAGATGAAGGCCCAGTTCGCTGCCTGCTCGGGGAATATGCCCACGTGCTTGAATGAGGTGAGAGCCAGACGCATCGTGAGGTGCATCTGCTTGTAATCAAACTTTATCTGCCAGCGGTCGGGCATCTGCGGCTTCAACTTCCACTCGCCTCGTTCGTCACTCTTTGACGCCGAAGTGCGGAGGAACGAGGCATCGGCTCTTCTCTGCCACTCCTCCTCGCTGAGTGATTTGTGCCATATAGCCTGTGGCTCGGGACGGCGTGTGACGTATCGTCCGAAGCGTTCCAGCTTCTCGAAATCGCCCGAATCCAATAATTCGTAGTCGGGGAATGTAGGTGTCAGTAATTGGCTCATATCTATCTTTTTCTATTCTCTTGTGTTGTGGCTCTCGTCATATAGCATCATTTGGCAACGCTTGCAATCAAAGGCCAGGCGATAACGTGCCGTGCCGTGAACGAGGTACAGGTCGCCATTGAGTGTGTGTTTCTCTTTCAGGCACTCGCCAATCTCGCGACGCAGACAGTAGCTCGACAGCATAACCCTCTCGCCACGCGTAGATTTGCACTCCAATGCCGGCTCGATTATCTCCACGCCGTGCTGCATATAGAACTCGCGTGCCAGGCTGTTCGTTACATTCTCGTATCGGCTTACCGTTTTGCGAGGATATACAGCCGTCTTATCATCGGCCGAGATGGTGTGGTTGAGCTTTACCTCTGCGTGCTTCAGCGTAAGACTCTCCAACGCCTCGCGACGCATCTCACTCAATATGCTTGCCGGAGCAAACCACTCGCAACCCTCGACCTCAATATTCGTAAGGTCGAATATCGTATTTCCACTCTTCTCTATGGCTCGCAGGGCAGTCTGTCGCATCTTGTCGGGATTTGCCGCCCTCTCCAATGGTATGTCGCGGCTCGCCTCGGCTCGTAGCCCCATCTGGTCGCATACGGCAAGAGTTATGCCCTCTGCCGATAGCGTGAGCCTTGCCGAAGATGTAATCCTGCGTTGCACCTGTGAACGTTCCAGCGACAAAGTGAAGAGGTGGTCGTAGTTGCGGAATAGCTCCACGCCGGCAACGATGCCCTCCATGCGGTTGGGCGTGATTATGTCGCCCTCCACCTTATTTATATTTGTGCCTCGCACTTCGCCATTGCTCACTATGCAGATGCCATCGCCTGCCGACAAACGCTGCTTTGAGTGTAGCCTGAAACTGTTGCGTGCGACACTCTCCACACGACCCAGCTTCTCGCCTATGGCCTTCGGAGTGTTGAACGATGCTACGCCCGCACGCTTGCCGTAGAGCATATATTGGCTCGCCCCACGCGTAAAACTCTTGTCGGGGTCGGGCTGGAAATCTACTGCCGAGTGACCATACGAGCTGCGTGCGATATCCTCGCGTCGTGATATTATCTCATCAAGCAGGCGGCGGTAGTGCGACACAATGTTCTTCACATAGTTCTCCTCTTTCAATCGGCCCTCAATCTTGAACGAGCTCACGCCGGCGTCAATCAGCTCCTCCAGCGACGACGAGAGATTGAAATCCCTCACTGAGAGCAGATGTTTGCCCTCGAAAATCTTCCGTCCCTGCCCATCCACAAGGTCGTAGGGCAGTCGGCAAGGCTGCGAACACTCGCCACGATTGCCGCTGCGTTCCGACGTGGAACGCGACAGGAAGCAACGCCCGCTGTGTCCCACGCATATAGCCCCGTGGATGAAACACTCCAACTCGGCCGAGGTAGCCTTGCCTATGGCACGAATCTCCTCCAACGAAAGGGCTCTTTCGAGTATAAGACGCGAAAATCCGCACTGCTCGAAGAAGCGTGCCTCCTCCACCGAACCAATGGCTACCTGTGTCGAGGCGTGCAGCTCTACGGGCAGATTCATCTGTCGGAGTGCCATATCCTGAATAATCAGGGCATCAATGCCTGCGTCTATCAGGCTGTGAGCCAATGCTTCTGCTTCGGTCAGCTCGTCGTCGTAAAGCAGAGTGTTGAGTGTGGCATATACCTTCACACCAAAGAGATGTGCATAACGGATAACTTCGCTGATATCCTCCAACGAGTTGCCCGCCGCACGCCTTGCACCAAAACGCCCCGCACCCATATACACCGCATCGGCACCATAGTCTATTGCGACTTTGGCACAGCGTGCATCTTTGGCCGGAGCCAGCAGCTCTATTTTACGCAGTTGCGACATCCTGATTGTTATAACTACGCAAATTTAGTAAAGAATATGCAAAATCGTGCTATTCTTTGAGTCTTTTTCGGTGGGGCAGTCTTATTTTTATATGTCTAAATTACAATGGAATGAAAAAGTATTGAGGAGATATATCGGAGATGTGATGTAATAAACAAAGCCTGCCGGACTTTCATCCGACAGGCCTTGATGTTGAGTTGTATATACGATGTGCTATGAACGAATCTGTGCGGCGGCGATATGTCGTTCACATCGGCATTGACCTACGATTTCGAGGTATATTCTGAAGCACAGCAGCGTTGGCTGGAGGTATCGTCAGTATCTAACTTCGAGTCGTTCCCACTTAAAAAATAGAGTTATGGCTTACAAAATTTCAGATGCATGCGTAGCATGTGGTACTTGTATCGACGAATGTCCTGTTGAGGCAATCTCTGCCGAGTAAGGGTTTCCGATTACCCAGAAAGATTAGAGGCTACCATCCGATGTGGTAGCCTCTGCTATTTGTATTCAGCCAATAATTGTTAATTACAATAATGTCTAATACATACGAGAGCAAGTCGTTTGGGAACTTCTCTTTTAATTTCGCAAGATCCGTTACACTTGTTGCAATCCTTGTACGAGTTTCTGAAACGAGACCTCCATTGCAAACATGGCATTTTTGAGTTGAAGTTTTTCCGCCAGGGCAAGATTAAAAGTGTTTAATCTTCCATATCTTCAAGATTTGTCAGTTGAGATATAACACTCTCGATATATTCAAACAAAAGGATCTTCCCATCACATAAAATATCTTTTTCACTTATGTTCTTACCATTGCTTGCTATAAATGAATGATATGGACAACCTCCATTGCATATGTAAAAATAATTACACTTATTAGACTTACATCTCTTAATGGCCTCAACGCGTTGGTCAATCAATTTGTTGATCAGGTCAGACGATAATGATAAAATTTCAGAGATGCTATTTTCTTTAATATTCCCTAAGCGCATATTGTCAGAGCCTGTGAATTTAGGACAGTTGTATGCATCTCCGTTGGGCGTTAAGGCAATAAAATTCGTTAAACACCTTCCTCCATATGTGCATATTGAACGATTCAGTTGCTTTCGATGTTTCAAGGCTTTAATAATATCATAGATAGTTCGCGGAATAGGTCGTACTCTACCTTTTTCAATCCAAGCATTAAATTCGGCGATAAAATATCGCGCAAAATCTTCGGGGGATAGGGCGATTGAGTTATCTTTAACTCTATTTCCATCATAATATATGTATGGATTACTATGGAAAGAGTAGGTGCCTAGACTTTGAAAAAAATCTAACATTTCTTTCTCGTGTCCTAAATTATATTTAGTTATGGTGCTAATAAATCCACAACTACCGCCTTGATCCAGTATGTATTGCCTTGTATCTAACGCATTTTGTAACGATGGGTTACCGCTATTTGTAGGTCTATTTTGATTGTGAATTTCAGCTGTTCCGTCTATTGTTGTAGATATACTAAAGTTGTGTTGTATTAAGAAGTTTATCAATTCTTTGTCCAGCAAGTTTCCTGATGTTTGAACGCCATTTTCATAAGGCTTTGAGGCATATTTATTTTGCAACTCAACGACCTTTTTATAAAAATCTATCCCGACAAGAAGTGGCTCACCCCCTGTCCACTCAAAACAGACTCGCTTATGTCTAGTCTCAAATGCTTGCTTTATTGCCGTTTCTAATAATTTATAACTAAATGTATTTGTTTTACCTTTATGTGCGCCCTTTGCAAAACAATATTTACAAGAAAGAACACATTTGTCTGTTAATTGAAATATGATATTAAGAGTAGAACCTTCATTTAGTCGGGCTATATAATCCGTTTTTTGCATATATTATACGAATAAGATATATTTAAAGGGTCGCTAATTTCACACTATTGGCGACCCTCATTGGTTATTAACAATTTCTTATGGCATCTTGTCTGTCAGTGTGGTAATTAGTGTGGTAACGATTGCCAGAATTTGTATGCTCATTAATGTCTTGCCCATAATCACTATGAGAGTCGGCATGTTCTTGACACATATTACCTTTCATTACCGCATTCCTATTTGAATGAAAGTCAGTGTGATCTCTGTCAGTATGGTCGTCAGTATGATCGCCTCCAAGATCAGTATGACTATTTGTGTGATCCAATAGTGTACTACTAGATACGGTTTCACTGCTATTTGTTGATATGAGCATATTTATTACTTCATTCTCCTGTTTAGATTCCACCATATCAAGTCGAATATCTGCTGCTTGCGCATCTCCAATAGATAATAAACATGAAGGAATTACAATCCCTAACTGCAAGGCTATCTTCTTATACTTGTTCATTGTTACTACAATTGTTAAGTTTTTAAATCTATTATTATATAGTACCTTGAAATAAAAAATACGCACAAAAAAAAGCGCGGTACTTTTAGTGTATTCCCTACCTAAGGTGTTTGGCGTAACCTAACAGCAGAATAACCAAAAGCCCACGCATCTATGCGTGAGCATTTTTGCAATATTCCTGCTGTTTCTTTCAGTCGCCAAACTTTTAGGTAGCAGAATAAAGCTAAAACGCTTTTCCAAATATGTCTAAAATGTGCGTATCAAACTATACGCTATGCTTCATAGGCAAATGAATTTATTGAGGTTTTTGCAAATTTAATATATTTTTTTTTAAAATCCACTATTTTTTCTCCTATGAACGAATCTGTGCTGCGGCACGCTGCTCGAACTGGCGTGTGAGGTTGGCCATAACCTTCTCGATAGTCTTATCGTTCAGGGTCTGGGTCTTATCCTCCAAAGTAAAGCCCAGAGCGTATGACTTCTTGCCCTCGGGTAACTTGTCGCCCTCATAAACATCGAACAGTGTAACTCGCTTCAAGAGTTTCTTCTCGGTAGCGAAGGCAATCTCACGCAACTGTGCAAAAGTAACACTCTTATCCACCAGCAAGGCGAGATCTCGCTTCACCTCGGGGAACTTCGACAACTCCTCAACAGCGATACGCTGCTTCTTGGCAGCACGCACAATAAGCTCAAAGTCTATCTCGGCGAAATAAACAGGCTGCTTGATGTCAAACTTACGCAGAATAGCTGGTGCTACAACGCCCATCTCTACCATACGCTTGTTGCCCTGCATCAGAGCCACAGCGTCGGCGTAGAGGTCGCTTGCGAGAGCATCGCTACGCAACGCATAGATGTCGATGCCGAAACGACGCAACAACTTTTCAACCGTAGCACGCAGGGTGTAGAACGATGCCGACTGTGCCTTCACATTCCATGAGGGAGCAGCATCCAGACCCGTAACGGCAATGGCGATGCGGTACTTCTCCGAGTAGCGAGCCAGAGGATTTTCCTCATTCTCAACCGTTGGGTCATAGAAATAGCAGTTACCTAACTCAAAGAGTTTGAGGTCGGCGTTGCGGTGGTTGATGTTGAGCTCTACGGCCTCCAAAGCATTGAACAACAATGTCTGACGCATAACATTGAGGTCGGCACTCAGCGGGTTCATAATCTTCACGCAGTTCTCGGCCTTGTAAGCCTCCAAGCCGTCGTAATAAGCCGCCTTGGTGAGGGAGTTCGACATTATCTCGGTGTAACCACACGCAGCCAAATGGTCGGCAGCGATGTTTATTAACTTGTTCTTGTCGGGACGTGGAGCATACGACAGGGTAGAGTGTACCGCTGCGGGAATCTCCACATTATTATATCCATAGATACGCAGGATATCCTCCACGAGGTCAGCCTCACGCTGCACATCTACGCGATAGGGCGGAACGGCGACGGTCAGAGTACGGCCCTCCTCCTTCAAAATCTTCACCTCCAACGCATCGAGAATGGTGCGAACCGTCGTCTCGGGAATCTCCTTGCCGATAAGCATATTTACGCGGTCAAGCGATAGGTCAAAGACGAAATCCTTGGCCGGAGTGGGGTTGATATCGGTAATCTGGCTCGAAATCTTACCGCCCGCCAGCTCCTTGAAGAGGAGTGCGGCACGCTTCAAGGCATAAACCTGGATATTGGGGTCGATGCCACGTTCAAAGCGGAACGATGCATCGGTGTTAAGACCGTGACGCTTTGCCGAACGGCGGATTGATACGGGATTGAAGTATGCACTTTCAAGGAAGATATTCTTTGTCGTGTCGCTGACGCCAGAGTCCAGACCGCCATAGACACCACCGATACACATAGGACGTTCGGCCGAGCAGATCATCAAATCCTCCTTTGAGAGTTTGCGTTCAACACCGTCAAGTGTGATGAAGGGTGTGCCTTCGTCGCAGTTCTTCACTACAATCTTGCGACCTTCAACCTTGTCGGCATCGAAGGCGTGAAGGGGCTGACCTAACTCGAAAAGTACATAGTTTGTGATATCCACAAGGTTGTTCTTGGGGTTGATACCTGCTGCACGAAGCTCATTCTGCATCCACTCGGGCGATGGGGCAATCTTGCAGTCGGTGATGGTAAGACCCGCATAACGGGGTGCTGCTTCGCCATTCTCAACAACAACCTTGAAGGGCATATCCTCGTTGTCGATAGCGAACTCCTCAACCGAGGGCAGGTTCAGCTTCACATACTTGCCCTGCGAACGAAGGTAGGCCACCAAGTCGCGTGCTACGCCGATGTGTGAGGCTGCATCCACGCGGTTGGGTGTAAGACCAATGCCGATGAGGTAGTCGTCCTGCACATTGAGATAGTCGCGTGCTGCCATACCTACCACAGCATCTGCTGGTAATTCCATAATGCCGTCGTGTGACTCGCCAATGCCCAGCTCATCCTCGGCACACAACATACCGAGTGACTCCACGCCGCGAATCTTGCTACGCTTAATCTTGAACTCCTCCTCGCCACCATTGGGGTAGAGCACTGCACCTACCGTGGCACACAAAACTTTCAAGCCCTTGCGGCAGTTGGGAGCACCGCATACGATGTTCAGGGGAGCCTCGCCACCTACATCTACCGTAGTGATGTGGAGGTGGTCAGAGTCGGGGTGATCCTCACAAGTGAGCACCTCGCCAACAACAACGCCCTGCAAGCCGCCGCGAATGGTCTCAATCTTGCGGAAATCCTCCACTTCAAGACCGATGTCGGTGAGAATGGTTGCAATCTCCTCGGCTGTAAGGTCGGTGTCGATATACTTCTTTAACCAATTAAGTGAAATGTTCATAGTTATATGTTTTTTACGATTTATTCTATTTTCTGACTTGCAAAGGTAATGAAAAATCGCAATATAACATCAACTCGAAGGCTGAAAGTTTTTGATTTTATGCTATCTTTGCCCCGTCAAAATGATAGGATTATGAATAAAATATCGAAATATGGCCGTCTGGTGAAGTTCTCGCATACGATTTTTGCTATGCCTTTTGCCCTGATGTCGTTTACCTATGCCGTTAGGACGATGCCCGAAGATGCCAATCTGAATGTATGGGTGCTGCTGTTGCAAGTTGTTCTGTGTATGGTCTTTGCACGCAATGTGGCTATGGGCTTTAACCGCTGGGCAGACAGGGATATCGATGCGAAAAATCCCCGTACCGCACAGCGTGAGATTCCTGCGGGCGAGATTTCTCCGCGTGCCGCCATCACCTTTGTTGCAATAAATGCTGTGGCATTTGTTCTGACGGCCCTTACAATCAACTCGCTTACGGCGTGGCTCTCGCCCGTAGCGTTGGCGGTTGTGATGTTTTACAGCTATTGCAAGCGTTTCACATCGCTGGCACACCTTGTTCTGGGCCTTTCTCTCTCGATTGCTCCCGTGGGTGCTTATATCGCAGTGAGAGGGGAGTTTGCACTCGTTCCCTGCATACTTGCGTTGGTCGTTTTGACCTGGTGCGGAGGTTTCGATATCATCTATGCTTTGCAGGATTGTGCTTTCGACAGAGAGCAGGGCCTGCACTCCATTCCGGCTCGTTTCTCGGCCCGCACATCGCTTATGATAAGCATCGCCCTGCACGCGGTCAGTGTGGCCTCTCTGGTGTGGTTTATGACGAAGGTCGGAGCCAATTGGCTGATGTGGTGTGGTGCGGCAGTTTTTGCATCGATTCTTGTGTTGGAACATATCCTCGTAACGCCCACTCGCCAGCGTAATATCGGCATCGCTTTCGGTACACTGAACGGCCTTGCGTCGTTGTCGCTGGCAGTACTTTTTATTGTGGGAATACTTGTTTTGTAATCGTTTTATAATCGTCTGATTATGTGGCTTGTATTAGCGTTTGTGTCGGCTGCTTTGTTGGGTCTTTATGACGTGGCAAAGAAGTACTCTTTACGCGATAATGCAGTGCCTGTTGTGTTGCTGCTGAACACACTCTTTTCGACACTTCTTTTCTCGCCGTTTATCATCTCTGCGGAGTGCGGTGCGGGATGGTTTGACGGAACGCTTTTTGAGGTTGCCCACGGCTCGTGGCATGACCACATTCTGGTCATAATCAAGTCGGCTATTGTGCTTTCGTCGTGGATTTTCGGATATATCGGAATAAAGCACCTACCAATCACTATCGTTGGCCCGATTAACGCCACACGCCCTGTGCTGGTGCTGCTGGGTGCGTTGCTTATTTTCGGTGAGAGGCTGAATGGTTTGCAGTGGGTGGGCGTAACGCTGGCTATCGTGTCGGTGTTTCTGCTCTCGCGTGCAGGACGCAGGGAGGGCATCGATTTCAAACACAATGCCTGGATATACTCCATCGCAGCCGCGGCGGTAATGGGTGCTGTGAGTGGCCTTTATGACCGCTATATTATGCGTGAACTGGAACCTGTATTTGTTCAGAGCTGGTATAATTTGTATCAGTTTCTGATGATGTCGGTGGCGGTTGTTGTCCTGCGTTTGGTGCAGGGCAGGGGTATTGCCTTCCGCTGGACTTGGGCTATCCCGATGATATCTATTCTGCTCTCGGCTGCCGATTTGGCATATCTTGTGGCTCTCTCCAACGAGGAGGCGATGATATCGGTTGTGTCGATGGTGCGTCGTTCATCGGTCGTGGTGTCGTTTGCCTGCGGTGCTTTGCTCTTCAAGGAGGGTAATCTGCGAGCCAAAGCGTGGGATCTGGTGCTTATTCTTGTGGGTATGGTGTTCCTCTATATGGGAACAAAATAGCCTCTGCGTTGCATAAATTCCATTTTTAGGCATATCTTTTCAAATAAATAAAGGTACATAATTGAGATTAGGGAATAATTTATTACCTTTGCATGATTATATATTGACGAAAATGTAAAATTATATACGGAATGAAAAATATCCGCAATTTTTGTATTATAGCACATATCGACCACGGCAAATCTACTCTTGCCGACCGATTGCTGGAGTTTACCAATACGCTGAATCAGCGTGAGATGCAGTCGCAGGTGCTGGACGATATGGAGTTGGAGAGAGAGAAGGGTATCACAATCAAGAGCCACGCTATTCAGATGGAGTATAAGGCCAAAGATGGCCAGACCTATGTGCTTAACCTGATTGACACCCCGGGACACGTCGATTTCTCGTATGAGGTGTCGCGTGCTATTGCCTCGTGTGAGGGTGCATTGCTGGTTGTCGATGCCACACAAGGTATTCAGGCACAGACCATTTCAAACCTCTATCTGGCTATCGGCAACGATTTGGAGATTGTGCCGGTACTCAACAAGATTGATGTCGAGTCGGCAATGATTGATGAGGTCAAGGACCAGATTATCGACCTTATCGGCTGCAAGGAGGAGGATATCCTGCTCGCATCGGGTAAGACGGGCCAGGGTGTAGAGGATGTATTGGAGGCTATCGTGGCTCGTATTCCGGCACCGAAGGGCGATGAGGATGCTCCGTTGCAGGCACTTATCTTCGACTCGGTGTTCAATCCTTTCAGGGGTATTATCGCATATTTCCGCGTCTTTAACGGTACGATTCGCAAGGGCGACCACGTCAAGTTCTTCAATACGGGCAGCGACTACGATGCCGACGAGGTGGGTGTGCTGAAACTCAAGATGTGTCCGCGTCAGGAGATTAAGGCGGGCGATGTGGGCTATATCTGCTCGGGTATCAAGACCTCAACCGATGTGAAGGTGGGAGATACCATTACCTCGATGTCGAAGCCTTGTCAGGAGGCTATCGCAGGCTTTGAGGATGTGAAGCCGATGGTCTTCGCCGGTGTCTATCCCGTTGAGGCCGACCAATATGAAGATTTGCGTGCCTCGCTGGAGAAGTTGCAGCTGAACGATGCGTCGCTTACCTTTGAGCCGGAGTCATCACTCGCTTTGGGCTTTGGCTTCCGTTGCGGTTTCCTGGGTCTGCTGCACATGGAGATTATCCAGGAACGCCTTTATCGTGAGTTTGATATGGATGTCATCACGACCGTACCTAACGTGTCGTACCGCATTACAACCACTTCGGACGAGGTGTTGGAGGTGCATAACCCGTCGGGTCTGCCCGAGATTACGAAGGTGGCCTCTATTGAGGAGCCATATATCAACGCACAGATTATCACCAAGGCCGATTTCCTGGGTGCTGTGATAAAGTTGTGTATCGACAAGCGTGGTGTGATGAAGAATCAGAATTTCATCACGCAGGACCGTGTGGAGGTCAATTTCGAGATGCCGTTGTCGGAGATTGTATTCGATTTTTACGATAAGTTGAAGAGTATCTCGAAGGGTTACGCCTCGTTTGACTATCATCGTACGGGCTATCAGCCTTCGAAGTTGGCGAAGCTCGATATCCTGCTCAATGGCGAGCCTGTCGATGCTTTGTCATCGCTTATCTATGCCGACCACGCCTACGACTTTGGCCGCAAGATGTGCGAGAAGTTGAAGGAGCTTATTCCGCGTCAGCAGTTCGATATCGCCATTCAGGCGGCTATCGGTGCGAAGATTATCGCCCGCGAGACCGTGAAGGCTGTGCGTAAGGATGTGACGGCGAAGTGCTATGGTGGTGATATCACGCGTAAGCGTAAGTTGCTGGAGAAGCAGAAGGCGGGTAAGAAACGTATGCGTCAGGTAGGTCAGGTGCAGGTTCCGCAGTCGGCTTTCCTTGCGGTGTTGAAGATGGATTAGTGAAAATCAAAAACTCAAACAAAAATATGAAAAAGACTATTATTGACCTTTTTGAGTCGTCGGTAGAGAAGTTTGGCGACAAGGATTTTCTGTTGGAGAAGCACGACGGAAAGTTCTGCCCGACCTCATATAAGGAGAGCAAAGCTCTCGCAATGAAGATTGGTGCCGGTCTGGTGGCTATGGGTGTGAAGCCCAAGCAGACAATCTCTATTCTGGCCGAGGGTTGCAACAACTGGATTCTCTCGGAGCTCGGTTTGTTGTATGCAGGTGCTATCAGCGTGCCTTTGTCTATCAAACTGGAGGAGGCCAACGATTTGCTGTTCCGCCTGCGTCATGCCGATGTTGAGACTATCTTTGTGTCGCAGTATCAGTTGCCGAAGATTCGCAAGATTCGCGAGCAGCTGCCTTTGATTAAGACAGTCATTATCTTTGACGGTGTTGAGGCGTTGCAGGAGGGCGAGATTTTGCTTCGTGATGTGATGCAGAAGGGTGAGGAGTATCTCAAAGAGAATGAGGCAGAGTTCCTGAAGATTGGTCAGGCAATTCAGAATGACGATTACGCCACAATTACCTATACATCAGGAACTACGGCCGACCCGAAGGGTGTTATTCTGACACACCGCAACTATACGGCCAATGTGGAGCAGGCCCTGACCCGCATCTCTATTCCGCCGACCTATCGCACGCTTATCATCCTGCCTCTTGACCACTGCTTTGCACACGTCTGCGGCTTCTATATTATGATTGCGTGCGGTGCTTCTGTGGCAACTACACAGGTAGGTCGTACTCCTATGGAGACATTGAAGAATATCCCTTTGAATATCAAGGAGGTGAAGCCTCACTTCCTGCTCTCGGTGCCGGCCTTGGCGAAGAACTTCCGCAAGTCTATCGAGACCTCTATCCGTAAGCAGGGCCCGAAGGTCGAGAAGCTGTTTAACTTCGCGTTGAAGGTGTCGTATGAGTATAATCAGGACGGCTTCTCAAAGGGTAAGGACTGGCGTTTCGTGCTGAAACCGCTGGTTGCGTTGTTCGACAAGATTCTCTTCAAGAAGGTACGCGAGGGCTTCGGTGGCGAGTTGCAGTTCTTCGTTGGTGGCGGTGCTCTGCTCGATGCGGAGTTGCAGCGTTTCTTCTACGCCGTTGGTATGCCTATGTATCAGGGCTACGGTTTGTCGGAGGCCACTCCTATCATCTCTACAAACTCTATCGGTGCGGGTAATCACCGTTTCGGCTCATCGGGTAAGCTTATCGAGCCGCTGGATATCAAGATTCTGGACGATGAGGGCAACGAGATGCCTTGTGGTGTGAAGGGCGAAATCGTTATCAAGGGTGAGAATGTTATGGCCGGCTATTGGAAGAACCCCTCTGCTACGGCCGAGACGGTCAAGGACGGCTGGCTCTATACGGGCGATATGGGCTATATGGCCGAGGATGGTTTCCTTTATGTCTTGGGCCGCTTCAAGAGTTTGCTGATTGCTGCCGATGGCGAGAAGTACAGCCCCGAGGGTATGGAGGAGGCTATCGTTGATAAGTCGCCGCTGATTGACCAGATTATCATTCACAACAACCAGAGCCCATTCACATCGGCTATCGTTGTACCTAACCGCGATGCTATCCGCAAGATGGTTACCGATGCCGACGACGAGGCTCAGTTGAAGGCTGCTGCTACGGCTTTGATGGGCGAGATTGACAAGTATCGCAAGGGCGGCCAGTATGCCGACGAGTTTCCCGATCGCTGGTTGCCGGGTGCAATTGCTATCGTCGATGAGGCATTCACCGAGCAGAACGGCCTTGTGAATAGTACAATGAAGGTTGTGCGTGCCAAGGTTGAGGAGTATTTCGCCGACCGCATCGAGGACCTTTACACAGGTGAGGGTAAGCACCCTACAAGTGCAAAGAACTTGGCTTCGATTAAGAAATTGGCGAAGTAAGTTCTGCATTAAATAAATAGTTTGGGGTGCTCTTTTGCGGAGCACCCCAAAATGTTTTATACGGATACTATCTTTTGGTTTTTGGTGTTGCACAAACCTCCTCTATTGTAATTGGAAATCCATATTCTATATTATGCAGAGTGACGGTTTCCACCCACTCATTGTCTTTTAGTTCGAACCATTTTCCTTCGGTAAGTTTTCCACTTCGCTTTGAGAATGTACCTTCCAAGCGTACACGGTTAATGGCAAAATCCGGATTCTGGGCAGTTATAAGTATGTTGTCACTATTCTGCACATCGTAAATCTTTATATACTCTTTATCTTTTGCCGATTTGATTTGTTCTAAATCTAAGAGAGATAAAAATTTATTTATTATGATGCGACATTGCATCCGATCTGTTTTTGTTGTGCCTTCCCATTCGTGATAAAATGAGCCATCGTAGAGCTGCGTAACGCCACTCTCCCATTCTATACGCATCACCTCAGAAGTTTCATCCATTGCAATTGTCAGAACGCCTTTTGTTGGTTTACCATCGGGAGTAATGCGATAGTAATCGTTGTCATCCTCGGGGGCAGGTTTTACTTTGGCCGTGAAAGTCACTCTGAAAGAGTTGGATTTTTGTAAATCTTCGATAGCAGAAAAAACTATATCTTCAGGTGTCATGGCTTCGATTTTATTAGTCGGAATGATTAAATACACGCCTATTATTATGGCTGCTGCTATACCTGTCAAGCGGATTGTGTTTAGCCAAATCGAGTTTTTGGGTTTGCGTAGCTTAATCTCTTCGGCCAAGGGTGCGAATCGTGGAGTTAATATCTGCTCAACACGACGGTCTAACTCCTGAAAATTGTTATTTGGTTGCTTTGTTTTCATTGTGATTACATTTTTTGGATTAAATAAGTTCTTGTTTTAGAAGCTCTTTACGCAGATGCTCAATGCCGTAACGATAGCGAGATTTGACCGTTGGCAAAGGTATATCCATCATCTCGGCTACCTCTGCAAAGGTATAACCTCCGTGCAGATGCAGTCGAATAACTTCGCTCTGCTCGTCAGGAATGGTTGCCAGAAGTTTTGCTATCAGGGCTTGCTCCTGCTCGAAATTCGAGGGCTCAAGTTCCTCGGCTTGCAGCTTTTGTAGAGATGTCACATCTACGAATTCTACTCTTTTACGCTCGCGTAATAACTGCGTACAACTATTCGACAGAGCTCGATAGAGATAATATCGCATATTTCTCACCTCGCTCAAATTTTGCCTATGGAGTTTGAGGTATAGCTCTTGAATCATATCTTGGGCCGCCTCCCTTTCGCCTAAACGGTAACAGGCATACCGATAGAGCGATGGCAGCTCTGCCGTTATTATCGCTTCGGCTTGTTCGAACGACCCCTCTTTAACAGTTTTTTTAAGGTTCATACAGTTTGAATTAATATTATGCTTTATGTTTATAAAACGCGTTTCAAATATAAGACGAAAAATATTAAGAAAGGATTTAATATGACCCTAAATAAATCCGTCTAACAAGGCTCTTTCGGCATCTGCCTTGCTCTCTAAATTCCTTACCCCCACCTGCCGTCACTCTGAGGGAGCTTTAGCGACCGTGAGAGTCTATCGTCAAAAGAGATTCTCACACAAAACAAGTTTTGCTCAGAATGACATTATATGATAAAGGGTGTCGGTTTTCGGCCGACACCCTTTACTGTAAGTCATTTGTAGAGTATTTACTCGCAATACTCTTTCACCAAGGCCTCAATCTCCTCGGTTGAGGGGCCTATGGCGAGAATCTTCTTGGTCGCGGGGTCGATGATAAATATTCCGCCGGCGGCGTTGCCGATATTGTATTTGCTCCACAGATTCAGGCGGTCATCGAGCTCCACCAATATGGGCCAAGTGTAGCCATCCTGCTCGACAGCCTTTTTAAGAGCATTGATGTTTTTACTTTCGCGGGCGATGCTTACAACGCACATTCCCTTATCCTTGTACTTCTCGTAAATGGGGATGTTCTTCATTGCGGCTCTGCGGCATGGTCCGCACCACGATGCCCACATGTCGAGTATGACGATGCGGCTGCCTTCGGTCATCTCCGAGAAGCGGAACATCTGTCCCTCCATATCGGGTGCCTCAAAGTCGATATACTCCGAGCCGACCTTGATTTTTGCCGACTCAATTTTCTCGGCCAGCTCTCGGCCTTTGTTATTAGTCGCAAATTTCTCGGCATAAAGCTCGGCTGCCTGCATAATCTCGTTGTATAGTCCATATTGGTCGCCATATTGCAAAGAGTAGTATAGTTGATATACGAAGTTGATATATACAAGCGAGGGTGCAGCTACGGCCTCCTCCAAAATTGTGCGTGCCATTTCGGTGTCGGCTTTAAGTTGCTGCGATGCCACAGCCCAATACTCTTTGCAATATTTTACAGAGTCGGGAAGGTTGCGAAGCTCTGCATATAAAGCAAGTGCTTTATCGCGGTCCGATTCCGCCCCGGCACGCGCGAGAATATCGTTGGCTACATCGCTGAAATAGAACCCTTGCTCTTCGAGTTCCTCCAATTGCTTGTAGTATGGGGCGGCCACCGCTTGTGCACGCTGCTTAAGGGCCTTTATGGCGTGATTTATCTCACCCGAAACCACGCTGTTGCTCATCTCCTCGAAGTCGCAGACAATATCTACCTCCTTCTCGGCTACGATAAATTCGCAGGTACTCATCGAGCCGCGGATATGCTGATCCCAAGCTATAAGTGTGTAGAAATCATCACCTTCAGTTGGGATGTCAATCTGGAATTTGCCGTCGATAAGAGGAACTACCATTCCGAAAGATTCTACGCTTTGAGCCGTCTGGAACAAATCATCGCGAATCAGAATGACAGCCTTTGTCTTGTCGCCTACGACCTCGCCTTTGATGCGTCGCGGGCGTGTTATTTCGGGTTGTTGCAGACTTAGGCCGCGGATGTTGAGTGACTCGCTGCCATCCAAAACCATATCGACAGCCTTGTCCTCCTTTGCTACGGGCTCGAAACGCAGCGTGAAGAGCAGTACGCCCGAAGCATCAATGGTGTATTTCTTGTTTAGTTCAATGCCCTCTATGTCGAGTAGTTGGTAACGATTGCCCGTAGTGCGACCTGCGAGGTAATACTCACCTTTGTCGCCCTGCAACCTAAACCAATATTCCTCGAATGTATAAGCTCCGGCGTGGATGATTGTTGCACTGTCTGTCAGTTCGATTTTGTGAACACGGAAAGAGTCGTAGCTCTCCATTGTGGGATACTCGATGGTGTGCGTTTTGCCACACGACGCAAGATAGAGTGCCACCAAAAGAAGTGGTAGAAGTTTTTTCATCGTTTTTTGAGTTAATTTTTTACAAATGTAGTGAGAAATTTATCTATTTTGCAACTATTTTGGGGTTAATTTTCGGGGGGGGTAAATATTTGATTATCAATTAAATGTGATTTGTATTACTTTGGATGTATTTATCTTTTTTGTATATAATACGCACAACTTGCGATTTTGTAACATCGAAATATGATTTTTCTATTATTAGACGCGAAACAACGAAAAAGGTTACAACGGAGGTCTGATTTTGTCGTGATGAAGGTTGTTTGAATCTGCTTTTTGGCTGACGCTTGTGACTTTTTGGACTTGCGAAATAGGAATGTTTTTCTTAAATTTGCACATCATTTCGCGGTAGTAGCTCAGTTGGTAGAGCATTGGCTTCCCAAGCCAAGGGTCACGGGTTCGAGTCCCGCTTACCGCTCACAAAGAGCAAGGGGGTCCATCTGGCTCCCTTGCTCTTTGTGAATTGTGCGGGCCGGAGCCGTGACCCTTCCAAGCCCCTCCTTCTCAAAGGAGGGGTTGGGGAGGTTTGTCAATACAAACAAACTCGTGCTAAGCACGAGTTTCGAGTCCCGCTTACCGCTCTGTTGTGAGGAGAGAATAAGTGGCCTGTGCCACTTATTTTTTTATGTTTTTTTGAATTGTAAATAAATTTCCCTTCAAAAAACCTATAAAAATAGCCATTTGGCTTTTTTCTCTTCACAACAGAGAGGTAAGCGCTATTTATATAGCGGGTTGCGGGGATAAAATATATTTGATTTTCAAAGGAATCCCCGCTACGGCTTCGCCGTTCAAGTCCCGCTGAATGTTGGGATAGGGCGAACCCGTGACCCTTCAAAGCCCCTCCTTTTCAAAGGAGGGGTTGGGGAGGTTTGTCAAGGCGAATTCAACTTGCAAATGCAATCGAATTCTAATTTGTTAATATTGAATTAAATTTCTCATTTGGTGTGAGATAACCAAGCCTCTTTCTGGGTCTGTTGTTCAACTTGTTCTCAACCCAGGA
>SUZG01000021.1 GCA_015060015.1 Rikenellaceae bacterium | reverse complement strand
TACCTTTGTGCTCGTAGTTAGTTGGCTTAATTACGACCTTCATGTAGTCTCCTATGTAGAATTTCGTAATTTTCGTAAAAACTAACACTGAAAATCAGTGAGTTAAAAATAAAGCCTGCCTAACCAAACGGATGACCTCTCTTTTTTTGTGCTGGTTGGGTGTGGTTTTTGAGAAAATTTTTCTATCTTTGTAGTGAGGTGGAGTTTTCGCCTCGATTTACATATTATTAATTAGCGTTTGCTATTTGTTCGGTCGCTCTGAAACGTAGGAAATTTCAAAATGCACAACCGGAACAGATTATGCGAATGTCCGTTTTGTGTGGGCATTCTTGTCTGTTTGTGCCGGTTTCCTACGACCGCAGAGTGAGGGCAAGTTTGTCCACGCTTTGTGTTCGTAGGTGAATGGGTGGCAGTCGCATAAAGTAGCAAACTATTATGGCTAATAGTGCATTGGCGGCTGCAAAAGCTGCCAAAAAGGATGAGTTTTATACCCAACTCTCCGATATTGAAAAGGAACTTGCCCACTACAAAGAGCATTTCAGGGGCAAAACGGTGTTGTGTAATTGCGACGACCCGAGGGTAAGTAATTTCTTTAAGTATTTTACTCTTAACTTTGAGCATTTGGGCTTGAAGCGTGTTATCGCAACCTGTTACAAAAGTCAATCGGTTGATCTGTTCTCTACTCACGACTGCGAACAGGCTGTCTATCAGATTTATGATGGCGGGCGAGATGTAAATAATCGTCCCGATGCTAATGAAATAGATGTGAAACCTCTCAATGGTGATGGCGATTTTCGTAGTGCAGAGTGTATTGAACTCTTGAAACAAGCAGACGTAGTCGTTACCAACCCACCATTTTCGTTGTTCCGCGAGTATGTGGCTCAATTGATAAAGTATGAGAAGAAGTTTTTAATAATAGGCAATAAGAACGCTTTGACTTATAAAGAGATATTTTCATTAGTGAAAAATAACCGTCTGTGGGTCGGGGTTACACCTATGAGTGTAGATATGCTGTTCTCTTTACCAGAGGGAGAGGAACAAGATTTGATAAAGAAAGGGCGAGAAGGAAGTTCGTATCGAATTGTCGATGGGAAAGTTTTTGGCAGGTCTGCTAGTATTTGGTTTACAAATATTGTACACAAAAAACGTAACGAAGCTTTACCCCTATATAAACACTACATTCCCGAAGAATACCCAAAATACGATAATTACGATGCGATAAATGTCGATAAAACATCAGATATTCCGTGTGATTATGATGGCGTTATGGGCGTACCTATTACATTCTTGGATAAATACAACCCCGAACAGTTTGAGATAATAGGAGGTATGACATCAACAAAAATCGATAAGTATAATTTTGGTTATCCATATATAAATGGACAGAAAAAATATGCTCGAATACTAATTCGTAAACTTAAATAATACAGCTATGAAAGTAGAACTTCATCAAATTAAAATCAGGGATCTCGTTAATGGCTATATGGATAGCAACGAGGAAGGTGTAGTAGGGTATGGCGGTTTATTGGATATTCGCCCTAAATATCAGCGTGAGTTTGTTTATGATGACAAACAGCGAAATGCTGTTATAGATACGGTCAAAAAATATTTCCCGCTGAATGTGATGTACTGGGCGTGCCGCGAAGATGGAACGTATGAGGTGTTGGATGGCCAGCAACGAACTTTGTCGATTTGTAAATATGTCAATGGCGACTATTCTATCGATGAAATGTATTTTCACATCTTGCCCAAAGATGAACAAGAGAGGATATTGGAATATCCGTTGATGGTATATTTCTGTGAGGGTGAAGAGTCTGAAAAATTAGAGTGGTTTGAAACTGTGAATATTGCCGGTGAACGCCTCTCCGACCAAGAACTCCGCAATGCCGTCTATACAGGCGAATGGCTTACGAGTGCTAAACGCTATTTCAGTAAAAGTGGCTGCGTAGGAATGAAATTGGGCGATAAATATGTGAAGTGTGAGGTAAATCGTCAGGGTTTGCTGGAACTTGCTTTGCGATGGATAAGTAATGGAAATATTAAACAGTATATGGCTGACCATTGCAGAGATACTAATGCCAATGAGTTATGGTTTTACTATAACAATGTTATTACTTGGGTGCAGGCTACATTCCCAACCTATCGCAAAGAGATGAAAGGTTTGCCGTGGGGAGAAATGTATAATGAATTTGGGCAGGAGAAACTCGATTCATTGACATTGGATGCTGCTGTGAAACGCCTGATGATGGATGATGAAATCCAAAACAAGAAGGGAATCTATCAGTATCTGCTCGATGGACGAGAGAAGCACTTGAATTTGAGAGCATTTGATGATGCGACAAAACGAACTGTTTATGAGTTGCAGGATGGTATCTGCCCGATATGTAAGGAACATTTCGCAATCGAGGAGATGGAGGGCGATCATATAATGCCTTGGTACAAAGGTGGCAAGACGGTAATCGATAACTGTCAGATGCTCTGTCGCAGTTGTAATCGGGAGAAATCGGGTAAATAGCTTGATTTTTATTGCAAAGTACTTGTTTTATGAAATAAAATTATTACCTTTGTGCCGCTTAAGCATAAAATTTCAAAAACAAACGAACAATGAAAAAGGGAATTCATCCGGAGAATTATCGTTTAGTGGCGTTTAAGGATATGTCTAACGACCACGTGTTTTTGTGTCGGTCCGCCGTTTCGACAAAGGAGACCATCGAAGTGAACGGCGAAACCTATCCTGTATATAAGATGGAAATCTCTAACACATCTCACCCTTTCTACACAGGTAAGATGAAGTTGGTGGATACCGCCGGTCGTGTGGATAAGTTTATGAGCCGTTACGCAAAACGCTACGATAAGAAGAACAAGTAATCCAAGGAGATTATCTTTGTTATGTTGCCCGACAGAAATGTCGGGCAATTTTTTTTTGTATGCTATTTTTAGCTTCGGGTTGGCTGCCTCTGTCTGCCGGAACTCGACACATAGAGGCCCGAACGAGGGCGAAAATAGGCAGATTCGTTTAATATATATAATATAGGTGTGGCAAGAATTGATATTTTTTCTATTTTTTGCAAAAAAAAAGTATCACATTGTTTTTTAATTAGGGAAAGAGTTGTTATATTTGCACTCGATTTTCCCGACTTGGGTTATCAGGGCGGAAAAATTAAGTTCTTTGAGTGAGCAAGTGGGCTTTTTGGAAATGGCAAATTTTGGAGAGTTTGAAAAAAAATATCGAAAAAATTTGGAGATATAAAAAAAATGCCTACCTTTGCAACCCGTAACGGTTAATGCCGATGTAGCTCAGTTGGCCAGAGCAGCTGATTTGTAATCAGCTGGTCGGGGGTTCGAATCCCTCCATCGGCTCTAACTTGAAAGTTGGAGATACTGTTCAGGAATATCGGGAAGATACCAGAGTGGCCAAATGGGGCAGACTGTAAATCTGCTGGCGTACGCCTTCGGTGGTTCGAATCCATCTCTTCCCACTCGAAACCGATCGGGGTTGCAATTGTCCTTGCGGACGGAGAAAGCTACTCTGGTGCGGTTTGTTTTTGCGGAAGTAGCTCAGTTGATAGAGCATTAGCCTTCCAAGCTAAGGGTCGCGAGTTTGAGCCTCGTCTTCCGCTCTACGACAACAGTAACACGACTTCTCGGAGAGGAGAACGTGTTACTTGTTTGTCTGCACAAAGACTTTGAAATTTGAAGTGAAACGAATTTTTTAAAACTTAATACTTATAATACTATGGCAAAAGAAAAATTTGACCGTTCGAAACCGCACGTAAACATCGGTACTATCGGACACGTTGACCACGGTAAGACTACTCTTACTGCTGCTATTACCACTGTACTTGCAAAGGCAGGTTTGTCAGAGTTGCGTGACTTCGCATCTATCGACAACGCACCCGAGGAGAAGGAGCGTGGTATCACCATTAACACTGCTCACGTTGAGTATCAGACTGTGGGTCGTCACTACGCACACGTAGACTGCCCGGGCCACGCCGACTATGTGAAGAACATGGTAACTGGTGCTGCTCAGATGGATGGTGCTATCTTGGTAGTTGCTGCTACTGATGGTCCTATGCCTCAGACTAACGAGCACGTTCTTCTTGCAAAGCAGGTAAACGTTCCCCGTATCGTTGTTTTCTTGAACAAGTGTGATATGGTTGACGATCCCGAGATGCTTGATCTCGTTGAGATGGAGGTTCGTGATCTTTTGGCTAAGTATGATTTCGATGAGAACTGTCCTATCATCCGTGGTTCTGCACTTGGTGGCTTGAACGGCGAGCCTAAGTGGGAGGAGAAGATTATGGAGTTGATGAATAACGTTGACGAGTACATCCCCATTCCTCCTCGTGAGAACGAGAAGCCTTTCTTGATGCCTGTTGAGGACGTATTCTCAATCACAGGTCGTGGTACAGTAGTTACTGGCCGTATCGAGACTGGTATCATCCACGTTGGTGACCCCGTTGAGATTATCGGTTTGGGTGAGAAGACTTTGACTTCTACTTGTACTGGTGTCGAGATGTTCCGTAAGCTCCTCGATGAGGGTGAGGCTGGTGACAACGTAGGTTTGTTGATGCGTGGTATCGACAAGAAGGAGGTTAAGCGTGGTATGGTTGTGGCTAAGCCCGGTTCTATCAAGCCTCACACTAAGTTCACTGCCGAGGTTTATATCTTGAAGAAGGAAGAGGGTGGTCGTCACACTCCGTTCCACAACAAGTATCGTCCTCAGTTCTACTTGCGTACTATGGACGTTACCGGTGAGATCGCACTTCCTGATGGCGTAGATATGGTAATGCCCGGTGACCACGTTACTATCACTGTATCTTTGATCTATCCTGTTGCGTTGAACGAGGGTCTTCGTTTCGCAATCCGTGAGGGTGGTCGTACAGTAGGTGCAGGTCAGGTATTGGCTATTGTTGAGTAATTTCAACATAATAAGAGAGGGGTTATCCCTATAATCCCTCTCACTTTTAGGAGCATAGTTCAAGGGTAGAATAGCGGTCTCCAAAACCGTTGATGGGAGTTCGAATCTCTCTGCTCCTGCCAAATTAAAACGAGAAACTATTATGTTTAATTACATTAAAGAATCCTATAACGAGCTTGTTCAGAAAGTTTCGTGGCCATCGTTTCCGCAGTTGCAAAGTTCTACAGTAGTAGTAATGGTTGCTTCGGCGATTTTTGCTATTGTGGTGTTGCTGATGGACATTTCTTTCGAGAACATTATGTCTAAGATATACGAAACGTTGGGAAATCTTGGTCGTTAATTGTTGTTAATTTAAGACGATGAACGAAATTAAGAAAGAGTGGTATGTAGTCCGTGCAATCGGTGGTAAGGAGCAGAAGGTCAAAGAGTATATCGAGGCCGAGATCCGTCATAACCAGTTGGAGGAGTATATCTCACAGGTTCTGATTCCCACCGAGAAGGTCTATACCATTCGCAATGGTAAGAAAATCTCCAAGGAGAAGGTCTCTTATCCCGGTTACGTGTTGATAGAGGCAGCCCTTGTAGGACAAATTCCAATCATCATTCGCAATACTCCAAATGTGTTGGGTTTCCTTGGTGATACCAAGGAAGACAGTCGCAAGATGAACGCTACACCTCTACGTCCACAGGAGGTGAGCCGTATTTTGGGACGTGTTGATGAGCTCAATGCTCAGGAGGAGGAAAATGCAGTTCCATTTGTTGTTGGCGAGATCGTCAAGGTTACAGACGGTCCATTCTCAAGCTTCCAAGGTACTATTGAGACAGTCGATGACGAACGCAGGAAACTTGTAGTTTCGGTGAAGATTTTTGGTCGCAAGACTCCAATGGAGTTGAGCTTTACACAAGTAGAAAAAGAATAATTAACCAAGGAAAATTATGGCAAAAGAGGTTGCTGCATTTATTAAATTGCAGATCAAAGGTGGTGCTGCCAATCCTTCACCCCCGGTGGGTCCTGCGTTGGGTTCAAAGGGAGTCAATATTATGGACTTCTGCAAGCAGTTCAACGCACGCACCCAGGACAAGGCGGGAAAGGTTCTTCCAGTCATCATTACAGTTTATAGCGATAAGTCGTTTGACTTTGTTGTTAAACAGCCACCAGTAGCCATTCAGCTCAAGGAAGCAGCGAAAGTTAAGGCAGGTTCTGCACAGCCTAACCGTTCAAAGGTCGGTGAGGTAACGTGGGAGCAGGTTAAGGCAATTGCCGAGGACAAGATGCCCGATATGAACTGCTTTACCGTTGAAGCTGCTATGCGTATGATTGCTGGTACTGCACGCAGTATGGGTATCAACGTAGTAGGTGAATTTCCTAACTTGTAATTAAGATTAATCAGATGAGTAAGTTGACAAAAAATCAAAAGGCAGCCATCGCTAAGGTAGAGCCCCACAAGGCATACAAGTTGTCTGAGGCAGCATCTCTTCTGAAGGAAATTACCTTTACGAAATTTGATGCTTCTGTCGATATTGACGTGCGCTTGGGTGTTGATCCTCGTAAGGCGAACCAGATGGTTCGTGGCGTGGTAACATTGCCTCACGGTACAGGTAAGACTGTTCGCGTGTTGGTATTGTGTACCCCCGAGAAGGAGGCAGAGGCTCAGGCAGCAGGTGCTGATTATGTAGGTTTGGACGAGTATGTAGAGAAGATTAAGGGCGGTTGGACCGATGTAGATGTTATCATCTGTACTCCCAACGTAATGGGTAAGGTCGGTGCTCTTGGTCGTATCTTGGGTCCTCGTGGCCTTATGCCAAACCCCAAGACAGGTACTGTTACTATGGATATCGCCAAGGCCGTTAGTGAGGTTAAGGCCGGTAAGATTGACTTCAAGGTTGATAAGTACGGTATTATCCACACATCGGTAGGTAAGATTTCATTTACCCCCGAGCAGATCGTCGACAACGCCAAGGAGGTGGTAAATACTATCATCAAGTTGAAGCCGTCGGCAGCAAAGGGTACATATGTGTTGAGCATTTATCTCTCAACTACTATGAGCCCCGGTTTGCAGATCGATCCTAAGTCAGTAGAAACCAAATAAAGAAGGAGGATATAAGAGATGACAAGAGAAGAAAAATTGGCCGTTATCAACGGTCTTGCAGAGCAGCTCAACGCATACCCTCACTTCTATGTTACCAACATTGAGGCTTTGAACGCCGAGCAGACTGCGAAGTTGCGTCGCAAGTGCTTTGAGAACGGTATTAAGCTCGTAGTAGTTAAGAATACTTTGTTCACCAAGGCATTGGAGAAGGTTGAGAAGGCTGAGACAGAGTTGGTAGGTGTATTGGAGGGTTCTACTTCAATTATGTTCACCGAGACAGGAAAGGCTCCTGCCGTAGTAATCAAGGAGTTCCGCAAGTCGTGCGACAAGCCCGTTTTGAAGGCTGCGTACGTTGAGGGCTGCGTTTACGTTGGTGACAACCAGTTGGATACGCTTTGCAACATCAAGAGCCGCGAGGAGCTTATCGCCGATATCGTATCGTTGTTGCAGTCTCCGGCGAAGAATGTTATTTCTGCATTGCAGGGTAACGCAGGTCAGAAAGTTGCCGGCATAGTAAAGGCACTTGAAGAAAGAAACAACTAAAACAAACAAAAACAAAACAAAACTTAAAAAAAATTATACAACTATGGCAGATGTAAAAGTATTAGCAGAGGAGTTGGTAAACTTGACTGTTAAGGAGGTAAACGAGTTGGCTACTATCCTCAAGGAGGAGTATGGTATTGAGCCCGCTGCTGCAGCTGTTGCAGTTGCTGCTCCTGCTGCTGCAGGTGAGGCTGCTGCTGCTGAGAAGACTTCTTTCGATGTAGTATTGAAGAGCGCAGGTCAGGCGAAGCTTCAGGTAATTAAGGCCGTTAAGGAGGCTGCTGGTCTCTCTTTGGGTGATGCAAAGGCATTGGTAGATGCTGCACCTAAGGCTGTTAAGGAGGGTGTTTCTAAGGAGGAGGCTGAGGCATTGAAGGCTGCTCTTGAGGACGCTGGTGCTGAGGTTGAGCTTAAGTAGTCCGCTGCTTAATAAATTTTCAGACAACTCAGGTATAGAGTTTACACCGGTGTAAGCTCTATACCTTTTCTGGTCTAAGGATTGGGAGTGCCGCTGAGCTGTGCCCACTTCTTAGTAATTTTGAATGCTCTCAATGTGTATGTCGCTTACACTGAGGGCATTAGCGGGATAAACAAAGCCCGCTTTTCAAGGGTGCGCACCCTTTGAGTACTCATTCATACAAAACTGATTTAAGATGTCCGCATCAAAACAACAACAAAGAATTAGCTTCTCTACGATCAAGAACAGGGTTCCTTATCCTGACTTGCTGGAGGTACAGCTTAAATCATTCCGAGATTTCTTCCAGATGGACACAACGGCCGAGAATCGTAAGAAGGAGGGCCTCTACAAAGTGTTCCAGGAGAATTTCCCCATTACAGATACCAGAAACAACTTCGTTCTGGAATTCATTGATTACTATATCGACCCGCCACGCTACTCTATCGAGGAGTGCTTGGAGAGAGGTCTGACTTATGATGTTCCCCTCAAAGCAAAACTTAAGCTCTATTGTACTGATGACGAGCACGAGGACTTCGGTGTAGTCGTTCAGGATGTGTATTTCGGTACAATCCCCTATATGACCGACCGTGGTACGTTCGTCTTCAACGGTGCGGAACGTGTTGTAGTGTCACAGCTGCACCGTTCTCCCGGTGTATTCTTTGGTCAGAGTATGCACACCAACGGTACAAAGCTCTACTCAGCCCGTATCATTCCTTTCAAGGGTTCGTGGATTGAGTTTGCTACCGACATCAACAATGTGATGTATGCTTACATCGACCGTAAGAAGAAGTTGCCCGTAACAACCCTGTTGCGTGCTATCGGCTTTGAGGCTGATCAGCAGATTCTTGAGATTTTTGATCTTGCTGATGAGGTTAAGGTTACCAAGACCAACTTGAAGAAGGCTGTTGGCCGTAAGTTGGCTGCTCGTATTCTCTCTACTCGTTTTGAGGACTTCGTAGATGAGGATACCGGTGAGGTTATGACCATCGAACGTATCAACGTGATTGTTGATCGTGAGGTTGAGCTTACCGAGGAGCATATCGATGCTATTTTAGAGAGTGGAGCCAAGACAATCCTCTTACATAAGGAGAATGCGTCAGGCGTTGATTTCTCTATCATATACAATACCTTGCAGAAGGATCCTTGTAACTCCGAAAAGGAGGCTGTTATGTATATCTACAGGCAGCTGCGTGCTTCGGAGCCACCCGATGAGGCTACAGCTCGCGATGTAATCGACAAGCTCTTCTTCTCGGATAAGCGTTACGATTTGGGTGATGTGGGCCGCTATCGTATCAATACGAAGCTCGGTCTTGATACTGATCCAACTATTCGTGTCCTTACCAAGGAGGATATCATCGAGATTATCAAGTACTTGATTCAGCTTATCAACTCAAAGGCGGAGGTTGATGATATCGACCACCTCTCGAACCGTCGTGTTCGTACCGTTGGCGAGCAGTTGGCTAATCAGTTCTCGGTAGGATTCGTGCGTATGGCTCGTACTATTCGCGAGAGAATGAATGTTCGTGACAATGAGGTCTTTACGCCTATTGATTTGATTAACGCCAGAACTTTGTCAAGCGTGGTAAATACCTTCTTCGGTACCAGCCAGCTCTCTCAGTTCATGGACCAGATCAACCCTTTGGCCGAGATTACTCATAAGCGTCGTTTGTCGGCTCTCGGTCCTGGTGGTCTTTCACGAGATCGTGCAGGTTTCGAGGTGCGAGACGTACACTACACTCACTATGGTCGTTTGTGTCCTATTGAGTCTCCCGAGGGTCCGAACATCGGTCTTATCTCATCTCTTTGTGTCTATGCAAAGATTTCGGATATGGGCTTTATCGAAACTCCATACCGTTCGGTTGAGAATGGTAAGGTTGACTTGGATAACTCTCACATCAAGTACTATTCAGCCGAGGCCGAGGATGGTCAGATCGTAGCTCAGTCAAGTGAGCCTATGGATGATAACGGTAACTTCTTGAACCCTGATCGTATCAAGGCTCGTGAGGGTGCTGATTTCCCCGTAGTTACCGATCAGGATGTGACGTTGATGGACGTTGCCCCCAACCAGATTGCCTCTATCGCTGCAAGTTTGATTCCTTTCTTGGAGCACGACGATGCTAACCGTGCGTTGATGGGTTCAAACATGATGCGTCAGGCAGTACCTTTGATTACTTGTGAGTCACCTATCGTCGGTACAGGTATTGAGAAGGATATGATTGTGGATAGCCGCATCCAGATTATCGCCGAGGGCGATGGTGAGGTTGTCTTTGCCGATGCAAGCAAGATTCAGATTAAGTATAATCGTACGGAGAAGGAGATTATCTGCTCGTTTGCTCCGGAGATTACTACATACGAGTTGCCGCGTTACCGCCGCACCAACCAGAATACCACTGTTACGCTGAAGCCTACGGTTTTGACAGGCGACAAGGTTACTGCCGGTCAGATTCTTACCGAGGGTTACTCTACACAGAATGGTGAGTTGGCGTTGGGTCGTAACCTGAAGGTGGCATTTATGCCCTGGAAGGGTTATAACTTTGAGGATGCTATCGTTATCTCTGAACGTATCCAGCGTGAGGATATCTTCACATCGGTACACGTTGACGAGTATATTATGGAGGTTCGTGATACCAAGCGTGGTGTCGAGGAGCTTACATCTGATATCCCTAACGTCAGTGAGGATGCAACCAAGGATTTGGATGCAAACGGTATCATCCGTATCGGTGCACAGGTTCACCCCGGCGATATCCTGATTGGTAAGATTACCCCGAAGGGTGAGAGTGATCCTTCACCCGAGGAGAAACTTCTTCGTGCTATCTTCGGCGATAAGGCGGGTGATGTCAAGGATGCCTCTTTGAAGGCTCAGCCATCATTGCACGGTGTTGTTATCGATACCAAGCTTTACAGCCACGCACAGAAGGAGGGCAAGAAGAGCAAGGCCGCAGAACGTGCCCAGCTTGAGCAACTCGACCAGAAGTTTGCGAAGGAGGTTGCCGAGCTTACCAAGATTCTCGTATCGAAGTTGTGGAAGCTCGTGGAGGGTAAGACCGTATCTCGCGTAGCCGATTACTTCGGTGTTGAGTTGTACGCCCCCGGCACGAAGTTCTCACAGAAGATGCTGGAGGAGATCGCTTCTCGCGAGACAGACGAGAAGACAGGTGTTGTTTCAGGTTATCTCAACCTCGACTCTTGCCTGTGGACCGGTGACGAGCACCTCGATAAGTTGATTGCTACTACTATTAATAATTATATTGTAGAGTGGAAGAAGGCTGATGCCCGCATCAAGCGTGAGAGATACAACCTCACAAATGGTGACCAGCTCCCGACATCGGGTGTTATCCAGATGGCCAAGGTATATATCGCCAAGAAGCGTAAGTTGAAGGTTGGTGATAAGATGGCGGGCCGTCACGGTAACAAGGGTATCGTAGCGAAGGTTGTTCGCGATGAGGATATGCCGTTCCTGGAGGATGGTACTATCGTGGATATCTGCTTGAACCCGTTGGGTGTGCCTTCACGAATGAACCTCGGTCAGATCTACGAGACTGTGCTCGGTTGGGCAGGTAAGGAGCTGGGCTTGAAGTTCGCGACACCTATTTTCGATGGTGCTTCATTGGAGCAGATTAACGAGTACACAGCAAAGGCAGGCGTGCCTCGCAGTGGTCGTACCTACCTCTATGATGGTGGTACAGGCGAGAAGTTCGACCAGCCGGCTACCGTAGGTGTTATCTATATGCTCAAATTGGGCCATATGATTGACGATAAGATGCACGCACGTTCTATCGGTCCGTACTCTCTTATTACACAGCAGCCGTTGGGTGGTAAGGCACAGTTCGGTGGTCAGCGTTTTGGTGAGATGGAGGTTTGGGCATTGGAGGGCTTCGGTGCTGCCAATATCCTGCAGGAGATTCTTACCATCAAGTCTGACGATGTTATGGGTCGTGCCAAGGCTTATGAGGCTATCGTGAAGGGTGATAATCTGCCACGTCCGGGTGTCCCCGAGGCAATGAACGTGTTGTTGCACGAGTTGCGAGGCCTGGCATTGTCAGTAAAGCTTGAAAAATAAATGTAGGTATAAATAAGTAAAGAGATTTTGTATTATGTCAATTAAAGATAATAAGCAACAAGCCGGTTACAGCCATATTTCAATCGGACTTGCCTCTCCAGAGGAGATTTTGGCACAGTCAAGTGGCGAGGTGCTGAAGCCGGAGACTATCAACTATCGTACCTACAAGCCCGAACGCGACGGTCTGTTCTGCGAACGTATCTTCGGTCCTGTGAAGGATTATGAGTGCCATTGCGGTAAGTACAAGCGTATCCGTTATAAGGGTATCGTCTGCGACCGATGTGGTGTGGAGGTTACCGAGAAGAAGGTTCGTCGTGAACGTATGGGACACATCTCATTGGTTGTGCCCGTAGTACATATTTGGTATTTCCGTTCATTGCCTTCAAAGATTGGTTATCTGTTGGGTATCCCTACCAAGAAGTTGGAGTCAATCATCTATTACGAACGTTATGTCGTAATCAACGCCGGTGCTGCTGCCGAGCAGGGCATCGAGAAGTTGCAGACTCTGGCCGAGAAGGAGTATCTTGACGCATTGGCAGCACTGCCTGCCGGTAATCAGTCTTTGCCGGATGATGATCCTAATAAGTTCATCGCCAAGATGGGTGGTGAGGCTATCTATGAGTTGTTGCAGAAGGTTGATTTGGACTCAATGTCTTATGCATTGCGTCACAAAGCCTCTACCGAGACCTCGCAGCAGCGTAAGAGTGAGGCATTGAAGCAGCTCAACGTAATTGAGTCGTTCCGTGCTTCAAACGGTCTTAACAAGCCCGAGTGGATGGTGTTGAACGTTATCCCCGTTATTCCGCCCGAGTTGCGTCCGTTGGTTCCGCTGGATGGTGGCCGTTTTGCGACATCTGACCTGAACGATTTGTATCGTCGAGTTATCATCCGTAACAACCGTTTGAAGCGACTCATCGAGATTAAGGCTCCGGAGGTTATCCTTCGTAACGAGAAGCGTATGTTGCAGGAGGCTGTCGATTCATTGTTCGATAACTCACGCAAGAGCAACGCTGTTAAGAACGAGTCAAATCGTCCTTTGAAGTCGTTGTCAGACTCATTGAAGGGTAAGCAGGGCCGCTTCCGTCAGAACCTTTTGGGTAAGCGTGTCGATTACTCGGCTCGTTCGGTTATCGTCGTAGGCCCCGAGCTTAATATGCACGAGATGGGTATTCCAAAGGATATGGCGGCAGAGCTTTACAAGCCGTTCGTTATCCGTAAGCTTATCGAGCGCGGAATCGTTAAGACTGTTAAGTCGGCAAAGAAGATTATCGATAGAAAGGATCCCGTTATTTGGGGCATCTTGGAGAACGTAATCAAGGGTCACCCCGTATTGATGAACCGTGCTCCGACCCTTCACCGTCTGGGTATTCAGGCTTTCCAGCCTAAGCTTATCGAGGGTAAGGCAATGCAGCTCCACCCGTTGGCTTGTACGGCGTTCAACGCCGACTTCGACGGTGACCAGATGGCGGTACACTTGCCATTGGGCAATGCCGCAATCTTGGAGGCACAGCTCTTGATGTTGGGTTCGCACAACGTCCTGAACCCTGCGAATGGTGCACCTATCACCGTTCCTTCACAGGATATGGTCTTGGGTCTGTACTATATCACCAAGCCTCGTAAGGGTGCCAAGGGTGAGGGCCTCTGCTTCTATGGTCCCGAGGAGGCAATCATCGCCTACAACGAGAAGCGTGCCGACCTGCACGCCCAGGTTAAGTGTGTAGTGCGTGATGTTGATGCCGAGGGTAAGGAGTACTACGAGTTGAAGGAGACCACTATCGGTCGTATCCTCTTCAATCAGGTTGTTCCTGCCGAGGTAGGTTATATCAACACCGTTCTTACCAAGAAGTCATTGCGTGATATTATCGCAGTGGTGATGAAGAAGGCGGGTGCTGATAAGGTTGCCCAGTTCCTGGATGATATCAAGAATATGGGTTACCGTATGGCGTTCCAGGGTGGTCTGTCGTTTAACCTCGACGCGGTGGTTATCCCCGAGTCAAAGCAGAAGTTGGTTCAGGAGGGTTACGAGAAGGCCGATGCCATTATGGACGACTATAATATGGGTCTTATCACCAACAACGAACGATACAACCAGATTATCGACGTTTGGACCAATATCAACAATAAGCTTACCAAGGAGGTTATCGACACCTTGATTAAGGACCAGGATGGTTTCAATCCTGTATATATGATGCTTGACTCTGGAGCCCGTGGTTCAAAGGAGCAGATTCGTCAGCTCTCTGGTATGCGTGGACTTATGGCAAAGCCCCAGAAGTCAGGTGTCGAGGGTGGTCAGCAGGTTATCGAGAACCCGATCCTCTCGAACTTTAAGGAGGGTCTTTCGGTGTTGGAGTACTTTATCTCTACTCACGGTGCTCGTAAGGGTTTGGCCGATACTGCGTTGAAGACCGCCGATGCGGGTTATCTGACTCGTCGTTTGGTCGATGTTGCACAGGATGTCATCATCAACGAGGAGGATTGTGGCACATTGCGTGGACTTACAGCTACGGCTATCAAGCGTAACGACGATGTTGTTCAGACTCTGTATGACCGCATCCTGGGCCGTACAGCCTTGAATGATGTTATTCACCCGATTACGGGCGAGGTTATCTGCAAGGCCGGAGAGGAGATTACCGAGGATATCGCCAAGGCTATCGATGAGTCACCATTGGAGTCTGTTGAGATTCGTTCGGTACTCACCTGTGAGGCTCGTCGCGGTGTTTGTGCGAAGTGTTATGGTCGCAACCTTGCAACTGCCCGTATGGTACAGAAGGGTGAGGTTGTCGGCGTTATCGCAGCACAGTCTATCGGTGAGCCGGGTACACAGCTTACACTTCGTACGTTCCACGTCGGTGGTGTTGCAGGTGGTACTACTGTTGAGACTAATGTTGTATCGAAGTATGAGGGTCGTTTGGAGATTGACGAGTTGCGTACCATCAAGGGTAAGAACTCTGCCGGTGATGCTGCGAATATCGTTATTTCGCGTCAGTCGGAGTTCCGCATCGTAGATCCCAAGACCGAGATTGTACTCTACACACATACATTGCCTTATGCATCGTTGCTCTATATGGCCGATGGTGCAATGGTCAAGAAGGGCGATTTGATTTGCGAGTGGGATCCCTACAACGCAGTTATTATTGCCGAGACCGACGGTAAGGTTGCCTTCGAGAATATAATCGAGGGTGTTACCTATCGTGATGAACGTGATGAGCAGACTGGCTTGTCAGAGAAGGTGGTTATCGAGTCTAAGGACCGTACCAAGAACCCCGTTATTCGCATCGTGAATAAGGAGGGTGAGGATGTCAAGTCATACAACCTTCCCGTTACGGCACACATTATGGTTAAGGATAATGGCAAGATTAAGGCCGGCGATATCCTTATCAAGATTCCTCGTGCAGTAGGTAAGGGTGGTGGCGATATCACGGGAGGTCTTCCTCGAGTTACCGAGCTCTTCGAGGCTCGTAACCCGTCCAATCCGGCAATCGTGTCGGAGATTGACGGTGAGGTAACATTCGGTAAGATCAAGCGTGGTAATCGTGAGATTATCATCACCTCAAAGCAGGGCGACGTTATGAAGTATCTCGTGCCACTGTCGCGTCAGATTGTTGTTCAGGAGAACGACTATGTTAAGGCAGGTATGCCTCTGTCAGATGGTGCTATCACTCCGAGTGATATCTTGCGTATCCTCGGTCCTACCAAGGTTCAGGAGTATATCGTGAACGAGGTTCAGGAGGTGTACCGTATGCAGGGTGTGAAGATTAACGATAAGCACTTTGAGGTTATCGTTCGTCAGATGATGTCGAAGGTGAAGATTGAGGATCCGGGTGATTCTCGCTTCTTCGAGGACCAGATTGTAGATAAGTGGGAGTTTATGGATGTAAACGACGAGCTCTACGATAAGGTCGTTGTTGAGGATGCCGGCGACTCGCAGAACGTACAGCCCGGTCAGATTATCTCGATGCGTAAGTTGCGTGATGAGAATTCATCATTGAAGCGTCGTGATATGAAGACGGTGAAGGTTCGTGATATCGTTCCTGCTACTTCAAATCAGGTACTTCAGGGTATCACTCGTGCCGCTTTGCAGACATCGTCATTCATCTCGGCAGCATCGTTCCAGGAGACTACCAAGGTCTTGAACGAGGCAGCTATTCAGGGTAAGGTCGATCCATTGGCTAACTTGAAGGAGAATGTCATCTGTGGTCACTTGATTCCTGGTGGTACAGGTCTTCGCGAGTACGACAATCTGGTTGTCGGCTTGAAGGCAGATGTTGAGAATTTGGGTTATACTCCCGTGGAGTAAATTCATAGTAATTATGTTGAGAGGTCGTTGCTCGAAAGAGTGACGACCTTTTTTGTTCTATTAGGCCTAATTTTGAATTCTTAATTTTGAATTTTGAATTCGTCGGTGTATCTTTGCAGTTGCTGTCGGTGCAGATGGCGGTATGGCTCTATAGTTCAAGGGATAGAACGAGGGTTTCCTAAACCCTAAATTCGCGTTCGAGTCGCGGTGGAGCTACTTTTTAGGTTATAGGTATGAGAGTATTCAGAAGTGTCAAAGACCTTGGAAATCTGGAAGAGGCTTTGCGTGAGGCGGCCGAGATTAAGGCCGACCGCTTTAAGTATCAGGAGTTGGGCCGAAACAAGACCGCACTCTTGATTTTTTTTAACAATAGCCTTCGTACCCGATTGAGTACGCAGAAGGCAGCGATGAATCTGGGAATGAATGTCATCGTGCTGGATGTCAATCAGGGTGCGTGGAAGTTGGAGACGGAACGTGGCGTGGTGATGGATGGCGACAAGAGTGAGCATCTGTTGGAGGCTATTCCCGTTATGGCATCTTATTGCGATATTATCGGTGTCAGGTCGTTTGCCACCTTTGAGAGTCGCGAGAACGATTACGAAGAGAAGGTGTTGGAGCAATTTATAAAGTATTCGGGTAAGCCCGTATTCTTTATGGAGAGTGCTACGGTGCATCCCTTGCAGTCGTTTGCCGACCTTATCACTATCGAGGAGTACAAGGAGTGCAAGCGACCAAAGGTTGTGCTTACGTGGGCTCCACACCCGAAGGCTCTGCCACAGGCTGTGCCTAACTCGTTTGCTGAGTGGATGAACGAGGCTGATGTCGATTTTGTGGTAACTCACCCCGAAGGCTACGAGTTGGACCCGCAATTTGTGGGCGATGCGAAGGTCGAGTACGACCAGATGAAGGCCTTTGAAGGTGCGGATTTTATCTATGCGAAGAATTGGAGCTGCCCGGGAGTTACACGCCCCGAAGACTATGGCAAGATTTTGTCGCAGGATATGAACTGGACGGTGAGCCAGAGGCAGATGGCCGTAACGAACAACGCATTCTTTATGCACTGCCTGCCCGTCAGACGCAATATGATTGTGACGGACGATGTTATTGAGTCGCCTCGTTCGCTGGTTATCCCCGAGGCTGCCAATCGTGAGATTTCCGCTACGGTGGTGCTTAAAAGAATGCTGGAAGCCCTTAAATAAAAAATAAGCCGCTAATGTTAGCGGCTTATTTTTTGTTATATAAAGACCTTAGCGGCGTGGTTTGATATCCAGCTTTACGGGGCGAATCATATTCTCGGGTGAGAGAATTGTGTCAAGCTCCTCCTTTGTGAGGATACCCTCCTCGATAACCAGATCATAGACGCTACCACCGGTCTCCAAAGCCTTCTTGGCAATCTTTGTAGAGTTCTTGTAGCCGATGATAGGGTTGAGAGCTGTAACGATACCGATACTGTTGCGAACATAGTCCTGACAAGCATCCTCATTAGCCTTGATGCCGTCCACGCAGTTTACACGCAATGTATCGAATCCGTTCATCATAATCTCGGCAGACTCAAAGCAGCACTGTGCCATAACCGGCTCCATAGCGTTCAGCTCCATCTGTGCAGCCTCGGCACTCATAGCAACGCACATATCGTTACCGATAACCTTGTATGAAATCTGGTTCATAACCTCCGGAATAACGGGATTAACCTTACCCGGCATAATAGATGATCCCGGCTGGCGTGCGGGCAGGTCAAACTCGTGCAGACCGCAGCGAGGACCTGATGCCAGCAGACGAAGGTCGTTACAAATCTTATTCATCTTAACTGCAATGCGACGCAAAGCCTGTGAGTAGCCAACCATCGATGTAGTGTCTGATGTAGCAGCCACCAGGTCGCCTGCGAGCTTCACATCCCAGCCTGTAATCTGACGCAAAGCAGCGATACACTTCTCTGAATACTCTGGCTCCGAGCAGATACCTGTACCGATAGCCGTAGCGCCCATATTTACGGTGAGCAACTCCTCGGCAGCGAACTCCACGTTACGAATCTCGTCACGCAGTATGTTGGCGTAAGCTCCGAAGGTCTGACCCAGAGTCATAGGAACGGCATCCTCTAACTGTGTACGGCCCATCTTCAGGATGTGTGCAAACTCCTTCGCCTTCTTATCAAACGAAGCGATAAGAGCCTTAAAGTGCTTCATGAAACGCAAATGAGTTGCGTAAAGACCCAGGTGAATAGCTGTTGGGTAGGCGTCGTTTGTAGATTGCGAGCAGTTAACGTGGTCGTTGGGTGAGAGATACTGATACTCTCCGGCCTCGTGACCCATAATCTGTAAACCGCGATTTGCAATAACCTCGTTGGCGTTCATATTGGTAGTTGTACCGGCACCGCCCTGAATCATATCTACGGGGAACTGGTCGTGGTGCTTGCCCTCCAGAATCTCCAGACAAGCCTGTGAGATGCCCTTGAACTGCTCATCGGTGAGCAGGCCCAGCTGGTGGTTAGCCTCGGCAGCGGCCAACTTGGTCATTGCAAGACCATTAATGAAAAGAGGATAGTTGCAAAGGCGGAAATTGCTGATGGGGAAATTCTCTATTCCACGCAAGGTCTGTACGCCGTACAACTTATCGGCAGGAACCTCCATCTGGCCGATGAGGTCACTCTCAATACGCATCGTTTTGTTGCTCATAGTGTTATGTTTTTTTAGTTGATTAGTTTTTTCTGTTTAGTCCTACCCGAAGGCAAAATGCAACTATAAAGATAACTCTTTTCGGCTGATTTTCAAAATTTCAGCCGATTAAAAGCTGTAAACATTTTGTGATGAGCAGGGCGTTGCCGAACAATTAAATGGAGTTTGCTGTATTAATATGCGTATATCAGGGCGTATTAGGGTGAATATGTGTATAAATATGCGTAAAAATATGATTTTTATGTAAAAAATATTTGTTATAATAATAAATTTTATTAACTTTCCTCTATAAATCAAGATTACATACTATCTATGCACTGCCGGTGGCATTATGGCTTCTCATAAGTGCGTGAGGCATCTCCACTATCAGTGATAGCGGTGATGAGATATAATACAATTTC
>SUZG01000008.1 GCA_015060015.1 Rikenellaceae bacterium | reverse complement strand
AGGTTTGACGGAGTAAAGTAAGCACTTTTATCCCATTCAGTAGAGCAAGGGAGGAAATTTTCCTCTCTGCTTACTGAAGTTATCTCAAACCGATAATTCCGTTGCATTTATTAGTTGAATTTGCGACATTAAAAAACAGAGAATTATGAGTCTAATTGGTAATCTTATTTGGTTTATCTTCGGAGGTTTTCTGCTCGGTCTGGTATATATCTTCGGAGGTTTGATATTGTGCCTCACCATTGTCGGTATTCCCTTTGGTGTGCAGATTATGAAGTTGGGTACATTTGCGATGTGGCCCTTCGGTGGCGAGGTTGTGCAGAAGGAGAAGCCTATGGGCTGTCTGTCAATCTTCCTGAATGTGCTGTGGATTATCTGCGGCGGTATTGAGGTGGCACTCTCTCACCTTGCACTGGGTGTGGTTTTCTGCATCACAATCATCGGTATTCCTTTCGGTATGCAGCACTTCAAGCTGATGTTGCTTGCCCTGTTGCCCTTCGGACACGAGGTTGTTCGCAAGTAAAGCAAAAGCAAAAAAATAGGAATGAGGGTGTCCAACAAGTTTGCGACACCCTCATCTCTTTCCAGAATTCGTATAACAAGAGTTATTTTGAAGCTGCTCGAAGTTCTCGAGACCGCAGCATACTAAGCGTATGTGAGGATTTCGGGAACAAGGCAGATGCCGAAAGAGACTTGTTAGACGAATTCATTCTGTTATTGTGTTTCGGAAGGGTAACCCCTATTTCTTACGGAATACGACATGTTCCAGAAAGAGAATCGTAATCACACCCATCACAAAGCCGTTGCCGATGATAGGTCGCAGGAGTGACGGTATCACATCCATAGGTACGATGCAGAAGAGCAGCGACACCATAACGGGCAGACCGAGAATAAGTCCATCGTGGAAACTCACAACCGAGCCATTTGTAGCCATCATATGGAAGCCGGCAGCGAGCTGCGTACCCATAAGGTAGAGCAGTATCACGCCGATAACGGTATCGGGGATTGATGAGAGTACGGCAATCAGCGACGGCACAAAGGCACAAACGATAAGTCCCACGCCCGCAGGCAGCATAGCGAAGCGAGAGGCACACGACGACGAGGCGATAACACCCGGCGACATAGAGAAGTTCACAGGGCCGATAACGCCCAAACCTCCCGACACGATATTCATCACACCGGTAAGACCCACACCACGACGATTTCGCCTCTCAATATCGGGCGTACCGAGCATGGCACCCAGCGACTGAATTGAGCCTATATCGTTGATAAGCAGTGCGACATAGCAGAACAGGAATGCAACGATAATACCGCCGTCAAACTCCAACGCAGGGATAAGCAGACTACCCTCCGATGCCGAATAGCGGTCAAACATCTCACCGTAGCCACCATAGATGGCGTAGTAGATTATGCAGCCAATAAGCAGAGCCAGCGGCACAAGCAGCGAGCTTGTAACACCTCGCCAGCGAGCCGCAGCAAACGACATAAGCGGTATGGCGGCAAGGGTAAACCACAGGCCGAAGATGTGTCGAGCCTCATCTCCCGCAGGGAATATCAGATTTTTGATGGTGGGAGCCAGCGTAAACGAGATGAGCATCAGTATAGCAACCACGATACGCGGTGTGAAGATGCGTTGTATGCGTTCCAGAGTACGCCCCACCGAGAGCATAGCCACAGCCACGCCACCAATCAGAATGGCTGTGTAGATTTTATTCGTATTGACAGCCTCGCCCTGCGATGCCAACGCAGTGATGATACCCACCAGCAGAACAGAAGCAGGGCCGACAACGATCGGTAGTTTATGACCCCACAACACCTGCACGATGGTTGCCACACCCATAACGGCAAAGACCTTCTGGGCATACAGCACCTTCTCGGCAGGCGAGCCTACGGCTATAAAGAGAGCCGTAATGACAACGGCCACCGAGAGCACAAACCATTGCAAACTATATAGTAACAACTGCCCCATCTGCGGGCGGTCTTCCAGACCATATTTCAGATTCATATCCTATCAGTAATTTACTCGTTAAAGCTTTTTCGTTCACCGTTTCCACCCCTTACGGATAGCGGAAACTCCTCTTGACAAAGATACTCGATAGATTTCGAGACGCCAAAGATAAGCGACATTTTTCGTTCAAAAAAATAACCACACATCAAAATATACACAAAAAAAGTCATTATTTGTGATATATTAGCCATTTAATGGCGGTTTTGTAAGGAAAAATGCAAAAAAAATTGTAGATTTGCTATGCTATAATAGCGAGTAAACTCAAATAAATCAATATACGTTATGGGCAGTAAATACTCTTTACCAAAAGATGGTGGTCTGATATTGGAAGGAATACCCACAGACATCATTCATCGTTACGAGAAAATCCCTACTTCGATTTTCGATATCGAGAAAGAGGGTGTAAATTACGTTGCAGATATCATTACCGATGCTATTGCAAAGCACAATGCCTCTGAAAAGAGATTATTTGCATTGGGACTGGCCACAGGCCGCACTCCGCTGGGACTCTATCGCGAGTTGGCGGCACGCTGCAAGCAGGGTCTTATCTCTTTCAAAAATGTGGAGGTATATAGCATCGACGAGTTCTACCCCATTAAATCATCGGAGCAGCAGAGTCGTAACCACAATATTCACGAGGAGCTGCTCAACCACGTAGATATAGACAAGGAGAATATCCACATCATTGACGGCAATGTACCCGTTGAGGAGTTGTCGGAGTATTGTGCCGAGTACGACAAGAAGGCCCGCAACATCGACCTTATGATTATGGGAATGGGCGAAGAGGGTCAGATTGGCTTCAACGAGCCGGGCTCTTACGCCAAGTCGGTTACCCGCATGGTACAGCTCACATATCAATCACGCAAGGCTTGTTCGAGCATCTTCTTTGGCGTGGAGAACACTCCGAAGATGGCCATCACGCTGGGACTTAATACAGTTATGAGTGCAAAGCACATCATCCTGATGGCATGGGGAGAGGGCAAAGCCAATGTCATCAGCAAGGTTGTAGAGGGAGATGCCACACGACTCTACCCCGCTTCATTGTTGCAGAATCACCCCCACATTGAGGCCGTTGTAGATGATGCCGCAGCCACAAACCTCACAGTAAAGAAGGCTCCTTGGTTGGTAGGACCTTGCGAATGGACTCCGCGTTTTATGCGTAAGGCCGTTGTATGGTTGTGCAGCGTGGTTAAGAAGCCTATACTGAAACTTACCCACAAGGACTATATCGAAAACTCATTAGGCGATATGCTCGATGCTATGGGTATGAGTTACGATGCCATAAATATCGGGGTCTTCAACGATTTGCAGCACACAATCACAGGTTGGCCGGGTGGTAAGCCCAATGCTGACGACTCAACACGCCCCGTACCTTCAACACCGTTCCCCAAGCGAGTAATCGTCTTCTCACCACACCCCGACGATGATGTAATCTCGATGGGTGGTACGTTTATCCGCCTTGTGGAGCAGGGCCACGACGTACACGTTGCCTACGAGACATCGGGTAATGTGGCCGTTCACGACGATGTTGTTGTTCAGCACATGGATACTGCTCGCGAGTTAGGCTTTGGCGACCGCGTAGAGGAAGTTCAGAAAATTATCGCCAGCAAGAAGAAGGGCGAGCCTGAGCCTCGTGCTCTGCTCGACATCAAGGGTGCTATCCGCCGTGCCGAGGCTCGTGGTGCGGTGCGTTCATTCGGTTTGAATGAGGATACCAACGCACACTTCCTCAACCTGCCATTCTACGAGACAGGCGGCATCAAGAAGGGCGAGAGAACTGATAAGGATATAGAGATTATTACCGAGCTTTTGCAGCAGGTTAAGCCTCACCAGATATATCTGGCGGGCGACTTGGCAGACCCACACGGCACACACCGCGTATGTACGGAGGCTGTTTTGGAGGCTCTCTATCGCTTGAAGGAGAAGGGCGAGAAGTGGTTGCAGGAGTGCGTCGTATGGCTCTACCGCGGTGCGTGGATGGAGTGGGAGATTGGTATGGTCGATATGGCGGTACCTTTGAGTCCCGATGAGCTTATCAAGAAGCGTCACGCCATCTATCGCCACCTCTCACAGAAGGATATCGTACCATTCCCCGGCGATGACAGCCGCGAATTCTGGCAGCGTGCCGAGGAACGTACGCAGAACACTGCCCACCTCTACGATTTGTTGGGTATGGCAGAGTATCAGGCTATTGAAGTATTTGTTAAAATGAAAATATAATCTGCTATGAGATTAATTATCGAGAACAACGCTGCCGAAGCCGGTCGCTGGGCAGCACGCTACGTGGCAGCACAGATTAACGCCAAGGCTGCCGCGACCACAGCACCCTTTGTGCTTGGTCTGCCCACAGGCTCAACACCGCTGGGTATGTATGCCGAGCTTATCAACCTCTGCAAGCAGGGCAAGGTATCGTTTGCAAATGTTATCACGTTCAACATGGACGAGTATGTGGGTCTGCCGGAGGAGCATCCCGAGAGCTACCACTCGTTTATGTGGAACAACTTCTTCTCACACATCGACATCAAGCGTGAGAATGTAAACATTCTGAACGGCAACGCCGAAGACCTCACAGCCGAGTGCGAGGCCTACGAGAAGCGTATCGAGGCAGCAGGAGGCATCGACCTCTTCATTGGCGGCGTAGGCGAGGATGGACACCTGGCCTTCAACGAGCCATTCTCTTCACTCAACTCACGCACACGTATCAAGACCCTTACCGAGGATACTATCATCGTCAATTCGCGTTTCTTCGATAACGATGTAAACAAGGTGCCGAAGCTGGCTTTGACAGTGGGCGTAGGCACAGTATGTGCAGCAAAGCAGGTGCTGGTATTGGCTCTGGGTCACAAGAAGGCTCGTGCCGTACAGCAGTGTGTCGAGGGCAGCGTATCACACGCCTGGACTATCACAGCATTGCAGCTCCACCCCAAGGGTATCCTGGTATGCGACGAGCCGGCTGTTGGCGAGTTGAAGGTTAATACCTATAAATATTTCAAGGATATAGAGAAAAACAATTTGTAAAAAATATTGAGATTATGGCAAAATTACCTACACCCCACATTGGGGCATTAGAGGGAGAAATCGCCGATCGCGTGATTATGGCAGGCGACCCGTTGCGTGCTAAACTTATGGCCGAGAAGTTCCTTGAGAATCCCGTTCAGTACAACAACGTACGCGGTATGCTTGGCTTCACAGGTACATATAAGGGCAAGCGAGTATCGGTTCAGGGACACGGTATGGGTATCCCTTCAATCGGTATCTACACCTACGAGTTGTTCAACTTCTACGGCGTGAAGCGTATCATCCGCACAGGCTCGGCTGGTGCTTTCCACCCCGACCTCCGCATTGGCGATGTAGTGATTGGTATGGGTGCTTGCACTGATTCTAACTACGCTGCACAGTATAAGCTTCCCGGCACATTTGCTCCTATCGCCGACTTCGAGATGGCTCGTCAGGCTGTCGAGAAGGCCGAGGAGCTTGGTATCCGCTACAAGGTGGGTAACATCCTGGCAAGCGATGTATTCTATGGCGACGATGCCGAGGGCTGGAAGGCTTGGCAGAAGATGGGCGTTCTGGCAGTAGAGATGGAGGCTGCGGCACTCTATATGAACGCTGCACGCAGTGGCAATCAGGCACTCTGCATCTGCACTATCTCTGACTCGCTGGTTACAGGCGAGGCTACTACGGCCGAGGTACGCCAGAACAGCTTTACCAATATGATGGAGATTGCATTCAACATCATCTAACGGTTAAAGGCTTCATTTGAGGCACAATCCCCGCAAGAGAGCTTGCGGGGATTTTTATTTCGGGATAATATCGTTTCCGTTCACGCCCTCACTCGCCACTCACGCCCCTCTTCTTGCCACACAGCACCCCAATTTTGCCATTCAGCCAAAAAGCACAAATGCGGCGAAAAAATCTCAAATGTTTTATCTATATTTGTATAGGAGATATTATTTGAATAGACGTAAAAAATATAACCAAAACAATTAACCAATGAACGTGATTTTTCATATAGAGTATTTTGCCGGTGATGATGAGCAGATGTACATCGTTATCGACAATGTCGGAGAGTTTGCTATGGCTCGCGGTGCTTATGGCGACTGGTCACTACTGCTTGATGTGGAGGCCGGCACGACCTACCACTACGAGTGGCGTGGTACCGATGGCTCACTCCGCCGCAGCGAGGAGCTTGGCCCTCACAAGGTTGTGGGTGCAGACAAGACGACCATCTTCGACTGCTGGCACGACGTACCCGCCGACAAGCCATTCTACTCGACACTCTTCACCGATGGCGTATTCCGCCGCGTGAAGCGAGCAAAGGCAAAGAGTGCGAAGAGTGGCGTAATATTGCAGGTGGAGGCTCCCACCATCACCACCGACGAACTGCTGGGCGTATTGGGCTCACACAAGGCTCTCGGCGAGTGGAATGCCAAGGATGTTGTTATAATGAACGACGCCGAGGCTCCCGTATGGAGTGCCTGCCTGCCCGCAAGTGTAGCCGGCTCGGAGTATAAATTTGTTATTTTGGATGCCGCCACACTCACGTTGAAGCGTTTTGAGGAGGGTGCAAATCGTTATTTCCCCCACTCTGGCACTAAGCTTACCGTTATTCGCGACCTTCGTCTGCGAGATAGCCGTCGCCGCTGGAAGGGTGCTGGCGTAGCAATACCCGTATTCTCATTACGTAGCGAGGACGACTGGGGCTGCGGCGAGTTTACCGACTTGAAGAAGATGGCCGACTGGGCCTCTGCAACAGGCATGTCGGTTATTCAGCTCCTGCCCGTGAATGACACCAACTCGACAGGCACATGGAAGGACTCATACCCCTATAACGCTGTATCTTCATTTGCCCTGCACCTGCTCTACATCAACCCCGCAGCGGTTGTTGAGGCTTGTGCGAAGGTGGCCGACGCTGCGACAAAGCGTCAGCTGCGTAGCACACTGAAACGATATGCCGTACTCGGAGCCGAGCTCAACGAGATGGAGGTGGTAGATTATGAGGCTGTAATGAGATTGAAGACCGAGTTCCTGCACGAGGTTTACGCCTTGTGCGGAGCAGCAGTGCTGGCAACAGAGAACTATACCGACTTCTACAAGGAGAGTGAAGATTGGCTCCTGCCATATATGGTATTCTGCGTGCTGCGTGATAAGTACGGCACCTGCCGCTTCTCGCAGTGGAAGGAGCTGAAAGCATACGACAAGAAGAAGGTGGCAGCCTATGCCAAGAAGAATGCCGACAAGGTTGGCTTCTACGGCTTTGTGCAGTATCTTTTGGATATGCAGTTGGTGGAGGTTCGCAACTACCTGCACTCAAAGGGCGTGGCATTGAAGGGTGATATACCTATCGGCGTGTCGCCTATCAGCGTTGATGTATGGTGTGCTCCCGAACTCTACAATACGACAATGTCGGCCGGTGCTCCACCCGATGCCTTTGCCGAGGATGGCCAGAACTGGGGCTTCCCGACATACAATTGGGACAAGATGGCCGAGGACGGTTACGCATGGTGGTGCTCACGTCTGGGCAAGATGGCTCGTTACTTCGACGCCTACCGAATCGACCATATTCTGGGCTTCTTCCGCATCTGGGAGGTGCCTCTCGACGCTGTGAGTGCAATCTTGGGTCACTTCAACCCATCGAAGCCCTACTCTGCCGAGGAGATATATTCGTTCAACCCTGGCTGGGGCTTCAACATCGAGGAGCACGTGTCGCGTGATATGTCGTCAGCCAATGCACTCTTCTTGGAGTACCCCTACGAGCCGGGCCGTTACTTCCCCCGCATCGAGGGCTACAAGACCGAGCATTTCCAGTGGCTCAGCGACCAGGCGAAGGATGCCTTTATGCGTATTCACGACGACTTCTACTATCGCCGCCACAACGACTTCTGGCGTGATTGTGCCATGAAGCGTCTGCCGGCTCTAATGGCTTCATCGTCGATGCTCACCTGCGGCGAGGACTTGGGTATGATTCCGGCGTGCGTGCCCGATGTGATGTCGTCACAGCGTATCCTCTCGTTAGAGATTCAGCGTATGCCGAAGGATACGGGCGTCGATTTCGCTTATACTTGGGAGTATCCCTACCTCTCGGTAGCGGCTACCTCGACTCACGATATGGCAACCATTCGTGGCTGGTGGCGTGAGGATGGGGAGTTGCGTCAGCGTTACTGGAACAATATTCTGGGCTTTGGCGGAGGTGCCGAGTGGGAGATGTCGGGCTATACGGCTCGCCGTATCCTCGAACTGCATATGACATCGGGCTCTATGCTGGCTATTCTGCCGTTGCAGGACTGGTTGGCGATTGACGAAAAGCTGCGTCGCAACGACCCCGATGCCGAGAGAATCAATGTACCGGCCAACCCCAACCACTATTGGCGTTACCGTATGCATCTGACTTTGGAGGCTTTGTGCAATGCCGAGGAGTTCAATCAGAATGTACGATCACTTGTCGATATGCGATAAGTATATATAAAAAGGTTAGGTTTTATGAGGAGAAGCTGCTGCCCGTTTCAGGCAGCAGCTTCTTTTTTGGTTTATGTCGAAAATCGGGTTGTTACTCCTTCTCAAATTGAGTTTTGTCGGCACCACAGATGGGGCAAGCCCAATCTTCGGGAAGGTCGTCAAACGATGTTCCGGGTGCTATACCATTCTCGGGGTCGCCTTTTGCGGGGTCATATACCCAACCGCAGGGAATACAAGTGTACTTATCCATAATCTTAAAGTTTTTATTGTTTGTTTTTTAATTGTTCATCTTTCTCTATTGCAAAAGTAATACATAATTCCACTCCGCAACCATAAAAACGATAAAAAGATTTTAACTGACTATAAGCCCTGCTTATGGAATAAAAAAATTGGGTAACCCACAGCGGGCTACCCAATTCAAACATTCTATTCGTATAACAACATTATACCAAGCCAGAGAAGCCCATAAAGGCCATAGCGAGGATTGCTGCCACGATAAGTGCGACGGGCACACCCTTCATAGCAGCAGGCACGCCGTCCAACTCCAAGCGTTCGCGAATACCGGCAAACAAGACCAAAGCGATAGCAAAGCCCACAGCGGTAGATACCGAATAGACGAAACTCTGCAAGAGGTCAAACTCCTTCTGAATCATCAAAATCGCAACACCAAGAACAGCGCAGTTGGTAGTAATCAACGGAAGGAAGATACCCAGTGCCTGATAAAGCGAGGGCGACACCTTCTTCAAGATAATCTCAACCATCTGCACCAAAGCGGCGATAACGAGGATAAAGACAATGGTCTGCATATACTCAATACCGAAAGGCACCAAGATATACTCCTGAATGAGCCACGCAACAACAGACGACAATGCCATCACGAAAGTTACGGCAGCACCCATACCCAACGAGGTATCGACCTTCGACGAAACGCCCAGGAAGGGACAGATACCCAAGAACTGTGCAAAGACAACGTTATTGACGAAGATTGCACCAATGATTATCGCAAAATATGAAAGTTCCATAACTATCTCTTAGCAATTTTGTTAAACAACACCATCAAATATCCCAACACAAGGAAGGCTCCCGGAGCCAAGACAAATACCAAAGGCATATAGTCGGCGACGCCGAACGAGTAACCGAAGATAGCACCGCTACCCAGCAACTCACGCACAGCACCGATAACGGTCAATGACAAGGTAAAGCCAAGACCGATACCTACACCATCCAAGATTGAGTCGAAAGCACCATTCTTCGATGCGAAAGCCTCGGCACGACCCAGAATGATACAGTTCACCACGATAAGCGGAATGAACACGCCGAGTGATGCGTAAAGCGAAGGCACATAGGCCTGCATCAACATCTCGATAATGGTCACGAACGATGCGATAACGACGATAAATGCCGGAATACGCACCTTGTCAGGGATAAAGTTCTTAATAAGCGAAATAACGAGGTTCGACATAATCAAAACCGCCATTGTCGCTACACCCATACCCATACCATTCATAGCAGAGGTGGTAGTACCCAGCGTGGGACACATTCCCAACACCAGCACAAATGTAGGGTTATTTTTAAGAATACCGTCGGTAATAATCTTCAACTTACTCATTTTCGCCTCCTTTCTGTGCCTCTGCACCCTCTACATTCTCCTCTGCGGTTGCAGCCTCATCAGTCGCAACAGCAGCATCAGTTGTCGCCGCAGCGTCAGCAGTTGCCGTAGCACCCGACACACCGTCGGCCGTAGCCTTGGCACCACTTGCTACCAAGAACGCCTCGTGTGCACGCTTAACAGCCTCATAATATGCTCGTGATGATATGGTAGCCGCTGTCAAAGCGTCCAAGTCACCACCATCCTTCTTGACAAAGAACTGCATCTGGGCAGGGTCCTGATCCTTGATGCTCGCAAAGAGGACATTACCCTCGTCACACATCTTGGTACCCAGACCCGGAGTCTCCTTCTGCTCCAGAACATTAACATTCAAAATCTTACCCTCCGTAGAGAAGCCGACCATCAGACGAATTGCACCACCGAAGCCGTTCTTCGTCATTGACTCAACAGCATAACCTACAACAGCATCTGCCGCCATAGCCTTATAGACCTTAATGGGCATATCATCAATAGTCTGCTCCCAATCCTCGGTCTTTTCGAATTCGGGCAAGACATTCTTCACAGCCGCAGTTGTAGCCAAAGCCTTCGCCTCGGCAATGTCTTCAGCTGTAAGTATTTTCACTGCACCCACACCGGCCGAAGCGATGAGAGTAACGGTAAACAGCACCGCAACCATATTAAAAAGTGTACTCTTCATATCGACGGCCTCCTATTTTTTAGATGTTATACCAAAACGCTTGGGCTTCACATACTTATCAATCAACGGAGTAACCGAGTTCATAAGCAGGATTGCAAACGACATACCCTCGGGATAAGCACCCCACAGACGAATAATCATCGTGATAGCACCAATGCCGATACCATAGATAATCATACCCTTGCCGGTCATAGGCGAGGTTACATAGTCGGTTGCCATAAAGATAGCACCCAACATAGCACCACCTGCCACCAGATGGAACGCGGGCAACTCATACAACAGAGCCGTATCACCACCCTGAGCCAACGCTACAACAAAGGCAAACGCTGCCATTGTGCAGAGGATTGATACAGGGATATGCCATGTGATAACCTTACGCCACAAGAGGTAGATACCACCCACGAGCAGAGCCATGGCAGCAATCTCACCCAGCGAACCGGGCATAGCACCACTGAACATATTGAGCAAATCGACATTTGCCAGCGAGATAGCACCATCAGCCTTTGCCGCAGCAGCCTTAACAGCTGCCAGAGGTGTAGCACCCGACAATGCATCTACATAGCCATTCATCGTAGGCTGTGGGAATGAGGTCATCTGCACAGGGTAGGCAATCAACAGGAATACACGACCTACCAATGCAGGGTTGAAGGGGTTACGACCCAGACCACCGAAGGTCATCTTACCTACACCGATAGCGACAACCGCACCGATAACGATAATCCACCAGGGGATATTCGATGGAAGGTTGAACGCCAGCAACACACCCGTAACAACTGCCGAGAGGTTAGAGATTGTAGCCTTGCCTCCGAGCAGGAATCTCTGAACAAGGTACTCAACGAGGATACAGCTGATGACAGCGATAGCCGTAACTTTCAGCACATCCAAACCATACACCATAGTAGATACCGCCAGAGCAGGTATCAACGCCACCAGCACATCACGCATCAACGACTGGGTCGATTGCGGGCTATGCACGTGGGGTGCAGGAGCAACTAAAATTTTATTTGCCATAATATTGCTATTTTTATTTTCTACTTTTGAGGTGCATTAGCCGCAGCACGCGCACGAATTATACCCATAACAGTCTGCTTGCTCAAACGAACAAAGTCCAGCAAAGGCAAGCCCGCAGGACAAGAGTACTGGCAGCAGCCACACTCTATACAGTTGGTAATCTGCTCATCTTCGACTCTATCCCACATCTGCTTGTGAGCCAGACGGAAGATAAGGTATGGCTCCAAGCCCATAGGACAAGCCGAAACGCACTTGGCACACTTGATACAAGTATCGGCCTCAACGCGACGAGCCGCCTGACCGGCAAACACCGTAACACCAGAGCAACCCTTCGTAACGGGAGAGTCAAGATTTACCATCGCACGACCCATCATAGGTCCGCCATTGACAACCTTGACATCGCCCTCGGGAAGGCCGCCTGCCATCTCGATAAGAGTTGAGATAGGCGTACCCATGCGGGTAAGGAGGTTACGAGGCTCCTTCATCTGCTGACCGGTGATTGTAACCACTCTCTCGATAAGAGGCTTGTTCTTCTGCACCGCCTCATAGATTGCTACCGTAGTTGATGCGTTGCATACAACAGCACCAACGTGGATGGGAAGCCCCGGAGGAGGTGGCACCTGACGGCCTGTGATAGCTGCGATAAGTTGCTTCTCGCCACCCTGCGGATACTGGACCTTCAAAGGCTCAATCTTCACCGCAAACTTCTTCTCCTTTGCCAAACGCTGCAAATGCTCGATTGCATCGGGCTTATTATTCTCGATACCGATGACTGCCTTCTCGACATTCAACGCCTTCTTCAAAATCTCAACGCCAATGAGCAGCTCCTCGCCACGTTCCAGCATTGTGCGGTGATCAGAGGTAAGGTAAGGCTCACACTCTACACCATTGATGATGAGGTACTCGGCCTTGCAACCGTTGGGGATAGAGAGCTTGACGTGTGTGGGGAATGTAGCACCACCCATACCGACGATACCCGCATCCTTAATCTTTGCGATAATCTCGGCACTCTCCAAATTGCACTCACGCTTAATCTCCGCAGAACGGTCAATTTCGGGCATCCACTCATCACCCTCACGCTTGATGGTAACCATCATCTGACGCAGACCCTGACCATTAGGTTGCATATCGACAGCGGTAACGGTACCAGAGATAGGCGAGTGGATATTTGCCGACATAAAGCCCGTAGCCTCGGCTATGAGCTGACCTGTAAGCACCTTATCGCCCTTTGCTACCTTTGCCGTAGCGGGTGCTCCGATATGTTGTCCGAGCGGAATATTGACCACATCAGGCAAGGCTAACACCTCTGTCTGCTTGGTGTTGCTCCATTTTTTATTATCTGACGGATGAACGCCGCCAATAGGAAATGTCTTCATAATCAATACTATTTCTGCTCGTTATTAATCTCTTTTTTCTGCTCTGCCACCTGTGGCTTCTCCACAACAGCCTCAACAGGCTTCGCTACCGGTGTTGCTGCCTTCTCTGCGGGCTTTGCTGCGGGGGCCTTCGGCTCCTTTGGCAGGGGCTCCATACCACGCAACACGATTGCTCCCGTAGGACACTCATTCACGCACTTGCGGCACAACTTACACTTCTGCGAATCGATATAGGCAACGCCATTCTCGATGGTGATAGCGTCGAAAGCACACACCTTCGCACACTTACCGCAAGCGATACAGCCCGCCTTACAAGCCTTCATCGTAACGGCTCCCTTATCCTTCGATACGCAGCTTACGAATACGGCACGATTCTTCGGCCACTTCTTTCTCAACTCGATAATGTTCTTCGGGCAGGCCTTCACACAAGCACCACAAGCCGTACACTTGTCGGCATCAACCTCGGCAATACCCGTCTCCGGATTGATTTTAATGGCATCAAAGGCACAAGCCTCGACACAATCGCCATAGCCAAGACAACCGAAAGCACAAGCGGTCTCTCCAACATAGAGAGATGACGCAACGGCACAGCTCTTGGCTCCATTGTAAGTGTTGGTACGGGGACGCTTTGCACAAACACCGCCACAACGCACCGTAGCCACAGTAGGCTCCTTCTCGGGAGCTACCTTGCCGAGGTACGTAGCAATCTGCTTCATACAATCACCTCCGCCGACCGGACAAAATAGTGAGGAGATGTCATCCTCACGCACCATAGCCTCTGCCATAGCACGACAACCGGCAAATCCGCAACCACCACAGTTTGCTCCGGGCAGCATCTTCTCGACATCGTCAATACGAGGATCCTCCTCAACGTTGAACTTCTTGGCAACGAAGTAGAGGATGACAGCCGACAAGATACCCAGAACGCTGAGTGTCAGAATTGTAAATAGTAATACTGTCATTTTGTTTGTTTTGTTATTATGAATTTTATAGTATTTTCCATTCGGCCTCTCAACAGGTAAAGCACAGCGTAATAACACGCCACACTCGCCAACGAGAGCAGTGCAGCAAGGCCCTGACCGACACCCGCAGCAACGGCTCCGAGCAACACCGCACATAACACAATTAAGGGTACCATATAGGCCAGAACGACCGACTTGATACCCATAGAACGCTGTTGAAGAGCAACCTCAACGCTATCTCCGACCTGATAATCTGCTGCTGCAGCCGTATGCACAGCCACAACCTTCTCGGCTGACTCACCGGCACCACACATCGTACGGGCGTGACACGATGCACAAGCACTGCCAACGGTCATCTTGACATAGACCACTGACTTCTCAACACGAATTACCTCGCCGGAATGTTTTATTGCTCCTGCACCCATCTGAACAACGATTTTCAACAGATTAATATCCGTACTTGTTCACCAGCGGGAACAACACCTCGTGACGGAACGAGCTTGTCGAAAGACGCAACACGGGAGGATACTGGTAACGCTTCTTGACATTCTGCATAACCATCGTGTGAATCTTCTCCACAACCTCCGAGTCAAAGCCCGCATTGACAATCTCCTCGCGGTGCTCGCCCTTCTCAATCATACGATACAGGATGGCATCCACAACCTCATAGGGAGGCAGGATATCGCTATCCTTATGATTGGGACGCAACTCCGATGATGGCTCCTTGTTAAAGATGTTTTCAGGGATAACATCTTCGAAGGCTGCATTAATATAACGTGCCAGGTCATAAATCTCACTCTTATAGAGGTCGCCCGTAGGACTGAACGCACCGGCAGTATCGCCATACAGCGTACACCAGCCCAGAGCATTCTCACTCTTGTTTGACGAGTTGAGCAGGATATAACCATCCTTGTTCTGCAACGCCATAAGCAACACGGTACGAATACGCGACTGGATATTCTCCTCCGTAGCGTCGAACTCCGTACCGCCCGTAACAGGCTTCAAGGTATCCATAATGGCGGTATATGCCTCATTGATAGGCAATACGCTGTACTCAATATCAAGACGACGAGCCAACTCCTTGGCATCCTCAACCGACTCCTCCGACGAGAACTGCGACGGCATCATCAGACCTCGCACATTCTCCTTACCCAAAGCACCCACCGCAAGGCAAGCCACAACCGACGAGTCGATACCTCCCGACAGGCCGACACAAGCTTTGGTATATCCGTTCTTATGGAAATAATCTCGCAGGCCAAGACACGCTGCCTTGTAAATCATACGGGTACGGTCGTTGTACGATGTGTAGGGGGCTGCATCCAGAGGCTTATGCTCGGCGAGAGTGTCGAAGATAACGAAGTCCTCCTCGAAGCTCTTCATAAAGAGTTCTATCTCGCCCTTGCTGTTCATAATGCCCGATGTGCCATCATAGACAACATCACCGGAGCCTCCGACCTGATTGATGATGATGATATTGCGATTCTCGGTATAGGTCAGGCGACGCATCATCTCGTAACGTGAAGAGAGCAGACCCTTGCTGTATCGGTGTGCATTGATGCTGACAACAAAATCGGCCTCCTTGTCCAGTTCCTGCAAATGAGAGAGGTCGTCGCCAACCATAATGGCTATATTACGGCCACACACCTCAATCACCTTGTAACCCTCGCCCCCAACGATGAAGCCCATCTCGCGACGAGCCGTAATATACTGCTTCTCGACAATCTCGTCGATACAGCCATTACGCAACACGACAGCGGTACTCATAGCACCTCTGTCGGTAAGATAGGGCGAGCCCACGATAGCTGTTATATGACGACACTCCTTGGCAATCTCCTCCAATGCCTCCTCGCACAGAGTCAGAAATGTAGTCTTTCGCAGCAGGTCATAAGCGGGCGTTCCACTCACGGCATATTCGGCGAAAAGCACCAAGTCGGCCTTCTCCTCCTTTGCCTTGCGTATAGCATCAATTATACGGGCAGTGTTGCCGTCAATATCTCCGATTGTATAGTTTAACTGGGCAAGAGCTATCTTCATTTTGTATCACCGATTTAATCAATAACCAATACGCCGCAAAGGTAATTATATTTTATGAATTATCCCACCTATTGACCCTTTTTCTTATAAAATAAAGGTATAAGAGCCGACATCTGCTCCAAACGGCTACACGCAAAGCGATTTTTCACGCCACAAGAACAAAAAAAAGAGAGCAGAAAACTCTGCTCTCCTAACACTTCTCCGCTACCGACGACTACTCGTTCTCGGCAACAAGGATACGACCGCAATACTCGCAAACGATAAGTTTCTTACCCAAGCGGATATCGGCCTGACGCTGGGGAGGAATACGGTTGAAGCAACCACCACAAGCATCACGCTTTACGGTTACAACAGCCAGACCGTTACGCACACTGCTACGGATACGGCCGTAAGCCGAGAGCAGACGTTCGTCAATCTTAACCTTCGCCTTGTCGCCCTGTGCCTCCAAAGCTGCAACCTGATCGGCAGTCTCTGCCTCGATACTCTCCAGCTCCGCCTTCTTGGCTGCGAGATCCACGCCACGTTCCGATGCGACAGCCTCGGCATCCTCAAGCTGTGCCTTCTTGGCCTTCATCGCAACGGCATACTCCTTCAAACGCTTCTCGGCCAACTCAATCTCCAGCTCCTGATACTCAATCTCCTTGGTGATGGCATCATACTCACGGTTGTTGCGGACATTGTTCTGCTGCTCCTTGTAGTGAGAGATCTGAATCTTCGCCTGATCAACCTCACGCTTACGCTGCTTGGTCAATGAGTTCAACTCCTCAATCTCAGCGTTGATGTTCTCGATACGGGTATTCAAGCCCGCAATCTCATCCTCCAAATCCTCTACTTCGAGAGGCAGTTCACCCTTTACTTTGTTAATTTCATCTATCTGAGAATCAATCTTCTGCAACTCATAGAGAGCCATAATCTTCTCCTGCATCGAGTAATCGATTTCAGATGTCTTTTTCTGTGCCATATATCTCAAATTTGTTTTAGACAGACCTATCGCAGAGTCTTTCCCCTTCAAAAAACATCACTCGCCCACCATATAATTCACCGGATTTCGCGAGTGCACACTCTTGCGAACTGCAAAGGTAAGCATTTTTTTTGATAAAATATCAAATAAAATCTCAATTGCACAAAATTCACTCTCAAAATGGCCCATATCTGCCAAAATTATGGTGTTTTCGTGCCTCATGAAGTCATTATATTTCAAATCTGCCGTCAGATAGATATCGGCACCCGACCGGCGAGCCTCATCAATCAACGAGCCTCCCGCACCGGTACATATTGCGACCTTGCGAACCTTCGGCTTCACGATATCGCTATGACGCAAGGCCCTGACACCGAACTGCGACATCACCTCACGCATAAAAACCTCACTTTCGACAGCCTCGGCCAACTCTCCCGTAACACCGAAACCGGCACCCGCGTCATTGGTAGGCTGCAACACCTCAACATCTTGCAGATTAAGCATTTGAGCCACACGCCAGCTCATACCCTGCGGCGTGCTGTCGAGATTGGTATGTGCCGCATAGAGGACTATTCCCCGGCGGATAGCCTCCTCGACACACCTCTCGGTAACACTTGCCGAGTTGAAGCGTTTCATAGCGTGAAAGACAATGGGATGATGTGTGATGACCATATCACAACCCTCGGCAACAGCCTCCGCCAGCACCTCCTCGGTAACATCCACGGCCAGAAGAGCCTTATGCACCTCGTCATCCTCACGGCCGACAATCAAACCGGCATTATCATACGACTCCTGCAACGACAGCGGAGCAAAAGCCTCTATAACGGATGTAATTTCACGAACTTTCATCGCTGCTATGACCTAAAAAAGTGACTGCTCATAGAATGGGAACAACTCCTTCTCCTCGTCGGCCTTCTTACGGCGTGGAGCACGACGCTTGGGCTTCTCCTCGCCCTCGCCCTTATCGCCACTCTCGATGACGGTAACGGCCTTACCCTGACGCATTTGGCGGCTGCCAGACTTACTCTCGTCAGCCTCCTCCCACGCGGGCGATGCCGACTCCACAATCTGCTCATCGGCAGCCACTTTGAGGCTCTCACGCACCTCCACCAGCTCCGAACGGATACGCTGCAAGCGTTCCAGAAGCTCCGCATCGCGGGTAATCTCCTTTGCCGGGCCCTTCATCGCCTTGCGAGCACCCTCCAGCGTCATACCCTGCTCCTTTACGAGGTGGTATATCTGTTTGAGTTTCTCGATATCGGCGGGTGTAAACATACGATTACCCTTCTGATTCTTATGCGGACGCAGACAGTCGAACTTCGACTCCCAATAACGTATCAGCGAGTGATTGACATCAAACATCTCAGCCACCTCGCCCATAGAGTAATAGAGTTTTTTTACAGCCATAATATTTTGTTTTTTCGTTATTTCAAAATTCGCAACGCATTGGGATACATATTATTAACCCTTGCACCAATACGCTTGACAAAGCCCAGCGACTGACCCTTGCAGACAACCAAATTTATGCCCTCGCAAAAGCTCTCGGCCGACATATCCTGCTTACGCAAAAATTGCAACGCCACCGACTCATCCACCTCCGCACACGCCACCGCCTTGCGGTTCAGCTCTGCGTAGAGGGCCAGCGACGCATCGGGTTTCAGTTTGCCCTTGAATATCTGTCCCATAGCCACGCCGGAGTAGATTACCGACATAATGCCCGACAGCATCTCTATATCGTCAAAATGCTCCCGACGGCAGCCATACAGCATCTCGCCTGCCTGAAAAAATGTCATCTCGGCAGGGCTTTGCACCCAGCGGGACAACTCCTCTGCATCCTTGCCGCCAACCTTCACGATGGCCTTGCCTCGCACCTTCTGACGACGACGAGCAGCACCCTCGCCACTCTTCATCGCCACGGCCATAAACATCCCTTCGCCCGTAACCCTATGCGGAAAGAATCTGAATGTCTGAAACATAGCCTCGCGACCCGTCACAACACCCCACCTCTCATCTGTAAAGACCTGCGGAGCCTCGCACAGACAATCGCCGTACTCCTCAACCAGTCGTCTTACAACGCACTCATCCTCCTCCTGATTGAATGTGCAGGTGCTATATATCAACACGCCACCCGGACGCAACGCCCGAAAGGCATTCTCCAAAATCTCCCACTGCCGGTCGGCACACATCGCCACATTGGCATCACTCCACTGCTCGACAGCCTCCTCCGACTTGCGGAACATACCCTCGCCCGAACAGGGAGCATCAACGGCCACCACATCGAACCACTCCTCCAAAAGCGAAGCTCGCGACGAGTCGTTACAGGTTATGACCATATTTCCCAAGCCCCACTTACGGGCATTATCGGCCAAAACAGCAGCCCGGCTACGATTTATCTCATTGGCGACAACAAGTCCCGAACGGCCTACAAGCGTAGCGTAGTGGGTACTCTTACCTCCCGGTGCAGCACACATATCAAGTACTCGCTTTCCTTCGCAGCACTCCTCGCCACCCATAGCACTCGCCATAATATAGCCCGCAAACTGCGAACTCGCCTCCTGCACATAGTATGCTCCGGCGTGAAACTGCGTATCGAGAGTGAAGCTCGGCCTTTGGGTCAGGCGGTAGCCATAACGGCTCCACTCAACCGCCTCCGAGGGCCACTCCGCCACCGTCAGCTTCGCCGGATTGAGTCGCACAGAGGTAGATGGCTCGGTAGCAAGAGCCGAACAAAGCTTCGCAGCCTCCTCCGCACCCAGCTCGTGGCTCATCCTCGCTATAAACGCCTCGGGCAGCTGCATACCGACAACTATTTCTCGCCAACCATTGAGTCAAGTTGCTCGCAGATGCGATCGATGATTTCGGGATGCTCCACAAAATCATCCACATCCTTGTCGATGATAAGCAACTTGCCTTTATAGATGTTGTTAATCCAGTTCTCGTACTTCTCGTTCAGACGCAACAGATAATCCTCGTCGATGTTCATCTCATAATCACGACCTCGACGCTTGATCTGCGAGATAAGCGTAGGTATGCTCGCACGCAGGTATATCAGCACATCGGGCTGCGGAATGAGGTTTGTCGTAAGCTCGAAAATCTTCATATAGGTATCGAAGTCGCGTGACGAAATCAACCCCATACTATGGAGATTCTCGGCGAAGATGTGTGCATCTTCATAAATCGTGCGGTCCTGGAAGATATTCTTCTCGCCACTTGAAAGCATCTCCATAGTCTGCTGGATACGGCTTCCCAAGAAGAATATCTGCAGCTGAAAAGCCCAGCTACTCATATCGTTGTAGAAATCGCCCAGATATGGGTTATCGATATTCTCGTAGTAGGCCTTCGCCCCGTAACGCTTTGTTAATTGTTCGGTCAAGGTAGTCTTTCCGCTACCGATATTGCCCGCAATTGCTATATACATAAATCTATATTTTTTGTTTCTTCACTCTTCTTACCGCACGCAGCTACCTGACTCTCCGCCGCTGCCACTATGTTGCCACTCTGCCTAATTAACCTTCTCTACGCCGCCACGCCTTAACCGGTCCAATTTCTTCTCCGCTGCCGCCACTCTGCCGCCACGCCCTAAATCGGACTAATTGAAAAACTCGCCCGCCTTGGCTATTGAGTCGGGCATGGAGAATACCACCACGCGGTCGTAAGCCTGCATCTGCGTATCTCCCACAGCGATAAAGACCTTGTCGCCTCGCACGATACCACCGATAATCATATCCTGCGGCAGGTGCATATCCTTAATCATCGACTTGGTAGCAGGAGAATTGGGCTTAACGATAAACTCCAGCACCTCGGCCTCGCTACCCGTCAGGCATCGTATCGCCTGAACATCGGTGGACATCGTGAAACGGAATATATTTGATGCCGTAACACGCTTCTTGTTGATTATGGTGTCGATACCTACCCTCTCGGCAAGGCGTATGTAGTTGAGATTCTCCACCTCGGCGATGACCTTTTTCACACCCATACGCTTGGCCTGCATAGCTGCCAGAATATTGGTTTCGCTACGGCCCGTAACTGCCAGAAAAGCATCCATATTCGAAAGGCCCTCCTCCAACATGGCATCGAGATTACGACCGTCCTCGTGGATAATAAGCGTCTTGTCGAGCATCTCGGCCAGACGATAAGCTTTCTCGCCGTTGTAGTCCACCATCTTGATATTTATCTCGTCCTGCAACTCCAACGCCACACGAATACCGATGCGTGAGCCACCGAGAATCATCAGATTCTTAACCTCGACACTCTTCTGTCCCGACAATTCGGCAACCATCTTGGCCGAGTCGTGACGGGCAATAATATAGACCACATCACCCTCAAAGAACTCATCATGACCACGGGGAATAATGGTCTGACTGCCACGCGTAATGGCCACGGCACGGAACTCGGTGAGTGAGCCATCGGCTGCCAGCTCCATCAGTTTGCGGCCCAAAAGCGGAGAGGTAGGCTCCAAACGGAAAACCACCAACGAGAGCAAGCCTCCCGAGAAATCGACATAGTCCGAGGTAGAGGTATGACCCAACAGGTTGATAACCTCACGTGCAGCATCTCGTTCCGGATAGAAGAGATAGTCGATACCCATATCGATAAACATCTCCTTGTTATTGGGCTCCAAATACTCGCTGCTGTCGATGCGAGCAATCGACTTCTTTGCACCCATCTGCTTAGCCATGATGGCGGCAAGGATATTCTGATTCTCATCGTGATTTACCGCAATAAAGAGATCGCAGCGTCGCACGCCTGCACGACGCAATACCGCAAACGAGGTGGTGTCGCCCTCAACAGTAATGAGGTCCGCACCGTTATCCGCCTCGTCCAACGCCTTGGTATCGCTATCGATAATCGTAATATCGTGACCGTTACCACTCAGCATCCTTGCCAAGTGGCTACCCATCTCACCCACACCGGAAATAACAATCTTCATCTCTAATGGAATATTACGCAAATTACACACCTCTTTGCCTATTCACAGGCACGATGTGTGCACAATCTTGCAAAATAGCACACAAATATATAAATTTGTAGCCGTATTTTCAACAAAAAGTGAAAAATTAACACACAAGAGATTATGTCAGCAGGATTTTCTACCATATTGATAGTGATATTGATATCAATCGGCTTTGTCGGATTGTTCTTTTTGGGAATGTCGCTAACGCAGATTTTCAAGGGACACGACATAGACTCGGAGATTGCCACCAACAAGAATATGCAACGCTTGGGCATCAAGTGTGCCGTTCAGGAGTCACGCGAGGATACGGGTACGGATTGTGCCGACATAGGCTGTCACGGCAACTGCTCATCGTGTGACATCGACCACACGAAGGAAGAGCAAAAATCTTAATTCAAGCCTACCACCCCATCTCGCGGGCATACTCTATGGCCCGATTGAGAGTATCATTAAACGGTTTGGTCAGGCTAAAATCGGCGGCCACTCTTTCAAAATATCCATCCGAGGTAAAATACTCCTCATCGACCATCTTAACTACCAAATAGTTACGCAAGCGATAATACTCCGCAAACTCATCCTCCGCCGACCAGCCTCGCGGCACTCGTTTATAGGCCTCCGACCAATCCAGTTCAAAGCCTTCCGCCGCACGAATAGCCTCGACGAAGGCCTCGCCATCGGTCATAAACTCCTCGCGAACACTCTTCTGCTCGCCCGCCGTAGGGCAGTATGCTCCGGTACAAATCATATAGTGATTCTCGGCCGGCTCGATATGCATATAATAGCCCGAGAAACCTGACTTCTTGCCTCGCGGACAGACATATACACCAAACCACGTCTTGTATGGCGACTTATCCTTCGAAAAACGCGTATCACGATAGATGCGGTAGGTGCAGTCCTGCACACGCAGACCCTCAACCGAAGAGTCAAACGACGCCATAGCCTCGATAAATCGTGCCGCCACCTCGTCCATTTTCGCTTTCACAGCCTTGTAACGCGTGCGGTTTGCCTCAAACCACTCACGATTGTTATTAGCGTGCAACTCACGCAAGAAATCTATAATCTCCTTCATACGGTCAATATTTTCTTTCACAAATTTAGCAAAACATCGCAAAAAAGAGAAAATCTCGGCCTCAATGCACAAAAAAAGCGGAACCCAAAATGGATTCCGCCAAATCGTTTAACCCTTAAAGCCTTACTCGGCCAGAGGAGTTACACTAACGTAAGATTTGCCAGACGACTTCTTGCAGAACTCAACTGTACCGTCAACCAATGCAAAAAGAGTGTGGTCCTTACCCATACCCACGTTGTTACCGGGGTTGTGTACTGTACCTCTCTGACGAACGATGATGTTGCCAGCCTTAGCGAACTGACCACCGAAAAGCTTTACACCGAGTCGCTTGCTCTCTGACTCACGGCCGTTCTTTGAACTACCTACTCCTTTTTTGTGTGCCATTTTCTACTAATTTTTAAGGTTATGCAACAATATCCTCCACGAGAATCTGGCTCAAGTACTGACGGTGACCGTTGCACTTCTGATAGCCTGTTCTACGCTTCTTCTTGAAGACAAGGACCTTATCGTCCTTCAAGTGCTTCAAGATCTTACACTTTACTGAGGCGCCTTCTACAACAGGTGCACCTACCTTAACCTGACCGTCGTTGTCTACAAGCAGGACTTTGTCGAAGCTCACTGACGACTCTACGTCGCCCTGAAGACGGTGAACATAGAGCTTACGACCCTTTTCAGCCTTAAACTGCTGACCTGCGATCTCTACTATAACGTACATTCTATAAGTAAATTATAAATTTTGCCATAATTCGGCCTGCAAATATACAAAATTTTTTCTCATCACAATCTTTTCCGCAATATTTTTTTCACTATTTGGCATTTGGCACATTTTTCGCCTATCTGCAATGGCTCAAAAACGACATTATGAACAGAGGCAAAATAGTTATTTACTCGCAACAGCAGCACCTCTCGGCCCTCGTGGCGGAGATTATCGGTGGCAATGAGGGACAGATTATCTGTTGCACATCGTATCGCCAGATGATAAACACCTGCAACCGAGAGTCGCCCTCGCTGGTTATAATCCTATCAACCACACCCTTTATGAATGGGTCGGAACTTGTAAGCAACATTCGGGCCACACGCCGCCATCGGCCACTCATATATGTCATAACGTGGCAGCAGTCCGAGCAGGCCATTTTGAGTCTGCTGGAGTGTGGCGCCGACCAGTATATGACCTTTCCCGTATGTATGAGCCGTCTGCGATACAAAGCTATGGAGCATACGCAATATGAGTGGAACCGTTTTTCGTAGCCTAACAACCGTCACAAGATGAGCAACGCAGCATACATATATATAATATTCTCGCTTCTGATTGTTCTTGTTTTCGAGCTGGCCACACTACTCCGCTATCGGGCATTAAGACAACGCCAGAGAGATATGCGTCTGCAAAAGAGTTATATCCAGCAGATAGTAAAGATGCTCTGCAACGAGGAGTTTTCTCTCATCACGCCATCGCCCGACACACGCCACGACCGTATGGTACTCATCGAGGCTCTGCACACCGTCCTGAGCCACACCTACGGGGCTGAACTCAACATACTGCACGAGCTGGTCGGCCACTACAACCTTGACGGCTTTCTGCTACGACAGATAAGGTATAGCCGAGGCTTGCGACAGGCCCATTACATAGTGCTTTTAAGCACCACGCCGACCCACAGACCCGCAATTCCGCTGCTGAGCCGTTACTGCCACTCCAAAAAACGCGAGAAAAGCATCGCTGCACTTCTTGCAATACTGGCTTTACGCCCCTCAACAGCCATATCGGCCATAGCCCTCTTTCCACACCGACTACGGCCACTCGACATATCGCGTATCATCACACTGCTGCGTCGCGGCATACTCCCCATAGCCTACGAGCCGCTGCTTGCAAGCGACAACACCAACCTGCGTATGCTGGGGCTGGCCATCGTTCGTAACTTCGGCATCGAGATAGCCGACAAGGAGTTGCAGAACATCATCGTCGCATCGTCCGACGAGAGGGTGGTACGCGAGGCTCTCTACACTCTGTCGGCACTCGGAAGACCTCTCGGAAGGGCGAAGATTCGTATCCGGCTATCCACAATGGAGGCCTCCTATCGCAGGGAGCTATGCCGGCATCTCACACGCGAAGGGTATTCGCTGGCTGCCCTGCGGACTATATTCTCTCCCGCCGAGGTAGTTCACTCGGCAACGCTTCTCAAATCCTATAAACGCAATCTGGAATGGCATCCTACACTCAATACCTGATAATCGCCGCTTCGGCGATAGTGCTTATCGCTGTCACGCTGCGAACGCTTCGCATCGCACGCACCATACGCCTTCAACGCTATCTCTCTGGCGATGCTCCGGGCTGTCACCACACACTCGGCTCCGTAGGCTGCTCGATACTCTGCTGCGGCATTGACCGCACCGACGATATCCAGCATCTGCTCTCGGATGAGTACAGCCACTACGAGGTTATCATCTCGCTGGATGCCGACACCTGCCCGAAGCTCTTTGATGAGATTATAACCCGCTACAAGATGATTCGTGTGGAGGCTCCCGACAGTAGCGAGTTCCGCCACAAAGCCATACGCCGCCTTTATCGGTCACGTCAGCGTTGCTTTCGGCGGTTAGTGCTGTTGGACAAGACGGAGGAGAGCCCCTATGACGAGCTAAATGCTGCGGCAGCAGCCTCCTCGTTTGACTATCTGCTACCCATAGGGCGAGGCACTCTTTTTCGGTCTGATGCTATCAGCTCGCTTGCCATTATCATCTCCGAGAGTCGCCACAAGCCTCTCGACATCATCTATTCGCACGCCGACGGCTCTATGCTGTTTCGTCGCGATGCCGTAGCCTCGTTAGGAGGTTTCTCCGCCGACATCGGTCGCAGGATAGCCCATTCACGCCGGCAGACAACCTACATTCCGATATTTGAGAATATTCGTCCCTTGCAGCGGGATTATGTTATCCGCACCATCACACCAACACTCCTGCTGACAGCCGCCGCAATCATCGTCGGAGGCTACCCGGCAGCCCTGATTATGCTGGTGACGATGCTCGCTACACTCTCCGTCGTCAGTTACACGATACTCCTTACGGACGAAAAATGTTCTCTTGCAGCAATAGTGTGTCATATTCTTCACATAAGGCTCTTTTTTTATCCGCGAAATTTCTTTTTATCGTAAAAATTTCTTATCTTTACAAAGAAACTAAACGAGCAATCATCAGACTATGACAGACAACAATATGGAATCTCAAATCAAAAAGCACCTCCTGCCGCAATGTATCAATGCTGCGGTCAAGGCGGGTGCTGAAATAATGAAGATTTACAAACATCAGGATAACTACGACATCAGCCTGAAAAGCGACAAGACACCCATAACCGTCGCCGACAGAGTATCGCACAAGACCATAAAGGAGTACCTCGGCACAACGCGTATCCCCGTGTTGAGTGAGGAGGGTCGCGAGATGCTCTATGACGAACGCCGTAATTGGGAGTTGTTTCTGCTGGTGGACCCTCTGGACGGCACGGTGGAGTTTATCAAGGGCAATAACGAGTTTACGGTGAACATAGCCCTGCTCTACAACAACGAGTGTGTGGCGGCAGTACTCTATGTACCCTATCATCACAAGATGTATATCGCACAGAAGGGGCAGGGAGCCTATCTCATTCGCGATGTAGAGCCTAACGACAACCCCACATTCGACTCGATGCAGATTGACAGCCGTATGGAACGCCTGCCTCTGGAGTCGAGCCGACACAGCAACTTCCGCGTGGCCGTGTCGCGTTCACATCAGACACCCGAAACGCACAGCCGCGTAGAGGAGTTGCGACACACGCACCCCGACCTGGAAGTTATCGAGCAGGGCAGTTCGTATAAGTTTTGCTTGCTTGCCGAGGGTACGATAGACCACTACATCCGCACCACACACACCTACGAGTGGGATACCGCCGCAGGCGAGCTTATTTTGGCGGAGGCGGGTGGCATCACCGAGTCATACCCCGACAGAAAGCCGTTGGCCTACAACAAGGAGGACTTGCAGAATCCGTGGTTTGAGGCCCGCAGTGCGATGCACAGGTAGTTTCCGCACAGGTGGTTTTCACACGAATAATTTCCACACGAAAACATAAAGGGTTGCCCGCAAGGAGCAACCCTTTGTTATGCTTGTCTGACGCAGTCGCTTATTGCAGATTCATGGATTACAAACAATAGCGATATCATTGCCTAAATAATTGCATGATTAACGATAATTATAGGCTATCTTAATAGCATAACCATCTTTATGTTCTTCATTTAGCACATTCCCATAAGAATCATATTTGAATGTAACTTTTTCTATTATGATATTTTTGTCATTATACCTTGTATGTTCTATTTGATTGCCTTTAGAATCATATGTTGACACATCTCTACGATATACCTTCTTATCTGTGCCATAAGAAGCTCTTTCTATTACATTCCCAAAAGTGTCGTATTTATAGAGCAATCCTCCGTCATACACTCCATCTTCAAGTTTAATCTCTTCTGTTTTATTATTATTAGAATCATACAATATCATGCACGAATGACACCAAGCCAATGAGCCATCCATGCCATAATATGAATGTTTGGTTTCATTTCCGTTATGATCATATTCGTATTTTTGAGTAGACGATGGCTTGTTAACATCCCAATATTCTATTTCATTTTTTTCTTTTATTTTGCCATCATAATCATATTCATAGCTTGTTTTTTTTGAAAGGAAACCATTACTATTATAAAAAAGCACACAAGATATACGCCCATTATTATCGTGCTGAAATCTCTCTCTTCCCAACAATAAATTATCTTCATCATAGATGATTTTTTCCGAAAGCAGGCAATTTTCATCATAATTGAAAACAAATCTTCTTATCTGCTCTCCCATATGGTCGTATGAGACTGTTTCAGCAGCATCTCCACGCCTATTAAATCTCCATATTGTGCGTTCACATATCGTATTTGGAGTAGAATATACAGTAATCGTCATACTCTCTACATCTCCATATAAGTTTAATGTAAGACCCTGTCTCTTTGGGGCTATTTTTTCGTTTGACTTACTAACAACTTTTGCCATAGCAATTTTAATTTATTTTAACTAAACAACCATCTTATTAACATAAGAAATAATCCAAGACTGACCGCACCTAAAAGTAATTGAAAAATAATAGCACCACAGCCAACAGCACCCGAGACAGCACCTTCTGCAGCGCCTTTTCCTCTTTCGCCATCTTTGGAACTGAAAAAGCCAATAATTCCGCATATTGCGGCAGCGACAATAATAACTATCAACCAATTCATATAAAAAAAGAACCCTACTTGCCATCAACTCCAAATGTGCAATTAATAAAAAAAAGAAAGTGTGGAGTTGATTTCGTCTATCATAATGGAGGTTGTGGAATGACCCGAACTAAAATAAACGATAAAATGCCCCACACTTGAATAGTATGAGGTGTATACCAAAGAAGGCAAACCACATAGCTATACAAGAAATGAGTGCTATTCGTTTCTCCTTTAGTTCTGAAAACTTCCACATTCCCATTATAGGATACCGAAAACACTTTCAATATGTTCGCTATTAATCCAATAGCACTACAAAATTAAGCATTATTTTCGAAACGAACAATACCTTATAGAATATCGTTTCGATAGAACAAAAAAAATTCGTCTCCCGCTAATAGCAAGAGGCGAATTTATGAAGGTGTATTTATCTGTAGCTAAATCAAATGTATTTGAAAGCTACACAGTTTCGATTATTACATTAGGTAATTACAACTTTTATAAATACTCTTATTGCAGATTCATCGACTTGATAAGTGCATCAACCTGTGGCTCGTGGCCGCGGAACTCCACATAGATATCCATAGGATGACGCTGGCCACCCTGCTCCAGCAGATGACGGAACGACGACGCTGTCGCAGCATCGAAGATACCCTTCTCGGCAAAGAGAGAGAAGGCATCGGCCGCCAGCACCTCGGCCCACTTATAGCCATAGTAACCCGCAGCATAGCCGCCGGCAAAGATATGGTTGAACGATGTACTCAACGCAGTACCCTCCACAACGGGAGTAATCTGAACAGATGACATAGCCTCGCGTTCGAAAGCCTCAACATCGCCCTCGAAAGGCTCTGAGAGAGTGTGCCAAGCCATATCACTCATACCGAATGAGAGCTGACGCAGGTTGCTGTATGCAGCCAGATAGTTCTTCGCAGCAACAATCTTCTCAACCAGTTCGGCAGGGATAGCCTCTCCGGTCTGGTAGTGTACGGCCCACATATCGAGATACTCCTTCTCGGTAGCCCAGTTCTCCATAATCTGCGAGGGAAGCTCCACGAAGTCGCGATATACGCTTGTACCGTTCAACGACTCATACTTACCCTGTGCCAGCATACCGTGAAGGGCGTGGCCAAACTCGTGAAGGAATGTGGTAAGCTCGTCAAAGGTGAGCAGTGACGGAGTGGTCTCGGTGGGCTTCGTGAAGTTCATCACAAGCGACACCAGAGGACGAGTCTCAACGCCATTGACAACCTTCGCACCGCGGAACTCGGTCATCCACGCACCGCTACGCTTTGATGCACGGGGGAAGAAGTCGAGATACAACACCGAGAGGAACTTGCCGTCAGCGTCCTTAACCTCGTAGGCTGTAACGTCGGGGTGATATACCGCAATCTCGTTATTGGCAACAAACTGCAAGCCGTAGAGCTTCTCGGCAACCATAAAGACACCCTTGATTACGTTATCGAGCTTCAAATAGGGCTTAACCTGCTCGTCGTTGATAGCATACTTCTCGTTCTTGTACTTCTCTGAATAGTATGCCCAGTCCCAAGGCATCACATCGCCCTGATGACCGATTGTCTTGGCATACTCGTTAATCATTGCGTAGTCCTTATGGCCATACTCGATGGTCTTGTCACGCAACTCGGCAAGGAACGACGTAACGGTCGATGAGCTCTGTGCCATAGCCTCCTCCAACACATAGTCGGCATAGGTGTTGTAGCCCAGCAGCTTGGCAATATTCATACGCAGTGTAGCGATACGCTTAACCAGCTCCACATTATCAAACTCGCCGCCATAGGCACGCGTATTATAGGCACGATAGAGCTTTTCTTTCAGGTCACGCTGTGAAGAGTAGGTCACAAAAGGCACATAGCTCGGAGCCTGCAATGTAACCGTCCAGCCCTGCTCGCCGCGAGCCTTCGCCTCGGCAGCCAGACCCTCCTTTACGAATGCGGGCAACTCGGCAACCTGCTTCTCGTCGGTAATGTTAATCGAGAAGGCATTTGTCGCAGACAGAGAGTTCTGTGCAAAGAGCAATGTAGCCTCCGACAGTTCGGCTGTATATTGGCGATACAACGCCTTATCCTCATCGTTGAGGGCTGCACCCGAACGAGAGAAACTCTTGTAGGTATCCTCCAGCAACTTCTTCTCGTCCTTCGAGAGGAAGAGCTGCGAACCCTCATAGACAGCCTTCACGCGTTCAAAGAGCTGCGGATTCAGCGACACATCGTTGCTCAACTCGGTCAGCTTGGGCTGAATACGCAACGCGATGGCGTCCATCTCGTCAGAGGTGTCGGCCTCGCGAAGATTGAAGAATACGCCCAGAATACGACCCAGCAACTCGCCCTGACGTTCCAAGGCCTCGATGGTATTGGCAAACGATGGCTTGGCGGGATTGTTGATGATGGCATCCACCTCGGCACGCGACACAGCAATAGCGGTCTCGATAGCCGGCTCGTAGTCGGTAATCTTAATCTTATCAAACGGGGGTGTGGCATAGGGAGTGTCCCACTCTGCCAACAGAGGATTTGTCGTATCAATCTCGGGGAGCTCTACGACAGGCATATCGTTGCCGCAAGAAGCAACCAAAGCACTGAATGACATAATAAATAAAAGTTTTTTCATAGTTTCTTCAATTTGGATTCTATCTCTTTCTTGACTTACTTTCCTGACTGGCGTTCACGACGCGACTTCTCGGCACGCTGACGAGCCTGCTCGCGTGTATCTACACGGCCGACCTCTATCTCCGGCAGCTCCTGCTCGACAGCCTCTTCCTCCTCAATAAATCCGCGAGCCCGCAGAAGAGCCTCCTTGTCGGGATTCTTGCCTCGGAAGGCACGATACATATCCATACCGCGACGCATTCCGCCCTTTGAGAGTATCTCCTTACGGAAAGCTGCCGCAATATCGGTATTGAAGAGGTTGCCACTCTCCACAAAGGCCTCAAAAGCATCCTTATCGAGTACCTCGGCCCAGATGTAGAAGTAGTAGCCCGACGAGTATCCGCCATTGAAGATGTGGTTGAAGTAGGTGTAACGGTAACGCGGTGCAATCTGCGGAATAAGGCCTCGTTTCCCGACAAGCACACTATCCTGAAATGCTGCGATATCCAGATTTTCGGTACTCTTCAACGAGTGGATATCGAGGTCGGACAGAGCTGCAGCAACCAGCTCGGTAGTGGCAAAGCCCTCATTGAACTTCGATGCACGACGAATCTTCTCAATCATCGAGTCGGGCATAACCTCCGAGTTACGATAATGTACGGCATATATCTTCAACATCTCGCGAGAGAAGGCCCAATTCTCCATAATCTGCGAAGGCAGCTCAACGAAATCGCCCTCAACCTCCGACAATCCGCGATACTTAACCTCGGCAAAGAGAACATGCAGGGCGTGTCCGAACTCGTGGAACAGGGTCTCCGTCTCGTCAATAGACAGAAGAGCCGGCTGCGAGTCGGTAGGACGGGTGAAGTTGCAGACAACGGTCACAACGGGCGGCACTCGCTTGCCCTCCTTGTAGTATTGCGGAGAATATGTGCCACACCACGCACCACCACGCTTGCTGGCTCTGGGGTGGAAGTCGAAATACAAGAGTCCCAAAGGCTCCTCATCGCTGTCCAGCACCTCGTAAGCCTCGCACTCCTCGTGATAGAGAGGCACCGAGATAGGTCGGAAAGTGATGCCATACAGACGGTTGGCAAGGAAGAAGACTCCACCCTTGACATTCTCCAGCGAGAGGTAATCCCTCACATCGGCCTCCTCCAGATGATAGTCACGCTGACGCACCTTCTCGGCATAATACCACCAGTCCCACGCCTCGAAAGTCTCGCCCTCGCCGGCCGACTCCTTGAAGAGCTTCTCCATTCTCTCCAACTCGCCCTTTGCCGTCGCAAGAGCAGGAGTCCATATACCCTCCAGCAACTCATAGACAGCCTCCGGCTTACCGGCCATCTGCTGCGACGTTACATAGTGGGCAAACGACTCATAGCCAAGCAGTTTAGCCTTCTCGCAACGCAACGACACAATCTCCTCGATGATAGCGTTATTGTCGTATTCGTTACCATTGTCGCCTCGCGAGATATAGGCCTTGTAGATAGCCTCACGCAAGTCGCGATTATCCGAATAGGTCAGCAGCGGCAACATACTCGGCGAGTGAAGCGTAAAGACATAATCTTTCTTTTCCATCTCCTTCGCCTGCTCGGCTGCGGCATCTCTTACCGAGTAGGGAACACCCTGCAACTTTGACTTTGGCACCTCAAGAATGTAGTTGTTTGTCTCGGCCAGCAGATTCTTCGCAAAGCTGACACTCAGAGCCGACAATCTCTCGTTTATCTCCTTCAAACGAGCCTTGCCATCCTCCGCAAGCAGTGCACCTGAACGCACGAAGCTCTCGTAAAGCAGCTCCGTAAGGCGGTTCTGTTCGGGAGTGAGTTTCATAGCCTTGCGATTATCGTAAACCGACTTAACCTTCGCAAAGAGGCCGTCGTTCATCGCAATAGCGTCACGGTGTGACGACAGAAGCGGCATAATCTCGGCCGAGAGAGCCTGCATCTTGTCTGATGTATGAGCCGAATTGAGAAGGTCGAACACCCTCTCCACGCGAGAGAGCATCAGGCCTGAATTATCGTAGGCAAGAATAACATTATCAAAGGTCGGAGCCTCGGCCGATGCCACTATGCTGTCAATCTCGGCCTTATGCAGAGCCATACCCTCCTCGAAAGCGGGCTTGAAGTGAGCAATGTCAATTCTGTCAAACGGAGGTATTCCATAGGGAGTATCCCACTGCTCCTCGAAAAATGGGTTTTCGGCTATACTCTTCGCCTTGCGGCAACTACCCACGCCCAGCAGCAACAAAACCGACACAACCAACGAAAATAGATATTTCATAGTTTTTCAATTAAATTTAGTCTATCGCCTTTCAATACTTATATTTAATAATTATCTTTGCAAAGATAATACATACCACAAATTTATGCAACTATTTTACGCACCTGATATCACTCCTCCGCACTACACGCTTTGCGAGGAGGAGTCAAAGCATTGTATAAAAGTTCTGCGTCTGGGCGTGGGTGACACGCTGCACCTGACCGATGGCAAGGGCAATATGCACCTGTGCCGCATCACTGTCGCCGATGCACGTCGTTGCCAGATTGAGGTTATCCAGACCACCGAGGAGTTCGAGAAGATGCCCTACGAGCTGACAATGGCCGTTGCTCCGACCAAGAATATCGAACGGTTTGAGTGGTTTTTAGAGAAGGCAACCGAGGTGGGAGTAACACGCTTTGTGCCAATCGTGTGCGACCACAGCGAAAGACGCATCATCAAGCACGACCGCGAACTGCGTGTCATCACCTCGGCCGTAAAGCAGTCGTTGAAGGCATACCACCCCACACTTGACGAGCTGACACCGCTGAAAAAACTTATCGCGGCGGAGTTCAGCGGTCAGAAATTCATCGCACACTGCGACTCATCGTTCGACGAAAAGGGGTTCAAACGACTCTATTTGCCGTCAATTATTAAAAAAACTGAAAATATTTTGATTTTAATAGGCCCCGAAGGCGATTTTTCGCCCGAAGAGATTAATTTTGCACTCGAAAACGGATTCCAGCCTATAACACTCGGTCAGCAGCGTCTTCGCACAGAGACCGCTGCGGTCGTGGCTACGGTGATGACAGCCGTATGCAACACCGACAAATAGGTCGAAGAGTCGGAAGGAAAACGGAAGGCAAAGTCGGAAGGCAAAGTCGGAAGGCAAACGGAAGACAAACGGAAGACAAACGGAAGACAAACGAAAAACGAAGTAATAACAGATTTAATACAAAATGTTCTATCTCTATCTTTTAATTGCGTTGGCAATTTTGGCAGCTGTCATATTCTCTGCCCCACTACGCTTAAAGGTCTGGATGGCTCTCGGTGCTGTGGGTATTATCGCCATAGCAGGTGTCATACCCGCCGCAGGCGTTCTGCTGGGAGGCAGAGATGTGATGATTGTCGCTATGCAGTCGCCCCTCTTCGGAGCAGAGACGCTTGCAATCGACCCGCTGTCAGCCTTTATGCTGATTGTTATCAGCATAGCGGGCATAGCCACCACCCTCTATTCGCGTGGCTATCTGGAGCATTACCTCAACAAAAAATCATCGGCACACATCTCGCTGCACTACTTCTCGCTGGTTGTGATGGTCCTGTCGATGATGATGGTCGTGGTATCAAGCGGAGGTTTCTCGTTCCTGCTCGCGTGGGAGTTTATGACCATAGCCTCGTTCCTGCTCATTCTGTTTGATGCCCAGCGGGCAGAGGTTATGCGTGCGGCACTTGCCTATCTGGTGATGATGCACATAGGTTTCATACTCCTCGTTGCAGGCTTCGCCACCTCGCACGCCATCTGCGGCTCGGCAAACTTCGCCGACCTGCCATTATGCTTTGCACAGGGCAAGACGCTGCTGATATTCGTTCTCTTCCTTCTGGGATTTGGTATGAAGGCGGGTCTTTTCCCTATGCACGTATGGCTTCCGGAGGCTCACCCCGCAGCACCCTCTCACGTCTCGGCCATTATGTCGGGTGTGATGATTAAGACGGGTGTGTATGGCGTTATGAGGGTGCTGATGAATATCACAGCCTCGGCAGACTTGCATGCCGTCGGCATCATCGTACTGCTCGTCGGCATCGTAACGGGTCTTTGGGGTGTTATTCTGGCCGCTATACAGAACGACGTAAAACGAATACTCGCATATTCGAGCATCGAGAACATAGGCGTCATATTCATCGGTCTGGGTGTTGCCACACTTGGACAGGCCGCCGGCAACTCTATGGTTGCCACATTGGCCTTGTGCGGTACGCTGATGCACATCTTCAACCACTCGCTGTTCAAGTCGCTGCTCTTCTTCGGTGCCGGTAACCTCTACTCGCAGATGCACACCACGCTGCTCGACCGCTTTGGAGGCGTGGCAAAGAGTATGCCCGTGACGGCTGTTCTCTTCCTTATCGCCACGGTAGCAATATGTGCCTTGCCGCCACTGAATGGTTTTATAGGCGAGTTTTTGATATATCTCGGAATTTTCAACAGCGTGCGTGACGGCGTGAGCACCCTCGCCGCAGCCGGTGCTTTGCTGTCGCTGGCTCTTATCGGAGGTATCGTAGTGCTGGCGTTCAGCAAACTATACAGCGTGGTCTTTCTCGGCTCACCTCGCGACCACCACGTCGCCGAGGCTACCGAGGTGGATGGCTATCGCATTGCCGCCATGGTTATACCCGTTGCAGGTATCCTGTTCATAGGTATTGTGCCTCAATTCGCTATTGGCATCACCGAGAGGGTCGCTATGCAGTTCACGCTGGCAGCCAAGCCAGTCATCAACTCGCTGACGGGCTCTACGCTGGTGAGCATATCGCTGGTGGCACTGACGCTGATTATCCTCACTACACTGCTCTACCTCTGGAAACAGCGTAAGCAGAGCAGTCGTACGGTGGAGCAGGGCCCGACGTGGGGCTGTGGCTTCACTTCGCCAAATATCCGTATGCAATATACGGGCGAGTCTTTTGCCGAAGGTCTGGAATCTATCGCCACATCACTCACGCAGAACACCGTCGAGGGTCGTGCTGTGGGCAAGAGTGAGATATTCCCATCGGCCCACAACTACAACATCCGTCACAAGGATAAGGTCGACAGGCTCTTCTCGGCGTGGTGGATGGAGATGCTGCGACAGATAAACAAACGCATTATGCGTCTGCGTACGGGAAAAATCAACCACTACATACTCTTTGCGTTGATATTCCTCGTGGCAATATTCCTACTCTCAATCCTTAACATCATCTAACTATGGCAATACTACTCAACACACTGCTTATGATTGTTGTGGCACTCTCGATTACGGGTGTCATCAACCGCACCCGTGCCGTAATGGCGGGTCGCAAGGGATTGCCATTCTTCCAGCATATCTACAACGTGAGATTGCTGTTGCGTAAGGATTCGGTCTATTCGCACACGACAACTATACTCTTCCGCGTGGCTCCTGCCGTATATCTCGCTGCGGCCATTGTGGCTATACTGATGATTCCCGTCGCCGACCTCTACCCCGTTATCTCGTTTGAGGGCGATATCATCTGCCTGGCCTATACGCTGGCATTGGCACGCGTAGCCATCATCCTCGCCGCTATGGATACGGGAAGCTCGTTTGAAGGTATGGGTGCGGCACGCGAGGCTCTCTATGGAGCACTCATCGAGCCGGCCCTGCTGATGGGTTTCGCCACGCTGGCTATGTTCTGCGGCTACACCTCACTGGCCGACATCTTCGAACACGAGCAGACGTTTGATCTGCACTATACTATCGTGATGTTCCTGGTGGCATATCTCTTCGTGACGATTACCTTCGTCGAGTCGGGTCGTGTGCCGGTGGATGACCCTCGCACACACCTTGAGCTTACGATGATTCACGAGGTGATGTGTCTTGACTACTGCGGTATGGACCTTGCGATGATTCAGATTGCCGGCTGGCTGAAAACGGCCTGCTTCTCGATGATTGCGGCCAATGCCATCGCCGCCACCTGCTGTTTCCACTGGTGGTTTGCCGTGCCACTCGCCATACTGCTTACAGGTCTGTCGGTGGGAGTGGTTGAATCGACACAGGCTCGCAACAAACTTTCACGCAATACGACATTTGTTGTTACGATATCGGCTCTTGCAGCCCTGATATTCTTCATAGGTTATCTATTGCAACTAAACATCAATATTTAAGGCTATGTTACTATCACTCATTATACTATACATCATCACACTTATCTATCTGTCGATAGTCGAGAGATTTCGCAACTACGCCTCGATAATCGCCTTCCAGGGCTGGATATTGCTGGGCATTGCTCTGTTGCGACTGCATACGCTTGACTGGGTCGAGCTCTCGTTCATCATCACCGAGACGCTTATCTTCAAGGCGTTGATTGTTCCCGCTATCCTGATGAGGGTTATCAAGCAGACCAAAATCAACCGAGTAAGCTCTTCGGGCAGCTCGCAGTTCAATTCGCTGATGCTCTCGCTTATAGCGTTGGGCATAAGTGCTGTTACGACATATTTCGTAGCCGACTCCTCGACACATATGATATTCTTCGGAGTGGCTCTGTATGCCCTGTTGAGTGGTCTGATACTCATCGTATTGCGTTCACGCATCTTTACCCACATGGTCGGCTTCCTTGTAATCGAGAACGGAGTATTCCTCTTCTCTATGGCCATCGGCGTTGAGATGCCCATCCTGATTAACACCGCCATTATGCTCGATATCCTTATTTCGGTATTGATGCTCGGTATGTTTATGACCAAGGTGGACCACCAGATTCACACCGACGACAGCGATTCTCTAACCCACGTAAAAGATTAACACCGATGATATATCTCTATTTCATATTATGGTTGGCAATCGGAGCCTGTGCCTTCTTCGTGCGTTCACGCCGCGAAGTGCATCTGCTCTGCGGACTCTATATCGCTTCGCACCTGCTCTTTGCAGGCCGATTGCTCTTTGGCGGAAACTATCTCTCGACTTCGGGTGTGTTCTTCACATTTGATGCCGCCGGCTCACTCCTCTACATGCTGCTTGTCATCGTGGGAGGGTTTGTGCTTATTCACTCGCAGGAGTATCTCAAAGATGACGATTTCCGCAACTATCGCAAATACTTTGCCCTGCTGATGCTGCTCATAACGGCCATCACGGGCGTATATTTCGCCAACAATATAGCCGTTACGTGGATTTTGTTGGAGACAACCACGCTGTGCAGTGCCGGTATCCTCTACCACCGTCACTCGGAGCAGACCCTTGAAGCGACGTGGAAGTATCTGTTTGTATGTTCTACGGGTATCGCCATTGCCTATCTTGGCATTTTGCTGTTGAGTGCCGCTGCATCGAACAACTCACTCAACTACGAAGATATGCAGGCCCTCATTACGCAGGGCAATCCTCTCTATTTGAAGGTAGCATTCCTGCTTATCCTCACGGGATACAGCTGTAAGATGGAGATTTTCCCTCTCTACACTATCGGTGTGGATGCCAACTTCGCAGCTCCGGCACCCGCTTCGGCTCTGCTCTCTACGGGTCTGGTCAATGCCGGTTTTCTAGCTATCTTCCGCGTGTACAGACTGTTTGCCGAGACCGAGGTTTTTGAATGGATTCGCCACGTTATGATTATTATCGGAGTGATGAGCCTTATAGTTGGTGCTCTGTTTCTGCGTCGCACGAACAACTACAAACGATTCCTCTCGTACTCTACGGTCGAGAATATGGGCATCGTTGCCATAGGTCTTGGTATAGGCGGCATAGGTGTATGGGCGGCTCTGTTCCACGTCATCTGCCACACCCTTATCAAGAGCAGCCTGTTCCTGCAAATTGCTGTCGTGCGTCAGATTTACAACGGCTACCGCATCAACCGCATCGGCGACTACATCAACATCAACAAGGTGGGTGCCATAGGTATCATTGCCGGTATCGTTATGGTTTTAGCATTCCCGCCATCGCCACTCTTCGTGTCGGAGTTGATGATTCTCTCGCAGACCATCACTTCGGGCGGCTGGTGGCTCGCAGCAATCATTCTGCTGCTGCTCTGCATCGTCATCTACTCGGTGTGTCAGCGTATGATTCGCCTCTGCTACCACCCCAATCAGGATGAGCTGCACCTCTCGAACATCAACCGCCGCCTCTCGTACAGTGCCTTCGTTCTGCTTCTGGGAGCAATCGTTCTGGGTTTGTGGCAGCCGCAGTCACTCGTGGCGTTAATCGATAAAATTGCAATATTTTAGTTATGAACTACCATATAGTAGATAATCTCACATCGGCCATTCGTCTGCAAGATATTCCCCAGGTGGAGTATGCTGCACTCTACGAAGATTTGAAGGTGCGTCTGGCACAGGAACGCTACCACGTAGCACACTACTTCGCCACGCCCGAACAGAACCGCCTGCGATTCTATATCATCGTGCTGGATGATGCGGAGCATAAGGCTATGCTGGCATCGTTTGCTATGGAGTATTACGACGATGTGGCGTTGCCGTCACTCACGGCCCTGCACCCCGCAATGCACATCTTCGAGAGAGAGATTACGGAGCTCTACAACGTGGAGTTTGACTCTATGCCGTGGAATAAGCCTCTGCGTTTCTCGTTCGACATACGCAACCGCAACTCCACCATCGACACCTATCCCTTCTACTCGATTGAGGGCGACTCGCTGCACGAGGTGAATGTGGGCCCCATACACGCCGGCATCATCGAGCCGGGTGCGTTCCGTTTTGTCTGCAACGGCGAGAGTGTTCTGCACCTTGAAATAGCCCTCGGCTATCAGCACCGAGGCGTGGAGCAGGAGTTCTCGGCAACCGACAACCGCTTGCGACAGACACTTCTGGCCGAGAGCATCGCCGGCGACAGTGCCGTATCGCACGCTACGACCTTTGCCCACACCGTAGAGAAGCTATGTGGCAAGACTCCTTCGGAGGCTCTTGAAACGGAACGTGCCGTAGCATTGGAGCTGGAACGTATGGCTCTGCACATCGCCGATACGGGAGCCCTGTCCACCGATGTAGGCTATCAGCTCGGACAGGTGGCTTGCGAGGCTCTGCGTACGATGACCATCAACACCACGCAGGCGTGGTGCGGCAACCGCTTCGGCAAGGGACTTATCCGCCCTTCGGGCAGCAACAAACCCCTGACAGCGGCAAAGCGTGATATGATTCTGAAAAACGTGGAGGAGATTGCCCGCCGTTACGACGAAGTCAAGGAGGATATAAAGAGCTCTCCCACTCTTTTGGCCCGCTTCGAGCAGTGCGGCATAGTGGCAAAGAGTGATATGCAGCGTATAGGCGGAGTAGGTATGGCAGCTCGTGCCAGCGGTCTATCCCGCGACATACGCACATCGCACCCCTACGGAGTCTTCACCGGGAGAATCAGGCACGAGAGCATCATCAAGCGCCAGGGAGATGTGATGTCACGACTCACGGTGCGTTGCAACGAGGTGTTGCAATCGGCAAAGTATATTAGAGAGTTGTTGGAGGGCTATACACCCACAGAGAGTATGCCACGCCCCGACTATGAAGCGGCACTCGCACCCGACTCTCTCGCCTTCTCGCTTGTGGAGGGCTGGCGAGGCGAGATATGCCACGTTGCCATAACCAACAGCGAGGGTAAAATCGCGACCTACAAGGTCAAAGACCCCAGCCTGCACAACTGGCTGGCATTGGCGTTGGCTGTTCGCGGTGAGGGTATCTCCGATTTCCCTATCTGCAACAAGAGTTTCAACCTCTCGTATTGCGGATACGACCTGTAAAATCAGAAAAACAAGGTACTGCTTATGATATTTCCAAAGATAAAAGTTCTGCACAGCCACGGCTGGCAATACATACCCGACCTGAACAAGGTCGAGCTAAGCGAAGAGTTTCGCGGACGCCCCGAACTGACGCCCACCGACAACATGGAAGATGTGCGTGCAGCGGCAGCACTATGCCCTACGAAGGCCCTCTCCGCAGAGCCTTTCACGCTGGACTTGGGCCGCTGTATGTTCTGCGGCGAGTGTGCCCTGCGAGCCCCTCGCAACATACGCTTTACAAACGACTACCACATAGCATCAACATCGCGTGAGGCGTTGGTTGTAAAGCCGGGCGACAAGCAGGTGGCGTTCCACCACGAGAACGTACGCGAGGATATACCCCGACTCTTTGGCCGGGCACTCAAACTGCGTCAGGTGTCGGCCGGTGGCGACAACTCGGTAGAGATGGAGCTAAACGCTACGGGCAATGTCAATTTCGACTTCGGCCGCTATGGTGTGGAGTTCACCGCCTCGCCGCGTCACGCCGACGGAGTGGTTGTAACGGGTCCCATATCGAAAGCTATGGCCGAGCCGTTGCAGATTTGTTACGATGCCGTACCCTCGCCCAAGGTGCTGATGATGTGCGGCTCGGAGGCCTGCTCGGGAGGTCTGTTTGCCGAGAGCCGAGCTATTGACCGCCGATGGCTGGAGAGCCACAAGGTCGATTTATGGCTACCCGGAGCACCCACACACCCGATGACCTTTATCGATGGTGTGATGAACCTTGTAGGGCGGAAAAAGGAGAGATAACTTTTCGCCGAGAGGTGGAAAAACGACCCGCCGAGAAAAAAACATTGTCGCTTCAACGCTTTTTCAGGCGAGTTCACTCGCCAAAAATGGTTGTTTACCCCCTTGGGTGGTATCACTTTGAGGCAAATGGCCCTAACTTTGTACCAAACGAAGATGCGAACTATCGCATAGAGTCATAAACTTAAAACTATACTATTATGAAAAAGTCAATTATCATCACAATCACTGCTCTTCTGTTCAGTGTGACAGCATTTGCACAGCAGACACCGGAGGCTCCAAAGCGTGAGATGCCTACCGTAGAGCAGATTGCAAAGCGTAAAGCCGAGAGATTGCGTCAGCAGCTTCTGCTCGGTGACAAGCAGTATGACAAGGTATATAAGCTCTGTCTTGCACAGGCCGAGAAGGATGTTCAGCGTATGCAGCAGATGAAGGCCGAGAAGGAGCAGATGGCAGCCGATATGAAGGGCATACTCAACGAGTCACAGTACGAGAAGTTTGTGCAGATGCAGAATCCTCCCCGCTTTAAGAAGTTCCCACCCCGCAGGGATATGCCACAGTGGGGCGATCAGTGCGACAAGAAGGGCGGCAATGCTTGCGACAAGGCCACTTGCGACAAGGCAACTTGTGACAAGAAGTGCAAAGGCAAGAAGTGTAAAAACGGCAAGAAGTGCGACAAGTGCCGAAAGGGCAGCCAAAAAGGCAAGGGCAGCGACAAGGGTGCTGACACTCGCGGCACAGCAGGCGAGAGAGTTCGCCCCGAACGCAGAGTTGCGGTTGAGCTGACCGAGGGTCTGCCGGCAGTAGAGGACCAGCATCGCAACAAGCACGCCTACCACTATTCGGAGGGTGCGACCGATAAGAAATAGTTGCCATCACAGGATTTTTTTCAGATAAGTACTCGGCGAGGTTATCCACACAAGGATAGCCTCGTTTGTTGTTTTCGGGGGACATCATTCAAGAAAAAATCACAAGAAAAACTCTTTTCGCACCATCTTTTATATTTTTTTTGTATCTTTGAAAGATGGATAATGTTGATTTGACTAAATCACAATCGATATATGAGCAGTAAATATACTTTGCGAGAGGTTACCAACGCCTCTTTGGAGAGAGAGTTTATCGACCTTCCCAAACGACTTTACGAGGGCAACCGCTATTGGGTATGTCCGATGGACAGCGACATCAAGGCGGTATTCGACCCCACACGCAACAAGCTATACGCCGATGGCGAGGCTATCCGCTGGGTGGCATACAACGACAAGGGCGAGGTGGTAGGCCGCATCGCTGCATTCTACGACAACGAACACGCCTACTCTTATGAGCAGCCTACGGGCGGTTGCGGCTTCTTTGAGGCTATAAACGACCAGGAGCTGGCCAACACACTCTTTGACGCAGCCCGTATGTGGCTGGTAAGTCGCGGTATGGAGGCTATGGACGGCCCTGTGAACTTTGGTCCCCGTGATTCGTGGTGGGGCCTGCTGGTGGAGGGTTACGAGTTCCAGCCACTCTATGCCAACCCCTACAACCCACCCTACTACAAGGAGTTGTTTGAGAACTATGGTTTCCAGAACTACTTCAACCAGAACACCTACCTGTGGCGAGTATATGACGACGATATCAACCAGTCGATTTACGAACGTGCAAAGCGTCTGATGAACACCCCCGGATATAGTTTTGCCAACATCAAGGGTCGTAATCTGGAAGAGGTGGCCGAAGATTTCCGCATCATCTACAACAAGGCGTGGTCGCTGTTTACGGGCGTGAAGCCTATGCCGAAAGAGGAGGCACAGGAGATTGTCAAGAAGCTCGCACCGATTGTCGATGAGAACATCATCTTCTTCACATACTTCAACGACGAGCCTGTCGGGTTCTTCATTATGGTTCCCGACATCAACCGCATCATCGGCAAGTTCAACGGTAACCTCAACCTCTGGAACAAGCTGCGTCTGATGTGGGAGTTGAAGGTCAGGAAGTCGTGCGACCGCATCTTCGGTATGATTTTCGCCGTGACACCCGAATTTCAGGGCAAGGGCGTGGAGTCAGGTATGATTCGATATATCTACGAGAACTATTTCTGTGTCCCCAATGTCAAGTACAAGACCGTAGAGTTTGCGTGGATTGGCGACTTCAACCCCGTGATGAACCGTATGATTCAGAACTATGTCGGTGCTACACGCCACAAGATGCACACTACATATCGCTATCTGTTCGACCGCGAGAAGCCATTCACACGCTGTCCGCGATTGGGCATCAAGAAGAGTGAGAAATAGAGATAAACCGAAACCAAAAACTACATAGAAAAATGAAAACCACAGCATTCACAAAGTATCATATCGCTGCCGGTGCCAAGATGGCCGAGTTCGCAGGATATAATATGCCCATCGAGTTCTCGGGCATCAACGACGAGCATATGACCGTACGCGAGAAGTGCGGCGTATTTGATGTCAGCCACATGGGCGAAATTTGGGTTAAGGGCGAGAAGGCACTCGACCTGTTGCAGTATATCGCATCGAACGACGTATCGAAGCTCGTTGATGGCAAGGTGCAATATACCACAATGCCCAATGGCAAGGGCGGTATCGTGGACGATGTACTCATCTACAGATTCAGCGAGACGAAATATATGCTCTGCGTCAATGCAGCCAACACCGAGAAGGATTGGCAACACATCTGCAATGCGGGCAAGAAGTTCGGCATGGAACCCGGCAAGGAGTTGGAGAACTCATCGGACAATATCGCACAGGTGGCCATTCAGGGTCCGTTGGCGATGAAGCTCGTGCAGAAGATGTGCGAGGAGCCTGTTGAGGATATGGCATACTACACCTTCAAGCAGACCAAGGTGGCAGGTTGCGAGGCTATACTCTCTATCACAGGTTACACCGGTTCAGGCGGTTGCGAGATTTATATGTACAATGCCGATGCCGACACCATCTGGGAGGCTATGTGGAAGGCCGGCGAGGAGTTCGGCTTGAAGAACATCGGTCTGGGTGCTCGCGACACTTTGCGTCTGGAAAAGGGTTTTGCTCTCTATGGTAACGACATTGACGACACAACATCTCCGTTGGAGGCAGGCCTGGGCTGGGTAACGAAGTTCGTCGAAGGTAAGGACTTCATCGACCGCGAATATCTCGCACAGCAGAAGGCCGAGGGCTTGAAGCGTAAGCTGGTGGGCTTGAAGATGATTGACCGAGGCATTCCACGCCACGAGTATAAGATTGCAAATTTGGAGGGCGAGGAGATTGGCCACGTCACATCGGGTACTATGTCGCCTATGTTGAAGGTGGGTATCGCACTCGGCTACGTGAAGGCGGAGTATGCCGCCGTAGGCACTGTTGTAGCAGTCGTTATCCGCGACCGTCTGCTCAAAGCCGAGGTGGTGAAGTATCCTTTCGTATAGGTTTGATATTTTAACCGATTGATAATTTTGAGGGGCTGCATAACAACCGTGTTGTCGTTGCAGCCCTTTTTAATGTTTTGAAGTATGCCTGATATTGATATTCGCGAGGTCACAACCTTCGACCCTTCACTCATAGAGCCTATCTGTTCGCTGCTGCGGCAACTCACCTCACGGGAGATACTCTTCACGGAGGAGTCACTACACCAAATCATCAGCGACAGGGCGAGCCGGCTGTTTTTGCTCTACTATGATAACACCGTAGCGGGAATGCTCACTCTCGGCATCTACTCCGCACCCACCTCCCGCAAGGCGTGGGTGGAGGATGTGGTGGTGGATAAAGAGTATCGCGGCAAAGGCTTCGGACGACAGTTGGTGCAATACGCAATTAAATATACGCAGCAGCTATCGCCCATAACCCTGATGCTCACCTCCAACCCGCAACGCACGGAGGCAAACGCACTCTACCGCCGAGAGGGCTTCGAGCAGCGCACAACGAATGTCTATAAAATGGATTTGTAGCCGAGTATTATATCTCGTGTGAGAGTGATGGCGGCACTGCCCCACTCATATCAACATCGCCCCATCGCTGGGCAATCATATCAAGGGTGGAGTACAGCTCCTCGATATCGTTTGAGGTGACGAGTGTCAGTCGCGTAGATTTGAAGTCGGGCAGACCCTTGAAGTAGTTCGACAGGTGGCGACGCATCTCCAGAATACCCACTCTCTCGCCCTTAATCTCCAACGACTTGGCAAGGTGCTCCTTGGCTATGGCCACACGTTCCACAACCGATGGTTGCGGCATAACCTCGCCCGTCGCCATAAAGTGTTTCACCTCGCGGAAAATCCACGGACGACCATATGTCGCACGGCCAATCATCACGCCATCAACGCCATACTCGTCGAACATCTGCTTCGCCTTCGGGCCCGAATCCACATCGCCATTGCCAATGATGGGAATCTCTATTGAGGGGTGGTGCTTCACCTCGCCTATCAGAGTCCAGTCAGCCTCGCCACGATACATCTGCGAACGCGTGCGGCCGTGAATAGTCAGGGCCTTGATGCCCACATCCTGCAAACGCAGGGCTATCTCCATAATATTTTTGTTATCCTCGTCCCAGCCCAGACGCGTCTTGACCGTTACGGGGGTCTTGACAGCCTCGACAATCTGGCGTGTCATCTCAACCATAAGCGGCACATCACGCATCATACCCGAACCGGCACCTCGGCCTGCAATCTTCTTAACGGGACAGCCGAAGTTGATATCGATAAAATCGGGGTGTGCCGTCTCGGCTATGCGGGCAGCCTCAACCATCGGCTCGATTAGGTGGCCATAAATCTGTATGCCTACGGGGCGTTCCTCTTCGTCGATATTGAGCTTTGCACGCGACTTCCACGCATCGCGAATCAAGCCGTCGGACGATATAAACTCGGTGGTGACGACATCGGCACCCATTCGCTTGCACATATAGCGGAACGAAGGGTCGGTGACATCCTCCATAGGAGCCAGAAACAGCGGCTGCGGGCCCAAATCTATATCTCCGATTTTCATACTCTTAACAGTATATCAATAAAGGGTTATCCACTACATAAAAGAGGGCACCTGCCTCCTGCGGAAAGATACCCTCTCTATTAATTTGAAATAGTGTTACTACAACTCACTCTCCTTCAATCTCTCGGCATTCTCTGCCACAATCAGGTGGTCGATGCAATCCTGAATATCGCCATCCATAAATGCCGAAAGGTTGTAAATCGTATAGTTTATGCGGTGGTCGGTAATACGGCCCTGCGGATAGTTGTAGGTACGAATCTTCGCCGAACGGTCACCTGTCGAAACCATTGTCTTACGCTTCGATGCAATCTCGTCGAGATACTTTGAATATTCGAGGTTGAACACACGCGTACGCAACTCCTCGAATGCCTTGTCGAAGTTCTTCAACTGCGACTTCTGGTCCTGACACTGCACGACGATACCCGTTGGGATGTGCGTCAGACGAATAGCCGAATAGGTAGTATTCACCGACTGACCACCGGGGCCCGATGCACAGAAGATATCCTTGCGGATATCGTTCATCGAAATCTCGACATCGAACTCCTCCGCCTCGGGCAACACTGCCACCGACGCTGCCGAAGTATGCACACGACCCTGCGTCTCGGTCTGCGGTACACGCTGCACGCGGTGTACTCCCGACTCATATTTCAGCGTGCCATATACACTCTGGCCCGTAACCTTCAACACGACCTCCTTGTAACCGCCCACAGCACCGTCAGAGAACGATGTAATCTCATAACGCCAGCCCTTTGACTCGATGTACTTGGTGTACATACGCAGAAGGTCGCCGGCGAAGATTGCAGCCTCGTCGCCACCCGTACCGCCACGAATTTCAAGTATGGCATTCTTGTCATCCTGCGGATCCTTCGGGATAAGCAGCAGCTTGATCTCCTCCTCCATCTTCTCCAACGAAGGCTCCAGCTCCGCAATCTCCATACGTGCCATATCTCGCATCTCCTCGTCCTTGTCATTGGCAAGGATATCCTTTGCCTCTGCCAAATTTGCAAGGGCTGTGCGATAGCGTTCCGAAGTCTCGATAATAGGCTCCAACTCCTTATACTCCTTGGTGAGCTGCACAAACTGCTTAACATCGGCAATCACTTCGGGGTCGGTAAGTTTTTGTCCCGTCTCCTCGTATTTAAGTTTAAGGCCGTCAAGGCGCATAAGAATTGAATTGTCTGCCATAATCGTATAACTGTATTGTAATTATATTTTATTCGCGTTTTATTCGCGGGCAAAGATAGTGATAATTTTCAAGAATTTTTCATCTATTTTTTGCATTTTCAATTTTATTCTCTACTTTTGCTGTTGCAAACGGTTCTCTGTCGGGTTACACCACCCGCAGAGTGAAAAGGAAATCCGGTGCAAATCCGGAACAATACCTGTTGCTGTAAGTCCCATTCCCGCAAGGGAAATTTATGATGTTGCACTCTTTGCCACTGGGCTATGACCTGGGAAGGCGCAACAGACGGGGATAAGTCAGAAGACCTGCCTTTGCATTTTGGATTTTTGGCCTGCAGGACTACGGGACGAATCAAAACTAATTTTTAGCAGTAAAATTTTAGGTTTTGCCCCGTAGTAGGCGGTGAAGCGTGATTTGAGGAGGCGTGGCAGCATATGCTACCTATTCCGAAAAGGAAGGATTATACGGCAAAAATGTTTTGAGTTAATTGGAGTTCTGCTTTGTGGCGTAACTTTTTTTATTAACTTAAAATATTGATGCGTTATGAAGCGATTTTTCTTTTTTGCAGCACTTTGCGTAAGTGCTATGGCGCTCGCCTCTTGCGAGTTTGACGACAGCGATTTGTGGCAGAAGGTCGATGAGATGCAGCAGCAAATCGACACCAACGCCGAGGACATTGCCACCCTCACAGCGTTGGTAGATGCAATGAACAACGGTAAGGTTATTACCAACGTTGAAAAAACCGAGGAGGGTTATACCCTGACTTTCAGCGACGGCTCAACCATTTCACTTCGCAATGGCGAGGACGGAGAGAAAGGTGATAAAGGTGACAAAGGAGACAAGGGCGACAAAGGCGACAAAGGCGACAAGGGTAACGATGGTGCAAGCGGTGACTCCATTTTTGAGAGCATCGAGGAGACCGACACCGAAGTTATCATTACTCTCACCGATGGTCGCGTGATTATTCTCCCCAAGAAGCAAGCCGAGGAGGAAGAGGCAACCTACGAGTTGCGTACCCTCACTTTTGAGGATGGCGACTATTGCGGAAATGAGAATAACGCTGCCTCTTATTGGAGTGATTTTATCCCCACCGACACGCAGTACGGCAACGGCAATGGTCACCACGCGTGGTACGACGAGGGCAATACGTTCCTATCGTTCACACCCTCCGAAACTGCGATGTTCCCCGGCTACGGAGGTCACGCGTTGTCGAACTATGTGGGCAGCGACCTCTCGCAGGGCGACTATATGCACGACCTGCAAGCCTACAATGTCGAGGGTGGAGCTAATGGCTCGGAGAATTTCTGCGTGCATTTCGGTTATGTTGATGAGTCGGAGTATGGTATGCAGAACGAAATGGTCTATTTTGAGTTTGGCGATGGCGAGGCTCGCGTGATTGACCATATGTTTGTCACCAACACTACCTATGTCTTTAACCTCCTGACCAATGGCGACGGCTGGCAAGTGCCGACAGGTGCAGGCGAGGAGAGCTGGTACAAGATTGTGGCCTATGGCTACAACGAGAATGGCGAAAAGTGCGGCGAAGCAGAATTCGTGCTTTGGAGTGAGGGCCGTCAGGGCGTTCAGGAGTGGACAAAATGGGATTTGTCATCGCTGGGTAAGGTTGTGCGTGTGGCGTTCAACCTTGTAGGCAGTGACGACCTCTACGGCGACTACGGACTTGGCGTTGCGGGTTACTTCGCCTACGACGATGTGGCTGTAAGATTTGACAAGGAGTAGGCCGTATGAGAGGGTTTGGATTTATATGTATGTTGATGGTTGTATTCGCATCGTCCTGCAACGAGGGCGATGTGATTACAATCACATTTGATGACGAGTATTATCGTGCTGCGACCGACAAGTCACTGGCCGAGTGCTCAAAGGTCTTTGAATACACGCCCGCTCCCGGGCAATTTATCGGCGACGGGAAGGCTGGTTTTTCAGGCGAGGAACTCACAGCCGCAGATGCCGTAAGTAATGCAGAAAAGCGTATGGCGGAGGGTAAATTCCTGTCGCTTGGAGGCTTTGGCGGCTATGTTGTCGTGGGCTTCGACCACAGCATAGACAATCGGGTCGGCTACGATATCGCCATTGGCGGCAACTCCTTCAAAGGCTCATCGGAGCCGGGTGTTGTGTGGGTTATGCAGGACGAGAATGGCGACGGAGAGCCAAACGACACCTGGTATGAGTTGCAGGGCAGCGAGAGCAATGCCGAAACAACCATAAAGGAGTACGCCATAACCTACTACCGCCCCACCGCAGCAGGGCAATCAGTCAGGTGGAGTGACAGCGAGGGCAAAGAGGGCGAGATTGACTATTTGGCCGCCTATCACAAGCAGGAGTCGTACTATCCGCAGTGGATTAAGGAGGATTGCTACACTCTGTCGGGCACTCGCCTCGCGGCACGCAACTACGACAGCTCGGGTAACGGAACAATGTGGGTACAGCCCGCCTATGGTTGGGGTTACGCTGACAATTTCAGCGACGAAGACCACACATTGGAGGGAGGAAATATAAATCTGCTTGACATTGCCAATGCCATAGATAGCGAGGGCAGGGCGAAGGAGCTGAAATATATAGATTTTGTAAAGGTGCAGACCGCCGTAAATGCCAAGAGTGGCTGGCTGGGCGAACTCTCGACCGAGGTTACAGGTTTTTACGATTATAGGTTAATGATAAAATAATGAATAAGTTTTCGACATATTTACGTCTGGCGGTGCTGATTTTCTTGTCGGCACTTACGGGCTGTATGGAGTGGGAGTACGGCGTGGAGGAGGAGTTTTCCGCTTCGGGCAGCGGTCTGTTCATTGTAAACGAGGGTAACTTCAACTACGGCAACGCAACCCTATCATACTACAACCCTGCGACAAAAGAGGTCGAAAACGAGATTTTCTATCGTGCCAACGCTATGCGTCTGGGCGATGTGGCACAGTCGATGACTCTGTACGACGGCAAGGGTTGGGTAGTTGTGAATAACTCGCACGTCATCTTTGCCATAAACCCCGACACCTTTCAGGAGGTGGGTCGCATCGAGGGCTTCACCTCACCGCGATACATACATTTCATCTCTGACGAGAAGGCTTATGTATCGCAGATTTGGGACAACCGTATAGCCGTTGTCAGCCCCCGACGATACGAGATTACGGGCTACATAGAGTGTCCTGCGATGACTATGGAGAGTGGCTCGACAGAGCAGATGGTACAATGGGGCGACTATCTGTTTGTCAATTGCTGGTCATATCAGAATCGCATCCTGAAGATTGACACCCGCACCGACAAGGTGATGGCGGAGCTGGAAGTGGGCATACAACCCACCTCAATCGTGCTTGACAGGAACGGGAAACTATGGACCATTACCGATGGCGGCTATGAGGGTAGTCCCTACGGTTACGAAGCTCCCTCACTCTATCGCATAGATGCCGAGACATTCTCGATTGAGAAAGAGTTCCGTTTCAGTCGCGGTGATGCTCCCTCGGAGGTAAAGCTGAACGGCACACGCGACCGCCTGTACTGGATAAATGACGATATCTGGGCGATGGGTGTCGATGACGAGCATCTGCCCGTACGACCATTTCTGGAGTATGCCGGAACGATATATTACGGTCTTACCATCTGTCCGCTGTCGGGCGATGTATATATAGCCGATGCCATTGATTATCAGCAGCCGGGCAAGATATATCGCTACACGCAGGAGGGCGAGAAGATTGATGAATTTTATGCGGGCATCATACCCGGAGCATTTTGTTGGAAGTAGAGTCTATGAGGGGATTTCTTGTGATATTATTCGTAGTCTTTGCGGCCTGCACGGCCAAGGCACAGACCACCGAGAAGTGGATTGATGAGGGTTTGTCAATCCCCGAAGTGGCAGTGCTTGGCGAGAAGCCGATGAAGGATATAGGCACGCAGAAAACCTCTTTCAGCGAGTCCGTTCTGAAAGATAACATAGCCCTCTCGATGGCCGATGTGCTGACCTTCAACTCCTCGATTTTTGTCAAGACATACGGGCGTGCGACACTCTCGACCGTATCGTTCCGAGGCACTTCGCCATCGCATACACAGGTCAGCTGGAACGGCCTCAGGATAAACAGTCCGATGCTCGGAATGACCGATTTTTCGATGATTCCCTCCTACTTTATTGACGATGCATCACTTCTGCACGGCACATCGTCGGTGAATGATACGGGTGGCGGTCTGGGAGGCTCCATACGCCTCTCCACCAAACCTTTGCAGGCAGAAGGCTTTGGCGTGCAATATATTCAGGGCGTGGGTTCTTTCCGCACCTTTGACGAGTTTCTGCGTCTTACCTACGGCTCCCGCAAGTGGCAATTTTCGACCCGTGCAGCATACTCCTCGTCGCCCAACGATTTTAAGTATCGCAACCGCGACAAACGCGAAAACATTTACGACGAGGATAAGAACATCATCGGCCGCTACTACCCCATAGAGCGTAACCGCAGCGGTGCTTACAAGGATTTGCACATCTTGCAGGAGATATCGTTCAACGCCGGGCGTGGCGATAGTTTTGCCTTGAAGGCGTGGTATATAAACTCCAATCGCGAGCTGGCGATGCTCACCACCGACTACGGCGACGAGGGCGACTTCGACAATCGCCAGCGTGAGCAGACTCTCCGCAGTGTTTTGGAGTGGAATCATCTGCGACAAACGTGGAAAATCGGAGCAAAGGCGGGTTATGTCTATTCGTGGACAGCATACGACTTCAAACGCGACCCGGGCAACGGCACAATGGAGGTTATGACACGTTCCCGCAGCCTCACAAACACCCTCTTCGGGCAGGTCGAGGGAGAGTATTACATCGGTAACAAATGGCTCTTTACGGCCAACCTGACGGCACATCAGCACTTCGTGGAGAGCCGCGACAAGAACATCATCCGTCAGGATGGCAACAAGGCTATCGTAGGCTACGACCAGAGCCGCGTGGAGCTCTCGGGAGCACTATCGGCAAAGTGGCGACCAAACGAAAAGCTGGGTCTGTCGCTTGTCGTAAGAGAGGAGATGTTCGGCACCGATTTTTCGCCCATAATACCGGCCTTCTTTGCCGAATATGAGCTGTCACGACGAGGCAACATAACATTGAAAGGCTCTGTATCACGAAACTTCCGTTTCCCGACACTCAACGACCTTTACTTCCTGCCGGGAGGCAACCCCGACCTAAAAAAAGAGAGGGGCTGGACCTATGATGCGGGGGTGTCGTTTGCCGTTGGCAAGGAGAATAGTTTTCTGCTCTCGGGCTCGGCCTCGTGGTTTGATTCCTATGTGAAAGACTGGATACTATGGCTCGCAACACCCAAAGGCTTCCTCTCGCCACGCAACGTAAAGGAGGTACACGCCTACGGAGTGGAGTTGAAGGCCGATATGGCCGTTGTCTTTAATCGTCACTGGAAGTTAGACGCTTCTGCAACCTTCTCATGGACACCCTCAATCAATGAGGGCGTACCGATGACCGAAGCCGACAAATCGGTAGGCAAGCAGCTGCCCTACATACCCGAACTCTCGGCAACACTCTCGGCACGCTTGCAGTGGCGTCGCTGGGCTTTCCATTACAAGTGGTGTTATTACAGCGAACGCTACACTATGTCGAGCAACGATATAACCCTTACGGGCAGGCTCCCTGACTACTATATGAGCAACATATCGCTTGAAAAGGGCTTTTCATTCAGCTGGGCGGACCTCTCGTTGAAGGGGTGTATAAACAACCTCTTTGACGAGGATTACATCTCTGTTCTGTCGCGTCCTATGCCGGGCATAAACTTCGAGATTTTTATCGGCATAACGCCCAAATGGGGCAAAAGATAGAGCAGGCCGCTACGCTGAAAAATTTTATCGCCAATAATAGAGTGTCCGAATTGCATATTCGGGCATTTTTTATTACTTTCGCAACATATAAACTTATGTCCAAACATTAACCGAACAGATAGAATGAAACGCCTATTTTTAATTTTGACCGCCACAGCAATTATGAGTTCACTTTCATCGGTGGCACAGGAGCAAACCACCAAGCAGGAGCAAACCGCCAAGCTGCTTACGACAACTGATGTTGTACTTAACCGCGAGCTGTCGCCCAAGAATCTGCACATTCAGTGGATTGGAGAGTCGGACTGCTACGCCACAACCCAAGAGGATGCCATCATCGCAACCGACGCCCGCACCGGCAAGAGTCGCACACTCATCACAAAGCAGGAGATTGACGCCCTGATGGGTGAGGAGAGCTTTATGGCTATGCCCCGCTACGCCTTCGATGCGGAGGGTAACCTCGTGGTAACATCTTTGAGCAAACTATACACCATCGACATCGAGAGTCGCAGCATCATCTCGCAATACTCTTACCCCAAGGTCGAGGGTCAGCCTCTGGCCAATGTCAAGCGTCAGAACGGCAACGGCCCGTTGTTTGCCTACACGATTGACAACAATCTCTATCTTTTTGACGGAGAGAAGCATACGGCAGTAACTGCATTTGAGGACAGGAACATCGTCTGCGGACAGAGTGTCAGCCGTAACGAGTTCGGCATCACGCACGGCATATTCTTCTCGCCCGACTCAAAGCAGCTGGCCTTCTTCCAGAAGGATGAGACTCGCGTCAGCGACTTCCCGCTACTTGACATAACCTCTCGCACGGGTACTCTCAAAAGCATAAAATATCCGATGAACGGAATGGCTTCGGAGCATGTGAAGTTAGGCGTTTACGACATCGCATCGGGCAAGACTATCTACCTGAATGTTACCGAGTTTGACGAGGAACGCTACCTGACCTGCATCACTTGGTCGCCCGACTCAAAGCGTATCTATGTGCAGGTTCTGGACCGTGCACAGGAGAATGTTGCTCTCAACTCTTACGATGCCTCAACGGGCGAGAAGATTGCGACAATCCTGACCGAGCACAACGACCTCTATGTAGAGCCGCAGCACGACCTTGTATGGCTCAAAAATGACCCGTCACGATTCATTTACAGCACCAACAACCGTGACGGCTATTTCAACCTCTATCTCTGCGATGACAGCGGTAATGTTCAGCGTCTTACCAAGACCGATGCCGATGTGAAATATGTCGGTCAGAACGACCGTTATGTATTCTACACCTCGGCCGAGGTGTCACCCGTAGATAATCATCTCTTCAAGGTCGATTTGAAGAGTGGCAAGCAGACCCGCCTCACACCGACCGAGGGCTGGCACAATATCTCGATGAGCAAGAGTGGAAAATACTTCCTTGACAACTACTCATCACTCAATGTGCCACGCGTCATAGAGCTGGGTCGCACCGACGGCAAACCCGCACGCGAACTGTTCCGTGCCCCCGACCCAACCGAGGGTTACAACTTCCTGCCCATAGAGCTGGGAACGGTGAAGAGTGCCGACGGCAAGTATGACAACTATTATCGTCTTATCAAGCCGATGAACTTCGACCCCGCGAAGAAGTATCCCGTCATCCTCTATGTCTATGGAGGCCCTCATTCACAGATGGTTAAGAATACCTATCAGGCACAGCTGCGTCGCTGGGAGATGCTTATGGCACAGCGTGGCTATGTCGTTTTTGTGATGGATAACCGAGGCACATCAAACCGCGGTGCCGACTTCGAGAAGGCTATCCACCGCCAGTGCGGTCAGTGCGAGATGCAGGACCAGATGGCGGGCCTTGAATGGCTGCTCTCGCATGAGTGGTGCGACCGCGACCGCGTGGGTGTTCACGGCTGGAGTTATGGTGGTTTTATGACCATCTCGCTGATGACAAACTACCCCGAAGTATTCAAGGTAGGCGTTTCGGGTGGTCCTGTAATCGACTGGAAGTGGTACGAGGTGATGTATGGCGAACGCTATATGGACAACACACACAACAACCCCGAGGGCTTCGAGAAGACCTCGCTTATCAACAAGGCGAAGGATTTGAAGGGCAAGCTGCTTATCTGTCAGGGTGCGATTGACGGCACCTGCGTATGGCAGCACTCGTTGAGCTTCGTTCAGGAGTGCATCAAGCACCATATCCCCGTTGATTATATGCCCTACCCCACAGCCGAGCACAACGTCTTCGGTCGTGATGCGGTGCATCTGTATGACAAGATAACAGCCTATTTCGTGGAGAATCTGTAATTTTTCTAACCACTATCACTCGCCGTAAAGGCTGCCGGAATCTGCGGATTCGGCAGCCTTTTTCTTACTTTGCCAGCAATCATTTTGTATATATTTTCTCTCAAAACAAATATGAAAATAAGGGACAAAAAGAACCCATAAAATGTATATACATTTTGGTTAAATCAGTTTTTATTTGTAACTTTCGCAACAAAATGTATAATTTGAAACTACTAAAAGCATAAAGAGTATGAATTTTTTGTTAATCGGAGGTATTGGAACTACCGAAATCGTCCTTATCGTTGTCGTATTGTTGCTTCTTTTCGGTGGCAAGAAGTTGCCTGAACTGATGCGTGGTGCAGGTCGCGGTATTCGCGAGTTCAAAGATGCCGTAAACACCGCATCGAAGGATATCGAGGATGGCGAGGAGAACAAGAACGAGGAGAAATAGCATTACCGTCAAGCAATGAGTAACCAGCCAATCAACGACAATGCCGATATGACATTCGGCGAGCATCTTGACGAATTACGCAAGATTCTCTTCCGTGTCATAGGAGTCTTTGTACTGCTCTTTATCGTGATGTTCTCGATAAAGGGTATCGTGCTGGATGTGATATTTGCCCCCATTCGCGAGTCGTTCCCCACGAATCGCTTTTTCGCTTGGCTGGCAGAGGTACTCAACTCGGAGGCCCTGCACATCCATCCCGAGAACATCGAACTCTTCAACAACAAGATGGCAGGACAGTTCCTGCTGCACATCAAGAGTTCAATCGTCGGAGCATTTGTCGTGGCGTTCCCCTACCTGATTTGGGAGTTGTGGCTCTTTGTGAAGCCCGCCATTCCGCCCCATCAGCGTCGTCGCAGCATCCGCTACGTTATTGAGACGCCGATATGGTTTATAATGGGATTGCTGTTCGGCTATTACATCATTGCACCGCTTGCTATCAACTTCCTGGGCAACTACGAGGTAAGCTCACAAATCAACAACATCATCGAGGTAAGCTCGTTTATGTCTACGGTGATGAGTGTGTCGTTTGCCGCTGCCATTGCGTTTCAGCTACCGCTGCTTATCCGTCTGCTGGCGACGATAGGTCTTATGACCTCGGAGGGTATGCGTCAGTACCGCAAGATTGCCGTTGTGGTGTTGCTGGTCTTTGCCGCTATCATCACTCCGCCCGACATAGTGAGTCAGGTGTTGATTTTCATCCCCTGCTATGCTCTCTATGAGTATGGCATCCGCATAGCCGCAAAGATTGAGGCTCAAAAGGCAAAGGAGGAGGCCGAGTATCAGGCCCGTATGCAACAGGAGCAGGCCGCAATCGAGGAGGCGACAAGTGAGGCTGCGGAAGAGAAGGCGACCGAGGAGGTAACAGAAAAAACGGCAACAGAGGAGGCAACAGAGAAGCCATCGGATGACGAGCAGTAAAAGATGGACAGATTGGGATTCTTCAAAAAGGGATTATCATCGATGATGGAGGCAGCACAGGCCGTGATAGGCTTGAAGCAGGCTGCCGAGACCTTCACCGAGGCCGTGGACGATGCTCTGCGGGATGTATCTCCCGGATTTGGGCTGTTTCTGCCATCGGTTGATGCCACGATGTACGACTCTCCATCGGGAACACTCTACGAGGTGGGACAGATGGGTTACACAAAGGTTGAGGCAGGATGCTACATCAACGGCACAGCCTACAACGTAAAAGCGGAGGAGCTGCTCCAAATGGCGAAGTCTTCGGGATTGAAGATTTCGGGGCTGCACCTCAACAAGTTCTATGAAAAGGCAAAGGTCGTAACGACAACCGAGGCCGATGATGCCACCGAAGAAGCATCAGGAGAAGCAGTCGGGGAAGGCAACGCGGAGGAGGCTACATTTTTGAGTCCGGCTATTACCGCTTGGTGGGAGAAAGCGTTGGATAGTGCCAAGGCAATGGAGTGCCGCTATGTTACGATGTCGCAGTTTCCGGAGGAGGTATCGGCACAGACCATCGAGGAGTATGTGCAATACTTCAACCTCATAGGCGAGATGGCCACAGAGAGAGGGTTGCTATTCAGTTTCCACCCCACAAAGGCGGAGTATCAGCTTCGCGGCGAGAGCTCCATATTTGAGGAGCTTATCGAGAGGTGCGACAAAGAGAGAGTATGGTTCGTGCTGGATACTTTCGAGGCTCATAATGCGGGGCTGGATATATGTGGCACGATAAAGCAACACGCCAAGAGAATCATAGCTCTGCACCTGCACGACTACGACATAGTCGGCGAAAGCGAGAAGATTGACTTCAACAGGATTTTGAGTCAGGCCGAGCAGAGCAAGATTGAGGAGGTATTCATCGAGGTACGCAGTTACCCTCTGCCACCACAGCACTGCGTGGAACGCAGCCTGCGTAATGTTGAGATACTCGACAGCGTGAAGATATAGCGTGAAGGCACTGATAAATACAGAGAAAAACGCACGAAAAGAGATAGAAAACAGAGTAAAAAATACTATCAACTAATTTATTAACCTAAATATTACAGTTATGTCTAAAAAAATTTCAAGAGCTGATTTTTTGAAGGCTTCGGCAACGGGCCTGGCAGCTATGACTGTTGTTCCATCAAATGTGATGGGTGCAACACTTGGACACAAATCTCCATCTGACAAGCTCAACATTGCAGCTGTTGGTATCGGTGGTCGCGGTGCTGGTGTATTGCGTGGCCTCGAGAAGGAGAATATCGTAGCATTGTGCGATACTGACTGGAAGTATGCACAGGGCACATTCAACCGCTACGCCAAGGCTCAGCGTTTCTGGGACTGGCGCGAGATGTACGACAAGATCGGCAATCAGATTGACGCCGTGATGTGTGCAACCGCTGACCACTCACACGCTTTGGTATCGGCTTGTGCTATGGAGATGGGTAAGCACGTATATTGCGAGAAGCCTCTTACACACTCTGTTTATGAGTCTCGTCTTTTGACCAACCTCGCAGCAAAGAACGGTGTGGCTACACAGATGGGTAACCAGGGTTCTTCTGACGATGGTGTTCGTCTGGTTTGCGACTGGATCTGGAACGGTGAGATTGGTGAGGTTACCCGCGTGGATGCTTTCACCGACCGTCCTATCTGGCCACAGGGTCTGATGCGTCCGACAGAGGTACACCCCATTCCCGATACATTGAATTGGGATTTGTTCCTCGGCCCTGCAAAGTATCGTCCTTATAACAATGTTTACCAACCCTGGAACTGGCGTGGTTGGTGGGACTTCGGTACAGGTGCTTTGGGAGATATGGCCTGCCACATCCTCCACCCTGCATTCAAGGCTCTCCAGTTAGGCTCTCCTACCAAGGTTGAGGGCTCTTCAACTGCACTTTTGACCGACTGTGCACCACAGGCACAGTATGTGAAGTACACCTTCCCCGCACGCGGCAAGAAGGATAAGGTTAAGTTGCCCGAGGTTGTTGTGAACTGGTATGACGGTGGTTTGATGCCTCCTCGTCCAGAGGGCTTGCCAGCAGGTAAGAACCTCAACGATGCAGGTGGCTGCACTATCTTCTATGGTACAAAGGATACTCTTATCTGCGGTTGCTACGGTCGCAATCCTTACCTCGTATCAGGCCGTGTTCCCAAGGCTCCAGCACGCGCTCGCAAGGTTGAGTTGTCACACTACGAGGATTGGGTTCGTGCTTGTAAGGAGGATAAGGCTACACGTCTTAACTCTATCTCTGACTTCTCGGAGGCAGGTCCTTTCAACGAGATGGTCGTAATGGGTGTATTGGCCGTTCGTTTGCAGTCACTGAACCGCGTATTGGAGTGGGATGGTGCAAATATGAAGTTCACCAACATCAATCCTGACGAGAATATGCGTATTATGATTGAGGATGGCTTCTCTATCAAGGATGGTCACCCCACATTCAACAAGACATATACCGACCCGATTAACGCACAGCAGTTTGCTAATGAGATGATCAAGCACACTTACCGCGAGGGTTGGGATACCTTGTTGCCCGAGATGCCGAAATTATAGTTAATTAAGTAGTAAAAAATAGTATTACAATGAGAAAAGTATTGTTTATGGCTGCATTGCTTTCATCAGCAATTTTGGCAAGCTGTGGTGGTCAGGAGGAAGACCCCAACACTATCGTTTTGTTCGACGGTACTTCACTTGAGGGCTGGAGAGGTTATGGCAAGGACCATGTCCCCGCTCGTTGGGTTATCGAGGATGGTTGCTTGAAGTTCAACGGTTCTGGTGGCGGTGAGGCACAGACCGGTGAGGGTGGCGACATCATCTTCGACCAGAAGTTCAAGAACTTTGAGCTCACTTTCGAGTGGAAGATCTCAAAGGGTGGTAACTCTGGCGTATTCTACCTCGCACAGGAGGTTCAGAAGGAGGATGGCACTTATGAGCCTATCTACATCTCTGCTCCCGAGTATCAGATTCTCGACAATGAGAACCACATTGACGCAGGTCTTGGCGTAGATGGTAACCGCAAGTCGGCTTCACTCTACGATATGATTCCCGCAAAGCCACAGAACTCTAACGGCTGGGGCGAGTGGAACACATCGAAGATCGTTTGCTACAAGGGTACTGTTGTTCACTATCAGAACGATGTTCCCGTATTGGAGTATCACTTGTGGACTCCCCAGTGGACCGAGATGCTTCAGAAGTCAAAGTTCAGCGAGGCTGCTTGGCCTGTTGCTTTCGCACTTTTGAACAACTGCGGTGGCGAGAACCACGAGGGTTACATCGGCTTCCAGGATCACGGTGACGATGTATGGTATCGCAATATCAAGGTTAAGGTTTTGGAGTAAAACCTCGCCTGATATGATAGACAAAGGCTGCCTTTCGGGGCAGCCTTTACTATTTATATATATTAGGATTATATAATTACGGAATTATATCGTTGGAATTATATCTTTTCTGAATGTAATTACAACTTCTGCATCTTGTAACGCGACGGCGACATTCCCACTCGTTGCTTGAAATATTTGCCGAAGAATGATTGCGACATAAAGTTGAGCCTCTCCGACACCTGCTGAATACTCATACCCGGCTGCATCAGCAAATCCTTCGCACGACGCAAGACAGCCTCGTCAATCACTCGCAAGGCACTCTTGTCGGCCTGCGACTTGCATATCAAAGAGAGGTATTTGGGCGTGATGTTCATTCGTGAGGCGTAATACTCCACGCTGCGTTGCTTCTCGCACTCCTCGCCAAGAATCTCAACGAACTGCTTGAACAACTCCTCGCTACGCAAGCCCTTACGCACCTGCGACTCATCCATCTCGTAACGACCCAGCACCGACGCCATAGTATAGAAGAAGGCGACGAACAGCGATGCGATAACCTTGTCGCCATATATCTTGTCGCTATCATCCACAGCCTCCGACAGTGCGAGTGCCACATTATGCAGGCGGTCGGCATCACTCTGCGACAGGGCAAGACAGGGCTTCACGCGGAATATCAGTCTGGCACCCATAAAATCCTTGATATCGACATCAATACCCTCCAAGAACTGACGCGAGAAGGTAATCACATAACCCAGACAAGCCTTGCTGCTCTTGACCGAGGCAATCTGCGACTCCTCATTCAACAGGAACATATTGTTGCGTCGCAGCTCGAACTCGCGGCCATTGACCTCCATTTTTGCAGTACCATTACAGACCATACCCACCACAATACCATCAGGCACAGAGAACCCCTCCGGTGCCGGCTCAAAGCGAATAAGCGGGGTTATAGAGTACTCCTCGGAACGAAAACCCTTATCCGAGAAACGCTTACGCATCTGCTTGATAGTCATAGCAGTACTTGTGGTATTTACTTCATTGGCATTCATATATATTATATATATCGTTACTTACTATTTCGCCACATCCTCACGCGGACAAACCACATTCAACGCCCCGTGCAGACAGCTCACCTTGATAGGGAACTGACCGCCCCGCTGGCCATCAACATCGGTATCCTCATTTAACGGCGTTACCAGCATCAGCTGACTTGTACGCAAATACTTCACCGCACGGGTGCGGATACCCATCATATAGAGCAGCATATCCATTGCCGACTGGAAGCGGGTATCTCGCTTACGCAGGAACAGACAGTCGAACACGCCATCTCGCAGACTCGACTTGCGTGCTATCGGCAGACGACCCGCCGTCTCGCCATTAAATACCAGACCCATAAGTGTCGGATAGTAGAAGGTCTCGGCATCGGTAGTGATAGTCAGGGGTATTGCGTGGGCCCTTCGCAACTCGTCAAACGCCGCCACACCATACGCCATACGGCCTATGCGATGCTTCAACTCCTCGGGCGTATGCTGCGATGTAGTAGTGAAGATTCCAAAGCTGAATATATTGACAAAATAGACCGGCTCCACATCCGCATTATCCAGCTGTTCGACCTTTCCGCAGTCGATAGACTCCACCACACCCGCTATGATCTGGCGGGCTGCCTCAATAGGGTTACGTGACATTCCTATCGCACCGGCAAAGTCATTGGCCGTACCTGCGGGAATGACTCCGATAGCGGCCTTCAAACCCTTCTGCATAAGAGCATTGACAGCATAGTTCACAGTTCCGTCGCCTCCGGCAACAACCACTAAATCAACATCTTCACGCCCGTCAAACGGATTCTTCTCAAAGTCGATAGGCACGGGTGTCATATCGCAGTCCACCTCGTGAAATACATTCACGATTTGAACGATTTTGCGTTCGATTTTACCGCGTCCGGCTTGCGTGTTATATAGTAGTATTGCTCGTCTCATAGTGGTTAAATCTCACGAAATCCCTCTCGTTGCTTCAACGATGAGGCCAATGCCTCCGAATAATATACTTCAAACTCGTCACCCTCGCCCGATGCTATCAGATAGACCATAACGCCATCGTCGGCAAGCTCCCTCGCCAGTTCAATGGCAGCCTCCTTACCCAATGCCAGAAACATCGTTCCCAGAGCATCAGCCTCGGCACAAGTGGCTGCAACAACCGTTGCCGACAACAGCTCCGACACCGCACTACGACCCGTACGAGGGTCAATCGTGTGGGCGACCTTACGGCCTTCGGAATCGACATAGTAGCGGCGATAGTTGCCCGAAGTGGCCATAGCACAATCGGTAAGCGATATCACCTGCTGGATATATGCTCCAGGAGTGTTGTTGCCGTCAAAGGGGGTCTCAACACCCACACGCCACTTGCCGCCGTTGGGATTTACACCTCCGCAACGCACCTCACCGCCGATATCAACCATATAGTTTTTGATACCCAATTCCTGCAACTCGGCCACTGCCAAATCTACTACATATCCTTTGGCAATAGAGTTAAAATCGAGTTGCACCCGACTATCAGCCTTTATCAGACGACCCTGCTCGATACGAATCTTATCAAACCCGATAAACGCCATCAGAGAGTCCACATTCACCTTTATAGAGGGATTTTTACCCGCAAAACCGTACGCCTCAACCAGCGGTTTTACCGTAACATCATAGACTCCGCCCGATATTTTGTATATCTTTTCAGCGAGTGTCAAATTATATAGTATATGGTCGTCGATACTGTCCGTTTCGCTACGGTTAATTCGGCTCAGCAGAGAGTTTTCGTCAAAGATTGACATCGAAGCCTTCGCAACGCTATCGATATGCATCATTCGGTCGTATATCTGCTCGGCGGGCAGCTCCGTTGCGGCACTCACCTGAAAGAATGTGCCGAGCATAGCACCCTCCACCCTGACGTACTCCTCCCGGCGAGAGTTACAACTCACGCACAGACAGAAGAGCATCATCAGCAAGGCTCCTTGCAGAAGATATTTTTTAGAAAAATCAACCATTTTACAACACTTTCTCAAACCTCAAAAATCCGTATAGTACTTCACCCAAAAGCACTATTTCACCGCTACAAAGATACACATTTTTGCAAAAAAACACTCTTTTAGGCTCAAAACGACAAAAAAGCGATACATAAAACGCCGTTTTTGTTGCTAAAAATTTGTCTCTTAATGAAATTAAGACTACTTTTGTCGCAAGCTCCGGTGTTATTCACGGTAAGGGGAATGCATTGTGGAGTGAAACCAGAGTTAAGCCGTTCTGGAAAGACAGCGGCAAGACTCACAAAATCTTATTTTTTTATGGCTTATTTAACAGCAGAGAAAAAGCAAGAGCTTTTTGGTAAGTACGGCAAGTCTAACACTGATACTGGTTCTCCAGAGAGCCAGATCGCGTTGTTTTCGTACCGTATCAGCCACCTTACTGAGCACCTTAAGAGCAACAAGCACGACTTCGGTACCCAGCGCGCACTTTTGCGTTTGGTAGGTAAGCGTCGTCACTTGCTCGAGTACTTGAAGGAGGTTGATATCGAGCGTTACCGCGCTATCATCAAGACTCTTAACCTCCGTAAGTAATACCGAGGTGAAAAAAGGGGTTGTCAGTTCACAACCGACAATCCCTGTTTTTTTTGAAACTAATTTTTAGGACGAAAATATTTTTACAGGACGTTTTTATTGACGATTTAATTTTTATGGAAGAGACAAAATTGTACAACGCCGTACAGAAAAACATCACATTGGCAGACGGCCGCGTCATCACTATCGAGACCGGCAAGTTGGCAAAGCAGGCTGATGGTGCTGTCGTTGTAAAGATGGGCGACACGATGTTGCTCGGTACGGTAGTAGCCGCAAAGGAGGCAAAGGAGGGCACCGATTTTATGCCCTTGCAGGTGGAGTATAAGGAGAAGTTCGCAGCATGCGGACGCTTCCCCGGCGGCTTTATGAAGCGTGAAGGCAAGGCAAGTGATGCAGAGATTTTGGTAGCACGTCTTATCGACCGTGCGTTGCGTCCCTTGTTCCCCTCGGATTACCACGCGGATGTATTCGTAACAGTAAACCTCATCTCGGCTGACAAGGATATCCAGCCCGACGCATTGGCAGGTTTGGCAGCTTCGGCTGCTCTGGCAGTATCGGATATTCCGTTCGGTGGCCCTATCTCGGAGGTTCGCGTTGCACGCATCAACGGCGAGTATGTAATCAACCCCAACTTCTCACAGATGGCCGACGTGGATCTGGACATCATGGTTGGTGGTACCATCGACAATATCCTGATGGTCGAGGGTGAGATGAACGAGGTATCAGAGGAGGTTATGCTCGGTGCCATCAAGTTCGCACACGAAGAGATTAAGAAGCACTGTGCTGTTCAGATTGAGCTCTCGAAGGAGCTGGGTAAGGACGTTAAGCGTACCTACTGCCACGAGAACAACGACGAGGAGTTGCGTCAGCAGATCATCACCGAACTCTACGACAAGGCTTACGCTATCGCGACAAGCGGTACAGCGAAGCACGAACGTTCGGAGGCTTTCGAGGCGTTGGAGGCAGAGTTCGCAGCACGCTTCACAGAGGAGGAGCTGGAGGAGAAGGCTCCCCTTATTCACAAATATTTCCACGATGACGTACAGAAGAAGGCTATGCGTAATATGATCCTCGACGAGGGTAAGCGTCTTGATGGCCGTCGTACTGACGAGATTCGCCCTATCTGGTGCGAGGTAGGTTACCTGCCCGCAGCACACGGCTCGGCAATCTTTACTCGTGGTGAGACACAGTCACTCACAACCGTTACATTGGGTACGAAGCTCGATGAGAAGATGATTGACGAGGTTTTGGTTCAGGGCTCGGAGAAGTTCACCCTGCACTACAACTTCCCTCCCTTCTCGACAGGCGAGGCTCGTCCTGCACGTGGCGTGAGCCGTCGTGAGATTGGTCACGGTCACCTGGCTTGGCGTGCATTGAAGCCTATGATTCCCACAGGCGAGGAGATGCCTTACGCTTTGCGTGTAGTATCAGATATTTTGGAGTCTAACGGCTCTTCATCAATGGCTACGGTTTGTGCCGGCACATTGGCTTTGATGGATGCAGGTGTGAAGATCAAGAAGCCCGTATCAGGTATCGCTATGGGTCTTATCTCTGACTCTGCAACAGGTCGCTGGGCAGTGTTGTCTGATATCCTCGGCGATGAGGACCACTTGGGCGATATGGACTTCAAGGTGACAGGTACAGCAGACGGTATCACCGCTACACAGATGGATATCAAGGTGGATGGCCTGTCATACGAGGTATTGGCTACCGCTTTGGAGCAGGCACGCAAGGGTCGTATGCATATCCTTGGCAAGATTACCGAGACTATCGCCGAGCCACGCGAGGATTACCGTCCATTCGTTCCCCGCATCGTGCAGATTCAGATTCCGAAGGACTTCATTGGTGCTGTTATCGGCCCCGGTGGTAAGGTTATTCAGGAGATTCAGAAGACCACAGGTACTACTATCACCATCACCGAGAATGACGAGTGCGGCGTAGTGGATATCTTTGGTGTAGATAAGGAGGCTTTGGATGGTGCTTTGGCCCGCATCAAGGGTATCGTAGCTGTTCCCGAGGTAGGCGAGGTTTATCAGGGTACTATCAAGAGCATCGTTGCTTTTGGTGCTTTCGTTGAGATTCTTCCCGGTAAGGAGGCTCTGTTGCATATCTCGGAGATCGACTACAAGCGTTTCGAGACTATGGAGGAGACCGGCTTGAAGGAGGGCGACACCATCGAGGTTAAGCTCATCGGTGTAGATCCCAAGACCCAGAAGTACAAGCTCTCACACAAGGCTCTTATGCCCAAGCCCGAGGGTTGGGTAGAACGCGAGCGTAAGCCCCGCGAGGGTGGCAAGCCCCGTGGCGACCGCCGCGAGAACAAGGATCGCAAGAACTAAACAAACTTTTAATAATTAACTATTTTAACGCCAAAAAAAATTATGAAAAACGTATTGAAATTGGTTGCTGTAGCAGTTTTCGCATTTGGTTTGACCGGATGTAACTGCTTTGGCAAGATGGCAAAGAATCAGGACGAGGTAAGCATCTCTTGCACTCCTGAGGTACTTGTACTCAACAACGGCAAGGTAGAGGCTGACATCACTGTTAAGTTCCCCGTAGAGTACTACAACAAGAAGGCCGTATTGAAGGTTACTCCCGTTATCGTATTCGAGGGCGGTGAGGTTGCAGGTGCAACAAAGTATTTCCAGGGCTCAAAGGTTGATGAGAACTACACAGTAGTTGATAAGGCTATGGGTGGTGAGTACACTCTTCACGTAGAGTTCCCTTACGACGATCGTATGGCAAACTGCGAGTTGCAGTTGCAGGTAGAGGTTAAGTGCCCGAAGGGCAAGTGCAAGGAGTTTACTTTGGTAAACGCAAACACTGGTGCACTTCCTACAAAGGCTGAGAAGGCTGCTTTGGCAGCAGGTGGCGATGAGGCTACTGCTATCAAGCGTGCTTTCGGTTTGACTGTTGCTACCGGTATCAACACTTTGCAGAAGGAGTTGGATTACGCTTCTGTAATGTCTAACACAGCCAACAACTACAAGAACGTAACAACTGTTGTTACAAAGGCTGACATCGTTTATGCTATCAACTCTTCACGCGTATCAAAGAAGGCTACCGAGACTGAGGATTTGAAGGCATTCGTTGAGAATGTTGTTGCACAGCTCTCTAACGACCGTGCTACACAGAACCTCTTCGTTAATGGTTACGCTTCTCCCGATGGTCCCGAGAAGTTCAACGACAAGCTCTCTAACGCACGTTCAGAGTCTGGTCACAAGGCTGCCAGCAAGCTCTTGAAGGAGACAGGTATGGAGTTGGACGCTGCTTCTTATGGTGAGGACTGGGAAGGCTTCAAGGAGTTGGTTGCTGCTTCTAACATCGAGGATAAGGCTCTTATCCTTCAGGTATTGAGCAACTACGAGTCATCTGCACAGCGTGAGTCAGAGATCAAGAACCTTTCAGCTGTATTCACAGAGTTGAAGAAGGAGATTCTTCCTCAGCTTCGTCGTGCACAGGTTGTAAACAGCACAGATATCAAGGGTAAGACTGACGCCGAGATGAAGGCTTTGGTTGAGGCTGGTAAGCTCGACGAGCTCACTCAGGAGGAGTTGCTCTACGTAGCAGAGAGTGTTCTGGATTGTGCAAAGTGCGACGTAGCCGTTTTGGAGTACGCTGCCGAGAAGTACAACGATGCTCGTGCTTACAACAACTTGGGTGTTGCTTATGCAAAGATGGGTGAGGCTAAGAAGTCTTTGGAGGCATTCGAGAAGGCTGCTTCTTTGGGCTTGGCTGACAACAAGCTTAACGACAACCTCGCATTGGCTAACCTTGCAAACGGCAACGTAGAGAAGGCAAAGCAGTACGCTGCTGCTGCCAAGAACGAGGCAAAGGCAATGGTTGAGGCTGCACAGGGTAACTACAACGCTGCTGCCGCTGCTGTTGAGGGTTACAACGCTGCTGTTGCAAACGTTATGAACAACGACCTCACTGCTGCAAAGAAGGCTATCGCTGCTGACGCTTCTGCAAAGGCTGACTACCTCCGTGCTGTTATCGCATCAAAGGAGGGTGATTTGGAGACTGCAAAGGCTCAGATCAAGAGTGCTATTGCAAAGGATGCTGCTTTGGCAAAGAAGGCTGTCAAGGATGTTAACCTTGCAAACTTGTTCGCAAGCGGTTTCTCTCTCTAATCAATAGCGAGAAGTGGATAATAACAACGGGCTGCTCGGTTGAGCAGCCCGTTTTGCTGTATGTAAAGTCAGTTTAGAAATAATAGCCCAACTTCAAATTAAAAGCAAATCTTTGCTGATTCTCTAATTCAGGCTTATCATATTCATTAGCTGGCTTAATGCCAGGAACTGGAGTACTACCTATTCCTGCCGAGAAAAATATTGTGTGTGATTTTTTTATATTAAAATCTAAGCCAAGTCCGAAGTTCCACATATAGTCAGTATATTTAGATACAGAGACACCTATATCTGTGAATAGATATGGCATAAGTTTGGCTGTACCAAAATAGAAACGAGCAGTTCCCATAATTGGGAAACTCATCAAAGGTCTCTCTAAAGTATCGTCACCATCGCCGATATATACATCACTTTCGACAGTGGTAGGTGTTAAACATTCGGCACCGGCATACCCTCCTACCATCCAATGCTCCGTAAGACGATTACCATAGAAAAACAGAACGCCATTTTTCTTACATTGGTCAATTCCTGGCATACTTGAAGATGTGAGTGTTGCTCCAAAATGGTGACCATGCTGCACCTCAATAAGGTGCTGTTTCTTTTCCATTTTTGCCTCCTTTTGCTCCTGTTTGTTTTGTGCAAAACAAGGGCACACAACTCCGATTGCAAATACTGCAATTGTAAGTAATAACTTTTTCATAACATTAAGTTTTTTGGGTGCTCACCAACTCCGAATGGGCAGTTAATATAAAAAAGAAAGTGTGGAGTTGATTTTCGTTTATTACTATGAAGGTTGTGGAAAGACCCAAACTGAAATAAACGCTACAATGCCCCACACCTGTATAGTGTAGGACATAGGCACAAGATGTGCCATTACTCCTATACATATACAAGAGATGAGTGCTGTTCGTTATCCCTCAGTTTAGAAAACTTCCACATTTTCATAGTAGGACTGCGAAAACACTTTCGTAAATATGTCTGCTTGGCGACAAAAGTCGTTCAGCATTACAAAATTAAAAAACTTTTCCGAAACGAACAACACTTTGCGGGACATTGTGCCACAAAAGATAAAAAAGGCAATAACTCAACAAACAATGGCAACGCGACATATAGAAATTTTACGGTTAGAGGCCCCAATCCTCACTCTGTTCGGTGGAATGACAAATCAGCCTTATTTCATACCTTATATATAGTATATTACGCAAGGAGCATAAAATTTGTTTGGTAACTAAACTTGGATTTATTATATTTGCAAAAATAAAGAATAAACGCAAAGTTATGGAGTACGCTATTCGTTTGAAAGATTATGCTCCGGCACCCACTGCCGAGCAGGTAGAACAGGAGGTTAATGCCTATCGTCAGATGGCATCGAAGAACTATAATACCGATGTTTATAAGTTCTGCTACTCGTCGATAGACCTTACAACCCTGTCGTGCAACGACTCTGTGGAGTCGGTTACGGCTTTTGCACGCCGCTGTGCAGAGTTTTATGTGGACTATCCGCACATCCCCAATGTGGCATCAATCTGCGTCTATCCCCCATTCGTTGAGACCGTAGGTCTGGCGGTGGATGGTACTCCTATGCGTATCACAAGCGTTGCCGGAGGCTTCCCATCATCGCAGACATTCCTGGAGGTTAAGATGTTGGAGGTGGCTATGGCTATCGAGAACGGAGCTGACGAGATTGACATCGTGATAAATGTAGGCAAGATTCTCTCGGGTGCTTATGACGAGGCAGCCAACGAGGTGGAGGTGTTGCGTTCGGAGTCAGAGGGTGCAGTCTTGAAGACCATCCTCGAAACGGGAGCTTTGAAGACTCCTGACCTTATCCGCAAGGCATCGTTGCTCTCTATGGAGGCCGGCTCGGATTTCATCAAGACCTCAACGGGCAAGATTGACGTGGCAGCGACCCCAGAAGCGGCTGTTGTGATGTGCCACGCCATTAAGGATTATTACGAGAAGACCGGCCGCAAGGTTGGCTTCAAGGCGGCAGGTGGTGTCCGCACCGCCGAGGATGCAGCCCTCTACTACACTATCGTAGAGCAGATTCTGGGCGAGGAGTGGATTACAACCGACCTCTTCCGTATCGGTGCGTCATCGGCCGCAAACAACATCCTCTCATCAATCGAGGGCAAGCAGATTAAGTATTATTAGCATACGGATTACTTTTAACCCTCTACCCCGACCTTCTATCGGGGTAGAGTTTTATAGGGACACATCGACTATGTGGGGCGTATGGCAGCCCTAACAGGGAGATTTCCCGATATATACCGAAAAATTCGCTACAAATGGAGAATTGGAGAACAACTCTTTTAGATTGGTTGAACATAGACATCAGCGGTATAGGCTGGATCGAGCAGGCGACATTTGTCTGCGTCGTGCTGCTGGCCATCGCCATTGTAAATAAACTCTCGCAGCTCATATTCAACAAGGTTATATGCCGTCTGGTGCGTGCCTCAAAGGCGACCTGGGACGATGTTCTGCTCGACCGCAATGTGCTGCGAAATATGATAGCCATCATTCCGGCTATCCTGCTACTGCTACTGTTGCCATTTGCATTTGTGGGCGACGAGACCCTCTACATCATCACGCAGCGTCTTTGCTGGCTCTATTTAGTGGCCATATTGTTGCGTTTTACAATGTCATTCTTCTCGGCTCTGGCACATATTTTAGAGAAGTCCGACTCGTGCAAGGATAAGCCAATAAGGGGAACGATACAGATGCTGCAAGTACTTGTCGTGTTGCTGGCTGTGATTGTAATGGTGAGCATCGTGGTAAACAAATCTCCTGCCTATCTGCTGACCGGCCTGGGTGCTTCGGCGGCGGTGCTGATGCTGGTATTTCAGGACCTCATCCTCGGCCTGGTGGCTGGCGTGCAGCTCTCGGCCAACAAGATGATGCAGGTGGGCGACTGGGTCGTGGTGAAGGATAAGGGCATTGACGGTACGGTAATAGAGATTACCCTCACGACCGTCAAGGTGCGAAATTGGGACTACACCGTATCAACAATACAGCCACAGGCGTTGGTAAATGGGTCGTTTGTCAATTGGTCGAATGTGTTTGCTTCGGGCGGAAGGCGTATTGCCCGTGCGGTGAATATCGATATCCGTTCCATCAGGTTCCTCTCTGCGGAGGAGTTGCAACGCTGGCGCAAGGAGCCTCTGACAGCCCAGTTCATAGCCGACACCGAACAGCGTATCGAGGCGGCTGCGAAGGCTGGCGATGAGGTGCTGGCAAGGTCGCTACGCATAACAAACCTCACGCTGCTGCGTCACTATATGACAAGTTACATACAGTCGCATCCGGCGTGCAACAAGGAGTTCGTGTCGATGGTGCGTCTGCTTGCTCCCACCGAGTACGGACAGCCCTTGCAGATATATTTCTTCTCGAATGACACCGTCTGGGTAAATTATGAGGGCATACAGGCACAAGTCTTTGAATATCTCTACGCCATAGCACCGGAGTTTGGAATCAACATATTCCAGTTGCCTTCGGGCGAGGATTTGCAGGAAGCATCGAATAGCTTTCAGAAATTGAAAAGCTGATAAGCGGAGAAAAGAGGGATGAAATAATGAATAAAATAATGGGTATCCAAGTTTGTTGGATACCCATTATTTATGGTAATGATGCATATCTAATCCATCCACTTATGCCGAAACTGTGCACACACATCAGTACGACCGACCGGCACATCCGACAAATTGCAATATCCGCGTGATGTACGATGCTGGCAGTTGGCACAACATCTGCTGCCGCTGCGGATGCTCTGGCCTCTATCCTGACGGCGATGCCTGTCGCCTGCCGAACGGCCACTGCCGCCCGAAGATGGACCAGAGTCCCAATCTCGGTCTTCATCATTCGGCGTGCGGAACGATGCAGGCTCCGAATCGGTTGAACGGAACAGCAACAGATAGACAATTCCGACAATGATTCCGCCGACAACAACACCATTCACTGCCGACAGGATACTTGACAGGAAAGAGTCCTCTTTCAGCATCTCGATAAAGACGACAACAGCACCGACTATAAGACCCGCAAAACTCAACGTCCTGCACAGAGAAGGAGCTATGGCATCATAAAAATCGGTCAGTTTAAGCGTTGCCGCAATCTGCACCACAGCAAAGCCCGAAAGGAGTAAATAGCTATCAACATAGCCTCCGATGCCGGGCATCAGAAACAACACAACCTCGGCCACGCCCAACGCACCTATCAGCACCGAGCACCAACGCCAGAGGTTAAACCGATAGCCAAAGAGGAAGAACAGTACGATGAGGACTATTATGTTTCGGATTGTCGTCAGTATAAAAGGTATAATGCCCATACGCTACCCGTTTTATTCCACACCAACACCATGCTCGTCACTCTCCGATGCCGCTTCTGCATCGTCAGTCATCTCCTCCGCAGCACTCTCTGCAACCTGACTATCCAGAGCCGTTGAATCGGCCGACTCCACACTCTCCTCTACGCTATCCTGCACATCGCCTGCAACCTCCGCTGCAACCTCATCGGCGACACCCTCGGCAGCCTCCTCTACCGCTTCACTTGACGAAAAAAGTGATTCCGGCAGCATACTCTTATATGAGCCGGCACCCAGCACCGTAAAGACGATAAGTGCCACGATGGCCAGCGACGCAACAATACCTATTACTCTCTTTATCATATTCTTTTCGTTTTACTTTTCATCAATATCTATCAGCTTTCTTCTTTCTGGGCTCTGCTTTGCCGGTGCGGGCGTATCTCGCAGATAGTCTATCGCCGCCGACACAACATTGTCTATCGGGAAGATGTTATAGTAGAAGCCATCATCCTCCAACACAGTATTTCGGCCTATATAGGCTCGCAGCTGCGACTCCATAACCTTACGCGACCTTGCGAAGTCACTCTGCGAAGGTTTCACGCCGTGTCGCGAAGCATAGACCACGAAGTCATCAAACAGACGCCTGTCGCTATCGAGCAGTTGCGTCAGCTCCTCCATTGTCTGCACCTTGTTCAACGCCTCGCGATGTCGGTCGGCATAATCCATCGTATAGCGATAGAGGATATTACGCCCCGTAACCTCGATATAATAGGGCGAGAAGTAGGTCGTATCCATAGGGATAAACCTGTCGGGCATAATGCCGCCACCGCCATAGACCGTTCTGCCCTGCGGTGTTGTGAACTTCAACGAATCGGCGAAGTGTATGCTGTCGGCCGAGAAAAACTCGTTATTGTTGTAGCGACGCACGATATCCATACGATAACTCACCTCGTCGCCATTCTCATAGGGTCGCTGAATAGAACGGCCCGTAGGCGTGTAGTAGCGTGCCACGGTAAGACGCAGAGCCGAGCCATCGTCATAGGCTATCTGCTGCTGCACCAAGCCCTTACCGAATGAACGGCGGCCGAAAATCATTCCTCGGTCGTTATCCTGTATGGCTCCGGCCAGAATCTCACTCGACGAAGCACTCTCCTCGTCAATCAGCACCGCCAGAACGATATCGTCAGCCACGCCCTTGCCATTACTGAACTGCTTCATCTGGCGGCCGTTTCTGTCCTCGGTATATACTATCAGCTTGCCTCTTGAGAGGAACTCGTTAGCAATGAGAATGGCCTGATCGAGAAAACCTCCCGAATTGCCTCGCAGGTCGAATATCAGCTTGGTCATACCCTTGCCTCGCAGCTCCGCCAACGCCTTCATCAATTCATTGTGCGACGTGCGGGAGAACTGCGACAAACGGATAAAGCCCGTATCGTCATTGACCATAAACGACGACTCAATGCTGTGTATAGGTATGGCATCACGCACAACAACCACATCAACAAGTTCTTCAATGCCTCGGCGTTCAAGCGACAACTTGACCTCCGAGCCACGCTTGCCTCGCAGACGCTTCATAATATCGGTCTGCGGCATCTTCACGCCGGCAATGATTGTGTCATTGACCTCTATTATTCTGTCGCCCGCAACGATTCCCGCCTTGGCACTTGGGCCGTTAGGCACAACATTCAGCACGACAACCGTGTCGGTGGCGGCATTGAAAACAACTCCAATACCGTCAAATTCGCCCTCCAACGGCTCGTTCAGTTGCTGCATCTCGCGAGCAGGAACATATACCGAGTGAGGATCCAGCTTCTCCATCATCAGCGGGATGACCAGCTCCGACAGCGAATCCATAGATATAGAGTCCACGAACTGGCTCTCAACAAGCATACAGGTCTGCACAATCTTGTTGTTTATATTGCCCAGCCCCATACTCTGTATTATTGAGATAAACCGCGACTCCGCACGGTTACGGCCCACAAACTGGCCTATGAAGATACCCGCCACGATGCCCACAGCGAGCAGCAGCGGAAAAATTATTGTCCGTTTAGAAAACCTGTTCTGCATAAATCAAAGCTATATCGATTATAGCAAGCACTGCAACCGCCGTGCCCGCAATCAAAACACCCGGTAATATTCTACTTGTTCTTGAAGGTGTAGGTAAGGCCCAATGTCAGCATAGAGTAGAGCTGCACCGATGTATTTTGAGCCTTGTCGTAGTTGAGTTGCAGGTATATGTCGGTTGAGAAGTACTTCGAAGCCCTGAACGAAATGGTATTACGCCACTCGATTGTCGGGTGCAGGCAGACAAATGCAGGCACTGCTGTCGGCTTGTTGGCCTCTATGCTGCCGGCACTCTCCCACGCCTTCAAATCTTTGAGGTAGTGGTTATAGCGGCGTATCTTGCTTGCTCGACCCACATTTGTCAGCCAACCATAGTAGCAATAGAGGTTGGTATCGTATGAAAACCACTCACTCTTGCCCCACTTGCGGCTGAACTTGATATTGACAGAAGAACCGCCCGTAAACAGCGAGTTCTTGTCGATGTCGATACCAAACCACGTCGTAGCACCCTTGATATCCTTGTAGTAGTGGCGTACCTTGTCGTTTGTTGCCCACGCACCACTCGTTGACAGGGGGTTGAGTGAAATCTCGATGGGGAACTTCGGCTGCGGACTCTTGAATGTAAAACCGACAGATATATCGAGGTATCCGGGGGTGAACAGACTCGAAATCACATCGTCATCACTCTGCTCGGTACGCGATAGGTAGGTACCTGAAAACTGGCTGCGGAACTTAATCAGTGCCGACATATCCCAATTCTTGCGAATCTTGTGTGCCGGCTGGGTCTGCACCCAGAACTCGTCGATATTCTTGAACCATATACCCTTGCCTTTGCCCGACTCATTCTCCACCTTGATACGGTTGTAGCCATAGCGGGCACTTGCGTCGGTAGCGATGGTGAAGTCGCCCTTCTTGAAGGTGTGCTTCAATGAGAATGTACCCAGAACGGTCATTGCGTTATCACCGCCTCGGCTTGTTGTCCACGCATCGTTATATGAGGTCATCGAGCCCTGCAACTTGGCATTTACTTCCAAATAGTTGCGTTCGTTACGGATACGGCGACGTTCGGCTCTTGCGGCAGCCTCGCTGTAATAGTCGGCAGAGGCATCCATCTCCTTCACCCTATCGACAAACTCAACCTTACCTTTTGTGGTCTTTGTGTCGTCCTCAACCGAGAACTGTGCTTTCGCCTCGGCACTGCATACCAGGGCGGCTAAAAATAGATAGAAAAACTTTTTCATATAATGTCTGATTTTATTTCTGCGTTTTATGGAATATTTCCAACCACAAAGGTAAGACTTTTCGCAAAAATAGCTACATTTGTAGTTACATAATATTACACTTTTACTACTATGAAGTACATCGGTGCTCACGTAAGTGCTTCAGGAGGTGTGGAAAACGCCCCCCGCAACGCACACGAAATAGGGGCTACGGCCTTTGCTCTCTTCACGAAAAACCAACGCCAATGGGCTGCTCCCGCACTCTCGGCCGAGCAGATTGCGGCATTTCGTGAGGCTTGCCGGAATTATGGCTACACGCCACAGCAGATTCTGCCACACGACAGCTACCTCATCAACCTCGGCCACCCCGAGGAGGAGGGCTTGCAGAAGTCGCGTGCTTCGTTCCTGCACGAGATGCAGCGTTGCGAGGCGTTGGGACTCGACCGCCTGAACTTCCACCCGGGCAGCCACCTGAAAAAGATATCGGAGCAGGAGAGCCTCTCTCTTGTCGCCGAGTCAATCAACATCGCTTTGGCAAAGACCAAGGGCGTGACGGCCGTAATCGAAAACACCGCCGGACAAGGCTCAAATCTCGGCTACGCCTTCTGGCACCTGGCATATATCATTGAACGCGTGGAGGATAAGTCGCGTGTGGGCGTGTGTCTTGACACCTGTCACTCCTTCGCTGCGGGCTACGACCTCTCGACCGAGCTTGGCTGCGAGATGGTATTCCGCGAGTTTGACGAGGTGGTAGGCTTTGAGTATCTGCGGGGTATGCACCTCAACGACGCATTGAAGACTGTCGGCAGCCGTGTCGATAGGCACTCTCCGCTGGGCGAGGGTTTTCTGGGCATCACGCCATTCCGCTATATTATGCAGGATAAGCGTTTTGACGATATTCCGCTTATCTTGGAGACCCCCGACGAAAGTCGCTGGCCCGAAGAGATTGCACTGCTGAAAAGTTTTGCCGAGGAGTAACAAATAAGAACAAAAAGCCTATCCGAACAGATAGGCTTTTTCCTTAAATATCATATAACATGAACCTCTTTGAGTTCGATTTTACTCACTCTTGGCTTCCAGGATAGGCAAGCCGGCCTCGGTGGGGATATAGATAACCTTGTTGGCCGATGTGTTCTGCTGGCGTACCCACAGATACTGAATATAGGTGGGCGTAAGTGAGCCATTCTCAATCTTGATAGCCTCGGCAGCACCCTGTGCTCGCACAACCTCGGCCTGTGCATTGAGTTTCTCGGCTTCCAGATTAGCCTTCGCCTCCTCAATCTTGATTTGACGATTCTGCTCGGCCTGTGCCAGCTCGGCACGACCCTTCATCTCCTGCTGCCATACATTATAACGAGGAATACCGAACATAAAGAATGCTATGACTGCAAAAAATACAAAAGCGATGGCAAACACTCCACCAGCCGTAATCTTGATGCTTGAATTTGTGTTACTCATAATTTTAAGTTATTAGGTTTATAATTACAATCTGTCTAAACATTTACGAATCAGCTCAACGCAATCACGGATTTCGTCGTCGGTAATCACAAGCGGCGGCGATATGCGGAACGCCGTATCGCAATAGAGGAACCAGTCACTCAAAATGCCCTCCTCGATGAATATATCCATCAGGCGATAGAGCTTATCCGAGCTGCCCAGCTCAACGGCCAACAGCAAGCCGCTACGGCGAATCGCCTGCACCTGCGGGTGGCCCGTCAAAGCCTCCTCGAACATAGCACCCTTGCGTTCAACATCCTCCACGACACGATTTCCCTGCAAGAATCGCATAGCCGCCAGACCCGCAGCACAACATACGGGATGACCGCCGAAGGTGGTGATATGGCCCAAGACGGGGTCGTGCGTAAGCGATGACATAACCTCCTGACTCGCAACGAAAGCACCCAGCGGCATACCGCCACCAAGAGCCTTCGCCAAGCAGACAATATCGGGTGTCGTGCCATACTTCTGCATAGCGAACATCTCACCCGAACGACCCATACCCATCTGAATCTCGTCGAAGATAAGCAGTGCCCCCACCTCCGTACAACGCTTACGCAGAGCCTGTAAGAAGCCCTCTTTGGGAGGAATGACGCCTGCCTCACCCTGCACCGGCTCGCACAGCACGCACGCCGTGCGTGAGGTAATCTGCATCAAATCCTCCTCGCAGTTGAAGCGGATAGCCTTCGTGTCGGGCAGCAGAGGACGGAAGGCATTTTTCCACTCCTCGCCCTCGGGTGCTCCCATCATACTCATAGCTCCGTGTGTAGAGCCGTGATAGGCACGACGCATAGATATCATCTCTGTACGGCCGGTATAGCGTTTTGCCAGCTTCAAAGCACCTTCGACAGCCTCGGCTCCCGAGTTGAGGAAATAGACCGTATCCAAAGGCTCGGGCAGAGCCTCCGCCAAACGGCGGGCAAACTCCACCTGCGGGCGCTCTACCATCTCGCCATAGACCATAATGTGCATATAGTCGGCGGCCTGACGCTGCACAGCCTCAACGACAACAGGGTTGCCGTGGCCGACATTATTGACCGACACGCCCGACACCAAATCGTAGTAGGGCTTACCCTCGGGCGTATAGAAAAAGACACCCTCGGCACGTGCCACCTCAATAAGCTGCGGAGCAGGCGAGGTCTGTGCCACGTGACGCAGAAACTGCTTTCGTAATATCTCGTTCATAGTGATTTTTCTTCTTCGGGGAACTCGTTATTTTTCGGGAAACTCGTTATTTTTCAGGAAATTCGCGTTCCAGAATTCTCTCGGCATCTCTCACCGACGACATAACCCAGCGGAACAGCAGCTCGCGATTCTCCTCTTCGCTTAAATGCCAATCAATCGAGGGTGAGAGTCGCATACGCTGCGAGAGCATATAGATAAGAATCGCCGCCGAAGCCGACACATTCAGGCTCTCGACCATACCGCACATCGGGATACGCAGATACTCATCGGCCGAGGCCATAATCTCGTCACTCACGCCGGCGTGCTCCGTACCGAAGATAAGGCAGAACGGGCCCTTCTCGACATCGAAGGTCTCGGGCGTACAGCTCTCGCGGTGAGGCGTGGTCGCCACCAGACGATAGCCGGCAGCCTTCAACGACGAGATAGCCTCCGCCGTTGAAGAGTGGCGTGTGATATCGACCCACTTATCCGTGCCTCGCACGATATTCACATTGGGGTTGAACTTGCACAATGTCTCCACCGTATGCAAATCCTGCAAGCCGAAGGCCTCGCAGTGGCGTACCAGAGCCGAGGCATTCTGCGGATGGAAGGTGTTTTCGGTAAGAATTGTCATATAGCGGGTACGCTGGGCAAGCGTCCTCTGCAAGACCTCCAGCCTCTCGGCGGTAAGGAAGCCCGTCATATACTCCATACGCGGAGCATACCACTCCTCGTCGTGGCCCGAGCAAAGGCTCTTCAATCTACTTGCGATACTTGTCATCTTCGTCCATTATTTTCAGGTAACTCTCATAACGCGGATAGGCTATCTCGCCTCGCTTGACAGCCTCCACCACAGCACAGTGCGGCTCGTGGGTATGAGAACAGTTATAGAATCGGCACTCGGGCAGGAAACGCATCATCTCGGGGAAGTAGTGTGCCAGCTCGGCATCCTCGATATCGATAAGTCCAAAGCCCTTGATGCCGGGGGTATCAATTATATAGCCACCCTCCGACAGGGGATACATTGTCGAAAAAGTTGTCGTATGGCGACCCTTGTGGTGGCTCTGCGAAATCTCGCCCGTACGGATATCGAGTCCCGGCTCAACAGCCGCCACAAGCGTCGATTTACCAACGCCCGAATTACCCGACAGCAGTGTCGTCTTGCCTCGCAGCATATCCCGCACCTCGTCAATGCCCTCGCTCTCGGTAGCCGACACCTCGATAATGCGGTAGCCGGCACTCTCGTAAATGGAGTGGAACTCCTCCACAGCCTCGGGAGTCTGGCGGGCAAGGTCAATCTTCGCCAAGAGAATCGTAACGGGCACTTTATAGGCCTCGCAAGTGACCAGAAAACGGTCGATAAACTCCGTAGCCGTCTCGGGCGAGAAGAGTGTAACGACCAATAGTGCCTGGTCGATATTCGCCGCGATGATGTGCGACTCCTTTGAGAGGTTGGATGCTCGACGGATGATATAGTTACGGCGAGGCTCGATGGCCGAGATGACATACTCGCCCTGTTCGTCGGGCTCACAGCACACCACATCGCCCACGACAACGGGGTTTGTCGAACGCACTCCTTTCAGTCGCAGTTTGCCGCGTATGCGACACTGCAACCTCTCGCCATCGTGCAAGACCTCGTACCAACTGCCCGTAGAACGGACCACAGTAGAAAGGAAACTCTCTGCCATAGGCTACTTCAAGAGATTATCCTCCAACTCCCTGAAATAGGGGGTCAGTTTATCGGTAAAACTCTCCACAGGCTTGAACCAGCGAGAAGACTCCACCTTCTGCTTTGAGGCGAGCTTATAATCTTTGTTCAGGGCCTCAAAGCCGGAGAACAGGATACTCACAACCAGGCCGACCTTAACGATTGAGAAGAGTATGCCGAGCAGCGTATCGAGAATACCCAGCCCCGCCAGTTTGAAGACACCTCGCAGCAGACGGGCAATGACGGCTATGGCGATAAGCGACACAACGAAGATAGCGATGAAGCCACCTATCTGTGCGGTTGTACCCTCCATACCCAGCATAGCACCCACCTCGGCACCATAGAGAACACCTAAATAGAGTGCTGCGACAACCGCTACCAGCGAAAAGAGCTGCAACAAAAATCCTCTACGCCAGCCATTGAAAACAGCCCACGCCAGAGCAACATAGACGATAAGGTCAAAAATATTCATATTCAGTTTGGTATAACAAGTTTTACAATTGGTTCAAATAACCACAAATAACGCACGAAGTTAGCATATTTTTTTGAAAAATTAGTACCTTTGCACAAAATTCATAGCCACCAAAGGCCTGTACGGGAAGCTGGCGGCAGAATAAAATTCACATTTTCACGTTTATATCGTGTTCTGTCGCCTTACAGGCAATGAGCAGTAAACAAGTAAACAGATTGAGTATGAAACGTTTTTTAGTCATTATATTATTCGTTTTGGCATCGTTGCCCACGATGGCACGAGAGACCTTTTCACTGAACGACAACTGGAAATTTTTCTTCAAGGTAGAGACCAACAGCGACTATGCCCGCAACATATCGCTACCTCACACATGGAACCTCGATGCACTCGCCGGCCACGGCGAATATTTGCAGACTACGGCCAACTACTCGCGTGACATATACATTCCAACAGAGTGGAAGGGCAAGCGTCTGTTCGTGAAGTTCTATGGTGTGCAATCCATTGCCGATGTCTTTGTCAATGGCCACCACGCAGGCGAGCATCGTGGCGGCTGGACAGCCTTTACATTTGAGATTACCGAACACCTGCGTTATGGCGATAACAACTCGCTGGTGGTGGTTGTCAGCAACGCCTATCAGAACGACGTTCTGCCCACCTCTACCGAGGAGAATATCTATGGTGGTATCTATCGCGATGTGGAGCTTATCGTCACCGAGCAGACAACAATCTCGCCCACCTATTATGGCACAAACGGAATTTTCATCCAGCAAAATTCGGTATCGGACGATGCTGTGCAGGCGACGGCCTCGGTGTGGGTGACATCGACTAACGACAAGGCGTGCGACCTCTCAATTACGGTACGAGCACCATCGGGCGAGGCTGTATATACGGAGTATTTGAAGGGCAAAATCGAAAAGGACAAGCCCATCGAGATACCCTTCACCATCGAGGAGCCGCTGTTGTGGAGCTGTGATGAGCCCAACCTCTATACGGTGACCGTCGGTGTGGGTATGCGTTACGAGGACGAGGTGACCGTGACGACAGGTTTCCGCACCATAGACTACTCATCGGGCAGTCTGCGAATCAACGGTGAATATGCCCCCATTCACGGAGTGACACTACACCACGACCGTGCAGCCATAGGCAGTGCCCTGCGTACACGCCACTACGACGAGGATCTGGAGCATATTGCCGACATCGGAGCCAACGCCATACGTTCGGCCACGGCACCCCACTCTCAATATCTCTACAACCGTTGTGATGAGCTGGGACTGCTCGTATGGATTGACACACCCTTCACGCGAGCTCCCTATCTGAGTGATATATTCTATTACGCCACCGACCGTTTCAAACTAAACGGAGAGAGGCAACTGAAAGAGATAGTTCTGCAAAACTATAACCACCCATCGGTTGTTATGTGGGGTATCTTCTCGCTGATATGGGAACGTGGCGACAAGGTTGTGGAGTATGTCAAGAGCCTGAATGCCACAGCAAAGCGACTGGACCCCTCACGCCCTACCGTAGCGTGCAGCAACCAGAACGGTGACATAAACTTTATCACCGACCTTATCGTATGGCAGCAGAATCTGGGCTGGCAACACGGTTCGGTAAGCGACCTTGCGATATGGCGTCAGAAGCTATATGATGAGTGGAAACACCTTAAATCGGCGGTAGCCTATGGCGAGAGTGGCTCGATAGATCAGCAGACCGACGAGAAGCAGAAGCCGGCACGCATAGCCGACAGATGGTTGCCCGAACGCTGGCACACCGAGTTCCACGAGGGCTACGCCAAGCACATAGCTCCCGACTCTATATTCTGGGGTGTATGGATTAACGATATGTTTGATTTCGGCTCGGCACGCCACATAAGCGGCTCATCGCAACGCGGCGTTATGACCTTCGACCGCAAGGACCACAAAGATGCCTACTACCTCTATCGTGCCTTGTGGAACAAGCAGGAGCCTACGCTGCACCTCTCGGAGAAGCGTCGCAACATACGTCAGGACAGTATTCAGCAGGTTAAGTTCTACGCTTCAACTGCCGAAAAGCCTATATTGCTGATAAACAAGGATACCGTAGCGACAACCGAGGTTGCACCTTGTCAGTTTATCTCCGATACGGTAATTATGCACGGACGCAACAAGGTTGTGGTAATGGCCGGCGAGAAGCGTGACGAGCAGACGATTACAATCGGCAACGCATTAAAACAGCGTCGATAGCCTCTCGTCCCTCGCACATAGCCAGATCCAGCACAGAGAGATTTGACTCAAAAGGCATACGGTCAGAAAAGACCTGAAAGTAAGGCTCGGCCGCGAAGGTCGGGTCTTTTCTGTTTTTCGGACGAAGGTCAATATCCTCGTCGGTGGCAGAGATGTAGTTATCCGACACCTTTATCTCGCACTTCGCACCTATCAGTCGCAGCAGCGTCTGCAGATACTCCATATTGTAATCGACCAAAAAACGCCACTCACGACGATAGAAAGGCTCTATCTCGTCGGCAAAGTAATCGAAGTATGGCGAAGACTTATAGGCCGACAGAATCGACACCCAATGCTGGTGCTGCCAACGCTTCGAGTAGTCAATCTTCACATCCCGCATCGGCATACGCATACGGTTGGCGTTCTCGACATGTACGGTCAGCGGCATAACTCCGTTGGCCGACAAAATCAAGGCTCGGTTTCTCTCCGAACGCTTCACATAGTGTTCGCCCAAATCTATGATACACTCCTCACGCAGCAGTCGTGCGACATACTCCACCGAGGGCATATAGGCTGATGGTAAAATTGTCATATCTCTACTCTTACTCTTTACAGACGCTGCTCTTTACAATTTACAATGCTACTCTTTACGGCAGACAACAACAGCCCAGCCGTCACTCTCACGAACAGACTCCACCGCAAAGCCATGGCTGGCGGCTGTATCTCTCAATATCGCGACATCCTCGGTCAAAAAGCCACTCATAAGCAGCTGTCCGCCACTCACTGTCGCCTCGGCAAACGCCGGCATCATATCGACAAGAATATTACGATTGATATTTGCCAGAACAAAATCAAATTTCTCGCCCACAACGGCAGACATTGAGCCACATCGCACATCAATCTGACCCTCTATATGGTTGAGTGCTATGCTGTCACGGCAGCTCTCGCACGCCCACTCGTCAATATCTACGGCGACCATCCCTGCAGCTCCGCACTTTACGGCCACAATAGCCAGCACTCCCGTACCGCAACCCATATCAAGGCCTCGCTTACCGCTGAAATCAAGCTCGGCGATGCTCCTCGACATCAGTGCCGTAGTGATGTGGTGTCCCGTACCGAATGACATTCGCGGGGCTATGACTACATCGAGCATATCGTCATCGGGCACGGGATGATGCTCGGCACGGATATATATCGGACGCTTGCCATCCACCCTCACAGGCGAGAAACCACTCTCCCACTCGGCATTCCAGTTCTGCTGGGCGATACTGTTCTCTTCGTACTCCACCGCAAGACTCTGCAATGTCGCAGCGATATCCTCCCGGCAGGTGGCGTATGCCTCGTCAGCGATGTAGGCACGCAGGGTCTGCTCCTCCGAGGCAAAGGCCTCGAAAGGCATATCCGACAACATAGCGGTAACTATCTCGGCGTGCTCTTCGCCATTGACCGATATTATAAGTTCGATGTAATTCATACTTTCAACTTTTAATTTCCACAAAGATACAAATAATATTTCGGCTATCGATGACAACGCCAAAAAATCCTCTATCGGCAAAACATCTATTGCTCTTTTACAAAATATTGCTTACTTTTGCATCTAATGCGTGCGTGTTTCACGCAAAACAAGAGAATAATCAAAAACATATAAACCTATGAAGAGACTTTTTTACTTTTTAATCATTGCCCTTACAGCATTGTCTGTATCGTGTCGCAAGGAGTTTGATGACTCGGCGATCTGGGACGAGATTTACGATTTGGAGCAGCGTGTTGCCAAGCTTGAAAAGCAGGTAAACACCAACATTAAATCTATTCAGCAGCTGGCCGAGGCGGCACAGAACTACGACTATGTCAAGAGCATCACGCCCATTACGGAGAACGGCAAGGTAATAGGTTATACCATCACCTTCACGAAGAGTGACCCCATCACTATCTATCACGGTGAGGATGGCAAGGACGGTATCAATGGCGAGAACGGACAGGACGGCAAGGATGGCTCTACTCCTATTATCGGCGTGAAGAAGGATGCCGACAATATCTACTATTGGACACTCAACGGCGAGTGGTTGTTAGATGACGATGGCAACAAGATTAAGGCCGTAGGTACTGACGGCAAAGACGGTCAGAACGGTACAGACGGCGAGGACGGAGCAACCGGCCCACAAGGTCCGCAGGGTCCTGCCGGCGAAAATGGTGCTGATGGCGAGGACGGAAAAAATGGCCAGAACGGAGCAGACGGTAAGGACGGTATCACTCCGCAGTTGAAGATTGAGGAGGGCTACTGGTATATCTCTTATGACAATGGTGCATCGTGGAAGCAGCTCGGCAAGGCTACCGGCGAGGACGGTCAGGATGGTGCTGACGGCAGCAACGGACAAGACGGTGCTGATGGAGCTGACGGCGACTCATTCTTCCAGGGCGTAGATTTGTCAAACGAGGATTATATCATCTTCACTTTGGCGGACGGCACGCAGTTCAAGATTCCAACTTGGGCAGCGTATGAGAAGTTGCAGACCCTTTGCAACCAGATAAACACCAATATCACCGCTTTGCAGAAGATTGTGGATGCGGTAAATGCCAACGATTATGTAAAGAGCATAACACCTCTTACCGAGAACGGCAAGGAGATTGGCTACACCATCACATTCACAAAGAGTGGCACAATTACAATCTACCACGGAAAGGACGGGCAGAATGGTCAGGACGGTGCAACCGGCCCACAGGGTCCCGCCGGCCCGCAAGGCCCTGCTGGTGAGAATGGAGCTGACGGCGAAAATGGAGCTGACGGCTCAACGCCCGTTATCGGCGTAAAGAAGGATGCCGACAACATCTACTACTGGACCGTAAATGGCGAGTGGCTCTTGGACGAGAACGGCAACAAGGTCAAGGCACAAGGTCAAGATGGTAGCAATGGTCAGAATGGTGCAGCGGGCGAAAACGGTGCAGATGGCGAGGACGGCAAAGATGGCCAAAACGGTGCAGATGGCAAGGACGGCATAACACCGAAGCTAAAAATCGAAAATGGCAAGTGGTATGTATCGTATGACGAGGGCGACTCGTGGACAGAGCTCGGCCAGGCAACCGGTGACAAAGGCGAGCAAGGCGAGCAGGGTCCACAAGGACCGCAAGGCCCTACGGGTGTTGGTGGCGACTCGATGTTTAACGACATCGACTACACCACAAGCACTGATTATGTGCTGTTCACACTCTCTAACGGCACAGTGGTAAAAATTCCCACTTGGGCAGCGTATGAGAAGTTGCAGACTCTCTGCAATCAGCTCAACACCAATATTTCATCGTTGCAGACCATCATCGATGCGATGCAAAATAACGACTTTGTCAAGAGCATCACTCCTATTATGGAGAACGGCAAGGAGATTGGCTACACCATCACATTTACAAAGAGTGACACAATCACAATCTATCACGGCAAGGACGGTAAGGACGGACAGAATGGTCAGGACGGAGCAGTTGGCCCACAAGGCCCGCAAGGCCCTGCCGGTGAGAATGGCGAGAACGGAGCTGACGGAGAGGACGGATCAGACGGCTCGACGCCCGTAATTGGCGTGAAGCAGTTCGAGGGCATCTACTACTGGACCGTAAATGGCGAGTGGCTTTTGGACGAGAACGGCAACAAGGTCAAGGCACAAGGTCAAGATGGTAGCAATGGCCAGAATGGTGCAGCGGGCGAAAACGGTACTGATGGCGAGGACGGCAAAGATGGCCAAAACGGTGCTGACGGCAAGGACGGCATAACACCGCAGCTCAAAATAGAGAATGGCAAGTGGTATGTATCGTATGACGAGGGCGACTCGTGGACAGAGCTCGGTCAGGCGACCGGCGACAAGGGTGAGCAAGGCGAGCAGGGTCCACAGGGACCGCAAGGCCCTACGGGCGTTGGTGGCGACTCGATGTTCAACGACATTGACTACACTTCCAGCAGCGACTACATCATCTTCACCCTCTCGAACGACATCGAGCTGAAGATACCCACATGGACGGCACACGAGAAGTTGCAGACTCTCTGCAATCAGCTCAATACCAATATTTCAGCGTTGCAGACCATCATCAATGCGATGCAGGACAACGACTATGTGAAGAGCATCACTCCGATTATGGAGAGTGGCAAGGAGATTGGCTATACAATCACATTCTCAAAGAGTGGCACAGTAACAATCTACCACGGCAAGGACGGTCAGAATGGTGCTGCGGGCGAAAATGGAGCTGATGGCGAAGACGGAGAAGACGGCAAGGACGGCAAAGACGGCTCGACTCCCGTAATTGGCGTGAAGCAGTTCGAGGGAATCTACTACTGGACCGTAAATGGCGAGTGGTTGTTGGATGAAAACGGCAACAAGGTCAAGGCACAGGGCGAGGACGGAAGCAATGGCCAGAACGGTGCAGCCGGCGAAAACGGAACTGACGGCGAGGACGGCGAGGATGGCCAAAACGGTGCAGACGGCAAAGACGGTATCACACCGAAGCTAAAAATAGAGAACGGCAAGTGGTATGTATCGTATGACGAGGGCGACTCGTGGACAGAGCTCGGCCAGGCCACCGGCGACAAGGGCGAGCAAGGCGAGCAGGGTCAGCCCGGCACACCCGGAGCAACAGGCCCACAAGGCCCGCAGGGCCCCGCAGGTGCAGACGGTGCTGACGGCGATTCGTTCTTCAAGTCGGTTACGCAGGACGAGAACTATGTCATCTTCACACTCTCTGACGGCACACAGATTTCGGTACTCAAAGCGAGCACCGTATCGTCTGTAAAAATCTCATATGTACCCCGTTACGACGACGGCAAGGCTACCGTAATCTACACCTCGGCGGCGGACAGCAAGGTGGAGATGGACTTCCAGATTATGCCCAAGTCGGCGGCGGCAATCATCGCCAAGGATTGGCAGACCACCCTCTCGTTGAAGGCTGTGTCGGTCATCACTCGTGCGGTGGAGTATATCGATATGCCTATCTCGGCTTGCACGGCCGATGCGACCAACGGCACAATCACCATCACCGCTTCGGGCAAGAATCTGCCTGCGAAGTTCTTCAAGGGCGAGACGAAGGTGCGTGCGGCGTTGTTCTATGACACCGCTATCGGCGGCACAGTATCGGAGTATATCGAGTTGTTGGCAGAGGAGAATAAAGTAGCACCAAATGAGATTTGGTACACATCTGCCAAGAAAGTCACTATTCACGATGAAGAGGCCTTCAATGTCGGCATAACTTCTCACACCTGGGACTCTGCTACGGGCAAGGGCGTGATTACTTTTGACGGCGATTTGACAACAATTGGAACAAGAGCTTTCGAGGGCTGTGAATGGAGTGTTGTCTATCTTCCCGACAGCGTAACAGAGATTGGTCTTCAAGCCTTTTTATTGTGCGGAAATCTCACCTCTATTACCCTGCCCGAAAGCCTCGAAACATTGGGCGAGAGAGCATTTCAGGATTGTAAGGCATTGAGTGGCACGATAAAGATTCCAAACAGCGTAACAACTCTCGGCGTCAGCCCGTTTGACTCGGATATCGCAATAGAAAAGTTTACCGGCAAATTCGCATCAGCTAACGGAAAGTATCTGCTTTACAATGAAACTCTGGTGAACTTTGCAATGGGCGAAACCACCTCATACACCATTCCTGCAGAGGTCAAGAAGATTGGAGATGCTTCATTTGTTGAGAACACCACAATAGAGTCGGTAACTATCCACGAAGAAGTAACCGAAATTGAGGCTCGAGCATTCCAGGATTGTTCTTCACTAAAAGCAATCTACTGCAAGGCAACGAATATTCCAGCTTTATCAATTCAAGCCTTCAATCGCAACCACGCGGACAGATTGATTTATGTTCCTTATGCTGTGGTGGAAGATTATCGTGCGGCTGCGGGTTGGAAGGACTACAAAGATTATATCGTGGCGTACGATTTCGAGAAGGGCGAGGTTGTCGAGGAGCATAACTGCGATGCCGATATCTGCATCGCGTTCAACGAGGCTTCTCTGCCCGCAGAGTTCCCCGTAGGCACATCATCAGCAGCACAGGTCGTTGATAGAACAGAATATACCTTTGGCGAGCACACACTTGCTTTTGCAGGTGGTGTAAGCGAGGGCGGTTTCTATTTCAACACTTCGGGCGATTATTTGATGCTTGGTCAAAAGGGTGCTTATATTGAATTCCCTGCTATCGCAGGCAAGGCTTTGACAAGGGTCGTGATTAAAAACGAGAGTAGTGCATCAAAGAATGTTACCATTGGTATTGCCGACACCGAGGGCAATTTTGTAAGCGGTGGCGAGGCTGTAAAAATGGATGCCGAGGGCCTCTCTTTCAACTATGTATTGAGTGGCACATCGGCTAATACGCCCTATCGTTTGTTGGTAAATAACGCCAACAACACGCGTATTACCCGTTTGGAGCTTTATTACACCGAAAAAGCCGAGGCTTCAAATAAAGAGATTTACTACACCGCAACTGAAAAGGTAGAGCCTTTTGTTTCGGCATTCAACACAACTATCGCATCAAACGATTGGGATTCGGCTACGGGCGAGGGTGTAATTACATTCAAGGCTGATGTAACATCAATCGGAGAGATGGCGTTCTCGAACAAAAGTTCTCTGACAAGCATCACTCTGCCCAACTCTGTAACATCGGTTAAGCACAATGCGTTCAACAATTGCAGCGGTTTGAAAGCCTTTTACGGCAAGTTTGCATCGGCGGATAATCGTTATCTGGTTATTAACAATGCTTTGATAACATTTGCACCCGCGGGGCTTACATCGTATGACATTCCCGAAGGTATCACTACAATCGGAGCTGATGCTTTCACATACAGCAAACTTGAAAGCGTAACCATTCCGAGCAGCGTTTCTTCAATCGGAGCAACCGCATTCTATGGTTGTAGCAGTTTGAGTACGGTCTATTGCAATAGCATGGCTGTTCCGACAGCGACAATACTTGCCGGTGCGTGGGGAGCTTTTGACGGCAACGCTTATGGTCGCAAGATTTATGTTCCAATGGAGTCTGTTGATGCTTACAAAGCCGCAGTTGGCTGGAAAGATTATAAAAACTATATTGTAGGTTATCAGCCGAATAATCAGATTTACTATACTGCAACAGCAAAAATAGAGATTACTGCCACAAACTTCGGAGCAACACAAATTGACAACAAGTGGGATTCTGCAACAAAGAAGGGTGTGATAATATTTGATGGCGATGTAAAAAGAATAGCCGCAAGTACATTTATTGGCCAGACCGCACTTGAAGCAATATCATTGCCCGAAACAGTAACCACGATATATAGCAAAGCATTCAAGGGTTGCACAAGTCTTACAGAGATCACAATTCCCGCAAGTGTGGGCAATATCAGCACCGAAGCATTCAGTGGCTGTACAAGTCTGGCCGCTGTATATTGCAAACCAACCACTCCGCCGACTTTGGGAACGGATGTATTCAAAAACAATGCAGGCTCTCGCAAGATTTTTGTGCCGGCGACGGATGATGACAGCGTGCTGAATGCTTACAAAACGGCGTGGAGTGCTTACGCTGCCGACATAGCGGAGGAGTAAACAAAAAAGATAACTCAAAGCCTTCGTTTTCAGACTCTCACGTCGGGCTTTGCCCTTCTCAGAGTGACGGAAACGAGGCGTTTGGGCAGAGAAAACAATGGCGGACAACAAAAGCAGATGGGAGGCCGTAGCGAAACGCTATCGGGTATATATGAGGTTGGAAAAACACCTCGCAGCAAACACCGTAGAGTCATATATGCGTGACTTGGAGAGGTTTGCTCACTTCATTCTGCACCGCTACGACGTAGAGCCCCGTAAAGTGGAGAAGGAGATGATAGAACGCTTTATGGGGTGGCTCTACGAGAGTGGCAACGAGAAGAGCTCGCAGGCACGCACGCTGAGTGGCGTGAAGAGTTTCTTCAACTTCCTGCTGCTCGAAGAGAGCATAGACGCCTCGCCCGCCGAGTTTATATCGCCACCCAAGGCGGGGCGTACACTGCCCGAAACACTCACAACCGCAGAGATAGATGCCCTGATAGGCTCGATAGATGACTCAACGCAGAAGGGATTGCGTGACCGAGCCATATTGGAGGTGTTGTACTCGTGCGGGTTGCGTGTGTCGGAGCTGTGCGACCTGAAAATAGGCGACCTGTTCTTCGGTGAGGGTTACATACGCGTAACGGGAAAGGGCGACAAGCAGCGTTTAGTGCCGATAAGTGGCGTGGCACGCGACCGCATACAGCTCTACACCGAGGGCCGCAAGCAGGGCAAGGGAAGCCGCGACTTTCTGTTCCTCAACAACCGAGGGCAGAGGCTGACGCGTGTGATGATTTTCACGATAATAAAAGAGGCCGCAAAGCGTGCCGGAATAACAAAAAAAGTGAGTCCGCACTCGCTGCGACACTCATTTGCCACGCATCTGCTGGAAGGCGGTGCGAGCATACGACAGGTGCAGGAGCTGCTCGGCCACGAGAGCATCCTCACAACCGAGATTTATACGCACCTAAACCGCAAACATCTGCAAAACACCATCGAGGAGCATCTGCACATACCCCGTTAAGGCGTTATACGCATAAATACTTACTTCCATTCGGACTTTTTTTGCCATCTTTGCCTCATTGTTGGGCTTTTTGGCCACTTGTTTCGGACAATTATTTGAACAAAAATAACATTTTATGAAACAATTTTTGGAGAAACTTCGCGTGGAAGACTGGGTAACCGTATGGTTGAGTATCCCTCTTTTGCTGTTGGCAATCTTTATTCCACATTCAGTTCCCAGCATTCCTTCGACATTTGCGACTGCTGATGCTTGGTACAATCTTGCAATCCTCTTCGTCATCGTACTCATAGCCCTCTATGCAGGCAGCTATCTGATGCGTCGTCCGATGAAAGGTATGCTCTGGTCACTTATCTTCGTCTTTGCTATCTCGATGCTGGCACAGGTCGTGGCGAAGATTCCTATCATCAAGGAGTTCGGCTTTGAGGCTGTATTCTTCTCGGTAATCTTCGGCCTTATCGTGAGAAACCTGTTCCACGTGCCCGACTGGCTGAAACCCGCTATTCAGGGCGAGTTTTTCATCAAAATCGGCGTTGTCTGCCTGGGTGCTACGGTGCTCTTCAACGAGGTGATGAAGTCGGGTGCTTATGGCCTTATGCAGGCGATACTCGTAGTGGGAATCGTATGGTTCTTCGCATTCTGGGTGTCACGCCGTATGGGTGTTGATGAGAGGTCGGCAATGGTGCTTTCAAGCGGTATGTCAATCTGCGGTGTGTCGGCTTGTATCACAGCGTCACGCGTGGCAAACTGCGACGACAAGAAGCTCTCGTATATCGTTTCGCTGGTGCTTATCATCGTCGTTCCGATGATTTACCTTATGCCCTGGCTGGCAAATATGATTCTGCCGCTGCTGTTCGATGACCCCGAGGTTATCAATCAGGTGGCAGGTGCATGGATTGGCGGTACGGTGGATACCACATCGGGCGTAGGTGCATCAAGCCAGATTTTCAGCGACAAGGCGAACGAGGTGGCAATGGTGGTTAAGGGTGTGCAGAATATCCTTATCGGCGTTGTGGCATTCTTCATTGCTCTCTATCTCTCGGCTCGTAGCGAGGGTGGTCAGATGCAGCGTCCTTCGCTGGGCATCGTATGGGAGAAGTTCCCGAAGTTCGTGCTTGGTTTCGTTGTTGCATCGGCTGTGTTCTCTATCCTTTCGGCTAACGGCATCCTGAAGAAGGGTGAGTTGAAGGAGCCGCAGGTGGAGGAGGTTGTAGCCGAGGCTGTTCAGCCCGCTGCTGTGGCGGTTGAGGAGGCTGTTGCGGCAGAGGCTACTGCTACCGAGGCTGTGGTTGCAGAGGTTGCTACAGAAGAGGTTGTTGCCGAGGCACAGGCTCCCGTTGTTGAGGAACAGAAGGTGGCTGCAAAGAAGCCCGAACGCAAGAAGAATTCATCGAAGGATATCGCCAAGATGTTCTCTGGACTCTTCTTCTCGCTGGCATTCGTTTGTATCGGTCTGGATACTCGTCTGAAAGATATTATCTCGAAGGAGAACCGAGCATTGCTCAAATCTTTCCTTGTGGCACAGACTTTCAATATCTTTGTGACATTTGTTATCGCTTGCCTCTTCTTTGGTGTTCTGAAACCGATGCTGGAAGCGTAGATAATTATATGATTTGATAGAATCCGTCTAACATTTGATGTTAGGCGGATTTTTTTGTTTCACAAGGGGTGTGGAGGTTTGGCAGATAACGACTTATTGCGTATATTTGCGTAGCATCGGCAACATTCTGATAATTATGACAGACGAAGAAGGCCGATGCCAACGCGACAAAAACAAGATAATATATGAAACGAGCCCTGCTTATCATCTGCACACTATTGGCTGCCACGACCCTTTCGGCACAGAGCCTTACCGTAGGCTCTTACAATATTCGTGTCGCAAACGACAACGATGCCCACAAGGGAGATGGCTGGGAGAGCCGCCACATCGTACTGTGCGAGCAGATACGCTGGCACGACTTTGATATCTTCGGTGCACAGGAGGTCACACGCCCACAGCTGGAAGATATGCTGGCACAGTTACCCGAATATGACTTCATAGGCGGCGGCCGCGATGACGGCAAGATGCAGGGTGAGTTATCTCCGATAATCTACAAACGCGACAAATTCAAGATTCTCGATTCGGGGATGTTCTGGATATCGGAGAATCCCGACCGGGTGGGAGTGAAGGGCTGGGATGCTGCTCTGCCACGCATCTGCACATACGCCCACATAAAAGACTGCACTACGGGAGAAAAGTTCTGGTTCTTCTCGTTGCACATGGACCATATAGGCGTGGAGGCTCGCCGCGAGGGGGCCAAGCTCATACAACGCAAAGTCGCAGAGATGTGTCACAACGAGAGGGCTGTTGTGGTGGGCGATTTCAATGTAGATCAGCACGACGAGGCTTACAAGACGATGCTCACAAGCGGGATGCTGGCCGATGCGTACGATGTGGCACTTCACCGCTTTGCCTCAAACGGCACGTTTCAGGGATTTAATTCGGCGGCATATACCGAGAGCCGCATCGACCATATATTTGTAACACAGGATGTGACGGTGGCGAACTACGCCATACTCACCGATGCCTATTGGCGTGAGGAGGGCGATGGCGGTAACGCGGGCGAGAAGAATCACCAGCGTCGTGTGCCGTCCGACCACTACCCTGTGGCTGCGAAAATAGAGTTCAAGAGATAAAAACAGAGGAAATTATGAAACATATCCTATCCGTTATTGCCATTTTATTGGCTGCCACGACCCTTTCGGCACAGAGCTTTACCGAGTGGTATGATGCCGAACTGAATGAACTGAACCGAGCACCTATTCACTCGTCGTTCAAGATATTCGACAGCGAGGAGCAGGCCCGACAAGCGTATCGCAGCAGCAGCGAATATACCCTTTCGCTGAACGGTAAGTGGGCGTTCCACTTTGCCGAGAATGCTAACCAGCGTGCCAAAGGTTTCTTCGCTACCGACTACGACGCTTCGGCGTGGGGCGAGATTATGGTGCCGTCGGTGTGGGAGAGAGAGGGCTACTGCGACCCCTTGTATGTCAATGCGGCTCACGCTTGGCGTGGTCATTGGCAGGACAACCCGCCTCTCGTGCCAAATGAGAAGAATCATGTCGGCTCATATCGTCGCGAGATGCAGATACCCGCAGAGTGGCTTACGAGGGATATTTTCCTCAACATAGGCGGTGCCTATTCCAATGTTTATGTATGGGTGAACGGCAAGTTTGTCGGCTACTCGGAGGATAGCCGTCTGGCGGCACGCTTCGATATTACGAAGTATATCAGGGCGGGTAAGAACCTCGTTGCGTTGCAGGTCTTCCGCTGGTGTGACGGCACATATCTCGAATCGCAGGATTTCTGGCGTCATAGCGGCATTTATCGCGATGTTACGGTAGAGGCTCGCCACAGGGCCCGCGTGGAGGATATGTGGGTGAAGGCCGACCTTGACGAGGAGTATCGCAACGGCGTGCTTGATGTAGATTTAACCCTCACAAAGGGTGTGAAAAAGGTCGATGTGAAGTTGCTCGATACCCGAGGCAACATCATAACCGAGCAGAGCCCAAAACCCGTAAAGGGCACAGCAAAGGCTCATTTCGAGGTTGAAAACCCTGCCAAGTGGAGTGCCGAGACACCCAATCTCTATAAGGTTGTGGTTGTGGCACACAATGCAAAGGGCTGCACGGAGGCCTATGCACAGCGTACAGGCTTCCGCAAGGTGGAGATAAAGAACAGCCAGCTGCTCGTGAACGGCAAGGCGGTAATTATAAAAGGTGTAAATCGCCACGAGTCTGACCCCCTGACGGGTTATGTCGTAAGCCGCAAGCGTATGATGCAGGATTTGCAACTACTCAAAGAGTTTAACTTCAACGCCGTACGCACCTCGCACTACCCCAATATGCCCGAATGGTATGACCTCTGCGACGAGTATGGTTTCTATGTGATGGATGAGGCGAATATCGAGTCACACGGCATTGGCTTCGGTGGCAACACTCTGGCACGCCGTGAGGACTACTCGCTGGCACATATGCAACGCAACAAGCGTATGGTTGCCCGCGACAAAAATCACCCCTCGATTATATGTTGGAGTATGGGTAACGAGGCAGGTATGGGCTTCAACTTTGAGAGAGTCTATGAGTGGTTGAAGGGCTACGACACATCTCGCCCTGTGCATTATGAACGTGCGATATACGAAAATGTCGCCTGCACCGATATTATGAGCCCGATGTACGCTACGCCCGAGTGGTGCGAAGACTATGTGAAGAACAACCCTGCACGCCCGCTTATCCTCTGCGAGTATGCCCACGCAATGGGTAACTCGATGGGTGGCTTCAAGGAGTATTGGGACTTAACTCGCAAATACGAAAATTATCAGGGCGGCTTTATCTGGGACTTTGCCGACCAGGGTCTGGCTCGCTACGAGGCCGATGGTAAGGTGTCGTTCCTCTATGGTGGCGACTTCAACGACTACGACCCCTCGGATAACTCGTTCAACAACAACGGCGTATTTGCAGCAGACCGCCGACCCCACGCCCACGCCTACGAGGTGCAGCGTATCCAGCAGGATATTCACACCACGCCCGTAGATATTAAAAACGGCGTTGTGGAGATTTACAACGAGAGATTCTTCACCGACCTTACGCCCTACGCTTTGGAGTGGGAGTTGATGTGTAACGGCAAGCCGTTCAAGCGTGGCCGCATCGAAAATCTCGACCTCAAACCGCAGGAACGCAAGCAGATTTCGCTTGGCTACACGCAAAAGGATTTTTACGATTTCCCATTTATGGGTAACGAGTTGTTGCTGAATGTACGCTATGTGCTAAAAGAGAGTCAGCCGCTTTTGGATGCCGGCTTTGTTGTGGCACGCGAGCAGATGGAGATTGGAGGTTTCGCCTTTGCCTACTTCGATTTGGCACCTGACACCCCCTACAACCCCATAAAGAGTGTAACGGAGGAGGGCAAGACCATCATCAGTGGCGAGAATTGGAACATAAAGTTCAATGCCGAAGGCTTTATCTGCTCGATGCAGTACGACGGCGAGGAGTTGTTAGCCGAGGGCTCGACCCTGCGACCCAACTTCTGGCGTGCCCCCACCGAGAACGACCTCGGAGCAAGAGCAGAGCAGAATTTCGCAGCATGGCGTAAGCCGAAGATGGAGCTTATAGAGTTCTCGTCAGAGAATCGCAAGCAGACGACCGAGGGACATAAATATCCCTGTTATTTGCAGGATATTACCGCAAAATACGCTATGCCCGATGTTAAGGCGACTTTGACACTTGTTTATAGCATCGATGCCGATGGCCGCATAAATGGCTATATGCAGTTAGATACCGAGGAGGGTGCCGATGTCGGCGGTATGTTCCGCGTGGGTATGCGTGTGGAGATGCCGGCGAGATATGGTGTGATGCACTACTATGGCCGTGGCCCGATAGAGAGTTACTCCGACCGCAAAGCGGCTGCCGATATAGGTCTTTACACCCAGCGTGTTGCCGACCAATACGACGAGACACTTGTGCGTCCGCAGGAGTCGGGTCTGCATAGCGATATTCGTTGGTGCGAGATTACCGATTCGTCGGGCTTTGGTATATGTCTGCGTGGCAGTGAGACTTTTGCCTTGGGGGCACAGGGTGAGGAGTCAGAGATGCGTCGCGATGAAAATGCCTCATTCTCGGTGTCGGCTCTGCCCTACTCGCAGGAGGCTATGGATGTGACGATTGGGCCAAAGCAACGCCACTCTGGCGATTTGAAGCCCGATGGCAAGACACATATCTGCTTCGACGGCATACATCAGGGCTTGGGTTGCATCAACTCGTGGAGTTTCCCGCCTCAAAAACCTTATCGCGTGGAGTATCAGGATTATACATTCGTATTCCGCATCACTCCCGTCGGGAAGTAAAGAAGATATTTAAGAAAAGAATTGGGTTGCCCGCATTAGACAACCCAATTCTCATCTTAAAGCAAACCTAAAATATATCATTTCGTAATTTTATAGATCTACTTATCTTAAAGATCCATGCATATAGCCCTTAAATGTTAGTCTACTCATATCTTCTGTTACCATAGATAATTCAAAAGCAACAGCATTTGGTTTATATATCTTTGTAAAATAACACATTGCTGATCCCCTTTTTGAATCATAGCTATTTATGTAACTCCAACGGAATTTTATTTCATCCATTTTATACATTTCCGAGGTCTCAGGAGTCCCCTTATGGTCATACAAAGTCAATTTCCCGTAAGATTGCGTATCATCTTTGGGACACATTATCGCAAAATAAGGTTCTTCATCTACATTATAAAAAACGACATAAGCACTTTGATCTATATAGAAATCAGTCGCATCTTCGCCATCTATTACAGCTTCAAGAATAATAAACCTTGCTAATGTTTCTCGCTGTGCATATGATTGCAAACAGCAAAATAGCGATATTAAAATCAATAGAATCTTTTTCATAATTCACAAAAATTAATAAGTTACATAGCTCTTAACCAATCGGCCCCCACTAATGCTATAACATTTAACAACACCCAATTGAAAAACTTGCAGTAACACCGTATTTCCATTATAATTAGATAACATTTCCAGCATTAAGCATCTTTAAACATATAATACACAACGGCTATCACAACAATGGCAACCAAAACAATTGGAAGTATTGACATTGCAAACTCCCTTATGGGCGAAAGAATGTATTCTGCTCCTATACAAAGGAAAAAAAGTATTGGACCTCCTATTACACCAATTAAACAACCCCATTTTGCTTCTGAATCGCTATCACTACTCATATCGACTAAAAAATTTAAGATGCACCCTAACTCCCAAATGTGCGGATTAGTAAAAAAGAAAGTGTGGAGTTGAATTTTCGTTCATTTCTAAGAAGGTTGTGGAAAGACCCAAATCGGAATAAACGCTACAATGCCCCACACTTGGATAGTATGGGGGTGTATGCAAATAGAAAGCATAGCCACATAACTATACAAGAAATGAGTGCTGTTCGTCTGTCCTCCGATTTTTGAAAACTTCCACATTTTCTTAGAAGGCGTGCGAAAAACACTTTCTATATGTTTGTCTTGTGGACAAAACGACCACTCAACATCACAAAGTTAATTATTTTTTCACAATGGACAATATTCGGACAAGAATTTATTCAAAGTATAGGGTATAACAAAACAATAACGCGGGTAGTGATTTACTACCCGCGTTACTTTTTATATATCTTCGGTTTTATTATCTGTTGGCTACAAACTTATACTTTCCAGAACCAACTACATACTTCGTGTAAGGACCATCCTTGCCGACAACCTTAACATCGGCAACCGATGTAACGGCCACGCCATCAACCGTTACGGCATCAACCGAAGGCGAGGGAACATAAATCTCGGCGGTAGTATTGGCAGGCACCTCGACCTCCAGAGTGAACTTGCCCGGCTCGTCGTACCACTTCGCTGCGGCACGGCCATAAGGCGTAACCTTGTCGGCACCCATATACTTAAAGCCGCCACCCGGGTTGGGGCGTACCATAAAGGTCTTGTAGCCTGCCGAGGTCTCCTTCAAGCCGACAGCCTCACGATAGAGCCAATCGCCAACGGCACCCTTCGAGTAGTGGTTGAACGAGTTCATACCCGTATCGGGGATAGTGCGGTCGGGCTTCATAGAGTCCCACAGCTCCCAGATAGTCGTTCCGCCCATCTTAACCGAATATAACCAGCCGGGGTAGCCCTCGTGCAGCAGGATGCGGTATGCAAGCTCGGTGTAGCCGTTATTGCTCAATGCGTGGCACAGGTAAGGCGTACCGAGGAAACCTGTTGTCAGGTGGCCATACTCGCGAACATTCTCCGCCAAGCGTGCCGCAATCGTGGGGCGTACCTCATCGGGAACCATATCAAACTCCAACGCAAGCACATAGGCGGTCTGCGTAGATGATACGAGGTGACCGCGTGGTGTGAGGTAAGCCTCGCAGAATGCCTTTTTGCACTTCTCGACAGTCGCCGCATAGCGTTCTGCTACGCGTGTCTTGCCCAGCACCTTTGCCGCCTCGATAAACTGCTCGGCAGAGTGTACCATAAAACACTGCTGGATAAGTGGGCGGTAGGTCACGGCTGAACGACCACCAAAGTCATTCTCGGCCTGATATGCCAACCAATCGCCATAGTGCCAGCCCGATGACCAAAGGAAGTCTTGCGTGTTGCGGAACATAAAGTCAATCCAGCGTTTCATACTCTCGTACTGATTTTCCAGCACTCGCTTGTCGCCATAGGCCATATAGTGCTGCCAGGGGATAGTAACGCCCGCATCGGCCCAACCCGTACGGCCTGCACCCATCCAACCGGGGATACAAGGCACAAGGTCGGTAATCTCGCCACCCGGCCACTGGTCCAGAGCCAAATCTTTCAGCCACTTGATAAAGAAGTTCTGCACATCGCCCATAAATGTCGCTGTGCGGAAGAATACATGTGCATCGCCCGTCCAGCCCATACGTTCGTCACGCTGGTTGCAGTCGGTCGGCACATCGACAAAGTTACCACGCATACCCCACTTGATATTGCTCTGCAAATGATTTACAAGAGAGTTTGATGACTCGAAATGGCCCGTTTCGGGGTAGTCCGAGAAGATAACCTCGGCAACGAAATCGTCTAAATTGAGGTCGCCCTCGATACCCTCGACCTTCAAATAGCGGAAACCATACCACGAGAACTTCGTAGAGAATGTCTGCTCGCCCTCGCGGCAAGTGTAGCGTGTCTGAGCCTTCGCGGTGCGGAGGTTTGTGGTGTAGAAATTACCCTTCTCGTCCAAAACCTCGGCGTGCGAAATGACAATCTCCTGACCCTCCTTGCCATTTACCTTCACAACCTCGCGACCGACAAGATTCTGACCGAAGTCCAGCACCTTCTCGCCCGCAGGGGTGATGAAATACTTCACAGGCTTAACTCTCTCGCGTGTAACGACAGGCTCCGACTCCGAAGCGGTGAGCTCGCCTAACGAGTATGACGCTTCGGCAACCTGCTCCCAAGCCGAGTCATCGAAGCCTACGCAGTTCCAGCCCTGCTGTGCCTTGCGGGCATCGATAGTCTCGCCATCGTAGATTGTAGAGTGCAGAATCTCGCCCGTAGAGGCCTTCCACGACCTGTCGGTTGTGATTGACTCCTTCGTGCCGTCGGTGTAGGTGATGTCAATCTGTGCGATAGCACCCACCTGATGGATGTTATACATATAGCGGTCGGCACGGTCGCGGAAGCACATACGGCTGTGATACCAGCCATAACCCAACTCCAAGCCGAAGGCATTTGCACCCTTCGCAAGCATCGCGGTTACATCGTAGGTCTGATATTGCAGACGCTTGTTATAGGCGGTCCAACCGGGTGTGAGGTGTGCATCGCCCACCTTCTTGCCGTTGATTGAGGCCTCGTAAAGGCCGTGTGCCGTAACATGCAGCACAGCCGATGCAATGCTCTTGTTTACCGAAAACTCCTTACGCATAATGGGCGAGCGGTCGTCCTGCAACTTCGGCTCAATCCACTTGGCGTGCCAATCCTCCAGCGAGAAGAGGCCCGTAAGCCACGAGCTGCTTGCCCACTTCGATACCTTGCCCTTGTTGTCCCACACTCTCACTTTCCAGCCGTAGCGGGTACCCGACTGCAACTCGGGGCCCTCGTAGGGAACGGTCAGAGAGTTCTCCGACTTAACCTTGCCTGATGACCAGACGCACTTGCCGCCCTTATAAACGGCAACCTCGTAGGCCGACTGCATAAGGCCGCGAGTGTCGCCCTTCAAAATCCAGCTGAACGAGGGCGTACGGTCGGTCAGACCCTCGGGAGCCGAGAGATGATTGACCTTCAAATCGGTAACACTCACCTGTGCCATAGTGGGCATCGCCAGCACAAGTGCCAACAACAGAAATAATCTTTTCATATCTTTTTTGTTTTAATTTTTTCGTTTTTGCAACCCTATCGCCTCTGTGGGGATAGATTTTTGCTAATTACAAAATTACACTTTTTTATTGATTTACATCGGCGAATTCAACTTGCAAATGCAATCGAATTCTAATTTGTTAATATTGAATTAAATTTCTCATTTGGTGTGAGATAACCAAGCCTCTTTCTGGGTCTGTTGTTCAACTTGTTCTCAACCCAGGA
>SUZG01000031.1 GCA_015060015.1 Rikenellaceae bacterium | reverse complement strand
ATCTTGCAATCCTCACTTCTTTTCTTGATTGATGCTTTTACTTTCATAATTTTCAAGCAATCTTAATTATTTGTACCTAAAGGATATGCGACCCTTACTCAAATCGTAGGGGGTCATCTCCACTTTGACCTTATCTCCGGGAAGAATCTTGATATAGTGCATACGCATCTTACCAGAGATATGTGCCGTGATAACGTGTCCGTTATCCAATTCTACGCGGAACATAGCATTTGACAATGCCTCGATGATTGTTCCGTCGCGTTCAATAGCAGTTTGTTTTGCCATAGAGTTTTTAGTTGTTAAGTGCCTGTTCGATTATATTAAAGTCTGTCAACACGTCCGGTCCGTCACGACGGATAGCCACAGCATACTCAAAATGTGCGGCGGGCTTGCGGTCGCGGGTGCGTACGGTCCAACCGTCGCGTTCGAAGACCACTGCTCTGTTTCCCATCGTAATCATTGGTTCTATACAGATGACCATACCCTCCTTCAAGAGAGGTCCTCTGCCGCGTGCTCCGAAGTTGGGGACACCCGGGGCCTCGTGCATCTTCCGACCCAAACCGTGTCCTTCCAGCTCTCGCACTACGCCGTAGCCGAAACTTTCGGCATACTCCTGCACTGCTGCCGATATGTCGCCCACGCGATTACCGGCCTTTGCCTGTGCTGTACCTTTACAAAGAGCTTCTTTGGTGACTTCCAGAAGTCGGCGAGCCTCTTCGCCTACATCACCTACGGCAAACGTATATGCCGAATCACCAACAAACCCCTTCAAAAATGTACCCAAGTCAACCGAGACAATGTCGCCCTCTTCGATGACTCTATCTCCGGGAATGCCGTGCACTACCTGCTCGTTTACCGAGATGCAGGCCGATGCGGGATAACCCTGATAGCCGAGGAATGCCGGTTCGGCACCATTGTCGCGGATAAACTCCTCGGCAATCTTATCAAGCTCACGCGTAGTAACCCCCGGGCGGATATGCTTACCCACCTCTGCCAATGCTCGGCTTACCAGAAGGTTATTTTCGCGAAGGAGCTCAATCTCCTCGTCTGTTTTCAAATAAATCATCGTTCGGTTTTCTATCTCTATCGTCTGCCAGCCCATCCGATATTTTAATCAAACCTCATCTTTCCACAAAGAGAGCTATCGGATGCGGGCGGCTTGACGACTTATACCTTTAATTATATAACAGGCTCCGATTACCTTTTCTCCAATCGGAATCTTAATAACGTCCCTGAATACGTCCGGTCTTCATAAGACCATCATAGTGACGATTCAAAAGGTAGCTTTCAATCTGCTTGAGAGTATCGAGAACAACTCCCACCATAATCAGAAGCGATGTACCGCCATAGAACAAGGCGAACTGCTGCTGAACACCCAGGAATCGCATTGCCAAGGCAGGCATAATAGCCACCAAAGCCAGGAAAATTGAACCCGGGAGGGTGATTCTCGTCATAATAGAGTCGATATAGTTCACGGTCTGCTTGCCGGGCTTAACACCGGGGATGAAGCCACCGTTACGCTTCATATCGTCTGCCATATTCTGAGGATTGATGATAATCGCTGTGTAGAAATAAGTAAACAGGATTACCAACACTGCAAGCGTAAAGTTGTACCAGAAGCCCTGAATATTTGAGAAGGCTCCCTGAATACCGGGGATAAGAGCAGGGATGAACATCAAAGCCTGAGCAAAGATGATAGGCATAACGTTTGCCGCATTCATCTTCAAAGGAATGTACTGACGTACACCACCATACTGCTTGTTACCGATGATACGCTTTGCATACTGTACAGGCACCTTGCGAACTGCTTGAAGCACTGCAATAGCTGCCATAAACACCAAGAACAGAAGGACAATCTCCACAACGAACATAATGAGGCTGCCCGATGAGGTACTTACGCGTGCTGTAAACTCAGCAAGCAATGCTTGCGGAAGGCGTGCTACGATACCAATCATAATGATAAGTGACACACCATTACCCAAGCCCTTGTCCGTAATCTTCTCGCCCAACCACATTGTAAACATGGTACCGGCGATAAGAATCACTGTCGCATAGGCGAAGAAGTAGAATGTACCTCCATATACGAATGCCTCCTGAGGCATAGTATTGTAGAGGTTGGCCATGTAAGCAGGACCCTGGATGCACAATACACCGATGGTCAGCAAACGTGTCCACTGGTTCATTTTGCGGCGACCACTCTCACCCTCCTTCTGCAACTTCTGAACTGCGGGAACCATGATGCCCAACAGCTGGATGATAATAGAGGCGGTGATGTATGGCATAACTCCGAGTGCGAAAACCGCAGCATTGGCAAATGCACCGCCAGAGAATACGTCGAGCAAGCCCAACAGAGCATTGCTGTTCATCTGGTCTGCCAAAGCCGAATCAGCTCCCAACATATTGGGGTTGATACCCGGAATAACCACAAAACATCCCAAACGATATACAAGGAGAAGGCCGATTGTGTAGATGATACGCTTACGCAACTCCTCTACCTTGTATATGTTTTTCAATGTTTCAACGAATTTCTTGTTGGTTGCAAGCAATAGCAATATAAGAGCTATCACCACACCAGCAATAATATAACCGTTCATATCAGTTTAGGTTTTTGTAATTTACAACTTCTCTACACTACCACCGGCAGCTGCAATAGCAGCCTCGGCACTCTTTGAGAAAGCGTGTGCAGTAACGGTAAGAGCCTTGGTAACTGAACCATTACCCAGAATCTTAACCTTATCGTTAGATGAGATAAAACCTGCAGCGATCAAAGTCTCTACATTGATTACTGTGAGCTCCTTCTTTGCTGCCAACTCCTCCAATGTAGAGAGGTTGATAGGCTTAAACTCAACGCGCTTGAGGTTCTTGAAACCAAACTTCGGCAAACGACGCTGCAAAGGCATCTGGCCACCCTCAAAACCAAGCTTACGAGAGTAACCTGAACGTGACTTGGCACCCTTCAAACCACGAGTAGAGTAACCACCGTGACCTGAACCTGCACCGCGACCTACACGTTTGTCGTGATGTGTAGCACCCTTGGCGGGCTTCAAATTATTGAGTTCCATTTCGTTAATACTTTTTTCGTTAAACTTACTTTACCTCCTCAATCTTTACGAGGTGCTTTACACGTTCAATCATACCCTTGATGATGACTGAATCCTCGTGCTCTACGCTCTGGTTAATCTTGCGAAGACCCAAAGCTGCAAGATTCTTGCGCTGCTGCGCGGTTGTGCCGATCTGGCTACGAACCTGTGTAATTTTCAACTTTGCCATTGTCATTCAATAAATTAACCGTTAAACACCTTGGTCATTGAGATACCACGCAACTGTGCTACGCTATGTGCATCACGCAACTCGCACAATGCTGATACGGTAGCCTTAACGAGGTTGTGGGGGTTAGAAGAACCCTTACTCTTTGCGAGCACGTTCTTGATACCTGCTGACTCCAACACTGCACGCATCGCACCACCGGCGATGATACCGGTACCGGGAGCTGCCGGACGAATCATAACCTCCGAACCACCGAAACGCATCTCCTGCTTGTGAGGAATTGTGCCGTTGATAACGGGAATCTTTACCAAATTCTTCTTTGCATCCTCTATACCCTTCGAGATTGCAGATGTAACCTCCGATGCCTTACCGAGGCCATAGCCTACAACACCGTTCTCGTTACCTACAACTACGATTGCAGAGAAGCTAAATGTACGACCACCCTTGGTTACCTTGGTAACACGGTTGATTGCTACGAGCCTATCCTTAAGCTCCAGGTCGCTTGTACGAACTTTCTTTACGTTTGTATTTGACATATCGCTTAGAATTTAAGGCCACCCTCACGAGCAGCGTCGGCTAACATTTTAACTCTTCCGTGATAGAG
>SUZG01000007.1 GCA_015060015.1 Rikenellaceae bacterium | reverse complement strand
GGTTTGACGGAGTAAAGTAAGCACTTTTATCCCATTCAGTAGAGCAAGGGAGGAAATTTTCCTCTCTGCTTACTGAAGTTATCTCAAACCGATAATTCCGTTGCATTTATTAGTTGAATTTGCGAGTTGAAATATCCGTATATTTGCGTAATGCTTGGGTGTGGTCAGGCGGGGGCAATGCCGATTAAAAGTCCCTCCGCTGACTTATCCCTAATTCTGTTATTGCGAATTTATTATGAAAAAGATAACCGTTGCAGTAGATTCGTTCAAGGGCTCTCTGTCGTCGCAGGAGGTTGCCGAGGCTGTCGCCCGAGGTGTGCATCGCGTGCTGCCGCAGTGCGAGGTACGCTGTGTGAGTATCGCCGATGGTGGCGAGGGTACGGTGGAGGCTCTGGTGCATACACTGTGTGGCGAGGTCGTTGAGGTTGAGGTTGCCGACCCGCTGATGCGTCGCATCGTGGCACGCTATGGTGTGGTGGATGGTGGCACTACGGCCGTTATGGAGATGGCGGCGGCGAGTGGCCTGCCTCTGCTCTTGGTGGAGGAACGCAACCCGTTAAAGACCACAACCTATGGTACTGGCGAGATGATTGTCGATGCCCTCGGTCGCGGTTGCCGTAGGATATTGATGGGCATAGGCGGCAGTGCCACAAACGATGCCGGTGTGGGTATGATGCAGGCTCTGGGATATCGCTTCCTTGACGCTGCGGGAGTGGAGCTGTCGGGCGGTGGCGAGATTTTGTCACGCATAGCCACGATAGACGATAGCGGTGTGATGCCGCAACTGCGTGAGGCAGAGATTACGGTGGCGTGCGATGTTACCAATCCACTCTATGGAGAGCAGGGTGCAGCCTATGTATATGCTCCGCAGAAGGGTGCTGACCGAGCTATGGTCGAGCAGCTGGATAGAGGTCTGCGTAATTTTGCCGAGGTTGTCAAGCGTCATAATGGCGAGGATGTTGCTTCGCTGGCGGGTGCAGGTGCTGCGGGAGGTCTTGGCGGTGGCTTCAAGGCTCTTTTAGGTGCGAAGTTGGAGAGGGGTGTCGATATGGTGCTTCGGGCAATTCGCTTTGACGATATTGTCAGAGGCAGCGACCTTGTTATTACGGGCGAGGGACGAATTGACCGTCAGACCGTTATGGGCAAGGCTCCGAGTGGGGTCCTGCGTGTGGCACAGAGCCATAATATCCCCGTTATCGCTATCGGTGGAGCTGTCGAGATGTGCGAGGAGCTGGAGCAGAGTGCCTTTGTGGCTATACTGCCCGTAGTGGCTGGCCCCATAGCTTTGGAGAGGGCCATGCAACGCGATGTCGCTGCGGCAAATGTGGAACGTACGGCTTGTCAGATAGCCAGAATAATAACCCGAAAAATCTAATTACCATATATGAACAGTGCAATAGGTGCAATTATCGGCCTCGTGTTGGCCATAGTGTTGATTATCCGTAAGTTTTCGCCCGTATATAGTCTGCTGCTCGGAGCCGTCGTAGGCGGTCTGCTGGGCGGTATGGGTCTTGACGGAACGGTCGCAAATATGGTGTCGGGCGTGAAGGATATCACACCCGCCATTATACGCATCATCGCGGCAGGAGTGCTGTCGGGAGTCCTTATCAAGACGGGTGCGGCGGCATCTATCTCGCACGCCATAGTCAATCGTCTGGGACGTCGCCACGTCTATCTTGCACTGGCCCTTGCCACTATGTTGCTTACGGCTGTCGGCGTCTTTGTCGATGTGGCGGTCATCACCGTAGCACCCATCGCAATCATCATCGCCCAGCGGGTGGGCATCTCTCGCTTCGCTATGCTGCTGGCTATGGTTGGCGGTGGCAAGTGCGGTAATATCATCTCGCCCAACCCCAACACAATCATCGCTGCCGAGAACTTCTCTGCACCCTTGTCGTCGGTTATGCTGGCGAACATTGCCGCTGCCGTTATAGGTCTGATTGTGACCGTCTATATCATTCTTCCGCTTATGCCCTCACGCAAGGAGCCGCTGACGCATACGGAGGGCGAGCTGTCGGTCACCGAGGATGGCTCGCTGCCCTCGTTCTGGGCGAGTATCGCAGGCCCTGTCGTGGTCATCGTGCTGCTTATGTTGCGTCCGCTGGCGGGCATCGCTATTGACCCGCTTATCGCCCTGCCCGTAGGTGGTGTGGTTACTCTTTTCACTACCCGCAAGTGGAGTAGTGCGGGCGAGAGCATCAGCTACGGCTTGGAGAAGATGTCGGTTGTGGCTGTTCTGCTGGTGAGTACGGGTGCTATTGCAGGAATCATAAAGTCCTCGTCGCTGACCTCTATGCTTATCGCTATGTTTGGCGATGGCGAGTCGGCTCGTCTGCTACTTGCACCTCTGTCGGGTGCTGTGATGTCGGCGGCTACGGCCTCTACTACGGCTGGTGCTACCATCGCCTCGGCATCGTTTGCTCCCACGCTGCTCGCGTCGGGTGTGTCGGCGGTGTGGGGTGCTGCTATGATAAATGCAGGTGCTACCGTTCTGGACCACCTGCCACACGGCTCATTCTTCCACGCTACGGGTGGAGCTGTCGAGATGAGTATCAAGGAGAGATTGCGTCTTATACCCTACGAGTCGGCCGTAGGTCTGGTGCTGACGATATGCTCTGTTGTGAGCTATCTTATTGTGGGATAGCGAAATCGATGTGATAACGATGGGCGAGGGCTTCGGTATAGGGCAAAAAAAATCGAGGTCCTCGGAGGTATTCGACACAAGAACGAGCACCGTCCCTTGTCTTAGTAACCTTGTGCGTTACAGAAACGCCCCTTTTGTGGTTACAACCTTCCGATAGCCTCTACCAACCTAAAACTACTAACCTAATGAACCTTAAAACTTCACTGCAAAGATAAGGCTAAAAAGTATTGCGTGCAAGTATTTTTAAATTTTTTTCACATTTTTTTAATAAATTTTAACATTAACTTAACATTCGCCCCCTTTTTGGGGCGAAAAACGTGGTTTTAATGTTGTCAAAATGTGATTTTCGGCCTATTTTCCGATATATTCGGCGATGGCATTTGCTATGCGTTCTCCGTCAAGAGCCGCCGAGATGATACCTCCGGCATAACCGGCACCCTCGCCCGTAGGGAAAAGCCCCTTCACTTCGGGGTGCATAAGTGTATCCTTGTCGCGAGGTATGCGTACGGGTGTTGAGGTGCGTGACTCCACGCCTACCACTATCGCGTCGGGCGTAACATATCCACGCATCTTGCGGTCAAACGATGCGATACCCTTTCTCAGTGCCGAAGCCATAAAGGCGGGCATCCACCTATCCAGTCGCGATGAACAAAGCCCCGGCAGATACGATGTTGCGGGGAGTGATGTCGATGCTCTGCCGGCCACGAAGTCCGACACTCGCTGTGCCGGTGCTATCTGCCTGTCGCCACCGTTCAGGCGTGCCGCCTCCTCCAGCTGCTGCTGAAAGACGAGTCCTGCCAATGGGCCGTATTGCTCTTCGAGGTGTGCAAAGTCCTCTACGCGTATCTCCGTCACGAGACCCGAGTTTGCCCAACGCGAGTTACGCTGGCTGGGCGACATACCATTCACCACCGACTGTCTGGCATCGGTCATTGCCGGCACGATGAAACCTCCGGGACACATACAGAACGAATATACGCCACGGCCTTCAATCTGATTTACAAGCGTATAGGCTGCTGCGGGCAGATACTCGCCGCGTTCGGGCAGATGATATTGAATGGAGTCAATCAGCCGCTGCGGATGCTCTATGCGGACACCCATAGCGAAAGCCTTGGCCTCCAAGCGTATGCCGTCGCGGTGTAGCGTGTGATATATATCCTTTGCCGAGTGACCCGTAGCCAATACTACGGCAGCACCCTCTATCCTCTCGTCGCCGACCTCCACGCCGCAGATGCGACCCTCGCGAACGATGAAGCCCGACACGCGACTGCCGAAGCGGATAACGCCACCGGCATCGGTTATTGTCTTGCAGATGTTGCTGATGATGCGTGGCAGACGGTCGGTGCCTATGTGGGGGTGTGCCTCGTAGAGAATCTCCTCCGCAGCACCGTGAAAGACCAACGCCTGTAATGCCTTGTTGTAGTCGCCACGCTTCTTGCTGCGTGTGAACAGCTTGCCGTCAGAGAATGTGCCTGCACCGCCGGCTCCGAAGGCGTAGTTTGAGTCGGGGTTGATATCCTGATTGCGATTTATCTGTGCTATATCCTGCTTGCGGGGCAATACCTCCTTACCGCGTTCCAAGAGTATGGGTCTGTACCCCAACTCAATCAGTCGCAGGGCAGCAAACAGACCTGCGGGGCCCGAGCCTACGACCACAATCTCCGTAGAGTGGCTCACGTCGGGGTAGTCGAAGTGTATGGGTGCTGGCTGCGGCTCGTTGTCCTCAAAAATCTCTATGCTGATATTGACCTTCACGGGGGCACGGCGAGCATCTATCGAACGCTTCACTACGCGTGCCAGAGCCACATCCTCACGACGCACACCTGCCCGCTGTGCCGCCAGCGAGGCACACAGTTCTAAATCGGCAGACTCGCGTGGCGAGAGTGTGAGTGTGATGATCTTCGACATAACCGGAGTTTAAGCAGCGACAAAATTATGCAAAAAAAGCCAAAAAATCTAAATTTTTGAGATTTAGCGTCGTAGATAAAATAAAATTACTACCTTTGCACAGCAAAACGACAAAAAAAGTTGTTGAGCCTTGCGGATATGGTGTAATTGGTAGCCACGTCAGACTTAGGATCTGATGCCGAGAGGCGTGGGGGTTCGAGTCCCTTTATCCGCACTGCAAAAATAGAGAGCTGATTGCTCTCTATTTTTTTGTGCGTCTGAAAGGGACTCGTTCAGCGTGTTGCGCCTCGGCAGAGTTGTCTGCGGGTTATTTTCGGTGTCACATTGCTACGCAATTTATGCCTTGTGTCAATAGGCAAAATATGAATAAATTCACTTTTGCCTATCGCCTCAAAGCATCCAACTATGTTGTGTGCCACCTCTTCACCCTTCACTCTGCTCTCGGCTTCTGCCACCGTTCGAGTCCCGCTGCTGCGTGTTCGATAGTCTGGCACGATATTGCAGTGCGTCTGAAAGTCCCTCGTTCGGGTTCGAGTCTTGTCCTGGGCACAAGCGAATGTCGGCCTTCGGGAGAGATATAATAATATATAATGATATATTATAACGATTTTATGCGGAAAATTCATATATTTGCAGCGGAATTTCAAAATGAATAACAAGCATTTACAAGATATGAATATCGAAACATTTATCTCGAACATCGTGGCCTCGTCGGTTGAGGCGTTGTATGGCAAGGTGGAGCCTTCGCAGTTGCAGATTCAGAAGACACGCAAGGAGTTTGAGGGCGACTATACCCTCGTGACATTCCCGCTGCTGAAAATGAGCCGCAAGTCACCCGAGATGACCGCCACAGAGATTGGCGAGCATGTGGTGGCCAACAATCAGCAAATCAGCAGCTTCAATGTTATCAAGGGCTTCCTGAACCTCGTAATCTCGCCCTCGTTCTGGGCAGAACGTTTTGCCGAGGTGTCCTCTGACGAGGAGTTCGGTCAGGCAGCGCCTTCGGGTCGTACGATTATGATTGAGTACTCGTCACCCAACACCAACAAGCCCCTTCACCTGGGTCATATCCGCAACAACCTGTTGGGTTACTCCGTTGCACAGATTCTCAAAGCCAACGGCCACAATGTCATCAAGGTAAATCTGGTGAACGACCGCGGTATTCACATCTGCAAGTCTATGCTCGCATGGCAGCTCTATGGCGGTGGCGAGACTCCCGCGTCATCGGGTATGAAGGGCGACCACCTGGTAGGAAAGTACTATGTCGAGTTCGACAAGCACTACAAGGCTGAGGTCAAGGAGCTCGTTGCCGGAGGTATGTCGGAGGACGAGGCGAAGAAGCAGGCCCCCATTATGTTGAAGGCACAGGAGATGCTGCGTAAGTGGGAGGCGAAGGATCCCGAGGTATATGAGCTGTGGCAGACGATGAACGGCTGGGTATATGATGGTTTCGATGTGACCTACAAGGCTATGGGTGTCGATTTCGACAAGGTATATTACGAGTCACAGACCTACCTTTTGGGTAAGTCACTCGTTCAGGAGGGCTTGGACAAGGGTGTCTTCTTCCGCAAGGAGGACAACTCGGTATGGATTGACTTGGAGGCTGACGGCCTCGACCAGAAGCTCCTTCTGCGTGGCGACGGCACATCGGTATATATGACGCAGGATTTGGGTACAGCCCTGAGCCGCTTCGAGGAGAATAAACTCGACGATATGATTTATGTCGTGGGTAACGAGCAGAACTACCACTTCCAGGTGCTGAAGCTCGTCTTGAAGAAGCTGGGCTACGAGTGGAGTGACAACATCTACCACCTCTCATACGGTATGGTTGAGTTGCCCGAGGGTAAGATGAAGTCACGCGAGGGTACAGTTGTCGATGCCGACGATTTGATTGAGGATATGGTCGCAACGGCACGCGAGATGTCGGAGGAGTTGGGCAAGCTCGACGGCTGCACAAAGGAGGAGGCCGATGCCGTATGCACGATGGTCGGCTTGGGTGCTTTGAAGTACTTTATCCTGAAGGTGGACCCCAAGAAGACTATGTTGTTCGACCCCCGCGAGTCTATCGACTTCAACGGCAACACAGGTCCGTTCATCCAGTACACCCACGCCCGCATCTGCTCTATTCTGCGTAAGGCCGACGAGGCAGGTATCGACTATAAGTCGCATAACTGCACCGAGCTGCTCGGCGAGGAGATTGAGCTTATCAAGTCATTGGCCGATTTCCCCAATGTTGTGGCTGCGGCAGGTGAGAACTTAGCCCCATCGATGATTGCGGCCTATGCCTACGATATGGCCAAGACCTTCAATGGCTACTATCACGACCACTCAATCCTCCGCGAGGAGAACGAAGAGGTGCGTCGTATGCGATTGATGCTCTCGGCACAGATTGCCCGCGTTATCAGCCGTGCTATGAAGTTGCTCGGCATTGATGTTCCGCAGCGAATGTAATTAGAGTTATTCTTGAAATAGATGAGCCTGTCCGACAATGGTCCGACAGGCTCTCTTGTTTCGTTTATCGACTACGGTTAAAACAGCTCCAGCTGCCCCTGGTCGTGGTTGAACGACAGACGATGATAAGGCGTGAGGCCATATTGGCGTATGGCGAGGCGATGTTGCTTGGTGGGGTAGCCCTTGTTGCCAGCCCAGCCGTATTGGGGATACTCCTCGTGCAGACGCATCATATACTCGTCGCGATGGGTCTTTGCCAGCACCGATGCGGCGGCTATGTCGGCATATTTGCCGTCGCCCTTGACGATGCACTTGTAGGGCAGACCGATATGTGATGTGAAGCGGTTGCCGTCGATGGCGAGGAACTGCGGTGAGACTTTAAGGCTTTTGGCGGCGATGTTCATACCCTCGATAGAGGCATTCAGGATGTTTATCTCGTCTATGCGGGCCGCCGAAATCTCCGCTACGGCCCACGCCACAGCCTCCTGCTCGATAACCTCACGCAGCAGGTTACGCTGTCGTTCAGTCATCTGCTTTGAGTCATTGAGCAGCGGATGATGAAAGTCGGGCGGCAAAATCACCGCCGCAGCGAAGACACTACCTGCCAGACATCCGCGACCTGCCTCGTCGCAGCCCGCCTCTATAAGCTCTGTTTGATAAGAATTTTCAAGCATAACATCACAAAGTTAGAAATATTTTGGTTGCTTCACTCCTTTTTTCTTAAATTTGTGACATAAAATATTGACCCGATGGCTCGCAAGGTTGTACAACATAGAATAGTCGATTTGACGCTGCTGCTGATAGTGGTGGCGATAGCCACGACTCTGCGTTCGGCTCTGTGGCCCACCGAAAGCGAGGCTGTGGCGAATGTCGTAACTCCCATCGGCGGTGTCTTGCAGTCGTGGCAACAGCATATACCTGTGCTGTCGGCCATCCTGTGGGCATTCACTATGTGTTTCGTGGGTCTTGGCGTAGGACGCCTGGGCGTGCGTTATTCCATCTACCCCGCCTATACGATTATGGGTATCCCCATCTTCGCCGTTGTTGCGGCGTGTGTTGTCGGCAGTACCGAATATATGGTGCTGGCGGTGCTGGCCCTTGTGATGTATCTGGCAACCAAGTCGATGACGCGTTTCATTATGCGTACCGAACGCTTTGGCGACCTCTCGCTGGCGATGCTCTACCTCGGTATGCTGCCGCTGCTGCTGGCTCCTGCGGCCCTGCTGTATGTTGCTCTGCCGCTGCTGGTGCTCTTCGTGCGTGCCTCGTGGCGTGATTTGGCGGTCGCTGTCGCAAGCCTTCTGTTGCCACTCTTCGCTATATGTTACTGGAACTGGTGTGCGGGCGGCAGTTTTATGGCCCCTGCTGATACGATATACTCCAACCTGCTCACCGTCAGCGAGTATCGCTTCTTCGAGTCGCTTAACTTTGTGACGATAATTCTCATCGGCATCGTTATCGTGATGATAGCGTGTGCTGTGGCCCTGACCGTGTCGGACCGCTACTCCATCAAGAGCAAGTCGAGGGTTGTGCTGCGTTTCAATACACTGCTTATGTGCGTGCTGATGGGACTCTTTGCCCTGCCGAGTGCCACCTCTGCACTCTTCGTGCTGATAGCCTTCCCCGTGGCTGTTGTCGTGCCGCTGTTCTTCGTGCGTATGGGCGTTGGTTTTACCGAGACACTCTATCGTCTGATGCTGCTTGCGGCGGCTGTCAATGTGGTGCTCATGGCCTTTTAGCGTGATGCAGAGATAGTTGCACGGTGTGAAAAAGGCGATTTTCATGGCAAAAATTTTGATTTTTGATTTTCATTGCATATCTTTGCACTCCCGTATCAACCTCTTATATAGGGTGCTGGCTTATTGATAGGGTGGCTGTGCTGCGTTTTCATAGTATGGGAGATGTGGTTGCTCTCTATCGGGATTATAAGTTAGTGAGCTGTATGGTAGAGTCGGCACAGCGATAATGTTGAACGGATAAATTATAAAATTTGTTGCAACAATGAACAAAGATGCAATCATTAAGCTCGTTAACGAGCAGATGTGGACCAAGGGCGAGGCTGACGTGCCTCAGTTTGCTGCTGGTGACACAATTACAGTAACTTACCGTATCGTCGAGGGTAACAAGGAACGTTTGCAGAGCTTCCGTGGTGTAGTTATCCAGATTAAGGGTTCAGGCAGGACCAAGATGTTTACAATCCGTAAGATTTCTAACGGTGTAGGCGTTGAGCGTATCTTCCCTCTCTACTCACCCCACATCGACAAGATCGAGGTAAACAAGTATGGTGTTGTACGCCGTGCGCGTATCTACTACCTGCGTGACCTCACTGGTAAGAAGGCTCGTATCAAGGAGCGTAGAGTTACGAAGTAGTGCATCGCACTGTTCGATGGCCGGAGTTTTCCAACTGAAAACTCCGGTTTTTTTTCTCCCTGCGGCCGTGGTTGGCTGTGAGGGCGTGATTAAGGAACGAAATTTGCACCACCACAGCAAACCTTAAAAACATTGTACTATGTATTTCTTGTGGTATTTACTTATCGGCTTGGTTGCGGGGTGGCTCGCCAACCTTATTGTCAAGGGTAGTGGCTCCGGCCTTATCATCAATCTTATTGTGGGTCTTATCGGCGGTTTGCTGGGCGGTTGGCTTGTGTCGCTGTTCGGCTGGTTGCCTATGGGCACTGTCGGCACGCTGCTCACCTCGCTGCTTGGAGCTATCGTTCTGCTGCTTATCGTGTCGCTTTTCACGCGTAGCAAGCCGGCGACAAAGTAAGCCGAACAAACAAACAAAAAAGGCATCGGAAAACTCCGATGCCTTCTGTTTTTGCAATCTGTAAAGATTAGTAAACGAACTTCGCGTCAACAATCACGGGGTTGTGGTCTGACATCATCACGCTGTTGTAGTATGAGTTACCAGTGTAGTGTGATGATACGTAGTTAGCACCATTGTCGGTAATCATTACGTAGTCAAACTGTGCACCTGTGTTGTCGGCAGTGTCCCAGTTGTTTGTGGTGTACTTGTTGCCAGATGGGTTGATGCGGCAGATATCGCGAGCATTAACCAAAGTACCGCCCTGACCCCACTTCTTCTGCAACATCTTTGCAGGAGTCTTGTCGGGGTTGCTGTTGAAGTCACCCATCAGGATAACGTTGCGACCGCCTGCCAACGACTTGATGCGTGCGTTGATAACCTTTGTACTCTCGTACTGGCAGTTACCGTTGTTACCGTCCTTCTGTACCCAATCCTCGAAGTGAGTAGAGATTACAAAGAACTCCTTCGCAGTGGTCTTATCCTTCAGGATAGCCCAAGCGGTGACACGCTTGTACTCGCCACCCCAGCCCTTTGACTCCTTGTCGGGAGTAGCCGAGAGCCAGAACTTACCGGTCTTAACCAAAGAGAAACGAGACTTCTTGTAGAAGATAGCACAACCCTCGTTGTCCCACACAGTAGTAGTACCGCGATAGGCGATATAACCACCGTAAACAGATGAAATCAAGCTGTTGAGCTGGCTGTACTGGTTCATTGTCCAGCCGTTATACAACTCCTGTACTGCGATTACATCGGGAGCCTCTTTCTTGATGTAGGCAGCGATGGCAGCCTTACGCTTGCTCCACTCGTGACCACTTGTCTCAACGGGGCGAGCAGATTTCACGTTGTACTGCATAACCTTCAAGCTGACGGTTGTTGTGGCACGTGTCTGATCCATCTCCTCCACACCGAAGATATCCTCACTACAAGCTGTAAATGCCAATGCAGCAAAAGCAATCATTAGGGGAAGTAAAAATCTTTTCATAAGCAAAGTTTTTATAGGTTAGTATTTTTTTGTCGTTTATCCTCTGTTTTTTCCTCTTGCAAGCCTTTTTTTGCTCTTTTCGGGGCCTTATAATATAAAGGTGTGCAAAACTGTATATGCAAAATTATAAATTTTATTAAAACCCGCAATTAAATTGTAAAATTTATTTAATATATCTGTTGATACAATTTCTGCGAGTTTTGACACAGTGCGGGCTCGGCAGTGTCGGAGAGGAGAGGGAAGGAATAGCCCCAAACTATCCCCGCGTTAATGGGGGGGGGCGTGAGTTTCGGGAGGTTTGTGAGTTTAGGGAGTTTAATGAGTTTAGTGAAAACCTCCTCCCTAACCTCCCTAAATTCCATAACCTCCCTAAAAAACAAAGCTACTGTGCGGTATGGCAATAAAAAAAGCGCCGAAAACTCGACGCTTTTTATCCAACACATTTTATTTATAGATTTCTCTCCACTATTCGGGATTAGGATAAGTATATTTCAACTGTACCGATACCGCATTGTGGTCAGATATATGTGTGCTGTTATACTTTGCAGGATGAATAGTATGAGAAAGCACCTCTACCTTACAATCATCGAATATAGCTGATGCACAGTTGCTGTCTTTGTGTGATAAATCTGAGTTCGAGTCTGTTTTACCTGTGAGTTTACAAGGATCGTCCGCTTTGTTGACAAAGACATAATCAAAGTAAGTAAATTTTTGTTGATTACCATTATCGTCATTCATGGTGCTTCGTACATAACCATCTCTACTATCAGGACTTGTATGATTAGTTGTTAGATCCCACGTATCATAGAAACTTGCATTAACATGGTTTGACGTTCCAAAACCAGTTAGAATAGGCATGGTGTTGTTATTACAATTAAAGTCTCCTGTAATAATCATAGAACGAAGAATGTTGGATTCTTCATACTTTGCAAAACTTTTAATATTTGCACCCAGCCAACGAGCTTGTGTCCATTTGAGAGGGAATTGCATATAATCAGTCGTTTCTTTGTCTTCATCTTTACTTGCGAGGTGAGTTGTAGCTACTAAGTACTCTATGCCGGAAGTGTTCTCTGTAAGAATTGCCCATACGCAAAAACGTTCAAACTTAGCGGTAATACCTCCTGCAGATGTGTAGCCTGCTGCATTGATATTATCTCCATTATACCAGAATCTGCCGTGAGTTTTTAAGGTAAACTTACTTGTTTTCCACACGATGGCTAAAGCTTCTCGATCAGATCCCTTAGTACGTCCATAAGTTACGCCGGCATAGCCATTCCCAAGTTTATTCATCAGAGAGGTATAAGCACTTCCGTCATATAACTCCTGCAAGCCAGCTATGTGAATATCATTATCTTTGATTCTTGCTACTACAGCGTTTACACGTTGTCCCAATACAGAGTCCCAATTGTATGAATCATTTTTCACATTAAACTGCATTACATTGATAGGTACAATAGAACGAGCAATTGCGGTCTTCTTTGGACCATCGAAAGTGTCCATACAGTTGTTGGGCTTGTAAACGGTGTAGTAAGTAATCTCCTCGCCCAAAGCAACGTTAGATAGAGTTGCTGTCGTTGCAGAGTTTTGAACAAGGGTAGCCTCGCTTGCACCAGTATAAGTGATAGCAGTATACATACCCTTATCCCAAGCCTCAAATGTAGGAGTAGCAACCTTTGAACTACCCACATAAGCCAAGTTTGACATATTACGTGTAGTAAGCGAAGCCTTGTACTGGTCGCCGTAAGCGTGAGCTGTAACCTCTACGGGGTCAGATGCGTTGTCGTCCTTGTCGTAGTTTGTCAATGTAAAGGCGATATCACCCTCGTCAAGATCCTCAATAATCTTGGTCATTGTTACATCATCAGCACGGGTAACCTCAAACTCGGCTACATTGCTGCCCCAAGAAACAATAGTCTTGGTAACACCCTCGCCTGCGGTCCAAGAGAGCTGTACTCTCTCGTCACCGTCCATAGTAGAAGTAGAAACAATCACGGGTGCGGGAACAACCACTGCGGCAGGAGGTGTTGAGCCGGTGCCGTCGCCGTGGTAGATATGAGAATCATCCCAAACAGGGTTAATCTTCACATAGAAGGTAACAACCTCGGTAAGAAGGCTACCTACAACATAAGTGCGGTGGTTACGCTGAAGGGTGATGCCATCGAAGGTGTACTCCTTCACATCCTCGGCATCCTCCGAATATTTATAACGGAAAGTAACCTCCTGATTGGAAGCCTTGGTCTCGTCGTTAGCTGTATAGGGGTCGCCATCAACGAAGATATAGTTGAACGAGAGAAGGTCGTACTTGCCATCCTCTTCAAGATCCACATACATATTCTCGGGGATAGCCGACCTCTTCAATTTAACGGTTGTTGTGCCTATGGTGCGGCCTGTAAGCAGGTTGAGTGAGTTGGGAGCTGTCAGCTCAATCTCGGTCTCGGTAACGGTTACCTTTGCGGCCTCGGCGTCACTCTTGTCGGTGGTGGCGATGTTGAGCTGTGCGAAAGGACGCTTCAGGTAGATGTTATCCTCCAACTGGCCACTCTGCTCCAAAGTGAAGGTGTGAACGCCAAAGAAAGCGTCGAGGTTCTCGTTGTTAGCCACAGCGGCTGCGTCACTAAGAGTAGCGATAGGGCCCTCTGCTGTCCACTCTACGGTGTAGGGGTCGCCCTCGGCCTCTGCCCAGAAGAATGCAGCATAGGTCTTGCCCTTGATAGCAGAAACGCCTTCGATAGTGGTTTCTGTAGCATCATCGGGGAACGCACCATCCTTTTTGCCGGGCTTCGCGTCACCGATAAGATTCTTTACAGTACCATCGGCATTAAGCTCTGCCTCATAAAGGGCGTACTTCAAAACATTTACAGTAGCACCATCGCCGTAAGAAGCAACCTCCTTTCCGGTGGTGTCGAACTCGTCGGCACGAGTGCCGATAGCGGGGGTAGAAATCGAGAAATTAACGATTGCATTCTCCGTAACAGGAGTCTGCTCCTGCTGGCACGATGTGAAGAACACCATAGCCAATGCAGCTACCCAAAACACAAACTGTTTCATAAAAAAGTGTTGGTTTTATAGATTAGTAATAATTTTTTTCTGCGTTTTTTGTGCGTATATATCCACAAATGTAGTAAAAAAGAGGTTACGTTGTTCTCTGTTTTTCAAATTTTTATTCAGAAAAGTGCTAAATTTTGCATTTTTACGAAAGAGAGGGGGTCTGATATTATATGTTTTGATTTTTTGACTGTCGTTTTTAATCTTCCGTTTGCTGCAAATAAGAATATTTTTTTATCTTTGTATTCGTGAGAGAGTGTAGTTGCGTGCTCTCGGCGATTTAAGTATCTGAATATGAAGAGTAAAAAAGATAGATTGATTTTTGTGACGAACGACGACGGCTTCTCGGCTGCGGGTTTTGAGGCCGCAATAGAGGTCGCCCGCGAGTTTGGCCGAGTCTTTGCCGTTGCTCCGGCGACGGTGCAGAGTGGCCGCAGTCAGGCTATTACGATGTATGAGCCGCTGTTCCTCGATATGAAGCGTTGCGAGGAGGGTATCGAGGTCTATGCCTTCTCGGGCACGCCCACCGACTGCGTGAAGGTGGCCTTCGACAACCTGTTGAAGGACGAGAAGGTCGATTTGGTCATCTCGGGCATCAACCACGGCTCCAACTCGGCTATAAATGTGTTATATTCGGGCACGATGGGTGCGGCTATCGAGGGTAGCTTCTACGGCTGTCCCGCCATAGGTCTGTCGCTGACCGACCACGCCGCCGATGCCGACTTCACCGCCGCCAAGAAATACGCCCGCGAGATTATCGCCTCGGTGTTGGAGGGTGGCAGCGAGCTGGGGCGGCCGCTGTGCCTCAATGTGAATGTGCCGAACATCGCGTTGGAGGAGATTCGCGGTGTGAGGGTATGCCGCCAGTGTCGCGGTATATGGACCGAGGAGTTCTTCCGTCACGAGGACCCACGCGGAAAACCATATTTCTGGCTCACAGGCAGTTATACAAACTATGAGCCGGAGTCGGACGATACTGACGAGTGGGCGTTGGCACACGGCTATGTGTCGGTGGTGCCGGTGCAGGTTGATATGACGAGCTACGCACAGCTCACGGGGCTTAAATCTCTGCTCGGCGGGGAGTAGAGGCCGATAACGGATAAAATTTTGCAGTGATGATTCAGATTTTGCTCTATTTGTCGATTGTCGTGCAGTGTGTCGCTATGTACTACGCTGTGCGACTGGTGCGTGTCACCAAGTATAACTCCATCTGGATACTCTTCATCATCGGCTTCGTGGTGCTGGTCGGCGAGAGAGTGTTGCAGCTGTGGATGAGCTATGGCAATCCCGAGCCGCTGATAGAGCTCGAATGGTTCGATATCGTCGTGTCGATATGTATGTCGGTGGGTATCGTGCTGCTCGACAAGCTCATTATATATATAGACCGCCTGAATCGTCATCGTCAGCTCACCGACAAGCGTATCCTTATGGCTGTGCTGCGTGCCGAGGAGAGGACCCGTTCGAACTTCGCCAAGGAGTTGCACGATGGTCTGGGCCCGCTGCTCTCGTCGGCGAAGATATCGCTTTCGGCTCTCGCCACGACCGAGATGGACGAGTCGCGTCAGGAGATTTTCAACAATACGCGTTATGTGGTGGATGAGGCCCTGCGTTCGTTGCGTGAGATATCGAACAACCTCTCGCCGCACGTTTTGAGTGACTTCGGCCTTGCCCGAGGCATACAGACCTTCATCGACTGCCTCTCGTCGTTGCATAGTGTGAAGATTTCGTTCGCCACCAACCTGAAAGGGGAACGCTACGATACCGACATTGAGGTTATCATCTACCGCGTGGTGTGTGAGTTGATAAACAACTCGTTGAAGCACTCCGGATGCAGCGAGATAAGGCTCTCGCTGGCTGTGTCGGGCGATGTTCTGGAACTGCAATACTCCGACAATGGTCGTGGCTTTAATCCGCAGGCGGTTATGGATTGCGGTATGGGTCTGTCGAACATCTACTCACGCATCAATTCCCTCAATGGCGAGCTGGATATACATTCGGGCAAGGGCAAAGGTATGCGTGCGTCGGTCAAGGTCAATGTGCGAGGTGCTACACGCTACGTTACGGCGTCGCCTACCGACGAGCCACGCGAAAAGAGAAGAGGCAATAAAAACGATAAAAGACGATGATACGTATAGCACTTGTTGATGACCATTCGCTGTTCCGCTACGGAATGAAGATGCTGCTGGCGTCGCACCCCGACTTTGAGGTTGTGGCCGATGCGGGCAGTGGCGAGGAGTTCCTCTCGCAGCTCGATAGCGTCAGACCCGATGTAGTCTTTATGGATTACGCTATGCCGGGAATGAATGGTGCCGAGACTACGGCAAAGGCGTTGGAGAGGTATCCCGACCTGAAGGTCATCACGCTGTCGATGTTTGGCGATAACGCCTACTATTCGCACATGGTGTCGGTGGGAGCCAGAGGCTTTCTATTGAAAGATTCGGGCTTTGACGAGGTTGTGGCAGCTGTCGAGACTGTGAGTGCGGGTGGCGAATATTTCAGCGAGCTGCTGCTCTCGGCTCTGTCACAGTCGATGCGTTCTACGCGTCTGGCGGGGGATGACCACGAGGAGATTATTGATGCCGACCGTCTGTCGGATAGGGAGATTGAGATTCTGGTCGCTATATGTCAGGGATTATCGACGCAGGAGATTGCCGATAAACTCTTTATCTCAAAGCGTACGGTGGATAAGCATCGTGCCAACATCCTCGAAAAGAGTGGCTGCAAGAACTCTGCAAGCCTTGTGGTCTATGCCATTCGCCACGGACTGGTGGAGGTGTAGTTTATAAGAAGAAAGATGAAAGATGCAGGGAGGAGTGGCCTCTGAACTCCGAAGAAGATACAAAAAAGCCGAGTGTTATGCTCGGCTTTTCGATTTTTTCACATTTTTCCGGTTTTCTTACTTGCGGGGCACGCGTTAGCTTTTCCACTACAACTCCTTCTTGTGACTTTGCTCCCTGCGGCTCACTCCCTGCGGCTCACTCCCTGTGGCCTCCTGATGCCCCTTACTTGCGGGCCTCCTTGGCTTCGATGCACTCTGTGGCGTGAGGTACACGCATCAGGCGTTCCTTCGGAATAAGCTTTCCGGTGGTCTTGCAGATGCCGTAGGTCTTGTTCTCGATACGCACCAATGCCAGCTCGAGGTTGCGGATAAACTTGCTCTGGTGAGCCACCAAACGACCCGTCTCCTCCTTTGAGAGGGTAGCGGCACCCTCCTCCAGCACCTTGAAGGTGGGCGAGGTGTCGTGCGTATCGTTATCGTTTGCGATATTTGCACGCAACAGATCATAGTCGGCACGTGCCTGTTCGAGCTTCTTCAATATAAGCTGCTTGAACTCCGCCAATTCGGCATCACTATATCTTACTCTCTCTTCTGCCATAGTCGTAAACTTTTAGGGTTGTAGTGTAAAGATAAGATAATTTTCGCAAACTACCAAATCTTTACACCAAAAATATAGACACTATCCGTTAGAGCTTTGTCACGGCAATCTTCAGAGGCTCGTCATCGACATCCGAATCGACCACGACACCTCCCTCGGGACTTGCCACCGCCTTGACCTCTACGGCCAGCGTCTGCGAAGCGATGTAGTCTGCGAAGTGGGCAATAGCACCCTCTATAATCTCCTTCTGCTCAATCTCCACGCGAATCTTGTCGGTAACCTCAAAGCCCGAATCCTTGCGGATATTTTGTATGCGGTTTATCAACTCGCGTGCCACACCTTCTCTACGCAACTCGTCGGTAACGGTGATGTCGAGAGCTACGGTCAGCTTACCCTCCGATGCAACCAGCCAGCCCGGCATATCCTCCGAGGTAATCTCAAAGTCGGCAGGCGACACTACAACCTGCTCGCCGTCAATCTCCAATGTGGTCTCTGCGGCCGACTCAATATGGGCAATCTGCTCCTGCGAGAAGGTGGCTGCAAGGGCTGCCATTTGCTTGGCCAACTTGGCGTAACGCTGGCAGAAGTTCTTGAAGTTGAGCTTTATACGCTTTGTGATGATGCCTGTGGTGTCGGTCAGAAGTTCAATATCCTTCACATTCACCTCGCCCATCACGAGAGCCTTCACAGCCTCGATATGTGCCGCCATCGTCTGGTCCAGAACGGGGATGAGAATCTTTGTCAGAGGCTGACGCACCTTGATATTGACCTTACGACGCAGAGCCAATACCATCGACGATACCTTCTGTGCTATATCCATCATCTCCTCCAGCTCGGTGTTGATGAGTGCGGGATTAACTACGGGGAAGTCGGCGATATGTACCGAAGACTCCGCGTGACGGCCACTTACAGCGTTGAGGTCTGTAAATATGCGGTCCGAGATGAACGGAGCAAACGGAGCCGACAGCTTCGCCACTGTTTCAAGACAGGTGTAGAGTGTCTGGTAAGCCGAGAGCTTATCCTCACTCATACCGCCGCCCCAGAAACGCTTGCGGTTGAGGCGTACATACCAGTTCGAGAGGTTCTCGCCCACAAACTCCTGAATAGCGCGTGCTGCGGGTGTCGGGTCGTAGTCGTTGAGATAACGTGTAACATCCTTCACAAGAGTATTCAGCAGCGAGATGATCCAGCGGTCAATCTCGGGACGCTTCTCAACGGGAATCTCCTCCTCGCGGCCTGTGAAACCATCCACATTGGCGTAGAGTGAGAAGAATGAGTATGTGTTGTAGAGTGTGCCGAAGAACTTACGACGTACCTCATCGACACCCTCCTTGTCAAATTTAAGGTTATCCCACGGCTGCGAGTTCGAAATCATATACCAGCGAGTGGCATCGGCACCGTAGGTCGAGAGTACCTCAAACGGATCTACGGCGTTGCCCAGACGCTTCGACATCTTGTTGCCGTTCTTGTCCAATACCAAGCCGTTCGAGATGATGTTCTTGAACGCTACCGAGTCGAACAACATCGTAGCTATGGCGTGCAATGTGAAGAACCAGCCACGAGTCTGATCGACACCCTCGGCGATGAAGTCGGCGGGGAATACCTCGCTGAAATCTGCACCTCCATTCTCAAACGGATAGTGAATCTGTGCGTAAGGCATAGCACCCGAGTCGAACCATACATCGATAAGGTCGCTTTCACGCTTCATAGGCTCGCCCTTTGACGATGTGAGTACGATAGAATCGACATAGGGGCGGTGCAGGTCGATATTCGCAACCGAGTAGTTCTCCTTCGACATATCGCCCACCTTGAAGTTCTTGAACGGGTTCTCGGTCATATTACCCGCCTCGATACTCTTCTCAATCTCGGCGATAAGCTCCTCTACCGAGCCTATGCACTTCAACTCGGTGCGGTCCTCCGTAGCCCAGATAGGCAGCGGCGTACCCCAGAAACGAGAACGCGAGAGGTTCCAGTCGTTCAGGTTCTCCAACCACTTGCCGAAGCGGCCCGTACCCGTCGATTCGGGCTTCCAGAGGATGGTGTTGTTAAGCTCCATCATTCTCTCCTTCAAGGCTGTGGTGCGGATAAACCACGAGTCAAGCGGATAGTAAAGCACCGGCTTGTCTGTTCGCCAGCAGTGGGGATAGTTGTGAACGTGCTTCTCAATCTTGAAGGCCTTGTTGATAGCCTTCAACGAGAGGCAGATATATATGTCAAGCGACTCGGCAGCAGCGGCTGCGGCCTCATCGTAACGACCATCTACGGTAAACTGCGGGTCATAGGCGTTCTTCACCCAGCGACCCTCATACTCCTTGTAGGCGGGAGCCACGCACTCCTCGACGAACTTGTCGTCCAACTCCTCTGTGAGGTAGAACTTACCCTGCAAATCGACCATCGGACGGGTCTCGCCACGCTTGTTTATCATAAAGAGTGACGGAATGCCTGCCTGACGAGCCACGAAGGCGTCATCGGCACCGAATGTAGGTGCGATATGTACGATACCCGTACCATCCTCGGTGGTTACATAGTCGCCCGGAATCACGCGGAATGCCTTCGCCTCGGCATTTACCCAGTTGCCGTCGGCATCCACCTCCACAGGCTTCACCCACGGGATAAGCTGCTCGTAGTGCATACCCACCAACTCGGGGCCTGCCCAGCGACCCACAACCTCGAAAGGTATGAGCTTGTCGCCCGCCTTGTAATCTTCCAGTGCGATACCCTCGGCCTTCTTGTTGAAGTGGGTGTAGAGCAGTGGCTCGGCCAGTACGGCGGTAATCTTCTCGCCGGTGTAGCCGTTATAGGTGCGGACTGCCACATAGTTAATCTTCGGGCCTACGCAGAGTGCTGTGTTTGAAGGCAGGGTCCAAGGGGTAGTGGTCCAGGCGAGGAATACGGGTGTTCCCCAACCCTCCATCTCGGCCTTGGGCTCCATGATGCGGAACTGTGCCACCATAGTCGTATCCTTCACATCGCGGTAGCAACCCGGCTGGTTCAGCTCGTGAGTCGAAAGACCCGTACCCGCTGCGGGCGAGTATGGCTGAATGGTGTAACCCTTGTAGAGCAAGCCCTTGTCGTAGAGCTGCTTCAAGAGCCACCACAAGGTCTCGATATATTTGTTGTCGTAGGTGATGTATGGGTCGTCCATATTCACCCAGTAACCCATCTGCTTTGTGAGGTTCTCCCATACGTCGGTGAACTCCATCACGGCCTCACGGCAGGTGCGGTTGTACTCCTCGATAGAGATAGTCTTACCGATATCCTCCTTTGTGATGCCGAGCTTCTTCTCCACGCCCAACTCTACGGGCAGGCCGTGTGTATCCCAGCCGGCCTTACGATGAACGAGGAAGCCCTGCTGTGTCTTGTAGCGGCAGATGACATCCTTGATAGTTCGTGCCATAACGTGGTGTATGCCCGGCATACCGTTGGCCGAGGGAGGACCCTCATAGAATACGAAAGTGGGGTGGCCTTCGCGAGTGGTGATACTCTTGTGGAAAGTGTCGTCTGCATCCCATTTTTTCAATACCTCATCGGCTATTTTCGCCAGGTCGAGGCCTTTGTACTCGTTGAACTTCATAGTAGAGTAGTTTGTGTTATTTTGTTTTCGTTTTTAAGTCGATTGTCGGCTTTGCTTACCAAAGGTAAGCGGTATAATCGTGCAAATATACAATTCAAAATTTAAAATTCAAAATTGCGAGTAAGCGAGGGCAGAGAAAATTCATTTTCTATGCCGAGCGTGAGCAATTAAAAGCCGACCTTGTGTCGGGTTAAAATTTAGGGAGTTTAGGGAATTTAGTGAGATTAGGGAGTTTTGTGAGATTAGAAAAGTTAAAGAGGTTAGTGAGTTTAGAGAGTTTAGTGATTTTGTTGCGACATCTCTAAATTCCTTAATTTCCCTAAATTCCCTAACTCCCCTGAAACAAAAAAAAACTCTCGTGGAATTACGGGTTGCACATACCCCACCACGAGAGTTTTTTTTGAAGTCAGTTTCCACCTACTTGCGTAGAGTTAACCGAGTAAACCACTGCAAATATAGCACAAAACTTTCTAAAACCCAAATCTTTGGGAGAAAAATTGCAAAAAAAAACAGAGGGCCTTGCCCAGCTGACAAAACCCTCCATTGTGTCGATGTGAAAAATACTACTTCTTTCTGCCGCCGCCGAATACCACGCCGAGGCTGATAGCGAGATTGTTGTTGTACTTCTCAAAGATGGTGTAGGTGGCTGTCAGTCGCAGATGATTCCACAGCTCGATACCCACACGCGGAGCAAAACCCAGGCGGTGAGCCTCTTCGCCCGTGGCGTAGCCGCCCCAATTATGGCCGGCATCCCATTGTGGCTCGGTTGTGCCGCCATAGGCATATCCCAGACCCGCACCTGCGAAGAATGACACCTTCTCGCCGCGGCGGAAGTTGTAGTCAGCCACCGCCATTACGCTGCACGAGTTGAATTTCAGACGGTCATTCTGGATTTCATCCACGCTGCGGTAAAAGTTTGATGCCGAGATTTGTAGGCCGACATCAACGGGCAGACTCTTGATGTTGTATCGCAACTCGCCTGTGAGTCGTGGGCCCCAGTCGCAGTCGTCCATCTCCAATGCCGAGATTCCGCTTGCCAGACCAAAGGCAATCTCGCCCTCTATGCGGCGAATATCGATGTTCTGGGCAACGCTTGTCGTTGCGAGGAACACAGCGACAAGGATAGTGATGATTTGTCTTTTCATATCTTTCTGTTTGAGTTAGTGTTTTACACTTCAATATCAGCCGCAAATATATGAAAATTCCCCCCCCCGCAAATTTTTTGCCAGAAAAATATATTTGTGTATGAAAATAACTACAAAAAACAAAAAAAACTCCACCTTGCGGGTGGAGCTTAATCATTCATATTTTGATTTTACAAATGAATCAAAGTCTTTACCGGAGCAATCTTCTCCAAGCGTTCTGCTCCATTCAGCTCGTCAAGCGTTACAAGGAAGATAAACTCGTTGATAACAATTTCATACTCAACGCCATCCTTCGTAACCTTGCGGCCCTGCAACGACTGTGCAATACCCTCGGCTGTGCCTCCCGTAGCCAGCACGTCGTCGATGATAGAGATGTGTATTTTGTCACCCTCAACCTTGCCCGCAGCGATGTCGCTTAAACGATAGTAGAGGTGGTCGGCACCATACTCCTTCATAATCGAAATCTCCTGCAAATCGCCCTCGGCGAATGGCAATTTGCCACTCTTGCGGATGGGGATGATGTTCTCCACCTCGGGCTTCGAGATAAGCAGCGGAGCTGTGAAGAGAAAGCCTCGAGCCTCGGGAGCTGCGATGTTGGGAGCTGTCACCACCTTGCCCAGCTCATCGGTGAGTTGCTTGAAAATCTTCTTATCTTGCAGGAATGGGATAATGTCCACAAACATAATGCCCTCCTTGGGAAAATCTTTGTAAAATTTCAGTGTATTTTTCATTGTTAAAATGGTTTTCTTTATGCTCTAAAATGCTCCTCAAACATCCATTTTCGGATACGCAGAGCAAAAGTAATAAAAATTTTTATCATTGGATGCCGATTTTGTGATAAAAGTGATATGTTTTTTGTTTTTTTTCGTACCTTTGCATCAATTGGAAAATAATGAACTTAAAATGCCGAAGTTTTATGACAAGGTAGATGTGCTTAGGAAGCCGGAATGGTTGAAGATTCGCCTGCAAAGTAACGAGGGCTCCGCAGAGGTGGAACGCATCGTGAAGGAGCATTCGTTGCATACCATTTGCAGTAGCGGACTCTGCCCCAACAAGGCTGAGTGTTGGCGTCGTCGTACGGCAACATTTATGATTCTTGGCGACATTTGTACGCGCGGGTGTAGATTCTGTGCGACAAAGACAGGCATACCCCTTGCACCAGAGCCTTCGGAGCCGCAAAAAGTGGCCGAGAGTGTTAGGCTTATGGGACTTCGACACGTTGTCGTAACATCTGTTACTCGCGATGATTTGCCGGATGGTGGTGCCCAGCATTGGGCAGAGGTTACCGAGGCGATAAGACGCGAGAATCCCGACGCAACAATTGAGCTCCTTATTCCCGATTTGGATGCGAGAGCCGACCTCATTGAGATTGTGGCAGCATCCAAGCCCGATATCATCGGGCACAACATCGAAACCGTCGAGCGACTCACTCCGCTGGTACGTTCGCGTGCGAAGTATCGCACCAGCCTGCGTACGTTGGAGATAATCTCCCAGAGTGGTATGATCTCGAAGAGTGGACTGATGGTCGGACTTGGCGAGAGCGATGATGAAGTATTGCAAACCCTTCGAGACCTGCGTGAGGTGGGTGTCGAGATTGTAACGCTTGGTCAGTACCTGCGGCCTTCGTTGGAGCACTATCCCGTTGCGGCGTATATCACTCCCGAAAAGTTTGAATGGTACCGACTCCAAGCCCTTGAAATGGGTTTCAGCTATTGTGCGAGTGCACCTCTAGTGCGTTCATCGTATTTGGCTGATGCAGCACTTGAAAGCGTTAAGCAGAAGATTGCCAAAGCGTAAGGAGATTTTCTCCTGAAATCTTGGCGAGGCTTTTGAGCAGAGATATGAAGGAGGTAGAGTACAGAGATTTGGGCCGTATGGCTTATGGCGAATGTTGGGAAATGCAGCGTTCGCTGTTCGACCGTATGCTTGCAGTAAAGGCCGGTGCTGTGGATGAGGAGATAACTCCCGATATGGCCGGCTGGATACTCTTTGTGGAGCATAATCCTGTATATACCCTCGGCAAGAATGGCAAGCAGAGCAATATGCTCGTCAGTGAGGCATACCTCCGTTCGATAGGAGCCGAGTTCTACCATATCGAGAGGGGCGGAGATGTTACCTATCACGGCCCCGGACAGATTGTAGGCTATCCCATATTGGATTTGGATAAGCTGGGAATAGGCCTGCGTGAATATATCGACATCTTGGAGCAGAGTGTCATCGAGCTGGTTGCCGAGTGGGGCATCAGGGCGGGACGCATAGCAGGTGCTTCGGGTGTGTGGATTGATGGCGATGGTGCTGCGGCACGCAAGATATGTGCCATCGGAGTCCGTTCATCGCGTTTTGTGACGATGCACGGTTTTGCACTGAATGTAGCGACCGATTTACGCTATTTTCAGCATATCAACCCTTGCGGTTTCATAGATAAGGGCGTTACAAGCATTGAGAAGGAGCTTGGCCACGCCGTAGATTTTGAGCTGGTTAAAGAGCAGCTCGTGAACAAGTTAAGCGAAAAATTAAATGTTAAAATATATAAATAATAAAATTGTAAGTTATGCCTATAGAGAAGCGATGGGTAGTGAGACCCCATGGCGAGGCAGAGGCGGTGGAGAGATTGGCCACCCACCTCAGAATGCCCGCTGTTCTCACGAACCTACTTGTTCAGAGAGGCATAGACACCGTAGAAAAGGCCAACAGGTTCTTTAACCCGCAGCTCAGCGACCTTCACGACCCATTCCTGATGAAGGATATGGCGAAGGCCGTTGAACGTATCGAACGTGCCGTAGCGAATAACGAGAAGATTATGGTCTATGGCGACTACGATGTGGACGGCACAACAGCCGTTGCGTTGGTGTACAAGTTTTTGCGACAGATAGGTCACAAGAATTTGGTTTTCTACATTCCCGACCGTTATAATGACGGTTACGGCATATCGGTCAAGGGCATTGACTTCGCTGCACGTAAGGGTGTGACGTTGGCCATTGCTCTGGATTGCGGTATTAAAGCCGTAGAAAAGGTTGTTTATGCGAGAGAGAAGGGCGTGGATTTCATCATCTGCGACCACCACCTCCCGGCCGACGAGATTCCGGCGGCTGTGGCTGTTCTCGATCCCAAACGCAACGATTGCAACTATCCTTTCGATGAGTTGTCGGGTTGTGGCGTGGGATTTAAGTTGGTGCAAGCCTATGCACAGAAGCACAACATTCCTTTCAAGGAGATTGAGCATCTGCTGGACTTGCTTGTTGTTAGTATTGCGTCCGATATCGTGCCTTTGACGGGTGAGAACCGTATCCTTGCCTACTATGGTTTGGAGAGGCTGAACCGTGAGCCGTCATCGGGATTGCTCTCAATCATTAAGATTTGCGGCCTCGATCGCCAGAACATCACCATCGACGACATCGTCTTCAAGATTGGTCCCCGTATCAATGCCGCAGGACGTATGCGTATGGATGAAAACGACGAGAACGCAGCACCTTCGGGTGGCTTTGCGGCTGTGGAGTTGCTGGTTGAGGGTAACGAGAAGCAGGCCCGCGAGTTCTGCGATGTCATCGACTCGTATAATCAGGACCGCAAGAATATCGACCGCAGCGTTACGCAGGAGGCACACGACTATATAGAGTCGCACCCCGATATGAAGAACCGCAAGAGTACGGTCATCTATAATCCCAAGTGGATGAAGGGTATCGTGGGTATCGTGGCGTCACGCCTCATCGAGACCTACTACCGTCCTACGGTGGTCCTGACTATGAGTAACGGCTTCGTTACGGGTTCGGCACGTTCCGTTCCGGGCTTTGACCTCTATCAGGCTGTGGAGTCCTGCTCTGATTTGCTGGAAAACTTCGGTGGTCATATGTACGCCGCAGGTCTTACTATGCGACCGGAGAATGTGGAGGCCTTCACCAAGCGTTTCAACGACTATGTGGAGGAGCATATCGACCCGCAGATTCTTGTTCCGCAGGTTGATATCGACAGCGAGTTGCTCTTCTCGGACATCACGCCGTCGTTCCACCGTCAGCTCAATAGCTTCCAGCCCTTCGGGCCGGGTAATACAGCTCCTGTCTTTGTGACCTATGGGGCGAGTGTTCACGGCGAGGCGAAGCTGGTCGGTGCCGAGCAGGAGCACCTGCGTATGGATTTGACGCAGAAGCAGAAGCCCAATACGAGCATTCAGTCTATCGCCTTCCAGCAGCCCTCACACTATGAGTGGGTGCGTGCAGGTCGTCCGATAGATGTGTGCTATCAGATTGTAGAGAATCACTATCGCGGTGTGGTAAGTACGCAGTTGCGTATCAAGGATATCAAACACGTCGTGAAGTAAATAGTTATAGCAAGGTTGCTCTATCGCTGCCTGCGTAAGCAGGGGGAGGAAAGTCCGAGCAACACAGAGCGCCGCACGAGCTAACGACTCGATGTCCGTGAGGGTGTAGTAGCGTAACAGAAAATAACCGCCGTAGCGGGGTATAGGCGGGGAGAAATCCTTGCCTGTACCTTTATAACGCTGCGGTAAGGGTGAAAAGGCGGGGTAAGAGCCCACCGCGACGGCAGCAATGTTCGTCGGCAGTACGCCTTGCGGGTTGCAAGACCATGTATATCGACAATTAAGGGTTGCTCGCCCGATGTCGAGGGGTAGGTTGCTGGAGGCTGTGAGTGATTGCAGTCGTAGATAAATGATAGAGGCCCGATGCTTGTAGGCTTTGGCTGTAATAGGCTTAAAGTTGGGGCGTGGGGTACAGAACTCGGCTTATAGACCTTGCTAAAAACAAAATCTGTCTGACTTTCGGGTCGGGCAGATTTTTTTGTTGCTTGGCGTTGTTGTTTGCGGGCGATAATCTGCTGCCCGTTATGTCGCTATTGAGCAAAGAAAAATTTTCATTCAAACACAAAAAAACTCTCGGCCGATGTCATACACAGCGGACAGAGATGCGAGTGAAACTCTTCGTCAAAGAGATTGCTGCATGTCGGGCAGACGTAGAAACGGCCGATGAGAATCTGTTGCGGGTGGTGTGCTGTTGCTATCTGTCGGCGTAGGAACTCTATCTGTCGGGTGTCGCTTTCGTCGCACCACAAGAGCAGGCGTGCCACATAACGATTATCCGATAGCGTGGCGTGCCGGGCATATCGTGCCAAGTGGCTGCGATAGGCTATCTTGTAGTCGATTATAGCGTGCAGGTTGTTGTGCGAGATGGTTGTCGCTGTTCTGCGGTCTGTCATCGCCGATACCTCCTCGCCACCCAGAGCTGCTATGGCTCGGCGACAATTCTCGTATTGTACCTCCTCGGATTTCGCTATGGCTCGCAGAAGTGTGGCTGTCGGGTGCTGATTCTCCGCCTCGGCTATGACGGCATAGTGCGTCGCTATCAGGCTGTGGAGCATCTTCGTATCGTATATCTCGGCGAGGTAGAGCAGTGTTGTCTGCCACCTCGTGTCATCCGATGTGGCCCTTCTCTCGCGAAGAAGTATGGCTATGACTCCTGCTATGATGACGATGGATACAACCGCCGCCACTGCTTTCACAATCTTTCTCATAGCCCTGCGGGGTGCATAAATTGTGCCTTGAATGGGATAAATGACCCAAATGGCTTTGCGGTTGTCGGGCGAGGGGTAAAAAACAAGAGGGAACCGCGTCCGGTTCCCTCTTATTTTTCGATTCACATCGAAAAATTAAGCATACTTGAATGTTGACTCATCAGATACGGTCAACTTCTTACGTCCCTTTGCGCGACGTGCTGCCAAAACCTTGCGGCCGTTAGCAGTAGCCATTCTCTGACGGAATCCGTGCTTGTTGATTCTCTTACGACGAGAAGGCTGATAAGTTCTTTTCATTGCCATAACGATATCGTTTTTTGTGTTTGTGTCTTAAAAAATCCGCAAAAATACTCTTCTGCGGAGTGCAAAGGTAAAACCTTTTTTCTTATTTAACAAAATTTTTTCAAATAAAATCCTTTAAGAGTGTATGTTAATAGCCCAAATAGCACTCCAAAAGGCCTTGTAAGGGGTTGTTGTGTAGTGGTTTTTGCCCTTTTTTCTACATATCCTTGAATAAATCTATCTCGCCACGTTCCACCTTGCCGTACAGTGCGGCCAGCTCACCCACAACGGGCGACACCAGCTCGATGGTGTCGTTTATGGTCGCAGCACGCTTCTCGTCGCCCTTGATGCGGTAGAGCATAGCGGCGTACAGGGCACGGAAGGCCAGCTCGGTGTCGGATATATCCTCCTTCTTGACCATCGTACGCAACTGCGGCAACTGCGGCAACAGACGCGAAAATGTCTGGCGATAATGCTCTCCGGCAGGGTTGTGCAGCAGTTGCAGATGCAGGTTGTGCATATCGGCTATCAGGTGCAGAGTATGTTCCAGATGACCACTCTCCTCCTTGCCCTCCTTGCGGAGCAGATTGACGATGTCCATATACCATAATAGATATATATGCTTCTGCTCCTCGTCCACCTGTCGTGGTGCTACGAGCTGCGAATATATCGCCTCGGGGCTGAACTGCAAGGCTCGGAGCAAATCCTCCAACTGCCACAGATAGAGTATATATTCTGCTATGTTCTCCTTGCGTTTTGCTTGTGCTATATCCATAGGGTTGTATCCTCTTTTTGTTTACTCTCTGTTTTTTGAATCAATCCATATCGTGACGGGGCCGTCGTTGATAAGGGCTACCTTCATATCGGCTCCGAACAGACCCGTAGCGACCCTCTTGCCCGAGGCGGCCTCCACCGAGGCGACGAACTTTTCGTACATCGGCCGCGATATGGCTTCCGGAGCCGAACGGATATACGAGGGGCGGTTACCCTTCTTCGTTGAGGCGAAGAGTGTGAATTGGCTCACCACCATAATCTCGCCCTCGGTCTGCTGCACATCGAGGTTCATCACGCCATTCTCATCGTCAAAGATTCGCAGACGCAACAGCTTGCCCGTGAGCCACTCTATATCCTCCTGCGTGTCACTCTGCTCGATGCCGACCAGCACCAGCAGACCCTTGCCGATGCGGGAGTGCTCTCGGCCCTCGATTGTTACCGAAGCTCTCTGAACGCGTTGTATAAGTAATCTCATCGGCTACATATTTTCAAAGAATGCCCACAGATTATCCCCCTTCGGTGTGGGTGCGGTGATGCTCACCGGCTCCTTGCGTACGGGGTGCAGGAACTCCACCTTGCGTGAGTGCAGCGAGATGCCTCCGTCGGGGTTGGAACGCTTGGCTCCATATTTCAGGTCGCCCTTAATCGGGCAGCCAATCTTCGACAGCTGGGCACGAATCTGATGATGTCGGCCCGTGAGCAACTCCACCTCGACAAGTGAGTAGCGTGTCGAGCCGCCTATCATCTGATAATTCAGCACCGCCTTCTTGCCATCGGCCTTCGGCTTGTCGTAGGCTCGCGAACGGTTGGTCTTGCCGTCACGCACGATGTAGTGCGTCAGCGTACCCTCCTCGGGGTTGGGTGGAGTTTCAACCACCGCCCAGTAGCGTTTGTGAATCTCGCCGTTGCGAATCATCTCGTTTAGGCGTGCAAGAGCCTTCGAGGTCTTGGCAAAGAGAACAGCACCACTTACGGGCCTGTCAATGCGATGCACCACACCCAGAAAGACATCGCCGGGCTTGTGGTCACGCACCTTTATCATCGCCTTTATCTCGTTTTCCAGTGCGTCATCTGTCTCGCGGTCGGGCTGTACCAAATCGCCACACCGCTTATTGACGACTATCAGATGGTTATCTTCGTAGAGTATATCGTCGGGTGTAAACATCTCTCTTGTGGTTTGAACTTACAGTTTGAATGTGAAGGGGAGCAGTTTCTCTGCCGAGTCAATCACCGATGCAGTACCATTGCCCCACATAATAATTCGCATAGGCGAGCCCTGACGATGCTCCACATCGACAATCGTCTGGCGACAGTTACCGCACGGATAACACTCTCTCTCCGAGGGGTTTGACGCTATGGCAAGGGCCTCGATGGGGTCGTTGGCGAAGTTCGTCTGATAGTAGAAGAGCAACGAACGTTCGGCACAGAGTCCCGATGGGAATACCTCACTCTCGCTGTTGGCGGCCGATATTATGCGGCCACTACGCAGGCGTGCTGCGGCACCGACATTAAAGTTGGAGTATTTTGCATAGGCTCTTTCTGTAGCCTTTATCGCCTCCTCTACCAGCGTACGGTCCGCCTCCGGCAGAGCCTCTTTTGACTCGTAATGTTCGTAACAGATGTTAAGTTCCTTCTTCATAGTGCAACGATTTTTATCGTATCTCTCTACAAAAATAGCGACAAAAGCAGAATAAAACAAACTCCACAGCGAAAAATGGTCTAAAAAGGGTGTTGCAGAGGCGAATATAAAATTGTTTTGTGTAACTTTGTGGCAAAGAAAACGGAATTATATCGTTTGGTGTTGCTGAACGATGCTGAACCATATATTTTTGAATTTATGGCAAGAAGAAAGAAGCAGAACTATCCTCTTATCGAGGCTTTGGAGATAACAACTCTGGCCGCCGAGGGCAAGGCTATGGGCCGCTACAACGAGAAGGTTGTATTTGTGCCGATGACCGTGCCGGGCGATGTTGTCGATGTGCAGATTCGTAACTGTCGCCGCCGTTTTATGGAGGGAGTGGTGGTCAATTATGTGAAGCGTTCCCCGCTGCGTGAGGAGCCCTTCTGCCCCCATTTTGGCGTGTGCGGAGGCTGCAAGTGGCAAAACCTCCCATACAGCGAGCAGTTGCGTTTCAAGACCGAGCAGGTCTTCGACCAGCTGTCGCGTATCGGCAAGGTCGAGTTGCCGGAGATTAAGCCCTGTTTAGGCTCAAAGAAGACGCAGTTCTACCGCAATAAGTTGGAGTTTACCTTCGCCGACAAGCGTTGGCTTACCTACGAGGAGATTGCCGCAGGTGGCGATATTGAACGCCAGCCGGCTTTGGGCTTCCATATCCCCAACTGCTTCGACAAGGTGCTCGATATCGATGTCTGCTACTTGCAGGCCGAGCCGTCAAACTCTATCCGTGCGGCTATCAAGGCCTTCTGCATCGAGCAGGGTTACTCGTTCCACAACTGCCGCGAGCATCAGGGTCTTATGCGTAATATCATCATCCGCACCGCCTCTACGGGCGAGGTTATGGTCATCGTGGTCTTCAACGAGGATGCCCGCGAGGCGATTACATCGGTTATGGAGATGCTGAAAGAGAGGTTCCCGCAGATTACATCGCTGTTCTATGTCGTCAATACCAAGTGGAACGACTCGGTGGGCGATTTGGAGCATATCTGCTATGCGGGTAAAGATCATATTGTCGAGCAGATGGAGGGTTTGCAGTTTAAGGTGGGCCCCAAGTCGTTCTATCAGACCAACTCCGAGCAGGCCTACGAACTCTATAAGGTAGCCCGCGAGTTTGCCGACCTGAAAGGCGACGAGGTGCTTTACGACCTCTATACCGGCACAGGAACAATCGCCAACTTCTGTGCCCGCCGGGCAAAGAAAGTGGTCGGCGTGGAGTATGTCCCCGAGGCTATCGAGGATGCAAAGATAAACTCTTCAATCAACGGCATCGGGAACACCTCGTTCTATGCCGGCGATATGAAGGATGTCTTGTCCGATAAGTTTGTCGAGCAGAACGGCAAGCCCGATGTTATTATCCTCGACCCGCCCCGTGCCGGTGTCGATGAACGCGTCATCGAGGTTATCCTGCGTGCCGCCCCCGAACGTATCGTCTATGTCAGCTGCAACCCCGCCACGCAGGCACGCGATTTGGCGTTGATGGACTCTATGTATAAGGTCGTTGCGGTACAGCCCGTCGATATGTTCCCCCATACGCACCATGTCGAGAATGTTGTGAAACTTATTCGCCGATAGGCATACTATTTGCCCCTTGTGGCTCGTTATAGTTATGTAACAGAAAAATTTACGACTATGAAAAAGATGATTTTATTGGCAGTTGCTATGCTATGCTTCACTTCGTTGAATGTTGCACAGGCACAGAATGATGTTAAGCCCTACGTCTCGGTGAATGGTAACTCCGAAATTAAGGTTTCGCCCGACGAGATATTTCTCTCAATCACACTCGACGAGAGTGACACGAAGGGGAAGGTGTCGTTGGAGGAGCAGCGTAAAAATATGTTTCAGGCCTTGAAACGCCTGAATATCGATGTCGAGAAACAACTCTCGGTTGTCGATATGTCGAGCAACTATTTCCGCCGCAAGTCGTCGCTTGCCGCTACCAAATATGAACTCAAAGTGGGCTCTGCTGCCGAGGCTCGCGATGTCTTTGAGGCCCTCGATGCTGTGAAGATTTCAAATGTCGATGTCGTGCGTGCGCAATGCTCGAAGATTGAGGAGTATCGTGCCGAGGCCCGCAAAGAGGCTATCCGTGCTGCCAAAGCAAAGGCTGCGGAACTTGCCGAGGCTATCGGCCAGAGCATAGGCCCTTGCATTGAGATTAACGACTATACCACAACCTCACGTCCCGTCTTCTACGCCAACAAAACCGTTGGGCGAGCCGTTAATATGGACAGTGCCACCGAGGAGGCTTATGTTGAGCCGGATGTGGAGTTTAAGCAGATTACGATTACTTACAACGTATCAGCCCGCTTCGTGTTGAATATGGGAGAGTAGTGGTGCTAATCACTGTAAATTGTTTTGGGCGGAATCTTTTCCGCCTTTTTTATTCCAAAAATCCTCACATACGCTTGGTATGCTGCGGTTTTTGTAATTGCAAAAGTCGCAAAATCTCCTCACCCAAAAGCAATTTTCCCTCTTGGGAATATTTGAATATGGGAGAGTAGTGGTTCTAATTAAACTAAATTGTTTTGGGCGGAATCTTTTCCGCCTTTTTTGTCCTCGAAATCCTCACATACGCTTGGTATGCTGCGGTTTCTGCGGCTTCAAAAGTCGCAAAATCTCCTCACCCAAAAGCAATTTTCCCTCTTGGGATTTTTTTGAGAGGGAGAGTAGAGGTACTAATCACTGTAAATTGTTTTGGGCGGGATATTTCCCGCCTTTTTTATTATCCCTATCGGCAATGCCAAAAAATATTATTATCTTTGACAGATTAAACGATAAACCATAGAACTATGAATATTGCACGTCTTGTTTTCAATCCTTTGCAGGAGAATACCTATGTGGTGTGGGACGCTACACTGCAAGCCGTAATCATCGATGCCGGCAACTCGTCAGAGCGAGAGAACGCTATGCTCGAAAACTTTATTTCGGAGAGGGGCCTCACGCCCGTTATGGCGGTGAACACCCACGGACATTTCGACCACCTGCTGGGTGCCGAGTTCGTCTGCCGCTGCTACGATGTACCCTTTGCCATGTCGTCAAAGGATAAGTTCCTGCTGGAAAATGGCGTTGCAAGTGCCGAACTCTTCGGCGTGCGTGCCGGCGATATGCCCATGCTGGATATCGACTTGGAGGGCCGCGAGAGCATTCAGTTTGGCGATACCACATTGCAGATTATCCCCACTCCCGGCCACACTCCGGGCCATGTGGCACTCTTTGAGCCGCAGTCGAAGGTGTTGTTTACGGGCGACACCCTCTTCCGCGAGAGCATCGGCCGCACCGACCTTCCGGGTGGCGACTATTCGTGGATTATGCGCTCAATCATCGACAACCTGCTGCCGCTGGGCGACGAGGTGAAGATCTACCCCGGCCACGGCGAGGAGAGCAACATCGGTCACGAGTCGATGTACAACCCCTTCATCGTTGAGGTGCTGAATCAGGAGGTAAATTACAAAAATTAACGCTGTAAGTTATGAGAATAGATATTATAACCGTTGTCCCCGAGCTGGTGCAGTCGCCACTGAACGAGTCTATCCTGAAACGTGCACAGGAGAGTGGTCTGGTCGAGATTGTGGTGCATAATCTGCACGACTACGCCCACGACAAACGCAAGACCACCGACGACTATCCCTTTGGTGGCGAGGCGGGTATGGTTATGAAGTGCGAGCCTGTCTTTGAGCTTATCGAGAAGTTGCAGGCCGAACGCCACTACGACGAGGTTATCTTCACCTCGCCCGACGGCATCACATTCAACCAGCACGAGGCAAACCGCCTCTCGATGTGCGAGAATATCATCATCCTGTGCGGTCACTATAAGGGTATCGACCACCGAATCCGCGAGCACCTTATCACTCGCGAGATATCCATTGGCGACTATGTCTTGACGGGTGGCGAGCTGGCAGCGTGCGTCATCACCGATGCTGTTGTACGCCTTATTCCGGGTGCTATCGGCGACGAGGCCTCGGCCCTGACCGACTGCTTTCAGGATGACTTGTTAGCTCCGCCCGTATATACACGCCCGTCGGATTTTCGCGGCTGGAAGGTCCCCGATGTGCTTTTGTCGGGTAACTTTGCCGAGATAGAAAAGTGGCAAGAAGAGCAAGCCTTCGAGCGCACCAAGCAACTTCGCCCTGATTTGTTGGAGAGAATGAAATAAGTAATATAGAAATGAAGAGATTACTGCTGTTATTGGTCGTGCTGTGCGTAGCATTACCAACAATTTCTGCTCAAGAAATTACAATTAAGTACCAAGATTTGATTGCAACCGAATCTTCGGAACTTCTCCAAACGGTTTTGGATATGCAGAAGATTCGGGCGTACAGCGTAACCTTAAAGGGCGAAAATATTAAGGACAAACGATATGCCTTGAAGTGCCATCGTGTCGAAAACGGAAAGGTGCAAGATGATATGCTGCAAGGAATGCTCAAAGGTACGGTGCGTGATAACGACTCGTTGTGCTTAAAGTTTTATGCTATCCCCTCTGGTCAGGACACTGTCAGTTTGCGAGTAGATTGCACGGCAGGCAAGATTACTCTTCCTGTTAAGATAAATAGCGAGGAGGCAATATTGATGGAGACATTTTTAGACAAACCTCTAACGGTCGATGAACCTATCCCTGTAATTTCATTGAACACAGGAGAATATATTGAGGTGGAATTACCAACGGGAGATAAAATGGCAGGCCGCCACTATTGCCCGATTCGTGATGAACATATCCATCCAAGCCTTTGGACGGAGAAGTACAAGATGGATGATTATATATATTTTGAGGTAAAATTTGAATAACCTATGAAATATTACATTATCGCCGGTGAGCCTTCGGGTGATTTGCATGGCTCAAATCTGATGAAGGGCATATTAAAAGCCGATGCGGATGCGAAGTTTCGCTTCTGCGGAGGCGATATGATGTCGGCGGTGGGCGGCAGGGAGAATCTTTTGAAACACTACCGCGATATGTCGTTCTTCGGCTTTGTGCAGGTGGCGATGAACATCCGCACCATACTTGGGCAGATGGGCGACTGCTGTCGCGATATCGAGGCCTTCTCTCCCGATGTGGTTATCCTGATTGACTACCCGGGCTTCAATATAAAGATTGCCGAGTTTGCCCACAAAAAGGGTATTCCGGTGCATTACTACATCGCCCCCAAGGTGTGGGCGTGGAAGGAGCATAGAGTGAAGGCACTCAAAAAGTTTGTCGATAAACTCTATATCATCTTCCCCTTCGAGAAGGAGTATTTCCGCGGTAAGGGTATCGAGCCGCATTTTGAGGGTAACCCCATTGTAGATGCCATTGCCGACCGTTGTGCTGCCGCCCCCGAGGAGAGTGTTTTTCGCAAGGAAAATGGCCTCGATGAGAGGCCCATTGTGGCACTTTTGGCGGGCAGTCGCGTGAGTGAGATTAAGGCAAATCTGCGTTTTATGGCCGAGCTTGCCGAACGTATGCCCGAGAGGCAGTTCGTTGTGGCAGGCGTTAGCTGGATTGCCCGCGAGCAGTATGAGGTCTTTACGAAGGATATGCCCGTAAAGTTCGTCTGCGACAAGACATACGAGTTGCTGCAAATATCAGAGGCTGCGGTGGTTACATCGGGTACGGCGACTTTGGAAACGGCCCTTATCGGCGTTCCCGAGTTGGTCGTGTATGGTATTCCGTGGCTTTATGAGAAGGTGAAACCCTACCTGTTGAAGATTCCTTTCGTGTCGCTTGTGAATATCAATATGAATCGCGAGGTTGTACGCGAGATGGTGGTCTATAAGCCCTCGGTCGATGAGGCGGAGAGGGAGTTGCGGGCATTGCTGCCGGGCGGAGAGAAACGCGAAAAGATGCTTAAAGACTTTGACGAGTTGCGAGCCTTGATTGGCGGTGCGGGTGCGAGTGAGAGGTTTGCCCAAGATATCGTAACAACCTTACAGAAAAAATGTTCTTCGGTGCACTAATTTTTGCCGTAGTGTGGTGCTTGATAGCCTTGTTCCTGCGTCGCTATCCCGAAACGATGGCGGGCTACAACACTATGCCAAAGGCTGAACGCGAGAAGGTTGATATCGCAAAAGTTGCTCGCTTTGTGTCGAACGCAATGTTTGCGGGAGTGCCGTCAGTGCTGCTCTCGCCACTTATGCCGAGCAAGGGGCTGTATATGCTGATGTTGTGCTTGATTCCCTGCGGAATACTTGTGGCGGTGGCGATATATGTAAATGTAAAGAGAGAAAAATTCAAAAAACAATGAAGATAATCTGTATTGGTCGCAACTATGCCGACCACGCAAAAGAGCTCCACGACGGAGCCGAGTTGCCCAAAGAGCCACTCTTTTTCTTGAAACCCGATACGGCTCTTTTGCGTAACAACGACCCCTTTTATATCCCCTCGTTCTCCAATGAGGTGCATTATGAGTGCGAGCTGGTTGTCCGTATCACACGCCTTGCGAAGTGCATCGACGAGAAGTTCGCTTCGCGTTGCTACGAGGAGGTGGGCCTCGGCATCGACTTTACGGCACGCGATATCCAGCGTGAGGCTATCGCAAAGGGTCTTCCGTGGGAGCTGGCGAAGGGCTTTGACCACTCGGCAGCACTCTCCAACGAGTTTATTCCACTCTCTGAATTGGGTGGCAATGTGCAGAACCTGCATTTCGAGATGGAGCTCAACGGCGAGGTGCGTCAGCAGGGCTTTACGGGCGATATGCTCTTTACGGTCGATAAGATTATCAGCCACATCTCGCGTTATATGACCCTCCGCATAGGCGACCTTATCTATACGGGTACGCCTGTCGGTGTTGGCGAGGTGAAGGCGGGCGACAATATCAAGGCTCGTCTGGGAGGCAAGACTTTGTTGGACTTTGATATTATGTAATTATGTTACTGCACGATAGATTAAAGGATTTTCGACTGATTCTTGCGTCGCAGTCGCCACGCCGTCAGCAACTTTTGGCAGATGCAGGACTGCGATACGAACTCGCCCCACGCTTTGAGTGCGACGAACTCTTTCCCGATGATATGGCAGCCGACGATGTTGCAGGCTATCTCTCACGCCTGAAATCGGAGGCCTACCCTGCGGAGTTGGGCGAGAGAGATATCCTTTTGACGGCCGATACGGTCGTGGTTGTCGATAACGATATTTTAGGAAAACCCGCCTCGCGTGAGGAGGCTGTGGCGATGATTCGGCGTATGTCGGGCCGCGAGCATAAGGTCATTACGGGCGTTACGCTGCGAAGTAAGTCTGCCGCGAAGACCTTCTCGGTATGCTCCGATGTGGTCTTCCGCACACTCTCCGACGAGGAGATAGCCTACTATGTCGATAACTATCGCCCGATGGATAAAGCGGGCGCGTATGGCATTCAGGAGTGGATAGGCTATGTCGGCATCGAACGCATCAACGGCTCGTTCTATAATGTTATGGGCCTGCCCGTGCAGAGGGTCTATGTTGAGTTAGATACTTTTCTGGAATAAATAATAATGGTGTCTTGCAAAAGACACCATTATTATTTTATAATATAATTGAATATTACTTCTTGTCAATCTCGTTCAGAGCAAAGGCATAGGCACCGAGTGATATGGCGGTGCTGGCACCAATCTTCGAGAACATTACGCCGACACGCTTCTGCGGGTCGTAGGTAACCTCTTTATCTGTGCCATAGACCTTGATTGTACGCTGCTCGCCACGAGCAAAGGCCGCAAACTCCTCCTCATTGTCAAGGTCGTAAACCTTCATCTGCACGCGGTTGAGTGTGTCGCCACCCAGAGTCTTAATCTGTGAACGCATCTCCTTCAAAATTGCGGGTTTCAAATATTTGCCTGCCGCAGTGATGCCGCCACCGATAACAATCACGCCATCGACAATCGTCACGGCCGTAGCCATAGCGTCGCCGGCAACCTCGCCCATAGTGGCGAAAGCCTTTGCTGCAGCCTCACGGTCGCCCTCACGCTTACCCTCGGCGATGTCGTAGATGTCCTTCGGCTCTAATGTGGGGTCGTCAATGCCTGACAACTCCTTATAGACACGCTTCACGGCACGCACCGCTACGCCCTCCTCGACAATCACGTCGGGGTGGAGCTTATGACGCAGGCAGAAGGTCTCGACGCACGAGTTGTCGCCAAGGTTGAGTTCGCCGTTTCTCACAAAGCCCATACCGAAGCCTGTGCCGAAGGTGTAGCCCAACAGGTTCTTGTACTGTTTGTTGCTGCCGGCAGCCTTCAACTTCTCGTTCAGTTCGGGCAGAGCACCTGCCAGAGCCTCGCCATAGGCGTAGAGGTCGGCGTCGTTGTTGATATATACGGGGATACCGAATTTCTCTGCGAGGAAGGGGCCTAATGCCACACCATCGCGGAATGATGGGAAGTTGGGCAGATAACCGCCAATAATGCCGTTGGGGTAGTCAGCCGGACCGGGGAAGGCGAAGCTGATAGCCACAGGCTTGCAGTCTAATTTGGCGATAACCTGCTCAAAGCCGCTAACAAGCGTTGCCAGACAACGGTCGAGATTGTCGGCATTCGACGGCATAGTGATAGGCTCAACGATAAATTTATTGGCACGCATCGCACCAAATACGAAGTTTGTTCCGCCGGCATCGAGAGTGATGACCGTGCGAGAGTCGTTTCTATACATATCTATTTGAAGTTTTTTGGTTTGTCAGTTTCTCTACTATCTACAAAGATAGCCTTTTTTACTGAAAAATAAAATCTCACCTCACGCAAAAGACCATTTGTCGGCCTTCGTACCGAGTTAAATCTGCTTACGCAGGCGGGCAACGGGGATGCCGAGCATCTCGCGATACTTGGCCACCGTGCGGCGGGCTATGCAGTAGCCCTTCTCGTTGAGGATGTTCATCAGCGTCTCGTCGGTCAGCGGGTGGCGTTTATCCTCCTCGTCGATGCAGTTTTGCAGTATGTTCTTTATCTCGTAGCTCGATACTGTTTCGCCACTCTCGGTCTGCATAGCCTCCGAGAATAGTGACTTCAAAAGTATTATGCCGAAGTGCGTCTGCACATATTTGCTGTTCACCACACGCGATATGGTCGATACATCGAGTCCCGTGCGGTCGGCTATATCCTTCAAAATCATCGGTCGCAGCTTCGACTTGTCGCCATCGCGGAAATACTCCTTCTGGAATGAGAGAATCTCCTGCATAGTACGCATAAGCGTATCGTGGCGTTGCTTGATGGCCGAGATAAACCACTTCGCCGAGTCAATCTTGCTCTTGACGAACTGAATAGCCTCCTTGTTGCTCTCTGCGACAGTGCCGTCGGCGGCAACCATCTCGCGAATCATATCTACATAGCGGTGGTTAATCTTCACCTCCGGAATGTTATACGAGTTCAGTGACAGGTCAAACTGCCCATCGTTATAGTCCAGACGAAAATCGGGAATGATGTAGGGCGTGGTGTCCATACCGCCCTCCGAGTAGAGGTTGCCGGGCTTGGGCGACAGACGCTTTATCTCCTCGATAGCCTCGCGGAACTCATCCTCGCCGACACCAAGTCGCGACATCAGCTTCTCGTAATGTTTCTTGACAAATTCATCGAAATATGACGATATGATTTTGTGGGCCATCTGGCGTGATGGGGTATCCATACGTCGCTGCGACATCTGCAACAGCAGACACTCCTGCAGGTTGCGGGCTCCTATGCCCGCCGGCTCCAGCTGATGAATCACGGCGAGTATCTGTTCCAGCTCCTCGGTTGAAGACTCTATGCCGAGTGTAAAGGCTATATCGTCGGAGAGTGATTCCAGGTCACGACGCAGATAGCCGTCCTCGTCGATGCTGCCTATAAGAAACTCGGCAATCTGCTGCTCTCTCTCCGAGAGGTTGCGATAGCCGAGCTGTTCGGCAAGGAACTCCTGAAGCGAACGCCCCTCAGAGATATTTACGGGGCGTTGCTTATCATCTTTCGAGAAGTTGTTGATATGGCTCTTGTAACTCGGTGTGTCATCTCCTCGAAGATACTCATCCACCGATATCACCTGCTCCTGCTCCTCGTTTTTCTCATCCTCTTCGAGAACGATGTTCTCCTCTATCTCCTGTTTTACGCGTTGTTCGAGCATCATAGTGGGCAGCTCCAGCAACTTAATCATCTGAATCTGTTGCGGAGACAGAGTCTGCTGCATCTTTTGAACCTGACGTTGTGAAATAGCCATCACGAATAAATTTTATGGTTTACAGTCAATCACTTCGACAGTCTCTTCACTATTCTGCTTCTGCTTAATGCTCGGGTTTGGGGTGGCGGAACTACTTGCAGGCAGCCTTCACAGCCGCTACGATAGCCTCCGACCAATATTTAGCCAGCTTCTTCGCACCCTTCTCGTGGGGGTGGAGATAGAATGTGCCGGCATAGCCGGGCTCGGCGATGAGATACTTCTCGTAGTTCTTGTGGAAGAACTCGAAGCTCTCGGTGTCGCCCATATAGATATCGGCATTCTCGCCGGCAATCTCTACGAGTGTGGGTGTGTAGCCCATCATTCGTTTCAGACCGTCCAGCAGATATACCGCACCATTGTAGGTGTTGGGGCTGTACCAGATGGGCTGCTGCAACACGAATATTGCACCGGGGCACATCTCGCGAATCTTCGCTATCATCGTGAGAAGATTCTGTTTGTAGTCCTCATTCTTGACGGGACAGCCTGTCGGGCCTTTCGAAGCAGAGTCGTTCGTTCCCAGCATAATGGGGAAGATGAACTCCGCATCTTTATTCTCGGCCTTCAACTCCGCAACGGCCTTCTCAACCAATGGGAAGTAACGCTTTGCCTCGGGCAACCAGTCAAAGGTGGTAGCACCTGCACGACCTACATTGCGGAAGCAGACCTCTGCCGAGAGGGCCTTGCCAATCATCTCGGCTGCAAATACGGGAGGAGCCGTCTTCGTGCGGTCGGCGTGCAACACGCCCTGCGTGATGCTGTTGCCGATAAACACTATGTTATAGCTCTTCTTCTCCTTGCCTTTGGCCTCGGCTGATGCCACACCAAAGATGCCTGCCATAAGGCACAGCACGAATAAAATCTTCTTCATCGAAAGGTTTGAATTTACGCTTGGTTACAACTCTCTCTGCTTAAAACTCTGCATTGTTCGGGGTGCGTGGGAACGGAATCACGTCGCGGATGTTACCCATACCCGTTACAAACAACAGCAGACGTTCGAAGCCCAGGCCGAAACCAGAGTGAGGTGCTGAGCCCCAGCGACGAGTGTCCAGATACCACCATATATCCTGCTCGTTCATTCCGAGTTCCTTCACGCGTGCAGAAAGTTTGCCATAGTCGGCCTCACGTTCCGAACCGCCGATAATCTCGCCGATTTTTGGGAACAGCACATCCATAGCACGAACAGTCTTGCCATCCTCGTTCTGCTTCATATAGAAGGCTTTAATCTCCTTCGGATAGTTAATCAGGATAACGGGACGCTTGAAGTGCTCCTCCACGAGGTAGCGTTCGTGCTCCGACTGCAAGTCGCAACCCCAGTCGCAGGGGAACTCAAACTTGCGGCCCGAAGCCTTCAAGATGTTGATACCCTCGGTGTAGTCCAGACGAACAAAGTCGTTTGCCAGAACAAACTCCAAGCGAGAGATAAGCTCGTTGTCCCACATCTTGTTCATAAACTCCAAATCCTCGCGGCAGTTCTCCAAAGCATAGCGAATCAGATACTTCAAGAAGTCCTCTGCCAGCTCCATATTATCCTCCAACTCATAGAATGCCATCTCGGGCTCAATCATCCAGAACTCTGCCAAGTGGCGGGGAGTGTTTGAGTTCTCGGCACGGAATGTGGGGCCGAAGGTATAGATGCGACCCATTGAGAGAGCTCCCAGCTCGCCCTCCAGCTGACCCGATACCGTCAGGTTGCAAGGCTTGCCGAAGAAGTCCTGTGAGTAATCGACCTTGCCCTCCTCGGTGCGAGGTGGGTTGGCGATGTCGAGTGTCGTCACGTTGAACATAGCACCTGCACCCTCGCAGTCCGAACCTGTGATAAGCGGAGTGTGGAGGTAGTAGAAACCGTTGTCGTTGAAATATTTGTGAATTGCGTAGGCCATAGCGTGGCGGATACGCAGGATAGCACCAAAGGTGTTTGTGCGGGGACGCAGGTAGGCGATATCACGCAGGAACTCCAACGAGTGGCCCTTCTTCTGCAAGGGGTATGTCTCGGGGTCTGCCGTGCCGTAAATCTCAATCTTCTCGGCCTGCACCTCTACACCCTGACCGGCACCGAGTGACTCCACCAGCTTACCATCCACGCGGATACATGCACCTGTGGTAATCTGCTTCAAAAGCTCCTCGTCGGCCTTTGCCAAATCTACTACAACCTGAATGTTAGCCACGCACGAGCCGTCGTTCAGTGCGATGAAAGCTACATTCTTGTTGCCACGCTTTGTGCGTACCCATCCCTTTACGGTGATGTCGCTGTTGGTGGCGTTTGATTTCAGAATCTCTGCAATTCTCTGAGTCTTCATAATCCTCTGTTTTCTATGTTAATTTTTCAATTTTCTTACTTTGTAAGACGGAGTGCCCGTCATCAACCTACAAAGATAGTCAATAATTTGATATTTGTCAAAAAAAAAGTACCTTTGCAGATGGTGTCGGGCTGTTTTTACGACATTCTGCGACATCGCGATAAATTGTAATGATTATGAAACGATTTTTTTTGTTGGGCATAGCCCTTTTTTCGATAGTTGCGGCAGCAGCACAGGATGCACAGATTTTCCGTTCGGAGTTCATCACCTACGACAAGCGTGAGGATGCCGAGGTCGATAACCGCAACGGCATAGCACGATATATGTCTTTCACGCCGGAGCTGCTGGTTGCAGCCGCTGGCGAGGAACGCTTCCTGCAACGCGTAGGGCTCGACTCGTCGCTGAACGACTACAATGTATTCCTCCATCTGGAAAATGTGGGCGGTGCTTATACATTGCTCGTAAACAATAAGATAGCCGCCGAAGTCGAGGATGCACTCACGCCTGCCGACTTCTCTCTTTCGTCATATCTGCGTCAGGGTACCAACGAGATTATCGTCTGTGTTCGCGAGAGTCGCACGCCGCAGTTGCAGGAGGGTGTCGAGCAGCCCAAGCGTAAGCAGTTTGAGGGGTGTTACATCTTCGCACAACGCCGCCTTGCGGTCAGCGATTTTGAGGTTGTACTGCGTCCCGACTCTACACGCCGCTACGCCAAGCTGGACTTGAGGGTTGTGGCAAACAACGACTTCAACTACCTTGAAACCATACAGATAGGCTACGATATATATGCCCCCAACGGGAAGTTGCTGGAGTATAGCGTCAATGCGTTGGAGGTTGAGGGTCACTCTACCGACACGCTGCGTTTCCACCCCGACATCTACCACGCCTACGACAACAAGTGGGGCGAGGGCAAGGCTCCGCTGTATAGCGTTACGCTTTATGTCAAGCGAAACGGTATGCTGTGGGAGTATATCCCCTTCAAGGTGGGCTTCGGCGAGACCGAGTTACGCGATGGCAAATTCTACCGCTTCGATAAGGAGCTGAACCTGAAATGCAAGGAGCATTTCAACTCTCTCTCCGATGCCAAAACGACCGCTGTGGCCATTGCACAGCTCAAAAAGGAGGGTTACAACACCCTCTGTCCCGACTATCCGCAGCCAAAGTGGTTCTACGATGTGTGCGACAAGGCGGGCATCTATGTTATTGACAGGGCGAACATTAACTCTGCGTCGGGCGATGACCGTAAGGTGGGAGGCACGCCCTCGAATGACCCTGCGTTGAAGGATGAGTATCTGCGTAGAGTGAAGGCTATGTACTACCGTTCCCGCAACCACTCGTGCGTCATAGGCTTTGCTCTGGGAGGCAAGGAGTCGGGCAACGGCTACAATATGTATAAGGCCTATCAGTGGTTGAAGTCGGTTGAGAAGAGCCGCCCCGTAATCTACGAGGGTGCCGATGGCGAGTGGAACAGCGATTTGTAGTCTTTTCGGGGTATGAATATCGAGCTTATAGTTGTCGGCAAGACCGACTCGGCAGAGGTTGAGGCGTTGGTTGCGATGTATGCCAAACGCATAAACCGTTATTGCAAGTTCGCCGTCACAACCATTGCCGACGTACGCAACACTCGCAATATGGCCGCCTCGCGACAGAAGCAGCTGGAGGGCGAGATGATACTGAAAAACATCGTCGAGGGCGATTTTCTCGTGCTTATGGACGAGAGAGGCACTCAATATACCTCGCTGGAGTATGCCCAATGGCTGCAAAAGCGTATGCTCTCGGGAGTGAAACGCCTTGTGCTGGTCATAGGTGGCCCCTACGGTTTCTCTGACGATGTCTATTCGCGTGCCGACGGCAAGATTTCTCTCTCAAAGATGACCTTCTCGCACCAGATTGTGCGTGCTATCTTTGCCGAGCAGCTCTATCGGGCTTTTACTATTCTGCATAACGAGCCCTACCACCACGAGTAAAAAGCCGTATAGCAAGGCTCTTTTGGCATCTGCCTCGTTCTCGAAATGCTCACATACCCCAAGTATGCTCCGCTTTCGTGAACTTCGAGCAGCTTCAAAATCCCTCTTGCTATGCGACTTTTTGGTATATTTTGAGGCAAGGTGATTTTGGCGTCTTGCTCGGTCGGGTAATTTTATAGGGAGTTTAGGGAATTTAGGGAATTTAGTGAGTTTAAGGAAAATCAACCTTAAATTCCCTAACCTCCCTAACTTCCCTAATCTCTCTAACCTCCCTAATCTCCCTATTCCCCTCCCTCACCTTCGGCTTTCGTCAAAAACGGCATATCCCGAAAGTGGGGGATTTAACTCCCCAATCAGTGGTTTTAACTTTGCAAAACGACCCTCTGTGACCTAATTTTGCCATTGGAAATTTTCCGAAAATCAAAAACAAATCCCCGAGCCTTGCTATACTATAAATATAGGTATTAAAAAAAAATGTGCAAAAATTAGTACTTTGTTTTGCAAAGTAGTAAAAGATTAATATATTTGCATCGTAAAACAGAGATAAAATCAATAAAACCACTAACAATATGAAGTAGATTTTCTCACTTTTTGTATGCTTCTCGATGCTTGCATCGGTTGCTTTGGCTGCGGCGGAGGGCGTAAGCGGCCGCGTGATAGATGAAAAGGGCGAGCCTGTGGGCTATGCTACCGTGCTGGCTATGCAGGGCGACGAGGTCGTTGTCGGCTGCACGACCGACGATGATGGTTGCTTCTCGCTGTCGTTGCCGCAGGGCGACTATACGCTTTTGGTTGAGTTTGTCGGTTACGAGAGTGTCGAGCAGGCGATAAGCGTGCAGGGCGAGACCTCTCTTGGTGATGTCACACTCCGCGTATCGGCAACCTCCATCGGCGAAGTGGTGGTGGAAACCACCAAGATACGCCGCGAGGCCGACCGCTTTGTTGTGGATGTGAACAACTCGGCGGCCGCCATCGGCAAGGATGGTGCGGAGCTGTTGAAGCAGTCGCCCGGCGTGCGTGTCGAGGATGACGAGATTTCGATAAACGGTGCGAGTGGCACGAAGGTCTATATCAACGACCGCGAGATAAAACTCTCGGGCGAGGAGCTGGTGCGATACATCCAGCAACTGCGTGCCGAGGATATCTCGAAGATTGAGATTGTGCCGCAGACGGGTGCTGACTACGACGCTTCATCGTCGGGCGGTATGATTATGATTACTACCCGCCGCCGCTTGGATAATGGCGTTATGGGCTCTGTCAGAATGTACTCTTCTCAGTCAAAGGATATGCAGCACTACAACCCCTCGGCATCGATAAATGCCCGCGTGGGAAAGTTCGACCTCTCTGCTTCGGCGTGGTACAGCCCTCACAAAACCGATTGGCACGCCACCGAGAACACCTCTTATCACACGGCAAACGCTGCAATGGATGCCTCGTCGTTGCAAAGAAGCAAATACCATAGCTATGGCACAAGCCTCTCGGCGGTGGCGGAGCTGAATTCAAAACATACATTGGGTGCTTCGTTCGATTTCTGGGCACATGACAGCGACGAGAACAACACCTCTTCGACACTATATCGCAGCGATGTGGCCGAGAGATTAAGCGAGAGCCTTTTCAAGACATACAGCGAGCACGAGACCTACAACGCTACGCTTAACTACATCATCAAGACCGATACCCTCGGCTCGAAGTTGAAGTTCATAGCCGACTACACCCACCGCGACACCCGCAACGGCTCGGATAATCGTACCTCTATCAGCGAGCTGTCGCTGCCTCAATACGACTCCCTCTACAAGAATGACAATGCCGGCCTGTTTCGTGTGGCTACGCTGACGGCTGCCCGCGAACGCACATTTTCGCAGCACTGGACCTTGAAATATGGTGCTAAATATACCTACAACGAGATTAACTCGGCCGCCACATATCGCTACGAGAACGAAGGCGTGTGGCTCCCTTCGGTGGTTGAGGATCACGATATCTCCTATGCCGAGAATATCGCCGCCGCCTATGCTACCGCCTCGATGCGTTATGGCCGATTTAGTGCTGTCGTGGGCCTGCGTGGCGAATATACCCATACCAACGGCAAGGGTGCCGATGTGAGTCAGAGCTACTTCTCGCTGTTCCCCAATGCCAACCTCTCGTTTGCATTGGATAAGGCGGGCAAGCACTCGTTGGTGGCACAGTACTCTCGCACCATCTCACGCCCCGGCTTCTGGGCCCTCACGCCCCAGCGTATGCAGGTGTCGGACTACACCTACCAGACGGGAAACCCGTTGCTCGACCCCTCATATACCAATACCTTCTCGCTGACGGGCGTTGTGGCATACAAATATAGCATTACACTCTCGGCACACCTTCAGCAGGATGCCATTCATCAGATGATTGTTGCCGACGAGAATGACTCCCGTATGCTGAATCTTACATACGCCAACCTGCCCGATATATGCAACTACTCGGTAAATGTGAGTCTGCCCGTAACTCTTACCAAGTGGTGGGACTGGACAACCAATCTGACAGGTATATTGATGGAGCAGCGTCTGACCGCCGACAGCCCCATAACGACCCACACTATGGCGACGTGGTACACCTCTATGACCTTCAAGCTGCCGCGTCAGTTCTTTATCGATACCTCGCTGTATGGCTTTACCAATATCGTGGAGAGCAACGCACATATCAAGGGTCTGAATTTCCTCTCGGTGTCGGTTAAGAAGAAGATTAAGGATAACTGGACGTTGGTGTGCGATGTGAATAATATCCTGAACCAGAAGCAGACACTTACCTTCCGTCAGGATGATTTCACCCGCCGAATAACCACTTGGGGCGGTGGAAACTCAACGAGTGTCCGGCTGGGTGTCTCGTGGTCATTCAAGAGTGGCAAGGCCTTCAACTCAAAGAGTATTGAGAAGGGTGGGGATAGCTCCCGAATGGAGTAAAAAGCCGCATAGCAAGGTGATTTTGGTGTCTTGCTCGGTCGAAAAATCCTCACATACGCCCAGTATGCTGCGGTTTTTCTCCCCTCGCAATCCTAAAAATCCCTCTTGCTATGCGACTTTTTGGTATATTTTGAGGCAAGGTGATTTTGGTGTCTTGCTCGGTCGGGTAAATTTATAGGGAGTTTAGTGAATTTAAGGAGTTTAGTGAATTTAGAGATAATGTTTTCCATAAACTCCCTAATTTCTCTAATTTCCCTAACTTCCCTAACTTCTCTAACCTCCCTAACCACACCACAATAACAAAGGCTACCCCGGAAGGTAGCCTTTATTGTTGTGTCATGCTCTCCGCTATCGCAGGGCAACCTCCGACTGGCCGATAAGTTTGCCATCGACAAACAACTCAACCTTGTATGTTCCGGCGGTGAAGCCCGAACCATCGAAGTAGATACCCACCTCCAAGTCGTCGTTCTGATAATCGACCTCACGCGATGCTGAATATACCTTCTGCTCGCCCTCAAAAGAGAATGTGGCGGCCTCGGGACCCGACAGGATATAACCCTCGGGCGAGGTGATGCAGAGATAAATCTTGCGTTGTCCCGGCTCGGCAAGCTCGTTGCCGCCAAGCACGAAGTTGGTACGCAGACGTGCCGCATTCTTCACGCGGGTAATCTCCTTGTTCTTGCCGTTCAGCGGTGTGATGCTGATACTGCGGGCACGGACAACCGAGCCTACGCGTACCTTGTCGTTGAGTTCGGCAGCACGTTCCTCGGCCATCTCGGCACGCAGCTGGGCGGTCGAAATCTCCTTCTTGTACGATATATTCTCCTTCGTGAGCTTCTTGTTCACCGTATTGAGTGAGTCAATCTGACGGACATAACCCTGCATAATGGTACGCAGAGTGCCGACCTCCTTCTGATAGGCACGAATCTTATTGTAGTTCAGGCGACGTTCGTTCTTCAACTGCTCGACCAGCAACTTCGCCTCCTCCAGATTGGCGGCGATAGAGTCGTTCTGCGTCTTCAAACCGTCGTACGACACGATAAGGCTGTCCAGATCGCCCTGAATCTTTGTACGGTCCTCCTCCAGCAGTGCATAGTCGGCCTTCTGCTCCTGATGCATCTTGAAATAGACAGCTGACAAAGCGACCAGAATCACGGCCAGGATGATAATCACAATGCGGTAGCCTCTGACCGCCTTGTCATCTACGACCTGCTCCTCTTCATATTCGTACTCGTACTCGTCGCGAGCATCGTAATCGTTCTCGTTATAATCTTCTCTCATAATCTGTGAGGGTTAATGTTAATACTTGTTTGTTTGCACTGCAAATATAACTCATTTTTTTATAAAACTATCCAGTGGATAGGGTAAACCTTTATATTCGTAGAGATAAGCACATATACTGCCCACCTTGATTGGCGTCTGCACATAGAGTGGAATCTTGTTCTTGTCGTCCGAAATCCACACCACGAACTCCGTGCCGTCCTGGAACGACTCGCCATCGGAGGTGGCTATCGTGCAACGGAATTTTATGGTGTTGAAACGCCCCAGATTCTTGATTTTACGCACCTCACGCCCCGAATAGCGGAAGCGAAGCGTGCGTATTGTATCCTCCAGAACCATCTCCAAGTCCTTGCTGAAACCATCCACTATATCTTCGTCGGGTGTGGCTCGCAGGTCGAAGTATAACGACAGTGCATCCATGCTTCTGTCCGTCAGACGCATCGTCTTGAACTGCTCCTCACGCTGACGCCTCTGCCAACGCGTATGCACATTGTGGTTTATCCAGTCAAATATATAGGTACTCCTGAATGTGTAGTCGCCCTCGTGCAGATCACTCTCAAAACGCTTCGTGCGGTTGGTCTTGGGGTCAATCCATATCGTGTAGGCGTCGTTTATGGGGAGTATCCAGCTGAATGCTCTGGCTGTCTGGCCGTGACCATAGACCCTGTATGCGGGCATACCGTCAAGCGACGCCTCCGAGGTCGTCATCTCGGCCTTGGCCACCTCGGTATTGGGGAAGAGCTTCGCTTTATAGCTGATTTTATATTTCAAGCTCTCGCCCGGCACATATAGCTGGGCCGATGCTGCCGATGCTATGAGCAGTGTGCAGACAAATAGTATTAGACGCTTCATCCTGAAAAAAGTTGTTGTTATCTGCTATACAAACGAATAGCGTGCCGAAATTATTTCGTCACAGCCTTTTTGTGTGGTTACGATATTATCGATAAGTCAAATTTACGACCCGCCGAGTGTCGTGCCCGCAGGGCTTTGAGCATCCTGTGGTCGGGGTGTTCCAGCTGTGGGTCGGCCGAGAGAACGGCTATGGCTGCCTCGCGAGCCGTAGCAAGCAGTTCGGCATCGAGTGTCGGGTTGGCAATCTTCAAATCAAAAGCCACGCCACTCTGCTGTGTGCCGTTTATGTCGCCCGCACCTCGCAGTTTGAGGTCAAGCTCCGCCAGACGGAAGCCGTCCGAAGTCTCGCACATGGCTTGCAGACGCTGTCGTGCCTCACGCGAGAGCTTCTCGCCCGACATCAGGATACAGAACGACTGCTCGCCACCTCGTCCCACGCGTCCTCGCAACTGGTGCAACTGCGACAGGCCGAAGCGTTCTGCCGACTCGATGACCATAACCGTAGCATTGGGTACATCCACGCCTACCTCGATAACCGATGTGGCAACCAATATGTCGGCCTCGTGCTCCTTGAATTGACGCATCGACTCCTCCTTGTCCTGCGGCTTCATCTTGCCGTGACATACCGTGACGCGGTAGTCGGGCAGGGGAAAGTCCCTCACGATTGACTCAAAGCCGTCTTCAAGGTCTTTGTAGTCCATCGTCTCGGACTCCTTGATAAGCGGATATACCACATAGACCTGTCGCCCTGCCTCTATCTGCTTACGCAGGAAGCCCCATAGTTTGAGCCTTGCCGAGTCGTAGTAGTGATAGGTGCGTATGGGCTGGCGTCCGGGTGGCAGCTCGTCAATAACCGAGACATCAAGGTCGCCATAGAGTGTCATCGCCAGCGTGCGGGGTATGGGTGTGGCGGTCATTACGAGTATGTGCGGCGGCTGCTGGTTCTTGGTCCAGAGCCTTGCTCGCTGCTCCACGCCGAAGCGGTGCTGCTCGTCGATGACGACATATCCGAGGTTGGCGAAACGCACGTTATCCTCAATCAGGGCGTGCGTGCCTATGAGGATATCCACCTCGCCCGATGCTATGCCCTCCAATGCCCGGCGGCGTTCAGCCGTCTTTGATGAGCCGGTGAGTATGGCCACACGCAGATTCATACCTTCGGTCTGCCGCGATATGGTGGCGAAGTGCTGGCGTGCAAGAATCTCGGTCGGAGCCATCATACAGGCCTGAAAACCGTTATCTACGGCCAGAAGCATCGACATCAGGGCCACCATCGTCTTGCCGCTGCCCACATCGCCTTGCAGCAGGCGGTTCATCTGGTAGCCCGATACGGTATCCTGTCGTATCTCCTTAATCACGCGTTTCTGTGCCGAGGTCAGAGCAAAGGGAATCTTATCGTTAAAGAAGGTGTTGAACAACTCTCCCACGCGAGGGAAGAGAAATCCGTTATTTTTGGACAGGCGGTCGCTACGCAGCGTCTGTATCGATAGCTGTACGCCCAACAACTCGTCAAATTTCAGTCGCTGCTCGGCTCTCTTCTGCATCTCGGCCGATTGCGGGAAGTGTATGTTGAACATCGCCTCACGCAGCGACAACAACCCGTAATGCTGTCGCAGGCTCTCCGGCAACGACTCCTCGATATGCTCCCGGGCTATGCTCCACGCATTTGTGATGATTTTATAGAACCCCTTGGCTCCAAATGACGAGGCTATCTTCTCGGTTGAGGGGTATATGCCTTGCAGGGCACTCTGCACGGGGCGGTTGAGGGCCTTCTCCACGAGGTCCAGCTCGGGGTGGGCCATCTGTAGCTCGCCACGAAAGAACGAGGGACGACCAAAGATGAGATATTCACGCCCCACCTCGATACTCTTCTCTATCCACTTTATGCCTCTGAACCACGTCAGCTCTGCCGAGCCGCTGCTGTCTGACACAAAGGCCGAGAAGCGTTGTGAACGCCCTGTGCCCGCATAGGCTACGCCCGTCACGCGTGCCCGTATCTGCACAAGTGCCGAGTCCATCGACTCATTGACCTCGGCTATGGGATATATCTTCGTGCGGTCCACATAGCGGAACGGATAGTGACGCAGCAAATCGCCAATGGTGATGATGCCCAGCTCCTTCTCCAGAAGTTTTGCTCGGGCCTCACCCACACCGGGTACATATTTCACGCTGTTGTCAAGATAGTTTCCCATACTACAAAGATAGGATTCTAAATCGAAAAATGCAAAAATGCCCTTCCGATGGTGTGCCAAATGAAAATAATTCGGAATTTTGAATTCGAAGTTTTGAAATGTTCCTATCTTTGTAGATGGTTTCGGATATTCCGAGGCGATTTTTATACCACATTTATATTATACAACATCATACAACCGAATTACACAACCGATGGTGCAAAGATTTTTTCTCGTCATATTACTTTTACTCCTCGCAGGCTGTGCGGAGTATCAGCCCGTTGTGACCTTCGCCGAGGCGGAGGGCGAGCCACTATCTGCCGAAGCCGAGGCTGCGTGGGCGGCCGAGCCGGAGGGTTTGAATGCTGCGTGGGGCAATATCGATATCCAGTATCTGCGTGACGAAGTACCTGTGGCGGAGCTCTCCCGGGAGTGCCACCTCGTGGGCTGGCGTGGCGAGAGGGTGTCGGCACAGATTATCCTCTGGGCAAAGGATAGTGTGCAGGGCGTGCAATGTCGTGCAAGCCGACTCAAATCAGCCGATGCCACGATTTCGTCCTCGGCCATAAAGAGCCGTTTTGTGCGTTATACGATTGCCGACGAGCAGACCTATCGTTTTGAGAAGAGTGGCAGAAGCTACCTTGCTCCCGATATGCTCGATACGCTGTCGCGATTTGATATGCAGCCCGCTACCACACGCCCCGTGTGGCTGACGATAGATATTCCCCGCGATGCCGAGGCGGGCATATACCGAGGCCACATCACCATCAGCCATAATGGTCGTGGCCGCGTGCGGATGCCTTTCAGCGTGGAGGTCGCCGACCATACGCTTCCTGTCGCGAGTGAGTGGGCATATCATCTCGACCTGTGGCAACATCCGTCAGCTGTGGCACGCGTGGAGGGTGTCGAGATGTGGAGTGATGCCCATTTTGAGGCTATGCGACCGGTGATGCAGCTGCTTGCCGATGCAGGCCAGAAGGTTATCACCGCTACGCTGAATAAAGATCCGTGGAATCATCAGTGCTACGACGGCTATGAGAGTATGATTCGCTGGACAAAACACGCCGACGGCAGCTGGGACTACGACTATCGTGCGTTTGACCGCTGGGTGGAGTTTATGCTGGGTCTGGGTATCAACAAGATGATAAATTGCTACTCTATGGTGCCGTGGAACTGCGAGCTGGAGTATTTCGACGAGGCACAGGGCGAGGTTGTAACCGTTGAGGCGAAGCCCTCCACGCCACTCTTTGAGCAGATGTGGGGACCCTTCCTTACCGACTTCAAGTGTCACCTCGCCGAGAAGGGCTGGGCGGAGATTACCAATATCGCAATGGATGAACGAGCACCCGAGGATATGGATGCTGCGGTGGCTCTTTTGGAGAGGTATGCACCCGAACTAAACTTTGCGTTGGCCGATAACCATAAGTCGTACAAGCGTTATACGATGATGCGTGATGTATGTGTAGCTATGCACCACGCCGCCGACCGAGAGGATATCGAAGCCCGCCGCGAGAGAGGCTACAACACTACCTTCTATATATGTTGCATCCCCGCCTATCCCAACACCTTCACCTGCTCGGAGCCTTTCGAGGCCGAGATGCTGGGGTGGTGTGGCGTGGCCGCAGGCTACGACGGAATGTTGCGTTGGGCTTATAACTCGTGGCCCGCAGAGCCTCACATCGATTCGCGTTTCGGCACATGGAAGTCGGGCGACACCTTCCTTGTCTATCCTGCGGCTCGTTCTTCGGTGCGTTTTGAGAGGCTGCGAGATGGCATAGAGGTTGCCGAGAAGGTGCGACTGTTGAGTCAGGAGGGCGTTGATATGGCTGATGTTGAGGCTGCCTTGGAGAAGATTCTCTCGACCAATGCTCACGACCATAATCAGGGCTGGCGAGATATCATAAGCGAGGCACGCAAGCGTCTTGACGAGCTCTCTTGCAGATAGTGTTTTAGAAAGAAAATAAGAGTTTCAGAGATATGGATATAACAAAGTTTTCACGCCGAAAGACCCACGAGGTGCGTATTGGCGAGGTGCGTATCGGCTCGGATTACCCCATAGCCGTACAGTCGATGACCAACACCCCGACAGCCGACACCGAGGCGAGTGTAGCACAAATCAAGCGTATCGCCGATGCGGGAGCTGGCATAGTACGCCTCACGGCACAGGGCCGCAAGGAGGGCGAGAATCTCGAAAATATAGTGCGTGAGGTGCGTCAGGCAGGCTATCCGACAGCTATCGTTGCCGATATACACTTCGTGCCGGAGGTGGCTGCCATAGCGGCCCGATATGTCGATAAGGTGCGTATCAACCCCGGCAACTATCGCCTTACGGGTGGCGATTTGGAGGCTCTCATAGCACAGTGTCGCGAGAGGGGCGTGGCTCTGCGTATAGGCGTTAATCACGGCTCGCTGGCGAAGCGTATCTTTGACGAGTGGGGCGACACGCCGCAGGGTATGGTCGCTTCGGCGATGGAGTTTTTGAGGGTCTGCCGCCGCGAGAATTTCGATCAGGTGGTGGTGTCGATGAAGTCGAGCAACACACGCGTTATGGTGCAGGCCTACCGCCTTTTGGTGGAGGCTATGGATGCCGAGGGTATGACCTATCCGGTGCATCTGGGCGTTACCGAGGCGGGCAACGGCATCGAGGGCCGCATAAAGAGTGCTGTGGGCATCGGAGCATTGCTCTCCGACGGCATTGGCGATACGATTCGTGTGTCACTTACCGAGGCTCCCGAAAATGAGGTCCCCGTAGCCGAGATGCTGGTCGATTATTTCGCCGGTCGTGAGGGCGAGTTTGTAGTGCAGCACCCCGAACGCTATCACGCTACGGAGTTTGTGCGTCGCAGCAGTGTCACCACTCCCATCACGCACGACGAGCTGACCGATGCGTTCCGTGTTGTGGAGGCTGTAAGCAAAAACCCTTCGGCAGAGTTGCGTGCCGCCATTCTCGATATGGACGACAATATGCCCGTAGTGGTGAAGCGTCGTTACGAGGATACGGACGTTGAGGCTGTTGCGGTCAAGGCGGCGGCCGATCTTGGTGTGCTGTTGCTTGACGGTCTGGCCGATGGCGTGTGGGTGGATGCTCCGGCGTTGTCTGGCGATGAGGTGCGTGATATTGAGCTTATGATTTTGCAGGCGGCACGCGTGCGTTTCTCGCATACCGAGTATATCGCCTGCCCGAGTTGTGGCCGCACACTTTACGATATAGAGAAGACTCTCGCCGACATCAAGAGTCGCACATCTCACCTGAAAAACCTGAAAATAGGCATTATGGGCTGTATCGTCAATGGCCCCGGCGAGATGGCTGATGCCGACTATGGATATGTGGGTGCTGCGGCGGGTCGCATCACGCTGTATAAGGGTCGCGAGGTTGTGGAACGCAACATCCCGCAGGAGGAGGCTATCGAACGCCTCATTGAGTTGATAAAGTCAAATGGCGACTGGGTAGAGCCAGTCGAAAAATAGTGAATATATGGCTGGCGTTTCGATGCGTAGATATACCGCACGCGGCATAGTCTTAAATACCGTCAAGTATGGCGATAAGGGACTTGTCGTGCAGATGCTTACCTCGTCGCACGGCCGTCAGAGCTATATGGTGCAGGGGCTTGGCTCAAAGCGAGGCACAGGCTCGCGTCAGGCACTTTTTCAGCCTATGTTTGCCGTCGAGTTCGAGGGTCTGGAATCGTCCAAGATGCAGATGCACCGCTTCGGCGAGGTGCATAGCGGCATAGTGCTGCACAGCATACCCTTCGATGTGAGAAAATCCACCATAGCACTCTTTATGGCAGAGGTTTTGCATCGTCTGGTCAAGGAGAGTGAGGCGAACGAGATGCTGTTCGACTTCGTGTGGGGCTCTGTTGAGGCGTTGGATGAGGCTGATGAGGGTGTGGCCAACTTCCATCTGTGGTTTCTCTCGCATCTGTGCCGTTTTCTGGGTTTCTCGCCCGGCAACGAATATATCCCCGACGGCTGGTTTAACATCGCCGAGGGACACTTCACCGGTCAGGAGCCACCCCGCGAATATTGTATGACACGAGAAAACGCACTCATCCTCCGCGATATGCTGGAGTGCGATGTGCGTTATCTTGGCGAGATAGGTCTCAACCGCCTTCAAAGGGTTGATTTTCTCTCCGCTTTGCTACGTTACTATGGGTATCATCTCGATACGATAAACTCCGTGCAGTCGATAAAGATTTTGCAAGAGGTGTTTTAATTGTATTGAGGTGAGATATCGTCTGTTATTAAGTATAGTTATACTCTGTGTGGTGGTTCTGGTGGGACATCTGTTCTACTACAACTCCCTGCGTGCCGCCTCACAGGAGCCGAAGCGGTGGACGGTGGGGGATACCCTGTGGTTTGAGATTGATTCGCTGCCTGTGCTGCCCTCCGCTGTCGGTGACGACTCGCTTGATTTCCTGCTGCTTATGCCCTCACACTCGCGACAGGAGATGCGTGTGGATTTAACTCCGCACACCCCGCAATTGCCACATATTACCTTCGATTATTCCGTCCCCTATTGGAGTGTCTATCGCCGTTCGGTAACGGTCTGGGGCATAACATTCTCTACGGGACAGCTCTCACCTTTTGCACCCTATCCGGCAGCAAAGAGTCAGGATGCTACTGTCCTGTCGTTCCCTCTGCAAGCTCCCCGTTAGGGTTGTCGCCTATGCGGTCGATGTATAGAATGCCGTCGAGATGGTCTATCTCGTGCTGGAAGATAACGGCCGTAAAATCCTCTATGATTTCGGTCTGACGCTTGAACTGCAAGTCGCGATAACGGAGTGTTATACACTGCGAACGCAGCACCTCGCCACGATGGTTGGGGACCGATAGGCATCCCTCGCTACCGTACTCCTTCGGCTCGCCATACTCCACGATTTCGGGGTTGATGTAGAACTCAAAAGGCTCGCCCTCCTTGTCAAAACGCTGCACAGCGACCAGACGTCGCAGGATACCCACCTGCGGAGCTGCTATGCCCACGCCTTCGTTCTCGGGGTTACGCACCGTTTTGAGCATACGGCGACAGAGTGTCGCAAACTCCTCCGAGAGAACATCTTTCTTGGTCAGAGGTTTTGACTTTTTGCGAATGAGCAGAGAGTCTTTCTTGTTTTCAATACTCATCACAGGCATCATATCGTTACCCGTACCTATTATGGCTCTCTCGGCCGCTGTGAAGCTGCCCTGGCAGCCGGTCATAGTTAAAGAGATAGTCATCATTATTGTCAAAAACAGTTTCATAAATGAGTATTTAGGATATTTCCCGAAAGACAAAAGTAACTAATTATTTTGATATAAACAATATCTAAAATGATTTTTTATTCCCCGCAATTGCCAAAAACCGTAACAAGATGTTGAAAAACCAAAAATATTTCGATAATTTTGTTAGTCGCAGAGATTTGAAACAAAATATAAAAAACGATAAGTTATGATAGTATCACTGAAAGAGATGTTGCAGGCGGCCGACAAGGGTCGTTATGCTGTCGGTGCGTTTAACTGTTTGAGTCTGGAAAATGTCGAGGGAGCCATTGCGGCTGCCGAGGAGCTGCGTTCTCCTATTATCATCCAGCTTGCCGAGGTGCAGTTTCCCTGTGCCCCGATGAATCTTATGGCTCCAATCTATTTGGAGGCGGCACGCAAGGCTTCGGTGCCTGTTGTGGTGCATCTCGACCACGGACAGAGCTTCGAGACCTGTGCCAAGGCTATTCGCTTGGGCTTTGGCTCGGTGATGTTTGACGGTGCGTCGCTGCCCTTTGAGGAGAATGTACGCATCACTCGCGAGGTTACGCGTATGGCGAAGGCTATGGGCGTCGATGTCGAGGCCGAGCTGGGCAAGGTCGGCGATGTGGGTGTTGATGACGACAAGGTGGATCTCTTTACCGATGTCGAGGAGTCGGCACGCTTCATCGAGCAGACAGGCGTTGATGCTTTGGCTGTGGCTATCGGTAACCAGCACGGACGTTATGTCGCTACGCCGAAGCTCAATATCGACCGTTTGATAGAGCTTCACGAACGCAATCGTATGCCGTTGGTGTTGCACGGCGGTAGCGGTACAAGCGTGGAGGATTTCAAGGCTTGTATCCATAACGGCATTTGCAAGATAAATGTCGCTACGGCTATTCAGGTGGGCATCACCGAGCGAGTGCAGCAGTATCTGCGTGAGGCGGCGAAGCCCGACTATATCACTATGAAGGGCGTTATCCGCGAGGCCTCGAAGGAGGTCGTGAAGGAGCATATCCTGCTCTTTGAGAGTAATAACCGAGCATAAAATCGAGGACGTATGAGAAGAGGAATCATTTCTGCCGGCAACTGGTTGTCGGATACCATAAAGTTTATCAGCCACTATCCTGCGGTGGGCAATCTTGTCACTATCGAGAAGATTGATCAGGGCTTTGGCGGCTGTGCCCACAATGTATTGGCTGACTTGGCTCGTATGCAGACAGGCATACCATTGTATGCCGGCGGCTGCGTGGGGCGTGATGCTCTGGGCGACGAGATTTTTTCTACTTGCGAGAAATTGGGTATCAATGCCGAGGGTATATGCCGCGTGGATGCCGCTACATCGTACACCGATGTTATGGCCGATATGAGCAACGGTACGCGTACATTCTTCCACCATCGCGGAGCAAATGCCGAGTTCGGCCCCGAGCATGTCGAGAAAATCACCGCCGAGGCGAAGATTTTCCACTTGGGCTATCTGCTTCTGCTCGACAGAATGGACTTTAAGGACGAGGAGTATGGTGTTGTGGCTGCGCGAGTTCTTGACGGCTTGCAGAAGCGTGGTTACAAGACCTCGGTCGATGTTGTGTCGGAGGAGGGCAACCGTTTCCGCGAGGTTATCCTGCCTTGTTTGCCTTATATGGACTACTTCATCGTAAATGAGGTTGAGGCGGGAGCCTGCTTTGGTCGCAACCTGTGTGATGCCGATGGAAATATCCTGCTCGACGAGGTTAAGGCGGCGGCTCGCTTCCTTATGGAGAGGGGCGTCGGCGAGGCTGTGGCTATTCACTTCCCCGAGGGCGGCTATGGCTTGAGAAAGAGTGGCGAGGAGTGCTACGAGCCTTCGTTCCGCGTTGAGCCGAAGGATATTGTCTCGTCGGTGGGTGCCGGCGATGCCTTCTGTGCTGCTATGTTGTATGCTCTGCACGAGGAGTTGCCGATTGAGAAGTCACTGCGTGTGGCCAATGCTGCGGCACGCTTTAATCTGTTCAGTGCCACATCGACTGACGGTGCTCCGACCATTGCCGAGATTGAGAAGTTTTTGAGCCAACACGAATAATATTAGAAAACACTAAAACTACGATATTATGAAAAGAAGTGAGATTAATCGTTACATAAACGATGCGAAAAAGTTTTTTGCCGAGCATCAGTTTCATTTGCCCGTATGGGTTGATTGGTCGCCTGCCGAGTGGGCTACAAAGGGTGCGGAGTGCGACGAGATTCGCCGCAACGGTCTTGGCTGGGACGTGACGGATTTTGCAAGTGGCGAGTTCGATAAGGTGGGCCTTACGCTTGTGACTATCCGCAACGGCAATGTGAAATACGACAAGAAGACCTATTGCGAGAAGATTATGTTTGTTCGCGAGAATCAGATTACCCCGACACACTTCCATTGGCGTAAGATGGAGGATATTATCCATCGTGGCGGTGGTGTCTTCTGCGTGAAGTTGTGGAAGGCTGACGCAAACGAGCAACCTACCGATGAGCCTTGCAGCGTGCAGGTCGATGGCGTTACAACTGTCGTTCCTGCGGGTGAGGTGTTGCGTCTGTATCCGGGTCAGAGCATCAGCTTCGAGCCTTATATGTACCACCAGTTCTGGTCGGAGAATGGCCCGAGTATGATTGGCGAGGTATCGACCGTGAATGACGATGCCAACGATAATCGTTTCTTGGAGGAGCAGGGTCGCTACCCGAGCATCGACGAGGACGAGCCTGCACAGTATCTGCTCTGCAACGAGTATTAGAATGACGAAGTAGCAATAGTGTGATGAAGAGAGTTTTTATAAAAATCGCGATACTGTTTTCGTTGCTTGCGGCTTTGTCGTTGTGTTTTTCGGCGTGTTCCGACGATAATTCAGAACCCGGGCAGACGGAAGAACCCGAAGGTGGGCAAGACCCCGACAATGAGTCGGATGCTGTTGTGCCTACAAACTCATTTACCCTTACGACGCTGACTCATAATTCGTTGAGTATTTCGTATGGATCTTCCAACGCAACTGCGTGCTATCTGCTTGTAGTAGAGGCTAATGAGTCGGTTGATGAGCAGGCGATAATAGAACGAGGCGAGAGTGTTGAGGTAAATTGTGAAGGCACTTATACTGTGGAGAATCTCACTCCTGCGACCTACTATTGTATCGAATTTTTGTCGGTTAATGAAGACAAGTCATCACGCTTGTCACTACAATTTACAACCCCTGCCGAGCCGGAGTAATATTTGCTGGGTAAGGAGATTGAATAGAAATGGGCTGCATCGAAAAACGATAGCAGCCCATTCTTTTATGTAGCGACAATACACTAAAAATACTCCTCGCGGAAGAGGTAGCTGTTGCGAAGGGATTCAAATGCTTCGGGTGAGAGGCGGAGCGAGGCACTCTCGGCACTTAAATCGCAGTAGTCGGCGATTGTTTGGCACATCTCGTCCCAACCTATTGCTTGGCGGCGGGCGGGTGTAACCTCCGCAGGATACCAACCCTCCAATGGCAGGCCGAAGTGCTTGGCCAGAGCCTCCACAACCATCGCCGTAGCGTTTGCCTTGCCCTGTGCCGAGTAGCCGGCTATGTGTGGTGTGGCAACGAATGCTTTGGCGAGCAATTCGCGACTGATTGCAGGCTCTCTCTCCCAGACATCTATGCAGAGTCGCTGCGGAGCGTGGAGCAGTGCCTCGGTCGAGGCCACCTCGCCGCGTGAGGCGTTTATGATGGTCGCATCGGGTCGCATAAGCGAGATTAAATGCTCATCAATCAGATGAAAAGTCGTCGGGTCGAGGGGCGTGTGGAAAGTGATGATATCCGACTGCTCGGCAACCTCCTCCAACGATAGAAAATCGCCGCCCTCACGCTGCTGGCGTGGCGGGTCGCAACGCAGAACACGAAAGCCCCACCTGCGGGCATACTCCTCGACAAGTGAGCCGACATTTCCCACGCCCACAATGCCTAATGTCTTATCCCTCGGTTGCCAGCCCTCGTCGGCCGAGAGCATAGCCAGTGCTGCCGCCACCCATTGCAGCACGCCTGCGGCATTGCACCCTGCGGCCGTTACGACCTTGATGTCGTGCCGGCGGCAGTAGTCGAGGTCGATATGGTCGAAACCTATGGTGGCTGTGGCAATCATCCTCACCTTTGAGCCATCGAGCAGAGCCTCGTCGCAGCGTGTGCGAGTGCGAATTATGAGTGCATCGGCATCGGCGACATCCTCGCGTGAAAATTCCTGCCCTGTGCGGTAAACCACTTCGGCAAAAGGCTCTAAAAGGTCGGCAATATAGGGTATTGCGTTGTCAATTACGACTTTCATTATCTTTTTATCTCTATTTTCCGCATCAAATATAGTGAAAAAATGATTTTTTTGTATCTTTGCACATTAGTTTAGAGCCTATTGCTTGTTTTCGATACCTTGTCGGGAGGCAAAAAGGTTGTATAACGAAGTTATTTTTTAGTCAAAATATGAAGTTGAGATATATTTTTTCTGCGTTATGTGTGGTCTTTGCTGCGATGCTGATGGCTTGTGGCGGAGGTAGCAAGAACCCCAATAAGTCGCACCTTGAAGATGCGATTGACTCGGTGTCATATATCGTGGGAATGAATGTCGGTTACAATATCCTGAAAATGGATAGCACGCTGCGTTCGGATGCTGTTGTCAAGGGCATAAACGATGTTCTCTCCGGCAAGGAGCTTATGTCGGTTGAGGATGCCCGCAACTACTTCCTCGCCTATATAACCTACGATGTTTACGATCGCGTGCGAGGCTACGAGGAGCAGTTTCTGGCCGACTTGGAGGCTTCGGACAAGAAGGTGCAACGCACAAAGAGTGGTCTGACATACAAGGTGTTGGAACTTGGCGATATGAATAAAGCTGCTACGGTTGACCGCGATACGGTGGCTATCACCTACCGAGTGACACGCCTCTCTGGTGAGGAGGTCGATGTGGTGGCCAACCGCGAGGATACCGTAAGGACCGTATTGCGTGACTTTATGCCCGGCGTGAAGGAGGGTATCAAACTTATCGGTCAGGGAGGTCACGTTCTGCTGTGGATACCTTCGGAGTTGGCTTACGGCTCGGAGGGCGACAAGGAGAAAGGCATCAAACCCAACGAAATGTTGCACTACGACGTAAATCTCTTGGAGGTAAAGAGCCGCCGCAGACGATAGGTCGGAGCCTTTGGCGTGGTTTGAGAAGAGGAAAGCCTGTTGAGGGGCTGTTTGGAGAAGAGGAAAGCCTGTTGGGGGAGAAGAAAACCCGTTTTGGGGTACCTGTTGAGAAAAAGAAAAACTTAAAGTTTAACAAACAAATAAAAAAAGATGAAAAAGTTAATCTATGTTGCTGTCGTTTTGATGATGGCTTCGTGCTGTGGCCAGGGCTCACAGTACATCACAAAGGGTGATAAGTCACAGATGGACTCACTCTCTTACGCTTTGGGTTATTCGGTAGGTTATGGTACTGTATCGAATATGCCTGACGTACGTTTGGATTGGGCAGAGGTTATGAAGGGTGCCCTCAAAGGTCTTGTAGTTCCTATGGATGTTGAGGAGGATGAGACTTATAAGGAGGTATATGAGCAGCTGTCGCAGTTCTTCGTTCACGACCGTCAGGATCGTCTTCGCGAGTTGCAGGTTTTGGCACAGGCCGAGGACTCTACCGCAGTATTCAATCCTGCTGATGTAGATGTATTCGAGAACGATGAAGAGCGTAAGTCAATCTCTTATGCTTATGGTTATGACTTCGGTTACAATGTCCGTACATCTCGTATGCCTTTGCAGACCTACTGGATTTCAGAGGGTATCAATGCCGGTATTGGTGAGAACGCCGAGGAGGGTTTCCAGGAGACACAGCAGTATATGCGTCACTACTATATGGATATCCTGCCCGCAAAGAATGCCGAGAAGGCAGCCGAGTGGTTGGCAGAGGTAGAGAAGAAGAGTGGTGTCCAGAAGACCGAGAGTGGCCTTTTGTACCGCATCGACCGTGCCGGTGACGAGAATGCAAAGCCCAAGGCAGAGGATGTAGTTAAGGTTGATTACGAGGGTAAGCTCTGGGATGGCTTCGTGTTTGACTCTTCATACAAGCGTGGCGAGCCTATCGAGTTCCCCTTGAACCGTGTTATCAAGGGTTGGACCGAGGGTATGCAGCTGGTAGGCAAGGGTGGCCAGATCACCTTGTGGATTCCCGCGGAGTTGGCTTATGGCCCTCGTGGCGGTGGCAGCATTGGTCCTAACGAGGCTTTGGAGTTCAAGGTTGAGTTGCACGACATCGTTGTTGAGGAGCCTGTTGAGGAGCCCGCTGTTGAGGAGCAGGCCGAGCAGGTTGTTGAGATCGTTGAGGAGTAATTCTCGCAAAATGATTTATAGAAGTGTCCGATGCCGTCAGGTGTCGGACATTTTTATTCGGAATTATATCTTTTAGGCTTGTAACGTCATTCTGAGCATTTGTTTTTAGACTCTCACGGTCGGCCAGCCTCCCTCAGAGTGACGAAAAACAAATGCGTGAGAATCTTTTTTTAGCAACAAGCCTAAAATGGATAAATCCGTTTTTATTTTGTGTTTGTTGCGAATAAACATTGTTTATTTGTCGGCAATTATTATCTTTGCATAAGTATAATCGCTGGTTATGTCGAGAAAGATTTTATATATCCTTCTGTCGGTTGTTCTGCTCTCTGCGGGATGGCTTGGTATCAGCGGCCTGACACTTCTGGTGGCACTCGTTCCCCTGCTCTTTTTGAGTGCCGGTTATTCCTCTTCGGCACGCGATTTCTGGCGTATGGCTATGTGGGCAACGCTTACCTTCGTGCTGTGGAATGCCGCCACTATATGGTGGGTGTGGATAGCTACTCCTGCGGGCCCTATCACCGCAACAATATTCTCTACATTCTGGAATCTTGTGGCCTTTATGCTCTATCACTACATCTCAAAACGAGCATCAAAGGCCTTGTCATATACCCTGCTCGTGGCTGCGTGGGTGGCTACGGAGTACCTCTACACAAGTGCCGAGGTGTTGTCGTTCCCGTGGCTGACTCTGGGCAACGGCTTTTCGGGCGATGTGTGGGCTGTACAGTGGTATGAGTGGACGGGCGTCTTTGGAGGCTCGGTGTGGGCTGTTATTGCTAATATCCTGATTTTTGAGGCGTTGCGTGAGCCCCGTCGGGTTAAGTGGGTGGCTTCGGTGGCGGTTGTTGTGCTGCCTGTGGCGGTGTCGTTGTGCCTCTACTTTGGACATAAGCCAGCGGAGGAGAGTGTCGAGGTGGCGGTCATTCAGCCCAATGTAGATTGCTATAACGAGAAGTTTGCCGACAATCGCCTCTGGCAGATGGAGAATATGACAGAGTTGTTGCGTCAGGTACCCGTGCAGACAAGGGTTGTTGTCCTGCCCGAGACGGCTCTGCCCGAACACTTGCAGGATGACGCCCCCGAGGAGGGGCAGAGTGTCAGGACATTGCAGGCAGAGATGGACTCGCTGGGTATGGATGCTATGCTCATTACGGGTGCTACAACGGTGAGATACTATGCTCCGGATGAGCCACATACATCCACGGCACGAGCTATGCGTGGCGGCTATTTCTACGATATTTATAACTCGGCCGTTGCCATAAACGCCGACGATGAAGACACCCTGCATCACAAGATGCGTCTTGTCATAGGTGTTGAGGCTATGCCATTCACCAACCTTCTCAATAAGTTTGTCGATTTGGGCGGCGTTACAGGTCAGCTGGGCCGTAATGACAAGGCCACTGTCTTCCGCAAGGGTGCTGCGGTAGGCCCTGCGATATGCTATGAGGGCCTTTATGGCGACTGCTTTGCCCGCTTTGTGCGTGAGGGTGCGGAGTTTATGACCGTTCTCTCGAATGACGGCTGGTGGGGTAATACGCCCGGCCATAAGCGACTCTTCGACTTCTGCCGTCTGCGTGCTATCGAGTGCCGCCGAGATATTGCCCGCAGTGCCAATACCGGCGTGTCGGGATTTATCAACTCGCGAGGCGATGTCGTCAAGCGTTTAGAGTGGGAGCAGCGAGGAGTGCTGGTGTCGGATGTTACGCTTCGCCACGATGTTACACTCTATGTCCGCTATGGCGATTGGGTGGGGCGTATGTCGCTGCTGCTCACATTCCTCGGCGTGATGTACTATACGGCCTATCGCCAACGCCGTAAAAATCATTTAGCAGATTAAACTCAAGAAAATATGAACTACACTCAAACCATTGACTATCTGTTTAATTCATTGCCCTCGTATCAGAATGTAGGTGCTGATGCCTACAAGCCCGGGCTGGAACGAATAGCCGAATTTTGCCACTATCTGGGCAACCCGCAACGCAACTACTACACGATTCACGTTGCCGGCACCAATGGCAAAGGCTCGGTGTCGCATATCCTGGCCTCTGTACTGCATGAGGCGGGTTACTGTGTGGGGCTTTACACCTCGCCGCACTTGAAGGATTTCCGTGAACGCATCAAGGTTGATGGCGAGATGATTTCCAAGCAGAAGGTGGTGAATTTCGTGGACCGTAATATGCAGAAGATGGAGGCGTTGGGGTTGTCGTTCTTTGAGATGACTACGGCTATGGCCTTCGACCACTTCGCATACAGCGATGTCGAGGTGGCTATCATCGAGACGGGCTTGGGTGGCAGACTCGATGCTACAAATCTCATCGTGCCGCTGTTGAGTGTCATCACAAATGTAGGTATGGACCATACTGCTCTGCTGGGCGATACAATCGGGCAGATTGCCCGCGAGAAGGCAGGTATCATCAAGAAGAGTGTGCCGGTGGTTGTCGGTGAGGCCGATGCGGCGTACAATGGTGTTATTGAGGCTCGTGCCGAGGAGTTGCGTTCGCAGGTGATATATGCCCAAAACATATATGAGTGCGTGTCGCAGAGTGCGAAGGAGGAGGGTCAGACCATCACATTACGTCGCTTGGAAGATGGCTTTATCTATAAGTTTGATATGGATTTGGGAGGCCGCTACCAATACAAAAACCTTATTACAGCGGCTGCTGCAATTCGCTTCCTGCACTCTTCATCGCCGCTTACAATCAGCCGCCGTGCCTTCGTTGAGGGTGTGGCTTCGGCCGCTACTGCGACATCTTTTGCAGGACGTTGGCAGGTTGTGGAGCATAACCCGCTTCTGGTGCTCGATACGGGTCATAATGCTCACGGCGTCAGACTTGTAAGTGAGGATTTGAAGGCTCTGTCGCAGCGGGTAAATCGCCTTATTTGCGTGATAGGCTTCTCTGCCGATAAGGATATCGACGAGATGCTGGCTCTGCTGCCTCGCGAGGCGTATTATATCTTCACGCAGGCATCGTCGGAGAGGGCTGCCAAGGCTGTGGATATCGTGGCGAAGGCTCTCGCTTCGGGTCTTATGGGCGTAGCCGTAGGGTCGGTTGCCGAGGCTATGGCACAGGCTCGCGATATGGCTGCCGAGAATGATGCTATCTTCGTAGGCGGAAGCAATTTTGTTGTTGCCGAGGCGTTGTAAAAGGCCCTTTTGCGAGGCTGATATTTCGCCTTCCACTTACGCAGTGCCAAGACGAGGCAGAGGGGCTTGCAGACGAGATAAAATGAAGAGGCGTAGCACCTGAAACGGTGTTACGCCTCTTCTCTATAATAGGGGTGTGAATCTCTATGCGTTACCCATCGGGCCCATACCGATAATGGGGTCCTCGTTTGAGTGAGCCTTTGGAATCTCAATCTTGCCGATGTTGCTCTCATAGCGAGTGATATTCTCTTGCAGCGAGAGCAGCAGACGCTTTGCATGCTCGGGAGTGAGGATGACGCGGCTCTTAACCTTTGCCTTATCCAGTCCGGGAAGCATCGTTGCGAAGTCGATGATAAACTCCGATGTGGAGTGTGATATGATAGCAAGGTTTGAGTAGTGTCCTTGTGCGACATCACTCGGTAGTTCTAAATCAAGCCCGTGCTTTTTGAATTCTGCCATAATAAATAAATTTTGGAACACGCAAATATAGTTGTTGAAAGTTGTTTTTGGGGCGTTCGGAAGTTAAAGTTTTCGATAATTTATTAACAATTTGACACTTTATCTCGCTGAGTTTTAGCCTCGTTGTGCAGTGTGTAATTTCTGTTGTAAAAGGGTCAAAAATGTGTCAAAAAGTACAACATTGCGAGATTGATGACACAACAACGTCATAACTTTTTAATATTTCATATTAAATTCCTAACTTTGCACCTTGAATCGAAACTTAACACAAGATGCTGACGGATATAATCGAAATATTACTCAAAGGTATGGGTGTCGGCCTTGCCTCATCAATCACGGTGGGCCCTGTGGCTGTACTCTGTATTCAACGCACATTGAGCAAGGACAGGCGTGCCGGCCTGGCCTCTGGTCTGGGCGTGGCGTGTGCTGATATGCTGATGGCTATCATCGCCTTCTTCTTCTACTCGATGTTACAGGCTCAAATCGAGGAGTACAGTATGATTCTTCAGGTTGTGGGAGGTATCTTCGTGGTTATTGTCGGTGTATATATCTTCTTTCAGAACCCTGTACCGCAGATTCGCAAAAACCGTGCAGGAAAGAGTGATCCATGGCAGGACTATACGTCGATGTTCGCCTTCACGCTGGCAAATTTCGTCGTAGTTATCCCCTATCTGCTGGCCTTCTTCGCTATGTTCAATGTGGGTATGCACTCCGAGGGCGAGTCGGTCGCCTCGATGATGCGTGGCGGTATGACCATTCTGGGCTTCTTTGCGGGAGCTTCGCTGTGGTGGATACTGCTGACCTTCACAATCGATATCTTCCGTCGCCGCTTCCGTCCGCGACATATGCTTACGATAAACCACGTTGCCGGTGTTATTATCGCCGTGCTCGGTATATATACGATTTTATCAACGTTTTTTAATATTCTGCCTCAATAATGGTTGCCAAAAAGAGAAAAATAGTTATCGCCATCGACGGCTTCTCGTCGTGTGGCAAGAGTACCTTCGCCAAGGCTATCGCTGCCCGTCTGGGCTATATCTTTATCGATACGGGTGCTATGTATCGTGCCGTTACACTCTATGCTTTGGAGAATGGAGCTATCCGTTCGGGTATTGTCGATGAAGATGCTGTGGAGGCATTGCTCCCACAGATTGAGATTACCTTCCGCTTCAATCCGCAGCGAGGTGCCAGCGATATCTATGTGAATGGCGACTTGGCCGAGGGCCGTATCCGTTCTATCGAGGTGAGTAATTGCGTGAGTGGTGTCAGCTCGATTCGTGCCGTCAGAGAGAAGCTGGTCGCTATGCAGCAGCGTATGGGTCGCGACAGAGGTGTTGTGATGGATGGTCGCGATATCGGTACTGTGGTCTTCCCCGATGCCGAGTTGAAGATATTTATGACGGCCGATGCCGAGGTGCGTGCCCGTCGTCGCTATGCCGAACTGACGGCCAAGGGCGACAACGTTACGTTGGAGGAGATTGTGGAGAATGTCATCTCGCGAGATAAGGCCGATATGAGCCGTGCTATTTCGCCACTTCGTCAGGCCGACGATGCCATTGTGCTGGACAACAGCTATATGACCGTCGAGGAGCAGATGGAGTGGTTTATGGAGAGATATAACGCCGCTGTTGAGGAGTAAATGACGAGGGCGAAGTGGTTGTAGAGATTGATAAAAATTCGGGTTTCTGCTTTGGTGTGGTGCGAGCCATCGAGAAGGCGGAGTCGGCACTCGCAGAGTTGGGTGGCGAGGTCTTTTCGTTGGGCGACATCGTGCATAACCGCGTGGAGGTGCAGCGTCTGGAGGGTCTGGGCCTGCGAACCGTAACGCACGCCGACATAGCGGCGATCGGAGGCAAGCATCTCTTCATCAGGGCTCACGGCGAGCCACCCTCGACCTACCTTCGTGCCGAGGAGCAGGGCGTGAAGATAATAGATGCCACCTGCCCCGTTGTGGCACAGTTGCAGCGTAAGGTCGTGGAGGCACATCGTGCCATGCAACGCGTGGGCGGCAGTGTTGTGATATTGGGCAAGCGGGGTCACGCCGAGGTTGTGGGTCTTACGGGACAGGTTGCCCAGCCTACGATAGTCATCGAGGGCGAGGAGGACTTGCGGATGGTTGATTTCTCGCGTCCGATATTCTTCCTCTCGCAGACAACGCAGAGCATAGGGCTTTTCCGCCGCCTGGTGGATATTATGCAGACGCGACTGGAGAGTGGAGCTACGCTGACGGTGGATGACACCATCTGTCGCCGCGTGTCCAACCGCGAGGCGTCGCTGGCAGAGTTCGCCTGTCGCTATGATGTGGTGATATTTGTCTGTGGCCGCAAGTCGAGCAACGGCAAGGTGCTGTTTGAGGTGTGTCGCGAGAAGAATCCACGCAGCTATCAGGTCGAGGATGAGCACGAGTTGCAGGCCGAGTGGTTTGAGGGGTGCAGTAGCGTCGGTATTTGCGGAGCAACATCAACGCCTGCGTGGCTGATGGAGCAGGTTGCCGACCATATACGCCGGCGATATTAGAGAGTTTTGAAGTTTGAAAATAAAAGATTGATACTATGCGATACTTTGTTCGTGCAGCGAAATATTTTGTTGCCTTTTGCGTTTTGTATTTGGTTCTGGTGTGGCTTGGCTTGAAGTCGCAGGGTGGCGATGCCACTGTGTGGGAGTCTATCGTAGCTACGATGTCGGTCAAGCGAGGCTGGATGCTGGTGGGAGCTGTTGTTGTTATCTCGGCGTTGTACCCACGCTTCGGCTTTATGACGCGTCGCATAGAGTGCGATATGGTCGCCGACCGCGAGCAATTGCTTGCCGCCTTTACTATGGCGGGCTTCGTGCTTCGCGAGGAGGGTGACGGCCGTATGGTTTTCCGTGGCGACAACCTTATGCGACGAATCTTTATGCTCTTTGAGGATGAGATTGTCGTTGAGCAGTACGCCCAGTGGGTCGATATCACGGGTAATCGCCGTGGCGTAGCCAATGCTACCTACCGTTTGGAACTTTATATGGAGAACAAGCAAAGAGAGAAAGATGAAACTGTTGAAGAGTAATATCACGCGTATCGGTGCGACGCTGGCTGTGGTGGCCGTCGTAGTTACGGGCCTGTGGGCTACGAAGGATGACTTCGGACTTGGCCGTAATATGGAGATTATGGTCAATATGATGCGTGAGATATCGTCACTATATGTCGATAAGGTCAGCCCCGATAAGCTGATGAAGGATGGTGCTGCCGGTATGGTACGCAACCTCGACCCTTACACGCAGTATATGTCGGAGGAGGAGATGTCGGACTTCGAGGTTATGGCTACGGGCAAGTATGGCGGTATCGGTGCCACGATTCGTATGCGTAGAGATAGCAGCGGCGTGGTCATAGCACAACCCTACAAGGGTACGCCTTCGGATTTGGCGGGCTTGAAGATTGGCGACAGGTTTCTGATGATTGACGGCGTGGATGTAACCAAATCATCTACGGCCGATATATCATCGCGTTTGAAGGGCGTGCCGGGTACGATAGTGAAGATTGGCATCGAGAGAATGATGACGGGCGAGAAGGAGGAGATGGAGCTCACGCGTGCCCGCATCGCTATCCCCGGAGTGCCGTACTCGGGCTATGTGGCCGACGGCATTGGCTACATCTCGCATAACGACTTTACCGATGGCTGCTACGATGAGATGCGTGCTGCGGTGAACTCGCTGATAAGCGAGGGCGAGTTGAAGGGCCTTATTCTGGACTATCGTGACAATGGCGGCGGCAGTCTTACCGAGGCGGTGAAGATTCTCTCGTTGTTTGTACCCAAGGGCTCGGAGGTCGTGACGATGCGAGGCCGTTCGGGGCAGGGCACACGCCGACACCTTACCGAGTCGGCTCCCATGCTGGGCGAGGTGCCTATCGTGGTGCTGATAAATGGCAATAGTGCCTCGGCAGCCGAGATTGTGAGTGGTGCGTTGCAGGATATGGACCGTGCGGTACTTATGGGACAGCCCTCCTTTGGCAAGGGTCTGGTGCAGACCATGGCGCCGGTGGGATATAACGCCTATCTGAAAGTTACAACATCGAAATATTATATCCCTTCGGGTCGCTGCATACAGCGTATCAACTACTCGTCACACGATGGCACCACTTCGGAGATGGTGCCCGACTCGCTGATGCGTGAGTTCAGGACCCGCAACGGCCGTAAGGTCTATGAGGGTAAGGGTCTGATGCCCGATGTGAGGGTCAAGCCGGAGTATATCTCCTCGTTTGCCGTGATGCTCTATAACCTCGGCTATATCGAGGAGTTCCTCGACGACTATATGCGTCGCAACCCCAATCAGCAGATTGACAACAAGACATTCTCTATCACCGATCAGGATTACGAGGACTTTGTGAAGTATATGGAGGATAAGAGTGTGCCTTATGAGTCGCGTACCCGTCTGGCGTTGGATATGTTGAAGAAGACCTCGGAGGAGGAACGTTATGACGACGCTTTCAAGGAGGATTTGCTCCTCTTGGAGAAGAAACTCAAAGACCAGAAGGCTGATAACCTGCGACGCTATCGTCAGGAGATTACCGATATGCTCAATGGTGACATTGTCCTGCGTCATAGCTACGCCGAGGGACTTATCGAGCATAATCTGGTGTCGGACAGCCTCGTGATAAAGGCTGTTGAGCTGTTGCGAAACGGCGAGGAGCATAGTCGCATCCTTGCGGAGCAGGATACCGAGAAGCAGTAGGGTGACGTTGGAAAGGAAAAGTGTAGAGATAAAATAAGCAAGGCGTATGGCAAAGTTGTTTGGTGGAGGCAAGAAGATATCGTTCCGCAGTCGTATATCGATTCTGATTATAGGATTGATATTGGCTGTGATGTCGCTTATCTATACCAACTATCTGGCCGATGTGCTGCGTGAGAAGGAGCAGAACGATGTCCGCCTGTGGGTGGCGGCTATGGAACGCGTCAGCCGCGAGGCCTTCGGTAACTATCACGTCGATCCGCTTATCTCACATATCGTAAGCACGCAGAACAATATCCCGTTCATCATCACCGACGAGAATCTCAACCTCATAATGAGCAACCGCATTCCGGAGGAGATACTGAACGACCCGGAGAAGTTGCGTCGCAAGCGAAACGAGCTGATTGAGGAGAACACGCCACGCACGGTGCGTCTTATGTGGTCGGGCAGCCATAGCCATATCATCTTCTATGGCAAGTCGCAGCTGCTGACGGCCCTCTACTACTTTCCCTATGTGCAGTGGCTGATTATCGCCATCTTTATCATCTTCACCTACATAGCACTGCAATCCACCAAGCAGGATGAGCAGAATCGTGTGTGGATAGGCCTTGCCAAGGAGACCGCACACCAGCTGGGAACACCCATATCGTCATTGCTCGGCTGGGTGGAGTATCTGCGTAATATGGAGGTGGATAAGACCGCTGTGGATGAGATGAATAAGGATTTGTCGCATCTGATGAAGATTGTGGACAGATTCTCGAAGATTGGATCCGAGACGGTTCTTACGGTGAATAATGTGAATGAGGTGGTGGGCGAGACGGTGATGTACTTCCGTCATCGCATACCACGCAACGTGTCGTTGTCGTATAACGGTCTGGCTATGGCCCCCGTCAAGGCCAACATCAATGTTGCACTGTTTGAGTGGGTTGTCGAGAATCTGCTGAAAAATGCCCTTGATGCTATGCAGGGCAAGGGCGAGATTGATGTCAATATTGCTGCAAACGATAAGAGTGTGACAATCGATGTGAGTGATACAGGCAAGGGTATTCCGAAGAATAACTGGAAACGCATCTTTGAGCCGGGCTTCACAACCAAGACACGCGGTTGGGGCTTGGGTCTGTCACTCTCGCACCGCATCGTGGAGGATTATCACCACGGACGCATCTTTGTTGCCAAATCGGAGGTGGGGCAAGGTACTACCTTCCGCATAGTTTTGAAACGAGTTGTTGAATAATGCCAGATACTGCACAGACATACACTTCCGGGCTGGATACCCTTTCGGAATACCAGCTATGCCGACTCACCGAGGGCTGGACAGGCCCCCTGCACAACCCTGTGCAGGAGGATAGTGTGTCGGGTGTAGCCTCTGACGAGACCTTCCAACTGATAACCGAGAGGTGGCGTGCGGCACGCGATTTCTATCGTGATGCCGAGGCGGAGTCGGTCTTTGGCGAGGGGGCGACACTCTCCGATGGTGTTGTGTCGCAGAGTGCTTTGCCGGAGGAGGGAGCTTCTCTTGCGGCAACATCGTTCTCCGACCTGTTCAATATGCCTTTCTGGGCAGATATACTGCTTGATGTGGCTGTGGTGGCCATCGTCATCGGCTATATGTTCTGCATCTATCGCTACTATCACGATGTCGTGGCTCTTATCTACTCATCATTCCGCCGTAGTGCTGCTGTGTCGGACAGAGTGAATGAACGCCGCCGCAGCGATATCTTCTATGGCTTTCTGGGCAAGTTGTTCCTGCTGGGCGTGGGAGGTGTAGGAGTGCTGCTCTCGATATGGCTTATTCGTGGCGGCAATATGGTTGTGGAGCTCTCCGACGAGCAGCGTCTGCTCTCGCCGTTTATGGGTATGGCTCTGTTTATCGTGCTTGTCGTTGTGCAGTATATCATTTTGCTGATTGTTGGTTTTGTTACACGTTCGTTGCCGACGATTCATACGCTTATGCGTGTTCGCCTCACCTATTTTGTATTTGCTACGGTGGTCGTTGCCCCGTTCCTTCTGGTGTTGCAGATGTCGGAAGGCGTCATGGTGTGGCGTGTTGCCACCTGTCTGGCGGCGGGCCTTACGCTTATGCTCTATATCAGAGAGAGCCTTGATCTGTTTATTTCGAAAAAAATTTCAATTTTACATTGGTTTTTGTACCTTTGCACCGTCGAAATCGTGCCTGTTACACTGCTGTGGCAGATGGCTATACGATTGAGATAATAAAATAAGATATGATGGTAAAGAAAATTTTGATATCACAACCCCGTCCTGCTATTATTGAGAAGTCGCCTTTCTATGAACTTTCGACAAAGTATGGCGTGGAGATAGATTATAAACCGTTAATCAAAGTCGTTGGAGTCTCACTCAAAGAGTTCCGTTCGCAGCGTGTAGAGATATTGGACCATACAGCCGTTATCTTCACTTCACGCACTACCGTGGATAGCTTTTTCCACATCTGCGAGGAGGCACGCATCACAGTTCCCGAGACGATGAAATATATCTGTAATACCGAGGCCGTAGCCCTCTACTTGCAGAAGTATATCGTCTATCGCAAGCGTAAGATTTCGTTTGCCGATGGCTCTTTTACCGGCCTTATGGAGCTTATCATCAAGCATAAGAGTGAGAGATTCCTGCTGGCATTAAGCGAGCCTCACAAGCCGGAGTTGCCCGACTCGCTGGCGAAGTTGAAGATGAACTTCGACCCCGTTATTCTGGCACTTACCGTTGCTGCCGATATGAGTGATGTGCAGCCCGCCAACTACGATGTTATGGCGTTGTACTCGCCCTCGGATGTGAAGAGTGTCGTGGAGAACTTCGGCGTTGAGTCGTTGCCCGTCATCGCAACCTTCGGTGAGGCAACATTGCGTGCCGCTTTGGAGGCGGGTATGAAGGTCAAGGCGTCGGCACCATCGCCCGAAGCACCCTCTATGGCGAAGGCCATAGACCTCTATTTCGCCAAGCTAAAGCGAGGCGAGGAGGTGGAGTGCGTTCAGCTTACCGAGGACGATACCAAGGAGGAGTTTATCCGCACGCAGCAGAACAAACTCGCCAAGAAGAGCCGTAGCCGTGCATCTGCTGCCGACAAGGCAGAGAAGAAATAGTTGCTTCAAAATACTCTTCACAATGTCAGAGAACAGCCTGCCCCGTGTTGAACGCCTGCGTTCACTCTCGGCCATACGACGATTATTCGCCGAGGGCGAGGGCGGTTTTGTGTATCCGTTCCGTTATATGTGCTTTAAGGAGAGTGGTGTGACGGACGATGTCAAGGGTGACAGCGTCAGTGGTGGCGTGGAGGTTATGTTCTCGGTGCCGAAGAAGTTTCATAAGCGAGCCAACAAACGCAATGTGTTGAAGCGTCGCAGCCGCGAGGCCTACCGACTGCATAAGCAGAGTCTGGTGGCGAAGGTCGCAGAGCAGGGCATAGCGTTGGATCTGGCTCTGGTCTATTCCACAAAGGAGATATTAAGCTATAAAACCATAGAGTATGCCGTGCAACGAATCCTGGGACAAGTTTGTAGCCATCTGTAAGAAGATAGCTATCTTTCCGCTTATTGCATTGGTGAAGTTCTATCAGTATTGCATTTCGCCATTGAAGCCCCCGTGCTGTCGTTTCACGCCCACCTGCTCGCAGTACGCCTTGCAGGCTCTGCGTAAGCACGGCCCGATAAAGGGCAGCTGGCTGACTCTGAAACGCATACTGCGATGCCATCCGTGGGGTGGTAGTGGTTACGACCCCGTACCATAAATAAGGAAGCGATGTTACATAAATAAAGCCCGACTTTCAACAAGTCGGGCTTTATCATTGCCTGCTTCGCTGCCAGACCTGCTGGCAGGGCGGTTATTTTGCGTAACTTACCGAACGAGTCTCGCGGATGACCGTAATCTTCACCTGACCCGGATATGTCATCTCGTCCTGAATCTTCTTTGCTATATCGTGAGAGAGCATCTCTGACTCCTGATCCGAGAGCTTGTCGGCACCTACGATTACTCGCAACTCGCGACCGGCTTGAATAGCATAGGTCTTTACCACGCCGGGGTATGAGAGGGCGATACCCTCCATCTCCTTCAAACGCTTGATGTAAGACTCCACAACCTCGCGACGAGCACCTGGACGGGCACCTGAAATAGCGTCGCAGACCTGAATGATAGGAGCAATCATTGATGTCATCTCCGCCTCGTCGTGGTGAGCACCGATAGCGTTGCATACGTCAGCCTTCTCCTTATACTTCTCGGCCAGCTTCATACCGATAATTGCGTGTGGCAATTCGGGCTCATCGTCGGGCACCTTACCAATATCGTGCAGCAGACCGGCACGGCGTGCAGCCTTTACGGGCAGGCCAAGCTCCGATGCCATAATACCTGCAAGGTTGGCAGTCTCTCGTGCGTGCTGCAAGAGGTTCTGACCATACGAAGAACGATACTTCATCTTACCAATCAAGCGGATAAGTTCGGGATGCAGACCGTGAATACCGAGGTCAATGGCGGTACGCTTACCTACCTCGACAATCTCCTCCTCAATCTGCTTCTTGACCTTCGCCACAACCTCCTCGATGCGGGCGGGGTGGATACGGCCGTCGGTCACCAGCTGATGCAGGGCCAGACGGGCAATCTCGCGACGTACGGGGTCAAAACCACTCAAAATGATAGCCTCGGGGGTGTCATCGACGATAATCTCGATACCTGTGGCAGCCTCCAAAGCACGGATGTTACGACCCTCGCGACCAATGATACGACCCTTAACCTCGTCGCTGTCGATGTTGAACACGGTCACCGCATTCTCAATAGCGGTCTCGGTTGCTACACGCTGGATAGAGGTCACGATGATACGCTTCGCCTCCTTCGTAGCGGTGAGCTTCGCCTCCTCGATGGTCTCGTTGATGTATGTGTCGGCCTCGGCCTTTGCCTCGGCCTTCATATTCTCTACAAGAATATTCTTCGCCTCCTCGGCACTCATACCAGAGATCTGCTCCAAACGCACATTCTGCTCCTTGATGATTGATGCCAGCTCCTCCTTCTTTAAGTTGAGGCTCTGCATCTGACCCGCCATCTGCTCCTTTATGCGGTCATTCTCCTTGATTTTGTTGTCAAGGTCACGCTGCTGATTTACGAGGTTTGCCTCGATCTGCTTTGCACGCTGCTCACTCTGTGCAATCTTCTGATTACGTTCGTTTATCTGGCGGTCGTGCTCGCTTTTGAGCTGGATGAACTTCTCTTTTGCCTGGAGAATCTTCTCCTTCTTAATCATCTCGCCCTCGGCCTCGGCCTCTTTGAGGGCAACTTCACGCTGTTTCTTTATGGTGTTTTTGGTGATGTAGGTGGTAATCAGATTCCACACTATAATCGCCACCACAGCAGAAATCAACGCTGTTAGAACTATTGTTATCATTGTTTGTCTGTTGTGTTAAATGTTAATAATATAGTTTTTTTAGTCGTATTCAAATTTTAGTCGTATTCAAAAATAAAAAACCGCATAGTGTTTCCTTTTCTTGTTTGACGAATCTGCCGATAAGTCAAAGTGTGGGGCTCCGGAGTTCGCAATCGTCCAACGGCGTCCGCAGACACACCCCTTGCGGGGTTAAGGCCTGATTTTGAGAAACCGAGAGTTTACCCAATGTAATAAGTGTTCAGTTTCGCAAAGCTATAAGGAAATCTATGCGGGTAGATTTTTCTTCGTATGTAAAGAACGTGGGGAGTAGTGATTATCTCGTCTGTGAGTGCGATAGCTTACTCCTTGTTGCTGCTCTTCTTCGGAGCTATACGGTTCAGATGCTTGTCCAAACGCTTTGACAGCTCGTCCAGTGCCTCCATATCTTCGTCACTGATTCCGTTCTGGCGAGTTATCGTGATATTGTTAATGCAGAATTGCAGTGCGGTGAAGACCAAACAATCCTGTATGTTGATATTGTCGCCAAAAGCCTCCTCCCATTTGCCAATGTAGGCATTCACCTCACGCTCGGCCAAACGGTATATCTCCTCCTTATCGCTATCGATTGTTAGCGAGTATGGCTTGCGTGCCACTTTCAGGGTTATCTTTTGTTCAGCCATACTTAATTCTGCTGTGCTTTGGTGAGTAATGCGATGCACTTATCAACCTCCCGCAATAACAGGTTGATTCTTGCTCGTGATTTTGCTTTGTCTGACGATTCTCCTCCGGCAAGGCTCTCTGCCAGTCGCAAACGCTGCACCTCGGCCTTCATATCACGCAACTGCTCCTCCTGCTCGCGACTCTTCACACGCAGTGCAGCACACTCCTCGTGCAGAGTGTTGTAGGCCGCTTCAAGTGCTTCATATTGAGAGATTATTCTCTCGGTCTGGGCCTCAATGTGCGATATGATACTTTTCTTTGCCATAGTTCTGTTTGTCGGAAAACACTTTCAGACATTCAAAGGTAGAAAAAAAATATAAAAAACGCAAATTTACCGTAGGTAAATGCAAAATTTGACACTATCAGCCCCTTTTGTGTGATGGGCCGATAACCTCGGCGTAGAGGTCGTAATCCTCGGCTCCCGTTATGCGTACATCATAGAAGCGACCTCGGTAAAGACGGCGGCTGTCGGCCGGAATCAATATCTCCTGATCCACCTCCGGCGAGTCGTACTCCGAACGGGCGATGTAGTAATCTCCCTGACGGCCATCCACTATGCAACGCATTGTACGACCCACGCGTGCGAGGTTATTCTCCAATGAAATCTGCTCCTGAATCTGCATTATGCGTGCCGCACGCAACTCCTTCTCCTCCTGTGGCACATTATCTTCGAGGTTGAGAGCCGAATATGTACCCTCCTCCTCCGAGTAGGGGAATACACCCAGACGGTCGAAACGCACCTCCTTGACAAAGGCCTCCAACTCGGCCATATCTGCCTCGGTCTCACCGGGATAACCCACCAAAAGGGTTGTTCGCAGGGCAATGTCGGGTATCTGCTTACGCAGACGGCGGATAAGCTCCATCGCCTCGGCCTTGTCGTGACGACGCTTCATAGCCGAGAGCATATTGTCCGATATGTGCTGGAATGGAATGTCGAGATACTTGCAAATCTTCTCCTCGCGAGCCATCACCTCAATCACATCCTCGGGGAACGAGGCAGGGTAGGCGTAGTGCAGGCGAATCCACTCTATGCCTTCGATTTTGCAGAGTTCGGTCAGTACATCAGCCAAACGACGACGACCATAAAGGTCTATGCCATAGTATGTTGTATCCTGTGCTATGACCATCAGTTCCTTCACGCCCTGTGCCGCCAGCTTCTTTGCCTCCTCGATGATTTGCTCTATCGGGATAGATACATGCTTGCCGCGAATCAGCGGTATGGCACAATATCCGCACAGCCAGTTGCAGCCTTCGGCAATTTTCAGGTAGGCATAGTGGTCGGGTGTTGAGAGTATGCGTTCGGTTTCGAGTTCCTTGCGATGTTCAGCTCCGAGAGCTGCTGCAATCTCCGCCCAATCTTTTACGCCGAAGTAGTCATCCACCTCGGGTATCTCCTCGCGTAACTCATCGGCATAACGTTCACTGAGACAGCCTATTACAAACAGTTTCTCTATGCGGCCCGTGCGTTTTGCCTCCACTGCCGTCAGTATCGTCTCGATAGACTCCTGCTTGGCGTCGCCTATGAAGCCGCAGGTGTTTATCACCACGACCTTTGCGTCGGTGCGGTCGCTGTCGAACACCACCTTGTAACCCGCCGCTGCGAGTTGAGCCATAAGATGCTCGCTATCGACCGTATTCTTCGAGCAGCCGAGTGTTATGACATTTATCTTTTTCATTGCCGTCTGCGACTATTTCGCCTCGCCGAAGAGGGCATTAACAAATTCGTGGCGGTCGAACATACGCAGCTGGTCGATGCCCTCGCCGATGCCGATGTAACGCACCGGAATATGGAACTGGTCGCTGATGCCGATTACGACGCCACCCTTTGCTGTGCCGTCTAACTTGGTGATTGTAAGCGATGTAACCTGTGTCGCCTGCGTGAATTGGCGAGCCTGCTCAAAGGCATTCTGACCTGTTGAGCCGTCCAGCACGAGCATCACCTCGTGGGGTGCATCGGGTATAACCTTCGCCATCACGTTGCGAATCTTCGTCAGCTCGTTCATCAGACCAATCTTGTTGTGCAGGCGGCCGGCGGTGTCAATCAGCACCACATCGGCACCATTTGCTACGGCCGATTTCAGCGTGTCGTATGCCACCGATGCAGGGTCGGAACCCATCTCCTGACGAATCATCGTCGCACCGGCACGGTCAGCCCATACTGCCAGCTGGTCGATGGCTGCGGCACGGAATGTATCGGCAGCACCGATATAGACCTTTCGACCTGCGGCGGTGAGCTTCGCTGCGAGCTTGCCTATCGTTGTGGTCTTGCCGGCACCATTCACACCCACGACCATCATAACGTAGGGTGTGCCCTCCTTCACTTCCAGACCGAAGTTCTGCTGTGATGAGTGTGACTCCTCCATCAGAAGGGCTATCTCGTCACGCAGAATGGCGTTCAGCTCCGAGGTGTTCATATACTTGTCGCGGGCGATACGCTGCTCGATGTGGTTGATGATTTTTACTGTAGTCTCCACACCCACGTCCGATGTTATCAGCACCTCTTCCAGGTCGTCCAATACATCGGCATCCACCGTTGAACGGCCCGCTATGGCACGTGCCAGCTTCGAGAAGAAGCCCGTCTTGGTCTTCTCCAGACCGGCATTCAGCTCCTGCTGTGCCTGCTCGGGTGTGGGCTCCGCAACCGCTACGGTCTCTGCCGCTTCTACGCCCTCTTTCGCTTCCGCTTTCTCGCCACCCGCAGCCGCATCCGCAGCCTCTTCTGTCGCCTTTGACGCATCTTTTGCCTCCTGTGCCTGTTCGGCTACCGGAGTTGTGGTCTGCTCGGCAGGCTTATCTGTCTTTTTCTTAAAAAGGTCAAAAAATCCCATATCTCTTAAATATTTTTTGCGTTACTACTTATATTAAGGTATATAACCCCACAAAATTACATCTTTTCGGCGAAAGCACCAAATAAAGCGTATGATACAAAAAGACCGCCTTAAAAAAGGCGGCCTTTTGTCTGTTGCCGGCGAGTGAATTACTTGTAATACTGCAAGTTAATCACAGCCGATACAGCGTTGTGGTCCGAGAGGAGTACATCGGAATATGTAACACCTCCGTAGGTAAACGATGTTAATGTGGGTCTATGTATCTGATAAGATTTTACGGTATTGCCCCAACGCATAAAGATATAGTCCCAAATTGCACCATTTTGTGTTGCACTGGTCGTATCTGTGCTACTATTGTATTTGATATCTACCATCGTGCTACGGTTTGTAGTGCCCAGAGGATATAACATTGTAGCAGCACCATTTATTGCGACATTATATGTGTCGGCAAAGTCATTATCAGCCGTTGTGTTGCCTTCCGGGTTAGCGATTGTTCTGTAACCTCCCGCCTTGTTGTAACCAAAACGCTGAATAGACGAATAGTCGGGATTGGCATTCATATCGCCACCGATAATAACGGGACATCTGCCAATCTTGTCAGCTAACTCTGTATCTTCGTAAGCACGCTGCTCGCTGGTTGTCAATGTATTTGCTCGCAGGTTGTTAATCAAAATCTGCACCTGTCCATTCATAACAGCATATTCGGGACCGTCATCTGCAAAGTGGCTATTGTCAATATGAGTACAAGCAACCACAAACTCCTTGCCCGTTGCGATATGCTTCAATCGCTTATACAAACATACTCGCTTAAAGTTGGCACCAGGGTAGATACTCTCCTGATTAGGAGTGTTTGACAGCCAGAAGTAACCAACAGGTGTATTAGTGTCATAAGTAGAGGTGACATCGGTAAATTTACTCTTCTTGTAAATAATGGCATTACCCTCGTCATTGGATTCAATTAAACTTGTCGAGCCTCGTTTAATCATCAAACCATAATAGGTGTTGCCGTTATAGGTCTCAACAGGCCAAGATGAGCCGTTGTAATAACTGTCGTTACTACCCAGATTTGCTCCATTACCATTTATGAGCTGTAAAATATCACGGAAGAATTTTACTACACTTACGCAATTCATCTCCTGCAACATAATAATATCGGGGTCGGCATCCAAAATCTGTTTTGCAATCGCTGCACGACGAATTCTCCAAGGATGTCCTACCTCTTTATCCTTATTGCCATCGTTGTTTGTGTCAATGGAAATGTAATCATACGCATTACATACATTCCACGTCATTACCTTCACATCAAAACCGGTGGTGGTTACGGTGGTCAGGGTAGGACCATTCATCTCATCCAGCATCTCGCAACCATTGTCCGACTCGTAAGCGGTGTAGTACGAGATAGTTACACCCACGCCGATATTGTCGCATACAACTCTCTGGTCTGCGTTTGCAATCGTCTTGGTTGTTTCGGTGCCATTGAGGTTGGTGTACTTGATGACAGTCTCCTTACCCTCGGCCCAAGGCGAAGGATTTTCCAATGTCGTCACAGTCTTCTTAAATGTGAGAGTTGCGGTCTTTGTGTCGGCATCGTAAGCCGTATTACCCAAAGTTCGGGTCACAAACTCACCGAAGGCGTGAGCAATCTCCATAGTTTCGTATGACGCAACATTATTACTGTCAATGTTAATAAGAGTGAATGTGTGGTCACCCTCGGGCAGGCCATCGATGATAACCTCGCCGAGAGAAGCATCCACATCCTTGCTCTTCTCCTCGCCATCCTGTGTCCAGGTGATGCGTGTGGTGTAACCCGCTACCGAAGGAGCCTCCCATGTGAGCTGCACACGGAACTGACCATCCTTGTGCGATACGTTCTTGGGTGACTCAACGCCCTCAACCTCGGTTGTGCCGGAGAACACATTGCCGACAATGTTGGTACGCAGGTTTCTGTATAGCTTGATGTCAGAGAACGTACGATAGTAGCTGTCGTCGTTCAGATAGACTGTGATATTCTCTGTGCTATTGTTGTTTACCAATATGTAGCAGGTGGCAATGCGGGTGAATGTGTTTGTGCCGTCAGAGATCGCAGTGTCTTCTGTGGGTATTGCTGCGAAGTTGAACAGGTGCTCTGCCACCTCGCTGGCAACGCCCGATGCAAGGTTGAGCTTTGTGCAGGTGTTGGCACGAACGGCGGTCTGTGTAAGCTCTGCTTTCAAAACACCCACAGCAGACTCAATATTGCTTGTGGCGATGTTGAGCTGTGCAAAGGGGCGTTTCAGATAAACGCTGGAATCGACATGCTCCGCATTTGCCGTAAACTTATAGACTGCATAGAAGGCATCTGCCGCCTCGTCCTGTGTCGAGAGCTTGCCGGTATCCTCAATCTCCATCGTAAGTGTGTTCCAGTCGATGTTGTAGTTGTCATCCTCGGCATCTGCCCAGAAAACAGCCACATACTCGTGGTCCAGACCGAGCTTTTCGGTCACGACAGCCGTCTGGCTGGTAGCCGAGAAGGCGTTCTTGATCTCCTTGTGTGTCTCGCCGACGGGTGAAGAGTAGTGGCCCGAGTCGAAGTCGGCCTTTGAGAATATGGCATACTCCAGGTCGCGGACGGTTGTACCATCGCCATAGGCACGCGTGAAGTTGTCGGCGTTAAGGTTGAAATTTATTGCAATCTCCTCCTGCATAAGGCTGGTCTTATCCTCGACGCAAGATGAAAGCAAGATTACGAGTGTTAGAATAAAAAAAGAGAAAAATCTTTTCATAATCTATCTTTTTGTTTTAAGTAGGTTTTCTGGTTTGTCGGTCTTTGCGAAGACTGCAAAGGCGTAACAGCCTCACAATCCACACATATTAAGGACAAATATACATATATATTAATAAAAAAACAAGAAAGATTGCTGCTGAAAATTAAATAATATATCGTTTATGTCATAATTTATAGTGAATTTTAATATGTCGCAGCCCGTTTTGCGAGGGCTTGCGAAGGGCAGGATGCGGCAGATGTGCAGGCAGACGAAAGGGCGTAAGAGAGGGTAGGAGTGCGGGCATACAAACACAAAAAAGGCGTCCCCGAAGGAACGCCTTTTTTGTATCGGACTATCGGCGGCAAACGGCCTCGGCCCAATCACAAAAATTATTTCTCGGCGAAGTATGCTTTGATGTCAGCCTCCTCAAGAATGTTCTGAGACTTGAAGATGTAGGCACCGGTCTTCTCCGACTTTACCATCTTGATACACTTTGTGTACTTCTTGTTGGTACCCGTTTTAAGGGTTGCAACTACTTTCTTTGCCATAACCTAATCCTAAATTACTTAATTTCACGATGTACTGTCACTCTCTTCAAGTAAGGATTGTACTTCTTACGCTCCAAACGATCGGGGGTGTTCTTCTTGTTCTTGGTAGTGATGTAGCGTGACATACCTGCTACGCCTGACTCCTTCTGCTCGGTGCACTCCAAAATCACCTGAACTCTGTTACCTTTCTTTGCCATTTGTTACTTGATTTTTTTAGTAAACCTTTTTGGGTGCAACGGCCTCCTTCAATGCTACGGCCAAGCCCTTCTTGTTAATTGTTTTCATACCGGCAGTTGTTACCTTCAAAGTAAGCCAACGGCCCTCCTCCTCTGACCAGAAACGCTTTGTCTTCAAGTTAGTGTTGAACTTGCGCTTGGTCTTGCGGTTTGAGTGAGAAACATTGTTACCCACTACGGCAGTTTTACCTGTAATTTCGCAAACTCTCATTGTTTTGTGTTTTATAAATTTCTAATATCCCTATAAATAGGGCGTGCAAAGATACGGAAAATAAATTCAAAATTCAAAATATTTTCATCTAAACCTTTATTTTGGCCGACTCATTGGCCGACTCAACGCCGATAAAAGGCTTACACCCCGCTATTTGAGCTGTGCCTTTATAGCTGCGATATCCTCCTCTGAAAAGCACTCTGGGTCGTTGAGCAGGTCGTATTTCTTGCCGTGAACCTCTGTGGCGTGCTTCGACAGCATATTGACGAAATATGTGAATTTGTCGTAGTTGTTACTATAGGGACACGACTTGGTCGTAATCTCTCGGAATGTGCGGCGGAACGGTTCCCAGCCGATGATATTTTCGTCGGCGAGTCGTGCCAGCAGATAGTGTATGGCATTGTCGTTGAGCTTACCTTTCGGGAGAGTCATATCGTAGTCCTGCTTGTACATGTTGAGAATTTCGCGGCCGCGATATACTTTCTTCGATGAGTCGCCGTTTCCCTTCTGATAGACAGCATTCGCAGTCTTCTCCAAACCATACTGCATTCGGAAGTTGGCGAACATCTCGTCGTTCCAGTCCCAATTGCTGTAATAACGCTTGCCGTTGTAGGTGTAGTTCACATTAAAGACGTGTCCCAGCTCGTGCATCAGACCGAAGCTTATGGTGTTGCGTGTTGTCGCCTCGTTGATTGTTTCGTTCATATCGCCGTGGCGGGTATTCCACAGGATGGGGTCGCCTGCCAATGCCCAGTAGCCCGAATACATTCCATAGGTGGTAAGTATGGCGAGCTTGCGTCCCTCGTGAGGTACCGCTCCGACAAGATCCTCGTAGGCCTCGTACATCTCGTCCACCTTTTTGAGCCAGACATCGGTAGCGGTATTTGTTACAGATGTTTTGTTGCCGTCGAAGTAGATACGCATATGCTCACTCTCACGCATATACATCTCCTTGCTTGTAACCCTCGTAACGGTTATGTTATCGTAATATACCGTTCCTGTTGCATAGCCACCTCCGGCCACGCTGCCCAGCCAGAAACCCAGAGCACAACTGATGGTGGCCTTACCATCATCGTCTGCCAGGAAATCTATGATTGCCGTTGTCCATGTGTTGGATGTTCCCGATGTCCATTGAGACGAGTTCCAATACTGGTCGGAGTTGGGGCTGAAAAGCACGGCTCCACTACCACCTGCTATATTTGAATAACGCATTCGTGCCGACAGACGATACATTTTGTCAGGCTCCAGACCCGAAAGTTTGCGTTCCACCGCAACGCTGCACTTGCCGTTGGCGGCTGCTTGCGATATCTTCAAAGCCTTGCTGCCATTTACACCCTCGCCATCCGCAATCGTTACCGTTGTGTTGTTGCCATTGCTGTATTTATTGATGGTCCAGCCTTGCAAGCCCTGCTCAAAGTCGGCGTTTAGTATCTCTATGGGTGTATTTACCCCAATCTCTTGGGTGACGGTTATCTCCTGCGACAGGTCATACTCCTTGTTGGAGATTGTTATTTTCGCCGAACGGTCCTTGTTGAGCAGTGATTGGCTAACTATCAGTTGCAGACCCTTGTCGGTTATGGAATGGGTAATCCAGTCGGTGTTGTTGTCCACCTCAAATTCTATGTTGGCAGTAACCTCCACGTTGATAATATCGCCTTTGCCCCTGACCATAAATTCGGTCTGTGCAATGTCAAGAATAGGCTCAAAAGCCTCTTGTGTGACAATAATCTTCTCGGCGATGCCGTATTTCTCGTTTGAGATAACGATTTCCGCTTCACGACTCTGCGTTTGTTGATGAGCTTCGGCTGTGATGCTCACACCCGTTGCCCTCTTCTCACACTCGATCCACTCCTGCTCACACTCCGTTTCAAAGTCAAAGTTCGCTGTAATACCGACCTCCTGCGAGCCTCCTGCCGAGTTGAACGAGATGGTGTTTGCCGTCATCTCAAACTCCGGAGTGAATGCACTCTGCACGATAAGAAACTCTGTGTCGGAGCCTTGTGCGGTATTGCTCAACAGGATAGTGGCACGTCGTGAAGTGGTCTCTTTGTTGGCTTTAACCGTGAATGACAGCTTTCCGCTGCCGGAGTTACCTTCCGATATGGTGAGTGTAACCCAGGAGACTCGGCATATCGCATTCCACTTATGTGTGGAGTTGAGCATCACATAACCATTACCACCCTCTGCTCCTATCTCGTAGGGTAGTTGCGTGATTGCAATATTGCCCACTTCATCTGTGCAACTTACTGTCAATATGGTTGCTATCGTACAGAGAATCGTGAAAAGTCTTCGCATAAAAATAGGTCTAATCATTAATGGCCTGAAAAATACAGAATTACTCCAGCAGGCGGCGATACAAATCCACCTCTATCGCGTCGCCCATAGCCTTGCCCGGCACGTCGGAGAGCTTCACGCACTTGCGTATCTGCTGCTTCTCGTTCATACGGCAGTGCGATAGCTTCATCACAATATTGCAGGGCTTGTAACCCGTGTCGTTCGTGATGTTTGTGCCGATACCGAATGAGCAACGTATGCGGCCCTCGCACGCCTTCATAATCTCGGCGGCACGCGGGAAGTCCAGTGAGTCGCTGAAAATTATGGTCTTTGTCATAGGGTCGATACCCAGCTCGTTGTAGCGGGCTATGGCCATATCGATAAAGCGTAGCGGGTCTCCCGAATCCTGACGCACACCATCGAAGAGTGAGGCGTGCTTCTTTGAGAAGTTCTTGAAGAAGATATCCGAGCCGTAGGTGTCGGTAAGGGCTATTCCGAGGTATCCGTCATAGACCTTCACCCACTCCTCCATAGCCAGATAGTTGGCCTGACGCGGGCCTCCGTTCACGGCTGCGATAAACATCGGCAACTCGTGCGGATAGGTACCTATGGCCTTCATTCCGAGCTTCATAGCAAGGTAGCAGTTCGATGTGCCGTTGCAGCAGTAGGCGTTAGCCTTGATATACTCCATAACGGTCTTGTGTACCTCGAACGAGAAGCGGCGGCGTGTGCCGAAGTCAGAGAAGGGTATGCGTTCGCGATTTGACAGCTCAATTTTCGGTTTGAGGCGAGAGATGACATCCTCCATCTCAATCTCATTCTCCTCGTTACGCAGTGCCGATACTGTTGCGAGTACGGCAATCTCATAGAGTGTTACCTTGTAGAGCAGGTCTGTTGCCTCGATATGCAGATGACCCTCTTCGCTGAGCCACGCCTTCAATTTTGAAGAGTCGAAGCGGAAGCCACGCAGCCACTCGAAGTAGTTTTGTGGTATGAAACGGCAGTTCTTGACCATATATTCAAACTCCTCGTCTGTGAGGGCGAGTTTTTCAAGATCGGCAAACGCCGCATTCAGACGGGTGATGAAACTGTCGTCATAAACGGTATCTTCGCGGTCGTGGAATACGAATGTACCCTGTGCCTGTGGGAATGACTTGAAATAAGCGTACGACGTGGTAAACTTATACAGGTCGGTGTCAATGATTGATTGAACTATCATAGTTGTAGTTTTTTTGGAATGATTCGTTACTCTGCACTCAAATTCTCTTTGAGAATCTGGTATAACATCTCTATCGCATAGGCCGAGGCACGGCTGATAATCTGTCCTCGGTCGGTTCCCGAAGGTCGCATCGTGCTCAATGTGCGTGTGGGTGTCGCTACGGCCATCCATACCGTACCTACGGGCTTCGCATCCGAGCCACCCGTTGGCCCCGCTATGCCTGTTGTCGCTATGGCGTAGTCGGCTCCCGACAAACGCCTCACACCTTCGGCCATCTGGCGTGCTACGGGCTCACTCACAGCTCCATAGCGTACTATATCGTCGTGGCTGACGCCTAATACACTCTCCTTAATCTCGTTGGCATAGGCCACCACGCCACAGCGGAAATATGCCGATGCACCGGCCATAGCCGTAAAGCGTGACGCTATCGTGCCTCCCGTGCAACTCTCGGCTGTGGCAAGCGAGAGTCCATTCTCGGTCAAGAGGTGATGTACCAGCTCCTGCACCGAGGCATTCTCAAAGCCCACGATATGTTCGGGAATAATCTCATACAGACGGTCAAAGAGCTGCTCTATCTCGTCGCGTGCGGCCTGCTCGTTGTCGCTGTCGTAGGTCGAAAGTCGCAGACGCACAATGTTGGGAGCAGGCAGGTAGGCCAATTTGATATGCTTTGGCAGGGCATCCTCCCACTCGGCTATGCGTGTTGCCAGCATCGATTCGGGCAGACCCGATGTTATCATCGTGCGGTGTATGTTGGCGTGCAGCGAGAAGTGTTTTTTCAGGCGGGGCATAACCTCATCCTCCATCAGATGCTCCATCTCGAAGGGTACTCCCGGCAACGATATGACCACCGCACCGTTCTCCGCCTCAAACCACATTCCGGGGGCTGTGCCGTGTGCGTTGTGCAGTATGGTGCAGCACTCCGGCACGAGGGCTTGCGACTGATTCAGTTCGTTATACTCGATGCCGCGAGCTGTCAGCATTCGGCAGACGTGCTCCGCCACTTCATCATTACGCGTCAGCTCCGAGTGGAAAAACTCGGCCAATGTATGCTTTGTGATATCATCCTTCGTGGGGCCAAGACCACCCGTGATGATTATGATTTGCGATGTGGATAGTGTGCGGTGCAGCGTTGAGGTTATCTGCTCCCTGTCGTCGCCGATGGAGAGCTTCTCCTCGACGGTGATGCCCGCCGTGTTCAGGTGGCGTGAGATACTCGCAGAGTTGGTATCCACAATCTGCCCGATGAGAATCTCATCACCTATTGTTATGATTGTCGCCTTAATCATTTAGTTACTTATTTTGTGTTGGGGCCTCCTTGCTATCCTCGCCAAGAGCCTTGTTCAGCGTGCGTATAGCCTTGCCGCCGTTGTAGATAAACTCGGTGCATATCTGCACGAGTGTAGCTCCCGCATTGAGCATATCCTTAACATCCTGATAGGTCGATATGCCACCACAGCCAATAATGGGGTAGGTGCCTTGTGAACGGGTGTGGATGCGGCGTACAACTTCCAAGGCACGCTGTTTCAGCGGATGTCCGTTTATCGTGCCGGGTGTGCGACCCAGCTTGTGCATCTTCTTGGCCGAGTTTTCCAGACCGTAGCGACCCGTCGAGCCCGCTATGGCCACGATGCCGTCCAGCGGCGTTTCAAGCATAATGTCGGTCATCATATCAATCTGCTCGTCACTCATATCGGGCGATATTTTCAGCAATATCGGGCGATACTGATTCTGACCTCGGCGGAACTCAAACAGTGGTTGCAGGATAGCCATAATCTCCGCCTTGCCGGTGGGGATATAACTCTTTGTTGTCGTGTTGCAGCAGATATTTACCGTGAAGTAATCAACATACTGATACAGCGGACGGAACAGACGCAGATAATCTCGCGGAGCCTCGTCGTCGGGCGTTGTGAATCCCTTGACAATATTGCAGCCCACCACCATACGGCTCTTGTGGCGTTTGATATTCTCGATGACCTGCTCCACGCCGGCACTCTCGGTCTGTGCCCGATGCAGCAGTGCGTGGTCGCCCTTCAACTCGATAAGATAGGGGTGTGGTGAGCCTCCCTGCCTGCGGGGTGTGACGCTGCCCACCTCCACAAAGCCAAAGCCTGCGGCCGCCATAGCATCTATGAGCTCTCCGTTACGGTCGATACCTGCGGCAAGACCTATGGGCGAGCGGAAGTGCATACCAAAGACATCCTTGCCTATGGCGGCGTTTTTGTTGCCATAGAGCACTCGCAGGATGTAGCGACCTACGGCCGTCTGCATCATTCGCCAACGCCACACCTTGAAACGCAGCCTGAAATCTGCACTCATAAGGTATGTGACAGGTTTTATAAGCGACTTTATCATCTTCTCAACAGTTTTATGCTTTTATGCCTCCCTTGTCTATCTCCTTGTTCCCCTTTTTCAGAAAAACTATTTCGAGAGGTCACAATCCAATACGACAGAGCCGTTGCTCGGTATCATACGCAGAGCAACACGACCCTCGCCCTTGACGAACGAGCCCTTGATGGCCTTCACCTCAAAAGAGTTGCCACGCTGCTCGGCTGCGATACGCTGTGGTGTAATCTCCTTGAATGGCAGAGCCTTGCCATCGGCTACGGTGAGCTCCAATGCCCAATTCACTTTGGCATCCGCAACGCTTACCTCCAAAGAGCCCTCCTTGCAGACAATCTTCAAATCTCCCTCCTTGGCGTGGCACTCGGCTGTAAGCTCGTTGCAACCCTCGGTGATGGTGGGACGACCGGGCTTTATCTCGCGAGAAGAGCCGTCGGGCATAATCTCCACCAGTCGCAGACCTGCCCACCACGAAGTGCTGCTCCACAGGTAGCCATCTACCAGCGGGAATGTTATAAACTCGCACTTGTTTGTCGTGCAGGGTGTGTTCAGGTAGTCCGACTCCACGCGTTCGTCAAAGAGATGTATGTCGCGGAAGCGGAATTCGTTATGCACCCACATCATATTCACGCGATAGCAGCGGCTGTTAAACCATACGCTGCCTACGGGGTTGTCGTTCTGGTCGAGCATAGCCGTAACGGCTGTGGCGGGCGTGAGGGAGAAGTTCTTTCTGAACCACGCACCCGACTCGGCGAGTGTCTCCACTCTTACGCGACCCTCGTTACGCCACTGTGCCACAAGGGGTATCTGTACATTCCAGCCCTGCTCAATACGCTTCCATGTGAACGAGTTCTCCTGACCCACGTGGACATAGTTGAATGCCAGCGAGGGCTTTGTAAACATCGTGCGGAAGTACCACTCCACCCACTTCTGGTTGTCGCCGGCACCGCTGCACGCAGGCTCCAAAGTGATGACGCCCTGCGGTGAGTTGAGACTTGTGTCGTACTGATATATGGGGTCGCTGCCCAGCATACGGAAAATAGGTACGGGAATCTGTCCCGCCTTGGTCTGTGCCGGCATATAGGCATTTACCTTGCTCGGGTAGTATGCCTGATTCCAGTAGCCGCCCCAGAAGGTGTAGCCGTCGGTGCCGTGCTGGTCGCGACAGTTGCACGATGCCACAATACCATATTTTTCGTACATATAGGCTAACGTGTGGGCATCGATAAACCACGAGCCGACAGACTTCGGATAGTAGCCGAAAATCTCCTTGAACTTGGCCATATATACATCGACAAGCACTTCGCGTTCTTCGAGTGTATAACCCGTCGAGAAGCCTACGTTGGCGTGCCAGTCCCATGGGTAGCGGCCCCGCCATTTAAGGCCAGCAGCCTCGGCGTGTGGCTGTGTAATCTCCCACCAGCCGCCTACCTCGGAGTCCTTGCCCAGCGATGATTTGATCAACTCCTGATAGCGGGGTGTAATGAGGGCATCGTATTGCAGTAGGAACGTTGCGGGCAGACCCTTCTCGTTGAGGTCGGCAATCTGCTTCTCCACCGTCTGGAAGAGGGCATCCTCGCTGTAAAATACGGGGTCGCGAGGCTCCAGCAGACGAACAAAATTTATGATGTTCACAATGCGGGGCTGTGATGGTGTCTGTGCTTGTAGAGCACCCATACCCAGCAGACTCAACAGGGCTGCTATGGCGAAAAATCGTAGATGTTTCATAGTTTTGTTGTTCTTTGTAGATTGCAAATATACTAAAAATTTCCTCTTTTCGCTTAATTTAGTATCTTTGCAAAGCAAAACTTAAAAATTTACAACCACGATGAACAATCTTTTTTCTCGTTTGAAGACTTTGATTGCTGTGCTTGCAGCAGTGTTGTGTATATTGCCCCTGAACGACTTATCGGCACAGGATAAGATAGTTATGCCCGGCGAAAATGGCAAGAAGGCGGCGATAGATTTTGAATACTTTCCCTCGCGTCAGCACGCCTTTGTGTGGCGAAACTGGAGTGTTGCCGATAAGCATCGTCTTGCCGAGGTTATGGCTACATCGGTGGAGAATATCGAGAAATTGGCTGTCTCGATGGGATTGAGCCGCAAGCAGGAGATAGAGCCGGAGTGGGCGACAACCTATGGATATATCACCGTCTTGCGTCGAAACTGGCATCTGCTGCCGTATGACCAGCTAACTCTGTTGCTCGGTATGGGTCGCGAGGAGTTGAAATATCGCCTTATAGAGGATGATTTTCTTTACGAAAAACTGGGTAGCGTGAAGCCGCAGTGTGAGCCTCTGCGATATGTTGAGCCCGACGAGGATATGCAGCGTCGCACGGAGCAGTTTGCAAGGGATGTAGCACCTCTCATTAAGGAGGCGTATGACCTTGATGATAAACGCTTTGGCTTTATGCGGGAGTTCGATAAAGTGAAAAAATCGAAGAAGAGAGCCGACTCGCAGTCACAGCACGAAGGGTTTGAGTTGAGAATGATTTTCCCATACTTTGCCGACTATGGCGACCCGCTGCTTGATGAGGAGTTGAAGTCGTATCCCGAGGAGTTGTTCCGCCGTCTGTCGGAGGCGGGTGTCAATGGTGTGTGGTTACACTCTGTGTTGCGTATGATGGTCTTGCCCGAAGGTGGTTTTCCGGGTGACGAGAAGGCTTTAGATCGCATCGAAGGCTTGAAGCGATTGGTTGCAAGAGCCGGAAAGTATGGCGTCAAGATATATCTCTACCTCAATGAGCCGCGTGCTCTGCATAAGGACTATTTCGATGGTAATGCCGCACGCGAGGCGTTGGCCGGCCCCGAGTTTCAGGGTCTGCGTTCGTTCTGCACCTCAAAGCCGGAGGTGTTGAGCTGGATATCGAACTCTATGGAAAACCTGTTCAGCGAGGTTGAGGGCCTTGGTGGTGTCTTTACAATCACCGCCTCGGAGAACTACACTTCGTGTGCATCACGACCTTATGCACACAGCCATTGCCCGTTGTGCAAGGATAGACCCTATACTGACATCATTGTCGATGTAAATACCGCTATCGAGCAGGGAGTACATCGCGGTAATCCCGATGCCAAGGTTATCGTTTGGGATTGGGGTTGGCCCGATGATAAGTGCGAGGAGATTATCTCCCGTCTGCCGAAGAGCTGCTGGTTTATGGCCGTAAGTGAGTGGGGCAAGCCTATTGAGAGAGGTGGTGTAAAGTCGCATATTGGCGAATATTCACTCTCTGCCGTAGGGCCCGGCCCACGAGCCCTGCGTAACTGGGAGTTTGCACGCAAAGCAGGGTTAAAGACCCTCGCCAAAGTGCAGGTGAATGCCACTTGGGAGATGGCGGCAGTGCCTTCGGTGCCGGTGCTGGATTTGGTGGCACAGCATGCCGAGAATCTGTCGGGTCAGGATGTGAATGGCGTTATGCTCAGCTGGTCGCTGGGCGGCTATCCATCGGAGAACCTGAAACTCTTCCAGTCGTTCCGCCGAGGCGATACGGCCGATGATGCTGTCGTGCGTCTGGCTCACTCGGAGTATGGCGATAAGGCGGCTGCGAAGGTGCGTGAGGCGTGGAGAGTATGCTCGGAGGGCTTTACAAACTTCCCCTTCCAGATGCGAATGCTCTATTCAGGCCCGCAGCACTGGGGCCCGTCAAATCCATTTTATACCCGCCCGACGGGTTATCCTGCGACATTTGTTGTCAATATCCCTTACGACGATGTCTATTACTGGAAGACCATCTACCCTATGGAGGTGTGGCTGGACTTGATGGATAAGAGTGCCGACGGCTTTGGCGAGGGTGCGAAGCTCTTGCGTGAGGCGTTGCAGGAGGTTGATTGCAAGCATCGCAAGGCTTTGGAGATGGAGCTGGGTCGTATGCTGGCGGTATATAATCACTTGAAGTCGGGTGCCGAGCAGGGCCGTTTCTTTGATGCCCGCAACCGCTACCTGAAAGCCACAAGCGACGAGGAACGTGCGGAGTGCAAGGCTACGATGCGTAAGGCTTTGGAGGTAAACAAGCAGATTATTGCCGACCACTTGCAGATTGTGGTGCGTGACTCGTCAATCGGCTACGAGTCATCGAGCCAATACTTTTATGTGCCGGCCGACTTGGTTGAGGCCTATGCGAGTGTATGCTATGCTGAACGCTGGCTTAACGATTTGAAATAAAAGATTTATGGAACGCCATATCGATATCAACGACTTTGATTATCCGCTGCCCGACGAGAGAATTGCAAAGTTCCCGCTGGAAAGACGCAGCGACTCAAAATTGATGGTCTATCGCAACGGCGATATTCGCGAGAGCCGCTTTGCCCGTCTGGGCGAGGAGCTGCCTGCGGGCTCGTTGCTGGTCTTCAACAATACGAAGGTCATTCGTGCCAGAGTGATTATGCACAAGCCGTCGGGTGCACGTGTTGAGGTCTTCTGCCTTGAACCGCACCGACCTGCCGACTACGAGAGAGCCTTTGCCGTCAAGGGCGAGTGCGAGTGGAGCTGTATTGTCGGCAACCTGAAAAAGTGGAAAGAGGGCTTCGTGGTGATTGACTTCGACTATGAGGGCGAGAGCAGCCAGCTGCGTGCCGAGATAGTGGAGAGGGGCGAAAGAGAGCATATCGTGCGTTTTGAGTGGGATGTGGATTTGACCTTTGGGCAGCTGTTGGAGTATCTGGGTCGCATACCCATTCCTCCATACCTCAATCGCGAGAGTGAGGAGATTGACCTCACACGCTATCAGACTGTCTATTCAAAGTTTGAGGGCTCTGTGGCAGCACCGACTGCCGGCCTGCACTTCACCGACGAGATGATTGCGGCGATGCGTGCAGAGGGCTTCTGCTTCGATGAGGTTACGCTGCATGTCGGGGCAGGCACGTTCCTGCCTGTCAAGAGTGATGACGCTGCCAAGCACCCGATGCATACCGAGCATTTCGAGGTAAGGCTCTCAACACTGGAAAACCTGCTGGCACACTATGGCGATGTGACGGCTGTCGGTACTACTTCGGTCAGAACTTTGGAGTCGTTGCCCGTATTGGCGTGGCGAGTGCGTTGTGGCGGAGAGCCTTGTGCCGATAGGGTTATAGGTCAGTGGGAGAGTTACGACATTCCGGCCGATTATTCGGGTCGTGAGGTGCTGGAAGATTTGATAGGTTATATGCGTGACCGAGGCCTCGACAGATTGAAGGCCGCCACACAGATTATGATTACGCCGCTGGGCTTTAAGTTCCGCATCGTGAGCCGCATCATCACCAATTTCCACCAGCCCAAATCGACGCTTCTGCTGCTGGTGTCGGCCTACGTGGGCGACGATTGGCGTAGGATGTATCGCTTTGCGTTGGATAACGGTTTCCGCTTCCTTTCGTACGGCGACTCGTCGTTGCTTGTGGTGGATAATAAATAGTATTGGATTTGGATTATGACATCACTTTACGATAATATAATTTTTGGCCCTGTGAAATCTCGTCGTCTGGGTCTTTCGCTGGGCGTCAATCTGCTGCCCATAGAGTCGAAGTTGTGCAACTTTGACTGTATCTATTGCGAATGTGGCTGGAATGCCGACCACGAGGGTCTTCGCCGCTTCAATTCGCGTGAGGCGGTGCGTGAGATGCTCTCGGCGACGCTTGACAGAATGGCCTCGGAGGGTGCTCTGCCCGATGTTATCACCTTTGCGGGTAATGGCGAGCCGACGATGCACCCCGACTTTGAGGCGATTATTGACGACACTATCGCCCTGCGTGATGAGAAGGCTCCGCTGGCGAAGGTGTCGGTGTTGAGCAACGCTACGCAGATTCATCGCGAGGATGTCCGTCGGGCTCTACTGCGTGTCGATAACAATATCCTGAAACTCGACTCGGCTTTCGATGCTACGGTGCAACTGATTAACAAACCGTGCGGTAGTTACAGCGTGGAGAGGCAGGTCGAGCTGATGAAACTTTTTGAGGGTCGCTTTATCTTGCAGACTATGTTCCTGCGAGGCGAATATAACTCGCAACGCGTGGATAACACCACCGAGGAGCAGGTGTCGGCGTGGTTGCGTCTGGTCGAGCAGATATCGCCGCAGCGTGTTATGGTCTATTCGCTGGACCGCGACACTCCCTGCCAGACTCTTGAGAAGGTGCAGCGTGAGGAGCTGCAAGAGATAGCCCGCAGGGTAGAAGAATTGGGCATAGAGTGCTCGGTGGCGTAGCCCGATTGTTGCAACTGCCGAAAAAAGCGTATATTTGTAGCGATGGAATCACTTGAACGCATAGAATACGACCTCCTCTACAAGGTGAACTCGCCTGCCGACCTTAAAAAACTGTCGGTGGATGAGTTGCCTCGCTATTGTCGTGAGCTGCGTCAGTATATCATCGAGGAGTGCTCGAAGAACCCGGGTCATCTGGCATCGAGCCTCGGCACGATTGAGCTCACCGTTGCTATACACTATGTGTATGATACTCCGAAAGATAAGCTCGTGTGGGATGTGGGTCATCAGGCCTATGCACATAAAATCATCACGGGCCGTCGCGAGGCTTTCAAGGCGAATCGTAAGCTGGACGGCATAAGCGGTTTCCCGCGTATGGCCGAGAGTGAGTACGACTCGTTTGGTGCAGGTCACTCATCAACCTCTATATCTGCGGCTTACGGCCTGGCAAAGGCTGCCGAGTTGCGTGGCGAGGAGTGTAATGTGGTGGCTGTGATTGGCGATGGAGCAATGACGGGCGGTCTGGCTTTTGAGGGGTTGAACAATGCCGGTGCCGACAAGCAAAACAACCTGCTTGTTATTCTCAACGATAACGAGATGGCCATTGACCAGGCAACAGGAGCATTGAAACGCTACCTTGCACACGTCTCGGCCTCACGCCATTATAACACCATTAAACGCACGCTGTGGCGATGGTTTTCGCACATTCCGCCGCTGTTGCGTCTTTGTCAGAAGCTGGGCAACGCCTTGAAGCAGGGTCTGTTGCAGAACAGTAACCTCTTCGAGAGCCTTAATTTCCGCTATTTCGGTCAGATAGACGGCCACAATGTCAAGGAGCTGGTCGATATGCTTACAGCGTTGAAGGATATCCACGAGCCGAAGCTGTTGCACCTGATTACCACCAAAGGCAAGGGTTACTCGCCCGCCGAGGATAATCAGTCGCTGTGGCACGCCCCCGGCAAGTTCAATCCCGATACGGGCGAACGTATCCCCTCGAAGCGTGATGCCTCGCGTTATCAGGATGTCTTTGGCGAGACGCTGCTGGAGCTGGCACGCGAGAACGACGCCGTTGTGGGTATCACACCCGCTATGCCGTCAGGCTGCTCGATGAATATTATGATGCGGGAGATGCCCGAACGCTGCTTCGATGTGGGTATCGCCGAGGGTCACGCCGTAACCTTTGCTGCCGGTCTGGCTGCGGGAGGTATGCACCCCGTATGCAACATATACTCTACATTTATGCAGCGTGCCTACGATAACATCATTCACGATGTGGCACTGCAAAAACTCCCCGTAACGCTTTGCCTCGACAGAGGTGGCTTGGTCGGCGAGGATGGTGCCACGCATCACGGAGCCTTCGATTTGGCCTATCTGTCGTGCATCCCGAATATGATTGTTGCAGCCCCGATGAATGAGGCCGAGCTGCGACAGATGCTCTATACGGCGGTCAATACCCCCGCACCATTCGCCATACGCTATCCGCGTGGCTGTGGCGAGGGCGTCGAGTGGAAGGGCAAGGCCTTTGAGGGTGTCGCTGTGGGGCGTGGCCGAAAATTGAAGGAGGGCAACAATGTGGCTGTGCTTTCAATCGGTACGGCCGGCAATTTCGCTGCTGCGGCTATTCAAAAGGTTGAGCAGGAGCATAATATCACTGTTGCACACTACGATTTGCGTTTTGCCAAGCCTCTGGATGAGGCTCTGCTTGACGAGGTGGGCAAGCGTTTCAAGCGTGTTGTGACGGTCGAGGATGGCGTCTTGCGAGGCGGTGTCGGCGAGGCCGTTGCACACTATTTCAACGCGAAAGGCTACGATGTAGATGTCCGTTCGCTGGGTATTGACGATAAGTTTGTTGAGCAGGGTACACCTGCCGAGTTATATGCTCAATGTGGCTACGATGCCGCCGGTATTGAGCAGGCAATTCTGAATATTGTGCAGTGAAGAGAGTTGTCGTAATCCTGATTTTTGTTGTGGTGCTCTCGGCCACATTCTCGGTGGTGTCGGCACAGCCGAAGAAAATATTCCGTCTGGAAATAGAGGAGCTGTGTAATGTGGATGACCTTCTCCCCGCTGCGGTTGAGGTCAAAGGCTCGTCACAGGGTATGGCCATTGCGGGGCGTTATGCCTTTCTGATGCACGACAAGGGTGGTTGTGTGGTCTTGGATATCAAACGGTTGAAATATATCTCTTACTTTGTCTTGGATGGCAATACGGGGCATTGCAACAACGCTTCGTTTGGTTGTGAACGCCTCTCTTCAAAGTCGCAGTTCCCGCTTCTCTATGTTACGGAGTGTCGTGGCCGAAGGACCTGCTATGTAAACGATGTTACGCTTGATGGCTCTCGTCTGGTGCAGACTATCTACTATGATGGTGATGATATTGTCGGCCCTGCCGATTGGTTTGTCGATGCGAAGAGCCGCCGTTTGTGGCTCTACTGCACTCGCGATGGCGAACGTATGCTCAAAGAGTTCCGCCTGCCGCTTTTGGCCGACAGCGACTCTGCGGGCGAGGTACATCTCTCGCAGGGGGATGTATTGAGTGAGCAGAGGTTAGGTGCGATAGCCATTCCGCAAGGCAGTATGAAGCACCGCCGCAGAGTATATCTGCCCGACGGAGTACCTTCGCGTGATAGGTGGCTGCACGTTGTGGATGTTGTCAGTGGCGAGAAGGTGGGGCAGTTTGATATCAACCATATCCCCTACGAGCCGGAGGGCGTGGCACGCAGGGGCGGCAAACTCTATATCTCGTTCCACACGCCCCGCAATCCCCGCCAGAATCGTATCTATACCTTCCGCCTGAAGCGTCAGCGATAGTTGTCAGTCGTTGTCGATAATCAATTTATCGGTATCATAGCCTCTCGCCTTGGCCAATGCTATTATGTGGCCCAATGTCGCTGTGTCGAGATGTGGCGTCCGCGACATTATCCACAGATAGTTTGGCGACTTGCTGCCAATGAGTACCCACCCGCCATCGGGCCCCATAGCGAGGATGTTGTAGTCGGAGTAGAACTCCCAGAAGAACGATACCCGCAGTCGGCCGGGGATGTCGGTTGTCTTGGCCTTGCCTCGTGCCTCCACAGGCTTGCCGTTGCGTATGCCTCGGTTTACGACCTCTATCTTTCCGTCATCAAGCAGCGTGTAGGTGGCTGTTATGTCACTCATATCCCTCTCAAATCGGTGGTCAAAACGGGCAATCTCATACCAGCGGCCCATAAAATCATTCAGGTTGATGTTGCTGACCGTTTCGCGGTTGATGTCGGGGCGGCTCTTGCTGTATGCACAGGCGGCAAGGAAGAGCACTAATGATAATAACATCATACGAATTTTGTAGTAAGTTTTCATGTTTGTTTGTTTTGTTTCCCCACTCGATGCAATAACCGTACAAAAGCGAAAGCGGGTGGTGTGATATTGGTATGACATTTTGTCAGCAGGCGGGTTTTTGCTCTGCCATAGTCTGCCAAAGTATCGTTGCGAAGGGTGAAAATCGGTGTTGGCAAACGATTTGTTTATAGTGTGGAAAAACGAGAATATAAACGAGAAAAAACATACAAATATTTAATAATATGAACATCAATTCACTTACTATCAAAGCACAAGAGGTATTGCAGGGTGCGGTAGCTCTTGCTGCACAGCAGCGTCAGCAAGCTGTTGAGCCGCTGCATTTGTTGGGTGTTATCGTTGCACAGGACGACTCTATCGGAGCCTATCTGCTGGGGCGTGTGGGTGTAAATGTCGCAATGTTGCGAGATGAAGTTCGTCGGGCGGTGGAGGCTCTGCCCACAGTGTCGGGTGCCGGTGGTGAGCAGTTCTTCTCGGGCGACACATCAAAGGTTATACAGCGAGGCGTTGATTTCACTCGCAAATTCAACGATAAATACGCCTCTGTGGAGCATCTTCTGCTTGGCTTGGTTGCCGAGAGAGGTCAGGCTGCCGATATTCTGAAACGCAATGGAGCCTCGGAGAAGGAGCTGATTGAGGCTATACGAGCCTTCCGCAAGGGTGCTACTATCGATTCGCAGACCTCGTCGCAGGAGTTCGATGCTCTGGGCAAGTATGCTATCAACCTCAATGAGATGGCCCGCAGTGGCAAGTTGGACCCCGTAATCGGTCGCGATGACGAGATTCGCCGCGTGTTGCAGATTCTCTCACGCCGCACAAAGAACAACCCTATTCTGGTCGGCGAGGCGGGTGTTGGTAAGACCGCCATAGCCGAGGGTATTGCCCATCGTATTGTCGATGGCGATGTGCCCGAGAATTTGAAGTCGAAGACAATCTTCTCACTCGATATGGGTGCGTTGATTGCCGGTGCGAAGTATCAGGGCGAGTTCGAGGAGAGGTTGAAAGGCGTCGTGCAGGAGGTCATCGCTGGCGATGGCGAGATTCTGCTCTTCATCGACGAGATTCATACGCTGGTTGGTGCCGGCAAGTCGAGTGGTGCTATGGACGCTGCCAATATCCTGAAGCCGGCTCTGGCTCGTGGCGAGTTGCGTACGATTGGTGCCACTACGCTTGACGAGTTCCAGAAATACTTCGAGCAGGACAAGGCTCTGGAACGCCGTTTCCAGAAGGTTATGGTCGATGAGCCTACCACCGAAGATGCCATCTCCATTATGCGTGGCTTGAAGGAGAGATACGAGAATCACCACCGCGTACGCATCAAGGACGAGGCAATTATCGCGGCTGTGGAGCTCTCGCACCGCTATATCACATCGCGTTTCCTGCCCGATAAGGCTATCGACCTTGTGGATGAGGCTGCGGCACATCTGCGTTTGGAGATGAACTCCGTACCCGAGGATATCGACAACCTCGACCGTCGTATCCGCCAATTGGAGATTGAACGCGAGGCTATACGCCGCGAGAAGGACGAGCAGCGAGTTGAAAACCTCACTCGCGAGATTGAGGATTTGAAGTCGAAGGAGTCCACTCTGCGAGCCAAGTGGCAGGGCGAGAGAGATTTGTTGCAGAAGATACAGGAGAACAAGGATAGCATCGAACACCTGAAAATCGAGGCACAGCAGGCCGAACGTCAGGGCGACTATGGCCGCGTGGCGGAGATTCGCTACGGCAAGATTGTCGAGGCCGAGAAGCAGATTGAGGCTTTGGAGGAGCAGCTGCGTATGACCTCGTCGGGCGATGCGATGATTAAGGAGGAGGTCGATTCGCAGGATATCGCCGAGGTGGTATCACGCTGGACGGGTATCCCCGTGAAGCGTATGCTATCGTCGGAACGCGAGAAACTGCTCAATATGGAGTCGGAGCTGCATCGCAGGGTTGTCGGTCAGCAGCAGGCTATCGAGGTTATATCGGATGCAGTGCGTCGTTCGCGTGCCGGCCTGAACGATAGCCGCAAGCCTATCGGCTCGTTCATCTTCCTCGGCACTACGGGTGTCGGCAAGACCGAGCTTGCGAAGGCTTTAGCGGAGTTCCTGTTCAACGACGAGCAGATGCTCACGCGTATCGATATGAGTGAGTATCAGGAACGCCACAGTGTGTCGCGTCTGGTGGGTGCACCTCCGGGATATGTCGGCTACGACGAGGGCGGACAGCTCACCGAGGCGGTGCGTCGCAAGCCCTATTCGGTGGTGCTGCTCGACGAGATTGAGAAGGCCCACCCCGATGTCTTTAATATTCTGTTGCAGGTGCTTGACGATGGCCGACTTACGGATAACAAGGGTCGCACGGTCGATTTCCGCAATACGATAATCATCATGACCTCGAATATGGGCTCGCACATTATTCAGGAGAATTTTTCGAAGGGCTTCGATGGCGAGAATATTTCGGCGGAGGTGGTGGAACGCACCCGCGAGGATGTGGTTGAGTTGCTGAAAACCTACCTCAAACCCGAGTTCCTGAATCGTATCGACGAGATTGTGATGTTTGAGCCGCTTACCCGCCGCGATATCGAGCAGATTGTTGATATTCAGATGGGTATCATCTGTAAGATGCTCGCGGAGAATGGCATTGTCTTGGACTATACCGACGCTGCCCGAGAGCTTATTGCCCGCCTTGGCTATGATGCTATGTTTGGTGCAAGACCCGTCAAGCGAGTTATCCAGCGCGAGGTGGTGAACGACCTCTCGAAACGCATCCTCGCCGGCGATGTAAATCGCGACAAACCGATTCTTATCGATGCCGACGGCGATAAGCTGGTGTTCAGGAATTAGGTTTTTTGGTTAGGGAGTTTAGGGAAATTAGAGAATTTAATGAATTTAGCGATTTCTTTTTGAAATATCCCTAACCTCTTTAACCTCCCTAATCTCCCTATTACAAAAGATAAGCACAAGAAAAGGCGACCCGAAAGTCGCCTTTTATCATACGTTGCAAAATCGAATTACTCTACACGACCTGCTGAGCCCAAAACGTTCTCGTAAATGGAGCATTTGCGACCAAAGTCCCCCTTTGTCAAGACTGCGAGTAAGCGAAAGCAGGCAAGGGAAACATTAAAGTTTCCCAAAGGGGGATTTAGGGGGAATGTCAATATCATCACAAGTGCGAGAAACAAAAAGCGACTCCATTACGGAGTCGCTTTCCTAAATTATCGTAAAGCTTAAATTTACTCTACACGGCCTGCAGAACCCAAAACGTTCTCGCACTTGTGCTTGTAAAGCTTCTTCAACTCGTCACGAGCGGGACCCAAGTACTTACGAGGATCGAACTCTGCGGGGTTGTCAACGAATACCTTGCGTACCATTGCAGTCATAGCCAAACGACCGTCAGAGTCGATGTTGATCTTGCAAACTGCTGACTTTGCAGCCTGACGCAACTGCTCCTCGGGGATACCTACTGCATCCTTCAATGCACCACCGTGAGTGTTGATGATCTTAACATACTCCTGAGGAACTGATGATGAGCCGTGCAATACAATGGGGAATCCGGGCAACTGCTTCTCGATCTCTGCCAGGATATCGAAACGCAAGGGGGGAGGAAGAAGGATACCCTCCTCGTTACGAGTACACTGCTCGGGCTTGAACTTGTTAGCACCGTGTGATGTACCGATTGAGATAGCCAATGAATCAACACCTGTCTTTGTTACGAAATCTACAACCTCCTCGGGGCGAGTGTAGTGAGCAACCTCTGCTGATACCTCATCCTCAACACCTGCCAATACGCCGAGCTCACCCTCAACTGTTACGTCGAACTGGTGTGCGTAATCAACAACCTGCTTTGTGAGGGCTACATTCTCGTCATAGGGAAGGTGTGAACCGTCGATCATAACAGATGAGAAGCCCATATCGATACAGTTCTTGCACAACTCGAATGAGTTACCGTGGTCGAGGTGAAGAACGATAGGGATGTTCTTGCCCAACTCCTTTGCATACTCAACAGCACCCTGTGCCATATAGCGGAGCAAAGTCTGGTTAGCGTACTTGCGTGCGCCAGAAGATACCTGCAGGATAACAGGTGAAGAGCACTCTACACAAGCAGAGATGATTGCCTGCATCTGCTCCATATTGTTGAAGTTGAAAGCGGGGATAGCGTAACCACCCTCGATAGCCTTCTTAAACATCTCGCGTGTGTTTACGAGGCCAAGATCTTTGTAAGATACCATAATTTTGTTTTTATTATGAAGTTAATGAATAATTTTCCTTCTCTCTCACCTCTTTGAGGTGGGTAAAAATGTCATTCATAAATTTTTGCGTCGCAAAGATAGTGAATAATTGGCGTTTTCGGAAATTTTTCTCCGAAGATAATGCGTTTGTGGCAAAATATTTTGCTCTTTGGGTACATATATCCCTTTGCTTCGGTCGGTCGCTGTGTCATAAGGTCATTGCGGACAGTTAAAAAATCACTACATAAAAGGTGTAAATCAATAAAAATTTCGTATATTTGATGAAGTTTGATTAATATTCTTTGAGTATCAAACCATTAAGAAGAACTTGCATGAGAATGGGCAATGGATAAGAAATTGCTAACTTGTTTTGTTACACTATATTCCTCATGCTTTTCA
>SUZG01000006.1 GCA_015060015.1 Rikenellaceae bacterium | reverse complement strand
CCTGGGTTGAGAACAAGTTGAACAACAGACCCAGAAAGAGGCTTGGTTATCTCACACCAAATGAGAAATTTAATTCAATATTAACAAATTAGAATTCGATTGCATTTGCAAGTTGAATTCGCCTGTTAAGTACTCCCAAATGTAGCACTTTTTTGTCTTTTTGCAAATTTTTTTGGTCGGTATGGTTGTTTGCCGGAGAAAATATTTGCCGTCAAGGCTCTATTTAACACTCTGCTTTTGTGGTGGTTGTGTGGTTGCTGCTCTTCGCTTTACGCAGTTTTTCTCCGTTGCCGATTGTTTGTGCGATGAAGGCTCTTTTTGTGGCGAGGAGGTCGTTTTTGTCACTTTTGCCTCTGTGTCGGGGTACAGATATTGACCATTGCCCACACTCTGGACAGCTATACGGCGGGTACTTATCAACTCGGCTATCATAAGGTCGGTTTGAGCCTTGTCAAGCGAGAAGGCAACTTCAATCTCGGCCGGATAGACTCGTTTGTAACGCTTGATAAATGCCAAAACATTGGCTATCGAGGGCCCTACGCGGCGAGGCTTTATCTTGCCCGATGATAGACGAGAGATAACGGTGTGGAAGGTTGCCAGATTCTGATAACCGCCCAGAATGATGTTCGTGTATCCATCTTTCACAAGATATGACGGAAATCCCGTTATACCGTTGCGGCGGCATTTCATCCTGTCCTGCATAAAATCGGCCTGTGCCGTGCCGTAGGTGTAGTGGTCGATAAATTGAGCAGCTCCGAGCCCTGCCTCGGCGGCCAGCTCTATGAGTACATCCATCTGCGATGTGCGTCTGCACTCGGTGAAGGTGGCCTCGCGTATGCGACGCAGGAACAGTTTCGCCTTATTTGCATCTATACGCTTTGCCGCCTCGTAGGCTATGTTTTGTGGGAAACTTGATCGGTATTGCTCGGTGTAGAGGTGTAGGGGTTGGTCGCTGACGGGCATACCGTGCCTCTTTGCTGCCGCGGCCCACATCTTTGATATGCGGTTGTTGGCCTGATGAATAACCCAGTCTGTGGGGCCCTCGATGTCGAACAGCGTGGTAATGTCCTCAACCAGACCACCCATAATAAACTCAATGGCTATCTTATCGCCATACAGAAAATCCAGAGCCCGCAGCACAGGCTCGTTGCCCCAACACCAGATGCAAGTGGGGTCGGTAAATTGATAAATCGTTATTTTGTTCATATCGGTTGTGTTTTGTTGCGTACAAATATTTGTGCTGATTATTGAGGCACAAAAAGTGAGCCAATGCCTTGTGAGGCCGCCCTCGGTCGCGATATAAGCTGCGGATATTTTCAAGTTTTCCTAAAAAATTGTATTTTTACAACCGAAATAGCGTATTGATTTGTATTTGCTGAAATAAATTTATCTGAAAATGAGATACTTGATAGTTACCCCAACCGAGAGAGAGTACCGCAATATGACCTCTTCACTGGCGGCATGCGGTGAACTGCGTAATAGCTACACCGTAATTCGTACGGGTGTCGGCAAGGCTCTGTCGGCAGCCTCTACGGCACGTGCTTTGGAGAGAGGAAATGGTGAGTTTGACCGCATCGCCGTTGTCGGCTATGCCGCCTCGACAATAGGTCGCAAGAGGGGCGAGATTGTTGCACCTCGCGTGGCTCGCTACCACGATAGCCGTGTGCCGGGCGATTTTGTGCCCGAATTGACCGAGCCATACCCTCTGCTTGGTCACGATGACGCTGTGGTATGGACGGGTGACGCCTTTGTCAATGGAGAGATGATAACCGAGATAAAGACTCGCTTTGGAGTCTCATCGGGCCTGTTCGATATGGAGGCTACGGCAGTGTGTCAGGCTGCGGAGGTCTTCGGCGATATTCCCGTTGTTGTGGTTAAGATGGTGTCGGATGTCCCCGAGTCTGGCGATTCGGAGTGCTCGTATGACGATTTCGTGAATGCTCACACCGACTTCGGTTGCTTTGTGGATTATCTTGAAAATTTGAAATAGTGAATATGTTTAAGGAGGTTGCTGTCGGGCTGTTGTTGCCCTTTGTCGGTACGTCGCTTGGTGCTGCGATGGTCTTTCTGTTGAAGGACCAGATAGCTCCGTGGTTGCAGAAACTGCTGCTTGGCTTTGCTTCGGGAGTGATGATGGCGGCTTCGGTATGGTCGTTGCTCCTGCCGGCTATGGATATGGCGGCCGAGAGTGGCGGTGTGGTGTGGTTGCCTGCTGTGGCGGGTTTCCTGGCGGGAATGTTCTCGCTGCTGCTGTTCGACAGCCTTGTTCCGCACCTTCATATCGATTCGCAGGAGCCCGAAGGCGTGAAGAGTGGTCTGGGTCGTTCCACGATGCTCTTCCTGTCGGTTACGCTGCACAACATACCCGAGGGTATGGCCGTAGGTGTGGTTCTGGCAGGTGCTCTGAATGGCAGTGCCGGTATAACCGTAGCAGGTGCATTGGCCTTGTCGCTGGGTATAGCGATACAGAATTTTCCCGAGGGAGCAATCGTCTCTATGCCGTTGAAGGAGAGCATTGGCAGCCGCTGGAAATCGTTTGGCTATGGTGTCGCTTCGGGCGTGGTGGAGCCCCTTGCGGGTCTTTTGACTATACTCCTCATCGAGTGGATTGAACCGATATTGCCATTCCTGCTCGCCTTTGCTGCGGGTGCTATGATATATGTAGTTGTGGAGGAGTTGATACCCGAGTCGCAGGAGGGGCATCACTCAAATATCGCAACCGTCGGCGTTGCGATAGGCTTTGCACTTATGATGTTGCTGGATGTGGCTCTGGGATAGGTCACGCCGACTAATGTCGCTACATATCCTCTGACGAAGCCTCCGTTTGGAGGCTTTGCTCTTCTATCTTCTCTATGGCACTGTTTACAGCCTCAATGAAAGCATCCCTCTCGCGGCACGATATGATGATGCGGTCGTCATATATGTCGGTTATCTCCACGAGGTTATCCCACTCCGAGGTGTATAGCGTCACCACCTCGAACTCCTTGAAGTCGATGAACTTTCCATAGTTGCCGAAGAAGCCGACGGCTCCGAATATGGGAAACAGGGGTCGCAGCTCTCGTCGTGGGAGCTTGCGTACGGTGACAATCTCCTTAATATCGATGATTGTAACATCGCTGATGCAGAATATGCACAACTCGTCATCCGTTATCTCTATGCGGCGAGGTATCGACAAAATCATCAGTGCTGTGATGGCCGCCATCAGCGAGATAAACCACGCCGAGAAGAAACCGCCCTTGTAAAAGAGGAATATAGCCGCTGCACTCGCGATAAATATGGTTATCGTGAGTATGGAGTATATGATTGTCCGGCGGTCGGTCTTATAGTTGAATATCTGCATCGTCACAATTTATAATCGCCTCGGCAAACGAGATATCTTCGGGCGTAGTTATCTTTATGTTGGTGCGTTCTCCCTCGCAGAGATGTACTTTTCCTCCCGCCTGCTCAACTACCGAGGCATCGTCGGTAAAGGAGGGCGAGAATGGCTGCGTATAAGCCTTTCGTAATACGGCGGCCTGAAACACCTGCGGGGTCTGCACTAATCGCAGAGAGTTGCGGTCGATGATTTTCGACTCTTCGCCCTCTACCACGCGGCACGAGTCGGCCGGTGCAATGGCGGGTATTACAGTTTCGTGATTCTCGGCGGCGAGTATCAGTTTGATGATTAGTCGTTTCGATACCAGCGGGCGTACTCCGTCGTGTACGGCTATATATTTCACCTCGTCACTCAACGCCGCAAGGCCTGCTGCGACCGAATGAAATCTCTCCTTGCCTCCGGCCACGACACGATGCTGTGCAACATCAAATCGTGCCGAGAGATTGTTCCAGAGAGGGATATACTCCTCAGGCAGCACGACCACAATCTCGGCTACGGGCAACGCCTCATGCATACGGTTTATCGTATGTACAAGAATAGGGCTGTTTCCCAACATCATAAATTGCTTGGGAAGCGTTGCTCCCATACGGCGACCAACGCCGCCGGCAACGATTATAACTCCTGTCTGTGCCATATCAGTTTTTTGCCAAATCCGAGAGTGTTATCCGTAAGTTTCATCATATCGGCCTCCAATCGCCACAGGGTAAGGTCGGCCACCACAGCATAGGGAAAGCGTTTGAGGTATAGGGTCTTGTCGCTGTCTGCAGCTCGCTTTACCTGTCCCGTTATCTGTAAGCCCTGCACGCGACCCACGATGCGTGTCTCCAACACGACAGAGGCTGCCACGCGACTATTCTGCAACATCATCGCAGTGTGGTGTGTTGCGTTGTCGGAGGTGAAGATAAAAGCCCCTGAAAGCGGGTCGTAGGCATAGAACAGGTTACAGCAGTATGGTTCACCATCTGCGGTCGCTGTCGCCAGAGTCAGAACGTGATGCTTGGCGATGAATTTCCCTATTCGTGGGTCTATCTCTGTCATAATGCTTAATCTTTTGCTCTCGCCGTTGCCGTCGTCTCTGTCGCCGTTGCGGTTGCCTCCACAACGGTAGTATCCACCTTGGGCAGAACGATGCTGTCAAGCTCCGTTACAATCATATCCTCGGTCGCTGTGCCGTTCAGCTCGGCGATTATGCGGTCGCGGATATGCTCAAACTTTGCACGATTCTCCTTCTTGATAGGCTCTGCCGGCTCCTGTGGTACGGTCAGAGGATTGATAGCCTTTCCATTCTTCCAGATGCGGTAGTCCAGATGCGGGCCCGTTGATGTGCCGGTGCTGCCCACATAACCGATGAGCTGGCCCTGCGATACGCGTGTGCCCTGCGAGATGCCCTTTGCGAAGCGACTCAAATGCAGATAACCCGTTACGAGGTTGCCGGCGTGCTTGATTTTAAGCGTGTTACCGCCGCCTCCACCCCAGCCTTTGAATATGACAACGCCGTCAGCCACAGCGTGTACGGGAGTACCCTTTGGTGCGGCATAATCTACGCCCAGATGTGGGCGATATACTCGGTGTACGGGGTGCAGACGTGCATAGGAGAAACGCGAGCTGATGCGGGTGAACTTCAATGGTGCTTTCAGCAACTGCTTACGCAGCGATGCACCGTCATACTCCCAATATTTAACCTTGTCGTCCTGCTTGAACGGGATTGCATAGACATCTTTTCCGGCGTGGGTGAACTTTGCACCCCAGATGCGGCCAATGCCGACGTGCGTGGTGTCGATAAGCTTCTCGTCATAGATTACAGTGAAGCTGTCGCCCTGCTGGATGCCGAAGAAATCGACAGTCCACTGATATATATCTTCCATCTCTGCTGCCAACGCGTAGGGCAGGCTATCTCGCATAATAGCACCCCACAACGAGGTGTCGATGGTTGAAGAACGACGCTGGCGACGCAGTGTAACCTCCTTCTCGCCTGTGGTGATGCTCACCGAGTCGCCCTTAAACCCAAAGACAACATACTCCACCAGATCCTTCTCATAGACAAGATAGTCCAACCGGCCGACGGGAATCGAGTCGGCAGTGAGTGAGTCGGTAGTCAGAAATGCCGTATAGGGGCGGTCGGCACGAATCTGTCGCAGCGGAAAAATCTCGCGTGAAGCCTTATCCAGACGGTCTATCGTATAGGCCGACACGCCGTAGCGGTTGAGTATTGTGCCCAACGTCTCGCCCTGTTTAATCGTGTTGGTTTCGGTGCGGTAGTCATCGGCGATGATGCCATAGAGGATGGTGTGCTGCTCCTCCGCCACCGCCTCTTTTTCTGATGTTTTGTTGCAGCTGCAAACAATGGTTGCAGCGAGTAAAATGGTGTAAAATATCAATCTTCTCATAACAAGACAAAGTTACAAAAAAATAAGTTACTGCTCGGCAATATTAACGAAAAAATAGAGTGAAATAGTGAGCAAAAAAGTAAAAAACAAGATTTATGTTGGATATTTGCAAATAATTTTATATCTTTGACAAGATTGTATGGTATCGTAATCAAGCGATTGCCTGCAACGGAATGAGTAGAGTTGCGAAAATTATGAAATTTTTGTTGAAAATACTTTCGGGCTTTTATTATTTGGCGATAAAGTTTCGCCATTGGCTGTTCGATTGTAACATACTCAAAAAGCAGACCTTCAGGACTCCGATAATATGTGTCGGTAATATCACTGTTGGCGGTACGGGCAAGACTCCTACGGCCGAGATGATTATCGACTATATGCAGAACTACTACAAGGTTGCCCTTCTCTCGCGAGGCTACGGCCGTCGCACGAAGGGCTATATGGAGGTGGAGACAAGCTCGTCATATCGCGATGTGGGCGATGAGCCGTTGCAGATAAAACTCAAATACCCCAAGACGCTTGTTGTGGTGTGCGAGAAGAGGGTTGATGCCATACGCCGTATCGAGGAGGAGCATCCCGAAATCAACCTTATCATTATGGACGACGGCTTCCAGCATCGTTACGTCAAGCCGCTGATAAGTGTCGTGGTTGTGGACTCTACACGCCCGTTTGCCAAGGATAACTATCTGCCGGCCGGTACCTTGCGGGATACACTCGACTCGATATATCGTGGCGATTATTTCATCGTGACGAAGTGTTCGCCTGCGATGTCGCAACTCGATCAGCGTCTGTGGCGTAAGGACTTGCAGCTGATAGCGTATCAGAAGGTATATTTCACCCGCAACGCCTCAACAGAGGCTCTGCCGCTATACGAAAACGATAGAAAACTGAAGCAGGGCGACAAGGTGGTTGTGATGTCGGGTATAGGTAATCCGAGAGCATTCATCAGGGCTCTGCGTCGTCGCTATGATATCGTCAGCAGTCTGACCTTCCCCGACCACCACATCTATACGGTGGAGGATATGCAGAGTGTGGCAAAGGAGTTGGAGAAGTATCCCGATGCTGTGCTGCTCACCACCGAGAAGGATGCAGTCAAGATGCGACGCAGTCGTCGTGTTCCGGAGATTGTGCGTCAGCGGTTGTTCTATCTGCCTATGAAGATGGAATTTATAGAGGGCTCGGATCCTGACTTCCTCGGTACGCTGAAGATGGATCTGGATGGTAAGTTGCGAATGGATCGCACCCAACGCAAATAGTGTAACTAATAAAAACGAAGATATGATTAACAAAGTGATTTTGGTGGGTAATGTGGGTATGGACCCCGAGGTACGCACCCTTGAATCAGGTGTAAAGACGGCTCGTATCCGTTTGGCTACGACTGAACGTTACACCGACCGTCAGACAAACGAAGTGAAGGAGATGACCGAGTGGCATACGATTACATTGTGGCGTGGCTTGGCAAATGTGGTGGACTCTTATGTGAAGAAGGGCAGTCAGCTCTATATTGAGGGTCGTCTGCGTACTCGCGAATGGGTTGATAAGGATAATATCAAACGTTATGCAACCGAGATTTTGGCTGACGAGATGAAGTTGCTGGGTCGTCGTGCCGATGGTCAGGGCGTAGCTCCCGCAGCATCAGTGGCCGCATCTGCACCCGTGCAACAGCCGGAGGCTGCACCTGTGTCGGCTCCCGCAGTGCCACAGGAGGATCCCGACGACTTGCCGTTCTAATGACTGACGGAGAATGAAATAACCCGACCAACGTATGCTGGTCGGGTTATTTGTTTGTATAAGCGGTTTATGAGAATATGCGGCAAAAAAACTATTCGCCAATCTCGCACTTCACACACTCGATACCTACGCGACGCAGGAGTTCAAGACCCTCCTCCGAACGATAGTCGTCGCTATACACCACACGCTTGATACCTGCCTGAATAATGAGCTTTGAACACTCGATGCAGGGTGCGGCCGTGATGTAGAGAGTTGAGCCGTCGCAGTTGTTTGCACTCTTGGCTACCTTCGTTATGGCGTTTGCCTCGGCGTGCAGAACATAGGGCTTGGTCTTGCCCATATCATCCTCGCAGATATTCTCAAAGCCCGAAGGTGTGCCATTATAGCCGTCCGAGATAATCATCTTATCCTTGACGATAAGGGCTCCCACCTTACGACGCACGCAGTATGAGTTCTCTGCCCAGACGCGTGCCATACGCAAGTAGCGCTCATCTAACTGACGCTGTTTCTCCTCCTGATATCCCATAGCAGACGTTACTCCAATTTACCGTGACAGTGCTTGTACTTCTTACCGCTACCGCAAGGACATGGCTCATTACGGCCGACCTTCTTCTCAACCTTGATAGGTGCCGGCTTCGACTTCTCGCCCTGACCTGCTGCGGCTGCTGCGGCCATACGTGATGCCTGCAACTTGTTTACATCCACCTTTGCCTTCTGCTGACGCTGCTGCTGAACAGACTCGGGGTTGTTCTCGCGTGTGGGGATATACGCCTTGTTAAGGATAGCCAGCGAATCGCGGTTTACCTTCTCCAGCATCTTGGCGAAGAGTTCGTAAGACTCCAACTTGTAGATAAGCAACGGGTCTTTCTGCTCGTATGTGGCATTCTGCACGCTGTGACGCAACTCGTCCATCTCACGCAGATGCTCACGCCAAGCGTCGTCGATAGTCGTAAAGAGAACTATCTTCGAGAAGACCTTGTAAATCTCTGCACCGTCCGAATCCTTGCAACGCTGCAACTCCACCGGCACATTGAAGCCAAGGTGACCATCGGTGATGGGGAAGTATATGCTGCGGTCCATCTGATGCTTGTTATCCTCATAGATTCTCTCCATAGTGGCACGAACAGTGTCGGCAACACTCTTGGCACGACGTGCATAGAGAGCTCGCAAATCATCAACAATCATATTGATAATCTCACGAGGCTTGGCTGCGTTGTATGTAGCCTCGTCAAACGATGGCTGAACGGCAACTTCGCGAATCAGCTCAAATGAGAATGACTCGTAGTCCATACCCTCGTGTGCTGCCATAAAGCTCTCGGCGAAGTCGCACATAATATTATTGAGGTCAATCTCGATACGTTCTCCGTAGAGGGCGTGACGACGACGTGTGTAGATAACCTCACGCTGTGAGTTCATCACATCATCATACTCCAACAGTCGCTTACGCATACCGAAGTTGTTCTCCTCAACCTTCTTCTGTGCTCTCTCGATGGCCTTGGTCATCATCGGGGCCTGTATAACCTCACCCTCCTGAATACCCATACGGTCCATAAGCGAAGCAATCTTCGCAGAGCCGAACTTACGCATCAGGTCGTCCTCCAGCGATACGAAGAACTGTGAAGAACCGGGGTCTCCCTGACGACCGGCACGACCACGCAACTGACGATCCACACGGCGGCTGTCGTGGCGTTCCGTACCGATGATAGCCAGACCTCCCGCCTCCTTTGCCTCGGGCGAGAGCTTGATATCGGTACCACGACCTGCCATATTGGTTGCGATGGTAACCTGTCCTTTGCGACCCGCCTCGGCAACAACCTGTGCCTCTAACTGGTGCTGCTTGGCATTCAATACATTGTGCTTGATACCACGCAGTTTAAGCATACGGCTCAAAAGCTCCGAAATCTCCACCGAAGTAGTACCCACCAACACGGGGCGACCCTCATTTACAAGGCGTACAACCTCGTCAATAACGGCGTTGTACTTCTCGCGTACGGTCTTGTATATCAAATCCTCGCGGTCGTCACGGATAACGGGACGGTTTGTGGGGATTGTCACAACATCCAGCTTGTAGATGTTCCAAAACTCCGAAGCCTCTGTCTCGGCCGTACCGGTCATACCTGCCAGCTTGTGATACATACGGAAGTAGTTCTGCAAGGTGATTGTGGCGAAGGTCTGCGTTGCCGCCTCCACCTTCACTCGTTCCTTGGCCTCGATAGCCTGATGCAGACCGTCAGAGTAGCGGCGACCGTCCAGAATACGGCCTGTCTGCTCATCGACAATCTTTACTTTGTTGTCCATAACGACATACTCCACATCCTTCTCGAACATTGAGTATGCCTTCAGGAGCTGATTGACGGTATGTACTCTCTCCGACTTGATTGAGTAGTCGTTGATAAGGGCATCCTTGCGTTGAGCCTTCTCCTCAATCGAGAGGTCCTGCTTTTCCAGCTCGGCAACCTCCTCGCCGATATCGGGCAGAACGAAGAAACCATCCTCATTGAAGAATCTTGACAGTGCCTCGTGACCCTTGTCGGTCAGCTCGACAGAGTTCATCTTCTCGTCAATGATGTAGAACAGTTCGTCGGTCACCTCGTGCATACGGCGGTTGTTGTCCTGCATATAGATATTCTCGGTCTTCTGGAACTGAACCTTGATACCCGGCTCCGAGAGGAACTTGATCAGCGGCTTGTACTTTGGCAAACCCTTATGGGCACGATAGAGCAGGAAACCACCCTCGTCCGGCTTGCCAGCCTCAAAGAGCTTGCGTGACTCGGCCACCAGCTGCGTCACAAGGCTCTTCTGCAATGAGTGCAGATGCTCAATCGAAGGACGATACTGCTCGAATAATTGGTCGTCGCCCTTGGGTACGGGACCAGAGATGATAAGCGGCGTACGGGCATCGTCAATCAATACTGAATCGACCTCATCGACAATGGCGTAGTGGTGCTTGCGTTGTACCAGGTCTTTGGGCGAAGAGGCCATGTTATCACGCAGATAGTCGAAGCCGTACTCGTTGTTTGTACCGAATGTGATATCTGCCAGATATGCCTTGCGGCGTGCGTCAGAGTTGGGCTGGTGCTTGTCGATGCAATCTACCGACAACCCGTGGAACTCATACATCGGGCCCATCCACTCCGAGTCGCGTCGTGCGAGGTAGTCGTTCACCGTAACGACGTGAACACCCTTGCGGGCCAGGGCGTTGAGGAATACGGGAAGCGTAGCCACGAGGGTCTTACCCTCACCCGTAGCCATCTCCGAAATCTTACCCTTGTGAAGAACGACACCACCAAAGAGCTGCACGTCGTAGTGTATCATCTCCCATTTCAGGTCGTTACCGCCGGCAACCCAGTGTGTGGCATAGATAGCCTTGTCGCCCTCTATGGTGACGAAGTCCTTCTCGGCGGCAAGGTTGCGGTCAAAGTCGTTGGCTGTAACCACGACGGTCTCCTCCTGCGTGAAGCGGCGAGCCGTATCCTTCATAATGGCGAAGGCCTCGGGCAGAATCTCGTCCAGCACCTGCTCAATCTTCTCGTCAATACGCTTTGTGGTGTTGTCAATATCCTTTGATATGCTCTCCTTCTCCGACAGCGAAATCTCCGCAGCCTCCAACTTGGTCTTCTGCTCAACGATATGGGCCTCGTCCGAGGCGATAAAGTCGGCAATCTTCTTCATCAGGGCTGCACTATGCTCACGCAACTCATCGTTCGAGAGCTTCTCGATTGTGGGGTATATCTCCTTAATCTTCTTGACGTAAGGCTCAATCTGCTTACGGTCTTTATCGGCCTTTGAGCCGAAGAATAATTTGATAATACTGCTTAAAATATCCATAGTGTTTTGTGTTATAACTTACTTAACGATAAATATCCTACAAATATAGTGATTTATTGGCAAATACACAAAACTTCGCGTGCGTATTACGCACGAGAGCCAAAATATATGAGTTTTATGACCTTTTTGGAACGATATAGTTCCGTTTTCGGAGTGATTACTCCTCGGCAGGGAGTTGCTTCTGCTCCCACTGTCTGATGATGCGGCGACCGACGGGGCACTCCTCGCAACGATGATGACGGCAATACTCGAAGGCGAGTTGCAACAGAGCCTGCGAGTCGTAAGCCGTGCGGGCTATCTTGCCGTAGCTGTTCCACTGCTTGATGATGGAGTTGCTCTCGGCGGGAATCTCCTCCAAAAGAGTGAGTGCTCGCTGACGCAACATCTCGCTTTGGGTGTAGTCGCTGTATGCGAACTGCATCTGCACGACAAGATTTATGGCCAGCAGGTCGGTCTTTGTGCGACCCATACGCTTGGCTACACTCTTTGACTCCTTGGCAGGGGTGTAGTGTGTTACCCAATAGGGTTGCGTGGGTGTGCTGAACAGAGCATTCGTATCGTCACTCGTGCGGCACTCCAATATGCGATCCATAATGTGTGGCGTTTCGGCCAGAAGAGTAGTTATCTGCGAGAGTCGCAATATGGGGTGATTGTTGGGATAAATCTTTGTCAGTCGCCACTGCGAGGCCGACATCGGCTCGATGTTGTATTTCTTTGACAGATAGACGAAATCACGCTTCAAGTTGAGGATATACTCGTCGTGCGGATACCCCTCCAACAGTCCCGACGCACCGAGCAGTAACGCCTCGATATTATGTGGCGAGAGCCTCTCGCGAAGAACAACGGCATAGGGTACTCGCTGTGCCAGGATTGTGAACGGCTCCTTGTTGTCGATGCCGCCCATCGTACGCAGCAACATAAGATAGAATGTTTGTGCCCAGTTGCTGTTGCAATCCTTCAAAAACTCCTTGATATCGCCATTCTTGCGTTCCAGTCGTTCAAAACCGAGCTGGTTGTAGAGGTCAAGGCGGTGCAACTCGTCAATCTTGGCCAAATAGGCTCCGCAGGCGTAGTACGATGCGCCCGTTTTGAGTCTGTTTATGGCTTCGCGTTTAGTCATTGGCGTAGTTGCAATGCGTTGTGCTATAATAGGTTGAGCTCCAATAGGGCCTCCTCCGACATCATGCTGCGGTCCCAGGGTGGCTCGAATGTGAGAATGATATTCACACCCTTCACACCATCAACCTTCTTGACCTGTGTGTTGATATCGTCAATCAAAATATCGGCCATCGGGCAGTTGGGTGCTGTGAGTGTCATTCGGATATTGGCTACCCCCTCGGGGTCGAAGTCAATCTCGTAAATCAACCCCAGATCGTAGATGTTTACAGGAATCTCGGGGTCATAGATATTCTTTAACGTAAGAACAATATCGTGTTCGACTTTAAGTATCTCTTCCGGTGTCATTTATCGTGTCGTTTTATAGACTAATACTGTGTCAGTCTTATATGGTATCAGTCGCTTTGGGTGCGTTAAATGCCAAAGCATACATCTTCATCTGCTTAATCATTGCCAAAAGGCCGTTGCTGCGAGTGGGCGAGAGGTTCTCTTCAAGACCGATAGCCTTGATGAAATAGAGATCCATATCGAGCAGCTCCTGCGGCGTACGACCATTCATCACACGTATAAGCAGTGCGATGATACCCTTTGTAATTATGGCGTCGCTGTCGGCAGCGAAATATACCTTGCCATCCTCCACGCGTGCATCAACCCATACACGCGACTGACAACCCTTGATGATGTAGTCGTCGGTGCGATGCTCGGCGGCGATTGCGGGCAGCGTGTCGCTTAACTCTATAAGGTAATCATATTTATCCAACCAATCGTCAAAAATCGAGAACTCCTCGATAATGGCCTCCTGAACTGAATCTTTCATATCGTGTTTATCGTTTTGTAATATTCAACTTTTCGCCTTCGGCAGCCGAGGGTGGTGTAATGCCCAGAATATAGGCTACGGTAGGTGCTACCGCTGTCAAATCAATATTGTCGTGACTCTGTGCGGGCTTCACTCCGCCACCGAATATAATCAGCGGTACCTGTCGGTCGTAGAGATACATAGAGCCCGACAGCGAACGCTTGCTGCCGCACTCCTCAATCCATTCGGGCATAAGATTTATGATAACATCGCCCGAACGACGAGGGTAGTAGCCGTTCTGAATCATCTTGCCATATCCGCTACCGAAATAACTGCTACGCATAGCGTGTGCCGATACGGCGTGTGAGACTCCTCGCAGCTGCATCACGAATGTCGCCACCTCGTGCTGTAAGTCGGTAAGCGATAGCTCCTTTTCGCGAATGAGGTTGTGGTTGAGGTAGATGGCTCGGTCGATATAGCCCAAAACCCACTGCCCGTTGCCGTGCAAAGAGCCTATGTAGGCATTGGTAATCACCTCGGCCTGCATCGTATTGAAACGTTCCTTCTCCTTGTTCGGTGAGTTATACGAGGGGCTGCTGCCGTGATCCGACGACAGCGTAATGAGTATCTGCTCGGGCGAGGCGACCTGTGCTATGGCGTATGTGATAAAGTCCGCCAGCTCGCGGTCCAAACGATAGAGCATATCCTCATACTCCACCGATTCGGGGCCGAAATGTTCGCTGATGTTGCGAGGCGTGTCAAGCACTATGTTCAGTATGTCGGGCGTCTTGTCCTTACCCATCTCGCACTTGGCTATCACCTGCTTGGCGAACGAGAACATCACGCTGTTGCCCGTCGGGGTCATTGCTATATGCTTGTAGATGTCGGCTGCGGAGCCCTTCTTCGAGGGTTTGCCGTTTGTCGGGTTGATGAACTCTATGCGTTTGTTGGTTTTGCTGTGCAGACCCTCAATATGAAGCACCTGCGAATTTGTGTAGCTGTCATAGGGCAGCATCGTCGTCCAGCGACCCATCGCATATATCTGGTTGATGTTGGCCTGATTGTAGCTCTTGACCCAGTCGGGCAGACTCTCGGTGTAGTATGACGATGTTGTCCAGTGGCCTTTGTTCTTCTCCATCCAATAGACTTCGCCGCTATGTCCTGCCGTAACGATTGCCGACAGAGGCTCTACGGCTATGGTGGCAATGCGGCTGTCGGGGTGCTGCTCCGCCAGAGCATCGCTGAGGGTCTGGGCCGTCAGCTGGCGTGGCGAGTAGTTGCCTGTGCCGCTGCTGAAATCCACGCTTCTCTCCTTGTCGTCGTTGATAAGCGATATGCGGTTGTTTGTTATGTAGTCAAACCACTCCTCGGCAATCACTCCGTGCGTTGAGGGCTGTGCTCCCGTTGTCAGTGTTGCAAGTGATACGGGTGTTGTGGTCTGCATATAGTCGTACGATGCGTTGTAGAAGGTCGCACCGCCATATATCAGGCGACGGAAACCTCCCTCCGAGAAGTTGTTCTCGTAGCGTGTGAGGTCGTCGGCACGCATTGAGCTGACGACGATATTCACTACCAGACGAGGCTGGGCATAAATCGCTGCCGTAGTCTGAAACAACAATATGATGACAAACGATGTGATGTATCGTAAAATTTTCATAACAACCTTAAAACTATAATCTTTAATCTGTAAATATCTGTAATGTCAGTATCTGTAAAAATCATTTATAAATACTTGGCGAAGAACTCATCCTCCCTCTGGAAGTTGGCCTTCGGAAACATCAACCTAATCTTCTCAATCTCCTCCAACTGCTGCTGGCAGAAGCGGCGGTAAGCCTCACTCTGCGGGTTGAATGGTCGGTGGGCCATAGCCTTTGAAATGGCTTCAATTCTCTCAATCAGGCTCTGCGTTGCAGGCGAGAAGGCAGCCTCCGAGAAACACTTCCATATATAATCTATGGCGAGTGCGGATGGATGAACCATATCCTCGGCATAGAAGCGGTAATCACGCAAGTCGTCGTTCATAATCTCAAACGACGGGAAGTAGGATGCATTGTCGTGGCGACGCACAATCTCCCCGATAGCTACACGCAGCGTAGCCTTGCTCAGCGAGTTCTGCTCCATACCCTCCCCGAGGTGGCGAATCGGGCTGACGGTAAATATCACCTGCTTATTGCGTAACACGCTGTCGAGCAGTGCCGAGTAACGCACGACAATATCCTCTACCGAGAGCATCTCTCGCAGAAACATTGCCTGCGGTTGCTTGTGGCAGTTGGCTACAACGTGTCCACTCTCCGTGTGGCGATAGGCGATGGCTGTGCCGAATGTAATAATAAATGTATCGGCAGAGTTCAATGCTGCAAAGCCCTCGTCTATGCCTTCACGCATAGCGGCGAGTGCGGCATCGGCGTCGGCATTGGAGAACGAGGAGTGAAAATCGTATGAGAACCACCTCTCGTTGCCGTATTGAAGCTCCTCTCTGGTGGGGTAGTTACGCAATACGCATCTTCCGATAGCGTCGGCAATGGATTCGGGGTTGAACAATATACCCGTAGGCGAGGCCGTGACGCGGAACTTCGCCGCCGAGAGTCGCTGTGCGATATTCTCGGTAAAGCACGAGCCGATAAGAAAGATCGTCTGCGAGTGATCAATCCTTCTGGCGAGTGGCTTTATGGGTATGGTTGTTCTGAAATCCATTACTCTCTTGTCTGTAAATCTATCTATAAACTTCCTCTAACTATCCTCTAAACTTTTCCTGAATATCCTCTGAATCTCTCCCGCTGCCGATTATCTCCCGTTATATCTCGCTTAATTCCAGCCAACGCATCTCCTTTACCTCCAGCTCCTCGATAATGGCGGCAATGCGTGCCGAACACTCCATTAAAGCGTCGTGTGATAACTCTCCCGATGAGAGCTTTGCTTCCACTTCGGCCTTCTCCTGCTCCAATTGAGGTATCTCCTGCTCCAACTGCTCCAACTCGCGTTGCTCCTTATATGATAATTTGCGACGCTGTGTCGTGTTGTGCGAGTTTGTAGGTTTCGTGGTCTTGGCACTCTTCTCGGCAGCGGCCCTCGCTTGTGCGACCTCCTCCTCGCGGATATATTCGCGGTACTCGCTGTATTGTCCGACAAAGTCCTTGACCGTACCGCCTTCGTTGAATATAAAAAGGTGATCAACGGTCTTGTCCAGAAAGCAGCGGTCGTGCGACACTATGAGCAGACACCCCTTGAACTGCATCAGATACTCCTCCAGAATGTTGAGTGTAATGATGTCGAGGTCGTTTGTCGGCTCGTCCAGAATCAGGAAGTTGGGGTTACGCATCAATATAGTGAGCAGATAGAGGCGGCGTTGCTCTCCACCACTCAATATCTCGACGTGCTTCGAGTGGCTCTCCGGCGGGAAGAGGAACTGGTTGAGCATAGTCGTAACCGATATGCTGTGACCGTCGGCGACCTTGACCGTCTCGGCAATCTCCCTCACCACATCAATCACTCGCTGCCCCGGTTTGAAGCTGATGCCTTGCTGGCGATAGTAGCCTATACGTAGTGTCTCGCCTATCTCGATACGGCCCTTGTCGGGTTGCAAAACGCCGGTGAGCAGATTCAGGAATGTGCTCTTGCCGGCTCCGTTACGGCCCACGATGCCCACGCGTTCGTAACGCGAGAACTTATACGAGAAGTCGTCAAGCATAACCCTCTCGCCGAAGCGTAGCGTAACATCCTCGCAGTCGATAATCTTTCCTCCGAGGCGTGATGTGGCAACATCAATCGCAACGTCGCGTCGTGCCAGCGATACAGCGGCCTTATCCTTCAAATCGTAGAAGGCATTTATGCGGTAGCGGGCCTTGCCCGTGCGGGCCTGTGGCGTGGAACGCATCCACTCCAATTCGCGACGCAACAGGTTGCGGGCCTTGTCGATGTTGGCCTGCATATTGGTATAGCGTTCTTCGCGTTTCGCCAGAAACTCGGAGTAGTTGCCGCGATAGGCGAACAGCTCGCCTCGGTCCAGCTCAAATATGGTGTTGCATATACGATCCAGAAAATAGCGGTCGTGAGTCACCATCAGCAGCGTGCAACGCGACTTCTGCAAGTAGCCCTCCAAAAACTCGATAATATCGATGTCGAGGTGGTTTGTCGGCTCGTCCATAACCAGAAAGTCGGCATCCTGCAACATCATAAGAGCTATGGCGGCACGCTTCGCCTCGCCTCCCGACAGCTCGCCCATCCGCTGATTCAGATTGGTTAGCTTCAGTGACGACAGCACCTGTTTGATGCGTTGCTCGGCAGACCAGCCATCGGCGGCATCCATTGCGGCCATTGCCTGCGATATGGTACGTTCATCGCCTTGCTCTACGGCTTTCTCGTAGTTGCGTATGACATCGTAGGTGTCGCCCAGACGCGAATAGACCTCGTCAAAGAGCCTGTTCTGGGGATTGAAGGCTGTCATCTGGTCAAGGAAGGCGACCTTGATATCCTTCATAAACTTCACCTCGCCGCCTCTGTCCGAGGAGTCGATGCCGGCAAGAATCTTCAACAGAGAGCTCTTTCCCGTACCATTTGGGGCAATGAGGGCAATTTTGTCGCCCTCGTTGATGTTAAACGAGATATTCTCGAATAACACCTTGTCGCCATAGGACTTGCTGATATTCTCTACTTGCAGAAAACTTGCCATTGAAATCTCTCTTTATCCTCTTGTTGTGCTGATTTCTCTATCTCTTGCCCTTGCCCTTAATCTCGCGAGCCTTGAAAGGTCGCTTTACGGCACGCTTTGCCGCCTTGTGGATATACGGAGCCATCTCCTCCGAAACCTTCGTGCCTACGTCGGGACGCAGGGTGTTGCCCATCATCGAGATACGCGTATATGGCTCGATAAGGGCCTCATACCAGGTGCAGGCTGCGGCATAGCGGCCCGTACCGTAGTCCAGATGGTAGCCGTCACGAGTGAAGTCCATAGGAGGATTATTCACCGCCGACATACGCAACGACTGTATGGCTGTGCCCGAGGGTATGATTGTCTTGATTTTGTAATCTTTTTTCAAGTTTTTGACGCATCGGTGTATCGCCTCAAACATCTTCTGCTGGTTGCGGTCATATCGCGGAAAGTCGCCGTGAGGGCTGTTCGATGAGTATGCCCACGTCATATGCCATACGATTTCGGCCTGTGGCTGCATCTTCACGACAATCTTTATCAACTCTTCGAGGTGGGGTATATAGCTGTCATAGATACCCGAATCGCCCGACACCTGCTGCAAGGAGATGATATCCCACTTGCCCATCGCGAGGGCGTGCTGCATCGTCACTGAATTGTGCATCGTCCAGCGATTCTCGCCCGCCTTTGAATGATAGAACATATAGGCTGCGGTCTTGTTGTTGTAGAAGTGGTTGTGCCTCTCCAGCGAGCAGCCACCCACATAGAGGCGTGCCAGCTCGACATTCTTCACGCCGAGATTTTCCAGCAATGCCGGCAGGTGCTCCATGCCGTCATCCGAAAAACTGTTGCCGATGGCCAGAATACGCAACGTATCATCGTTGCGGCGTTGTGCTGTGGCGGGAGTGGCGAGCAATATGGTGATTGCAACGCACAATGTTAATGACCAGAATCTTCTCATAGCTTATATCAGGTTTGTGAGTGTCGGGTTAATAGAACTTATCGTACATAGACTGGCTCTTCTCATATTTGAGGTCTTGCAGTGATGCCGCTTTGACGCCGATATGGAAGTTCCAGCTCTTGTAGTGTCCGAAGGGTATCCACGAGAACGACATCTGCCAGCAGTGCAGGTCTCGCGTGATAGTGATGGACGATGTTGTCAGCTTTCGTTTCATAATATCGAAACCGCCCGATATCGTGGCCGACATCTTGGGCGAGAAGGTGATACTACCGTTGAAGCCCAGCGTCTGCGTGATGTTTCGCTGGACACCCGTCGTGCCGTTATTGACATAACTTACCGAGTAGTTGATATTGTAGTTAAATCCGAAGTTCCACGGCAGCGAGAAGTCGTAATATGCCTGTGCCATATATTGGCGTCGCATTACGGGGTCCATCTGTCCGTAGGGGTCATAGAACGGGTTGATATACTCGGGTGGTATGCTGTTTATGTCGTTTATGGCCGGCTGTGACGAGTTGCGGGACTTGAATGTATAACCAAAACTCCAGCCCGTATTGGTGATACGACCCAGATTTCCTCTACGCCAGGTGAGTTTGTTATATCGCTTACCCTCGGGAGTAACCTCATAGGGATCGAGTGTCGCTCGCAGATTGATACCGAAGTTACCCGAAATGGTGGTACGCAACGACAGACTCAATGGCGACAGACGCATTGAGTCGGCGAGGAAGTTATACGAGCCACTGATGCTCAGCTGGTCGATAAGCTTCAACTTCTTGACTCCCGATGTGTCGCGTTTGCTCAAAACTTTGGCTTCCAGACTCTGCGACAGAGAGAAGTTAAGCGACATATTGCGACCTGTAGGCGGCACGCCATAGGCGTTGTCGGAGAATGGCGAATATACTGTCGTGCGACCCGTAGAGTCCGACTGCACGGTCTTGTAGAAGCCGTGTTTCTGATTACTGAAATCGGGGGCGTAAGAGAAGCTGATTGAGGGTGCTATGGTGTGACGCAAGCCCTGCAACTTCATTTTCTTGTACTTCTCCTTCACCTGCCAGGTACCATAGACTGTCGTTGACATCGATACCGCCGCATTGTAGTTGTAAAGACGATAGAAACCATACTGGGGGTCCAGCTTCTCCAATTTGTTGGTCTCGGAGTTCCACTCCTGCTCAACCTTCTTGAAGTACCAGCGTTCGGTGTAGTTCATTGAAGGTGTTACGTTGATGTAATTCAGCACGTTGAACGATGCCTGAACGGGTATGTTGTGCTGAATACCGTTTCGCATACTGTTGAAGGTCTCCTTCTCGAAGATGGTATTCTCCTTTGCCGAGATTGAGTTGGTCATCTTTGCCGAGTAACTCATCGAAATCTTCTCATACCAGCGATCCTTACCCATCTTCACGCGTCGCTTCAGGGGGAAGAACTTCGATACGTTAAACGAGATGTTGGGCAGTGTTGCCGATATGGCCTGCGTCTGCGAGTTCTGTGATATGGCCATATTCATCGAGAACGAGAATGGCGTGCCGGCCCAGTTCTTTGAGTACGATATTGATGAGTTGGTCTGCGTAGCCAACATATCATTCAGATTCGTAGCCGAATACTTGCTGTAACCGCTTGATGACAGGTTTACCGAAGCCGAGAATGTAGAGCCCGGGTTGGCCTTGGGGTCTTGCGAGTGTGTCCACTGCAACTGGAATGTATTTGCCGATACATAATCCACATCGCCCTTGCTGCCCGACTTCACGTTCGAGTAGTTGAAGTTGAAATTACCCGTGTATTTGTAACGCTTCACATAACGCGATATGGCACTGACCTCCCACGAGCCGAGTGTATAGAAACCTCCCGTCAGCGTAAGGTCCATATGGCTGCCCAGCGTGAAGTAGTAACCCAGGCCGCGAATGTAGAAACCGCGTCGTGCCTCCTCACCATACGAAGGCATCAGGATACCCGACTTGGGACCCATATTGATAGGGAAGAAGGCCTCGGGAAGACCGAGGAATGGGATATGCACATCCTCGATTACGAGGTGGCCGGGGCCCATGATGGCCTTCTTGCCGGGGATAACCTTAATCTTGCTGGCGTCGTAGTAGAAGTGCGGGTGGTCGGTATGGTCGCAGGTGGTGTACATACCGCCGGCAATATGAATTGTGTTGTCGGGCATCTTCTTCACTCTCTCACCGATGAGCCAGCCGTCGCCCTGCTGTGTGGCGATACCGTCAATCTTCGCCTTCTGCGATGTGATGTTGTATGTGATGGTATCCATATTGAGGGTGTTTGAGCCCTCGGTAAAGGTGGGTCGATTGATCTGCACCTCGCCATTGACAGTGTCGGCACTACCATAAGCGAAGATATCCTTCGATTGAAGGTCGATATCCATATAGTCGGCTTTGAGGTTGAAGTTGCCGTATGTTACATCGCCCTGATTGTAGAGATAGACCTTCTTTGTCCTCAAATCATAGTACAACGAGTCCACCGCCTTACCCGTGATGGGCTGGTCGATGGCCGATGTTCCCTTCTTGCGAGCCGAGTCGGACTCTGCAATGACAAACTCACGCAACTCGCCCGACAGACTATCCACCATCATCGAGTCGATGACAATGCTCCGGCGAGTGGTGTCGCTGCCCTGTGCCTTGCGACGACGACTCTCGCGAGCCTTGCGTCTGTCGGCACGACTGTCGGTCTGGGATGTTGTGTCCTGCTCTTGCGATTGGGGAACGGATATGGTGTCGATAAGCATATTCGTTGAGGATATTGCACGCATTATGGGTGCAAATCCGAAGACGAATTGCATAAACAGTAGCACAATGGCTACCGAAAGGAGATATTTAACTCTTAATTTGCTCAAAATTTCCAAAATTTTTCGTAACTTTGCCGACGAGTCGGCAAAACGATACACGGGGTGGGTTGTATATGCCTACGCACGCGTATTTTAACCGACAAATATAGCGTTTTTTACTTAATAACACTAATAAATCGGCAGTTTTTTATATGAAGCGAGTAGTTTGTCTTTTTCTCTTTTTGCTTTTGGCCAGCGTGTGTGCGGATAAGCTATCTGCACAGAGTGTTGCGGATGACGCCTTCGTGCTTGTGATTGATGCGGGACACGGCGGTGCTGCATTTCCGGGTGCTACCTATGGCGGCGTTATGGAGAAGGATATCAATCTCGCTGTTGCATTGAAGCTGGGTGCGTTGATTGAGAAGGAGTTGCCGCAGGTGAAAGTGGTCTATACGCGTAAGACCGATACAGCCCTCGGAAAGACGCTGAACGACGACCTTACAGCCCGTGCCAACATAGCAAATAAGGCGGGCGGCGACCTGTTTATCTCGATACACGCCAACGCCGCAACGAAAAATACGGTCTATGGCACCGAGACGCTGATAATGGGTGAGAGCAGCAAGGAGACACGCTATAATGAGAGTGTTCTCTACAACAACAATAAGGAGGAGCTGATTGATATGTCGGACGAGAATACCGCAGCAATGGTGCGAGCATATATCCAGAACTTGCAGTTTACCTATGGCGAGTATAGCGAGATGATGGCCCGAATAATGCAGTCGCACTATGCAAAGGGTGGCCGTAATTCACGAAAGATGCGTCGCCAGCTGTTGAAAGTGTTGTATGCTACCGATATGCCGAGTGTACTTACCGAGCTGGGCTTTATGACCAACGCACAGGAGTTGGCTTATCTGAAGTCGCAGAAGGGTCAGAACGAGTTGGCGAGAATGTTGTGCAATGCCGTTAAGGAGTATGTCGGACATATTGAGAAGATGTCGGGCAAGGTGGAGGTAAACAAGCCTTCCGAAGGGTCACAAACGCCTGCAAAGGAGGCGGCAACTCCACAGAAGCCTGCAACAACGCAGAAGCCTGCGGATAAGAAGCCTGCAACGCCTCAACAACCGGCAAAGCAACAGCCCGAAAAGCAGACACCGGCAAAGCAACAGCCTGCGAAACAGACACCGGCAAAGCAGCCGCAGACACCTGCAAAAGAGGCTTCGGCGGGTGCCAATGTCGCATCAGGCTATGCAATACAGGTGGCTGCATCGAGCCGAAAGATTGATTTGCGTGACCCGCAGTTCAAGAGCTATCGCGGCAAGGTGAGAATACTGGAAGGAGCGGGTGCGTTGAAGTATAAATATTGCTATGGAGAGTTCGCTACCCAAGCCGAGGCACAGCGTCATCTGGCGGAGTTGAGAAAGAGTTTCCCGGGTGCATTTGTCGTAGCCTATAAGGGCAATAGTTTGGTTAAGAAATAAAAAAGAAAACAGAAGATATGAAAAGAGAAGTTAAGATTGGTATATTTACCATACTGGTACTTTTAGCAGGTTGGTTTGTTGTGAAATTCCTCAAAGGAACAGAGGTGTTCAGCAATACCAACAAATACTACGCCTATTACGAGCAGGTGGGTGGTATTCAGCCTGCATCACGCGTGATAATCAATGGCGTAAAGGTTGGCTCGGTGAGCAAGGTCACGCTGAACGAAGACCCTACAAAGGGTGTTGAAGTCCAACTCTCAATTGAGAAGCGTTATGCTCTCCCCGTTGATTCAAAGGCGAAAATCTTTACCGACGGATTGATGGGCGGCAAGGCTGTGGAGATTATCTACGGCTCATCGTCGGAGGTTATCCCACAGGAAGGCACCATACCGACAGAGGTGAGTGCCGACCTCTTTGAGATGGCCGGCTCGGAGCTCGGAGCATTGAAGGAACAACTTACGGAGGTTATCAACAACCTCAATGCAACGCTTACGGGCGTGAATAATCTGCTGGCCGAGAATACCGACAACCTGACGAGCATCATCTCGAATGTCGATGGCGTAACCAACAATATAAACACTATGCTGGCCAAGGAGAAGGCTCATCTGGAGGAGGCGTTGGCATCACTCAGTCTCTTTGCGAAGGGCTTGGGCGAAAATGCCGGCGAGGTGGATACCATCATCAACAATCTCTCGACATTCTCAACGCAGTTGTCGGAGGCTGACCTCGTTGCCGAGATTGAGGGTGTTATGGAGCAGTTGAAGGGTGTCCTTGCCAAGGCAAATGATGCCGATGGCAGTGTCGGTAAGTTGTTGAAGGACTCGCAGTTGTACGATAACCTTACGGCGGCGAGCAACAACCTCTCAACCCTACTGGATGACCTGAAAAATAACCCCGGCCGCTATATTAATGTGTCGGTCTTTGGCAGCAACCCCTACAAGAAGGTAGAGAAGGTCAAGGCGAAGGCCGAAAAGAAGGCTATCAAGCGGGAGATGGAGGCACAGGAGAGGGCTGCCGAGGCGGCAGCAAAGGCCGAAAAATAGATAAAGGCCGAAAATAGATAAGATTTAGAGAAAAAGATGATATACCCTGCAAATTTTGAACAGAAGATAGGTTTTGACCGTCTTCGAAGTCAGATTGCTGCCTTGTGCAGTATGCAGGCTGCAAAGCAGCTTATCGAGGTGGAGAGTTTTTCCACCTCGCGGGCTACAATAGAGTCTCGTCAGGACATTGCCGACGAGATGCGTGTGATGCTGATGCTCGACAGCGATGCTCCGCGTGACGAATATCCCGATATGGAGGGCGTACTCCAGAAGATTGGCGTTGAGGGTACGTTTCTCGATTGCGGCGAGGTGGTGGTGTTGCGTCAGGCATTGACCGCCGTGGGTAATATGGTGGGCTTCGTTATGGGTCGTCGGCCGGAGCAGTATCCTCGCCTGCGAGGTAGGAGTGAGAGGGTTTGCGTCTTCCCCGATATCATACGCCGTATAAACCAGATTGTGGATGATGAGGGCGTGATGCGTGATGGTGCGTCGCCCGAACTGCTCATGATACGCCGTTCCATTCGCGAACACGAAGGACAGGTGTCAAAGCGTCTGCAACAGGTGTTGTCGAGTGCCAAGAAGGCGGGAGTGGTCGATGCCGAGGCGATGATTTCCATTCGTGACGGCAGGGCGGTGATTCCCGTTTCGGCTGCGAATAAGCGTAAGCTGAACGGCTTTATCCACGATGAGTCGGCTACGGGTAAAACCTTCTATATAGAGCCTGTCGAGGTCGTGGAGCTGAACAATCAGCTCAAAGAGCTGGAGTATGCAGAACGCCGCGAGGTGGTGCGTATCCTGACCGAGTTTACCGAGTCGCTTATGCCCGATGCGGAGGCTATCGCCGCAGCGGGAGAGTATCTCGCCGAGATGGATGCCGTGCGTGCCAAGGCCCGTTGGGCTATTGAGAACGGTGCGGGTAAGCCTATCGTCTCAACCGATGACCGGCTGGTGTTGCGAAATGCCTTTCATCCGTTGCTTGCCCAGACCCTGAAACGCGAGAAGAAGGAGCTGGTGCCACTCAATATGCAACTCGATAAGGAGAAGCATATCCTTGTCATCTCGGGCCCTAATGCGGGTGGTAAATCGGTATGCCTGAAGACGGCGGGTATCGTGCAGTATATGTTCCAGTGCGGATTCCCCGTAACGGCAGCCGAGACGAGTGAGTTGCCTGTGTTTGAGAGCCTTTGCATTGATATAGGCGATGAGCAGTCGATGGATAACGACCTCTCGACCTATTCGTCGCACCTGCTCAATATGAAATATATGTTACAGGCGGCATCGCCTCGTACATTTGTGCTGATAGATGAGTTCGGCTCGGGTACGGAGCCTGTCATAGGCGGTGCTATCGCCGAGTCTATATTGGAGAGATTGTTGGAGAGGGGCTGTTATGGCGTCATCACAACCCACTACTCCAATATAAAATATTATGCTACATCGGCCGAGGGTGTTGCCAATGGTGCGATGATGTTTGATGTGCAGAACATTCGCCCGCTGTTCAAATTGGAGCAGGGTAAGCCGGGTAGTTCGTTTGCAATAGAGATTGCCCGCAAGACGGGTCTGCCCGAGGATATTATCCGTAAGGCCAGCGACAAGGCGGGTAGCGACCATATCAATCTGGAGAAGCAGCTGCGTGAGATTGCACGCGATAAGCACTATTGGTCGCAGAAGCGTGACCGCATACGCCTTACTGACCGCAAGGTCGAGGAGTTGGAGAGTAACTATGCCGAGCAGCTCGCCCGCATCAGGGAGGAACGCCGCGAGATACTCGGCAAGGCGAAGGAGGAGGCCCAACGTCTGGTAGCGGAGGCTAACCGTCAGATAGAGAATACTATCCGCACCATCAAGGAGGCACAGGCCGAGAAGGAACTCACCCGTCTGGCCCGTAAGGAACTGGAAGACTTCAAGGCGGCGGTGGATAGCATCGATTCGGCCTTTGACGGCGAGAAGGTGGAACGCGAGATGGAGAAGCTGATGCGTCGCAAGGCTCGCCGTGAGGAGGGTAAGAAGCGTCGCGGAGAGGCTGTTGCAGAGGCTCCGCAACAACCCGTAAAGGTGGTAAAGCCCATTGAGGTTGGCTCAAAGGTGCGTATTGAGGGTCAGCAGGTGCCGGGCGTGGTGCAGAGCATCAAGGGCAGGAAGGCACAGGTGGCCTTTGGTCAGATACTCACGATGGTCGATAAGGATAAACTTGTCGTGGTGTCGAATGCCGAGTATAAGAAGAGTGTGCAACCTACAACACCACGCACGGTGTTGTCGGTGGATATATCCACCCGCAAGTTAAACTTCAAGGATAGCGTTGATGTGAGAGGTATGCGAGCTGTTGAGGCGTTGGAGGTGGTGCAGGATCTGGTCGATGATGCCTTGATGGTGGGTGTCGGAGGCGTTACTATTCTGCACGGCAAGGGAACGGGTGCCTTGAAGGAGGAGATACGCCGCTATCTGCGTTCGTTGCCGGCTGTGGAGTCGGCCAAGGATGAGCACGCCGACAGAGGCGGAGCAGGTATTACGGTTGTGCGTTTTAAAAGTGATATTTAACAGGTAAGATGAGATACCGATTATCGGATATAGCCCGCTTGTGCGGAGGAGAGTTTTACGGCACGGATGCCGAGGTGTGTGAGGTTGTGGTTGATTCGCGTTCTCACGCCTTTGGCAGCGGTGCTATGTTTGTGGCGAAGAGTGGAACAACCTATGATGCTCACGACTTTATCGGCGATATGCTACACAGAGGAGTCAAGGCCTTTATGGTGGAGAGAGATGTCGATTTCTCGTCATACGAGGCGGTGGGCGTAGTCAAGGTTGAGAACTCGTTGGAGGCATTGCAAAGACTTGCGGCGGCACATCGTGCATCGTTTGGCGGTAAGGTTGTCGGTATTACGGGCTCCTATGGCAAGACCATCGTCAAGGAGTGGGTCGCAAGTGCCCTGCCTGCGGATGTTAAGTTCTTCGCCTCGCCGATGAGCTATAACTCGCAGCTGGGTGTTGCTTTGTCGCTATTGATGATGGATGGCGACGAGGAGCTGGCTCTCATCGAGGCGGGTATATCGGAGATGGGCGAGATGCAACGCCTTGAAGCGATGATTCGCCCCGATGTGGTGGTATTCACCTCGGTTGGCGAGGCTCATCAGCACAATTTTGAGAGCATAGAGGATAAGGTTGCCGAGAAACTTATTCTGGCACGCAATGCCAAGACCTTATTATATCATAGCAACTATCCCATAGTGGAGCAGGTTGCACGAAAAATCGCTTTGCGTTGCGACAGACGCGATGCTGCGGAGGATGATAAGTCGATTTCGGCTTATGATGCTACGGCGGTGAATATGGCTTTGGTCAAGAGCCTGTGCCGCGAGCTGGGTTATGATTCGGCTGTGGCGGCAGCAGATGTCGCAATGCGTATGGAGGTCAAGGAGGGTATAGGCCACTCGACAATCGTCTATGATTCGTATAACTCCGACATCAATTCGCTGGCGTTGGCTATCGATACGTTGCGAAATATAGCTCTTGGCGGCAAGACAACGGCTGTCATTGCCGATGTCGGTGGCAGCGGTAATAATGGTGGCGGTGGCAATGGAATGAGTGATGCGGAGCTCTATGAGAGGGTTGCAGCACTCGTTGCGGGTGCCAATATCGACGAGGTTATCGGCGTGGGAGAGAATATTTCGCGTTATGGCTCGTTGTTTGGTTGTCGCAGCCGCTTTTATGATAACGAGGAGGCCCTGATGCGAGAGCTCAACTCGGCGGATGTGGCCGCCCGCACGATATTGTTGAAGGGTAATCGCCGCGATACGTTGCGTCGTCTGTGTCATCGTTTGGAGAGTAAGAGCCATACAACGGTTTTGGAGGTTAATCTCGATGCGATGACGCACAATTTGAGCTATTTCCGCCGCTTCCTGCCGATGAATCATCGCGTGGTGGCTATGGTCAAGGCTCACTCCTACGGAGCAGGCGATGTGGAGGTTGCACAGCTGTTGCAGCGTCAGGGTGTGGCATATCTTGCGGTGGCATTTGCCGATGAGGGCGTGGTGCTGCGAGAGAAGGGTATCACGATGCCTATTCTGGTGCTTAATGCCGATGCCGAGAGTTTTGACAAGATGGTGGCATACAACCTCGAACCCGAGATTTACAGCTTCCACTCGCTGACGGATTTCAGTCGCAGTGTGGAGAGTTATGGCAGGAAGGAGTATCCGATTCATATCAAGCTGGATACGGGTATGCATCGTCTGGGCTTTGTGGAGGAGGAGCTGCCGCAACTTATCGAGTGGCTGTCGGCTGACGAAAGTGTCAGGGTGGCATCTGTCTTTGCCCATCTGTCGTGTGCCGATATGCCGTCGGAGGATGATTTCACACGCCGTCAGATAGCTCTGTTTGATAGGTTGAGTGGCGAGTTGCAGGCGGCATTACCTTACACGATAATCCGTCATACAGCCAACTCGGCCGCTATTGAACGCTTCCCGGAGGCTCATTTCGATATGTGCCGTCTGGGCCTGGGACTCTATGGTTACGGCTATTGCCATAACGACGAGTTGCAACCCGTAGCGACGCTGAAAACACGCATCGTGCAGCTACGCAGTCGTAAGGCGGGCGAGGCTATCGGCTATGGTGGCAGCGAGGTGTTGCAGCGTGACAGCCTTATCGCAACCATTCCTGTCGGCTATGCCGACGGTCTGGACCGTCATTTGAGCAATGGTCGCTGGGCTATGCTTGTGGGTGGTCGCAAGGCAGTGACTGTGGGGCGTATATGTATGGATAGCTGTATGATAGATGTTACAGATATAGAGGGCGTTGCCGAGGGCGATGAGGTGAGTGTCTTTTCGCCTGTGGCGGGCAACACTCCCGAAGATATGGCAGCGGTGCTGGGAACGATTCCCTACGAGATTATCACCTCGGTTGCTGCCCGTGTTAAACGAATTTATGTGAGGGAGTAATGGCAAAGGGTGTTCTCTATATGATTCCGTGTCCTATTTCGGACGCTACCGATGTGTATGATGTTACACCTGCGAGCAATCGTGCCATCATCGACTCACTGGACTATTTTATTGTAGAGAATGTGAGGTCGGCTCGCCGCTTCCTGTCAAAGGCGGGTATCAGCCGCAAGATTGACGATTTGGAGTTCGTGGAGCTTAACGAGCATACACGCGAGGGTGTAGCCGTTGAGGCTATGGTGCGACCTATCGAGCAGGGGCGTTCGGCAGGTGTCATCTCGGAGGCGGGTGTGCCGGGTGTAGCAGACCCCGGAGCTCTGGTTGCCGCTGCGTGTCACCGCAGAGGTATCCGCGTGGTGCCGTTGGTCGGCCCTTCGTCTATCCTTATGTCGATAATGGCCTCGGGACTTAATGGGCAGTCGTTTGTCTTCAATGGTTATCTGCCGGTCAAGCCACCCGAAAGAGGCAAGGCTATAAAGGCCCTTGAACGCCGGGCACAAGCGGAGCATCAGTCGCAGATTTTTATTGAGGCACCCTATCGCAATGTGAAGCTCGTGGAGCAACTTTTGTCGGTGTGCTCGCCCGCAACACGTCTGACCATTGCGTGTGATATAACCTCGCCCGAAGAGATTATCCTGACACGCACCATCGAGCAGTGGCGTAGGATGGCTCTGCCCGACATAGCCAAGCGTCCTACCATATTTATAATAGGATAGGCTTGGGCATATAATTTGTGCTACATATAGTATAAAGGAACGAAAAATAATTAGATATGACAAAAGAAAAGGTTAATAATCAGGAGGTTGATGAGAATGTAGGCTACCGCGAGGGAGATGTGAATCCCTCTTGCGAAGGCGAGTCGTGTGCCAATATGGCAGACGAGAATCCGGATGGTGATGACATTGTGTCAGAGGATGACGCACCACAGGAGGTCGAGGCAGAGCCTTCGGCCGAGGAGGTGATAGCTATCTGGCGAGATAAATATACGCGTTTGCAGGCCGAGTTCGATAACTATCGCAAGCGTACGCTGCGTGAGAAGATGGACTTGGTGGCAAGTGGCGGTGCCGATGTTATAAAGAGCATGCTGACCGTTCTTGACGATATGCATCGTGCTGTGGCAGCGTCGGATAAGAGTGACGATATCGCATCGTTGCGAGAGGGCGAGAAGCTCGTCTTGCAGAAGTTTGAGGAGGCTCTTCGTCAGAAGAACGTAACGGAGATTGAGGCTCTCGATAAGGAGTTCAACCCCGACTTCCACGAGGCTGTGGCACGCTTTGCTGCGGGCGAGGAGAAGAAGGGCCTTATCATTGATGTTGTGCAGCGTGGCTATATGCTGGGCGATAAGGTGCTGCGATATGCAAAAGTTGTTGTTGGAGAGTAATTCCAGACTAAATTAGAGGACAATGTCAGAGAAACGAGATTATTATGAGGTGCTGGGCGTTCAGCGTAATGCCAATGCCGATGAGATAAAGAAGGCTTACCGAAAGGCAGCCATAAAGTATCACCCCGACAAGAATCCGGGAGATAAGGAGGCCGAGGAGAAGTTCAAGGAGGCTGCCGAGGCCTACGATGTGCTGTCAAACCCCGACAAGCGTGCCCGCTATGACCAGTTCGGTCATGCCGGTATGAGTGGAGCTGCGGGTGGCGGCTTTGGTGGCGGTTTTGGCGGTGGCTTCTCTATGGAGGATATCTTCTCGCAGTTTGGAGATATCTTCGGAGGTCACTTTGGCGGCTTTGGTGGTGGCTCACGCGGTGGTCGCAGAGTAAACCGAGGCTCGGATATCCGTGTCAAGGTTAAGCTCACGCTTGCCGAGATAGCAAACGGTACGACCAAGAAACTAAAAGTGAACAAGACGGTCGCTTGTGATAAGTGTGGCGGTACGGGTGCGAAGGACTCATCGTCATACGCTACCTGCTCGACCTGTAACGGTTCGGGATATGTGACCCGTGTTGAGAATACCTTCTTCGGCCGTATGCAGACGCAGGGCGTGTGTCCTACATGTGGTGGCGAGGGAAAGATTATCACAGCCAAGTGCGACAAGTGCGATGGCAATGGCACACTGCGTGGCGAGGAGATTATCGAGGTTAAGATACCTGCCGGAGTGGGCGAGGGTATGGCCGTAACCGTGTCGGGCAAGGGTAATGCCGCACAACGCGGTGGCGTGAATGGCGACCTGCTTGTGGTTATTGAGGAGGAACGTAACCCCGATTTGGTGCGTGATGGCAACGACCTTATCCACAACCTTAATCTTACCGTTACGATGGCTATCCTCGGCGGTGAGGTTGAAGTGCCCACCATCGATGGTCGCGTGAAGATTAAGATTGCTCCCGGAACACACGCCGGCAAGGTGTTGCGTCTGCGTGGCAAGGGTCTTCCCGAGGTCAATGGCTATGGCCGAGGCGATATCCTCATTGTGGTTGATATCACAATTCCCGATTCACTCAACAGCGAGGAACGCAAGCTGTTGGAGAAACTCTCGGAGATGACCCACTTCAAGAAGGCCGAGAGTGTAGAGAAGCAGAACATATTTGAAAGAATGAGAAACTTCTTTCGTTAAATCATAAAACAGTAGAGTATATGGGATTTTTTTCACCTTACAAGCGACACGCAAATCAGTTTTCGTACACACCACGCTACTACGACCCCGAAAAGGAGGCTCGTGAGCAGCGTCGTGCAGAGTTGCGTGGAGAACGATCAGACGACACAGGCGAATACACCCCCGGAAAGTATATCCGCACGCAGAGTGAGGCCCGCCAGCAGAGCCGTGCCAAGCGTAAGAGTAACGTATTGGGTGGAAGCACACGAATCATCTCGCTTGTCGTGGTGATGTTGCTGGTCTTTCTCTTTGTCTATGTGTTGGTGCCTCGTGTGGGTGCTATCTTCGAGATGGCAACAACGGCTCCTGCACCTGTGGAGAAGGCAACAGACGATTTCGATCCCTATGCTCCGCTGATTATCGTACCCAATGATTATGTTGAGGGCGAGGAACTTGTTGATATAGAGTAATTTGATATAGCGAACATTAACCACGACCCAAACCAATCTAACCCGACCATGGAAGAGAATAGAATACATCTGTTGCCGGAAATTGTGGCCAATCAGATAGCCGCCGGTGAGGTTGTAGATAATCCGTCATCCGCCATCAAGGAGATGATGGAGAATGCTATCGATGCCGGTGCGACCTCTGTTACCGTAAACTTCCGAAATGCGGGCTTGGAACTTATTCAGGTTGTGGATAATGGCTGTGGTATGTCGCCCATCGACGCCCGTATGGCATTTGATAGGCACGCCACGAGCAAGATTCGCGACTTTGACGATGTCTATCGCTTGCAGACCTTCGGTTTCAGAGGCGAGGCTCTGGCTTCGATTGCGGCTGTGGCACAAGTGGAGTTGCGTACCCGCAAGGCCGAAGACGAGGTGGGCACGGTTACGATTGTCAATGGTGGCGAGTTTATCTCGCAGACACCTACGATGTGTCCCGTAGGCTCGCAGTTTATGGTGCGAAACCTCTTCTATACAGCTCCTGCACGCCGTAAGTTCGCTTCCGATAAGGCGAAGATGGTCACCGAGATAAAGAAGGTCTTCCGTCAGGTGGCTCTCTGCAATCCGGAGATACGATGCGAACTGATGTCAAACGATATGCCCATTATGACGCTGCCTTCGGGCTCATTGTCGGAACGTATTGTGGATGTTGTTGGTCGTCATATCAAGACCAATCTGCTGGAGGTGGCCGTTGATACCTCACTGGTGAAGATTTCGGGCTATGTGGGTCGTCCTGCGGCAGCCAAGCAGAAGAATAATGAGCAGTATCTCTTTGTCAATGGCCGATATTTCCGTTCGTCACAGATATATCGAGCCATAATGAAGGCCTACGAGAAGCTTATCCCCGAAAATAGCTCTCCGTCATACTTCCTCTATCTAGATGTCGAGACCGACCGCGTTGATGTCAATGTGTCGCCGCATAAGACCGAGGTCAGGTTTGCCGATGCCGACGACCTCTATCAGATTATAACTTCGGCCATCCGTAGTACGCTTGCAAAGAGTGGCAGTATAGGAATGATGGACTTTGACAATAAGGTGGCGATAGATATTCCCGTTTTGGGTGGCGGTGCAACTGTATATCAGGAGCCCAAAACATCGTCGGGCAGAGCATACAACCCCTTTGAGGCGGGCTATGCCGATGGTGCTGCCGACCCCAATATGACGGTCGATATGTCGATGTACGATGTGCCATATTTCGACGATGGCGGCAAGGTGGGTGAGCAGATAACATCTGTACCATCATCAAAGGCCACTGCTGTTCGTGGTTTGAAGGATGTGTCGTGGACGCAGATGCCTTTCAATAATGAGTTTGCACTCGGAGCCGAGCCTGTGGAATTGGAGGATGAGGAGCAATACGAGGAGTTTTCGTCAAGCCTCATAACGGGCGAAGATGATGAGAGCTCGCTGGAGTTTGTTCCCTCGTCAATCGGCCTGCAACAGAGTTTTGAGGAGCCGTCAGCATTGGAGTTTGGCGATGTCTATTCGCCCGGCAACGGATACGCCTTTGCGACGAGTGGCGGCCGAATGATGGTCGTTGATTTGCGTCGTGCCAAGGAGAGAATACTCTACGACGGATATATCGCAGCGTTGAGTTGCGGTGCGGCATCGTCACAGCAGCTGCTCTTCCCGGAGGAGCTGACTCTCTCGTTGAGTGACTATTCGCTGCTGGAGGAGTTTGCCGAGGAGTTCGCAGCTCTCGGTTTTGACTTGCAGTTGCAGGGAGAGGGTCGCGTGCAGGTGTGTGGCGTGCCTTCGAGCATTGTCGGTCAGAGTGCCGATTGTCTGTTGTATGAGTTGTTGCGTGAGGCCGAGCAGCGAGGCAATATGGCTGAGAAGATGCGTGAGGATATGGCTCGCGTGATGGCTGTCAGCGGTAGCCGTAACATCGGCCACAACATCACCGGCGAGGCGGCTACGCAACTGTTGCAGCAGTTGTGTGAGTGCGAGAATTACAGTTTTACGCCCTCGGGCAAGGCTATTATGGCAGAGCTGACAGCCGAGGAGTTGAGAACGAAGTTGAGTTAGTTATATTCGAAGACAACAAATAAAGATGAATGAGTTGAGAACGACGACCCCTCCGGTGGTCAAAAATCTTATAATTGCCAATTGTGTGGCGTTGCTTGCCGTTGAACTGTTGCCGTGGGGCGACTCTATCATAGAGTACTTCGCACTCTTCAACGCCGAGAGCCCCTTCTTTCGCACCTATCAGGTCGTGACATATATGTTCCTGCACGGCGGAGTAAGCCACCTGCTCTTTAATATGTTCGCCTTGTGGATGTTTGGTCGCACGTTGGAGTATCGTCTGGGCTCGCAGCGTTTCTTTACCTACTATATGGTGTGTGGTATAGGTGCAGCCCTGTTGCAGTTGGGAGTCAGCTATGCCGAGTATCAGCACGCTTTGGCGGCTGTGGGAGAGATGGGGGCAATGAAGATGCTGCTTACACCCACTGTGGGTGCTTCGGGAGCCGTCTTTGGCTTGCTTCTGGCCTTCGGTGTGTTGTATCCCAATCAGGTGATAATGCTTATCTTCCCGCCCATAGCACTCAAAGCCAAATGGTTTGTTCTGTTGTATGGTGTGGTGGAGTTGTTCTTCGGTATCTCCGGCTATCAGCAGGGTGTGGCTCACTTTGCCCATCTGGGCGGTATGTTGTGGGGTCTGGCTCTGCTTTGGTGGTGGCGTAAGCGAAATAAAATCTTTTTCTAACACTCTTTGTCGGTTACTATGTCAGACTACTACAAAGGATTGTACGGCTCGCATAAAAAGGAGCAGAAGAGCCCCTTCGCTGCATTGCTCGACGCGGTGATGTTCGTCATTACTGTTGTCGTGGCGGTGCTCTTCGTTGTGTCGCTGTTCGTGCCTGTTATCAATCCTCACTCGGCAGGCGTGCTATCTACATTGGGCCTTATCGCACCGTTTATCTATGTTGCGATGTTTGTCCTGACACTATATTGGATACTGCGTTGGAGCTGGGTGGCTGTGCCGATGATTCTCTTGTCTGTTATCAGTCTGTTCAGCCTGTCGTTGTTTTATCGACCGGAGCTGAAACGCCATTACGATATAAAGTATCCGCGAGGCACAATCAAGGTTATGACCTATAACACCCGTAGCTTTATCAGCGATAGCGGCGAGAGGTGTCTGGACTCCATTGCCGAACTTATCGATGAGGTGCGTCCCGATATTATCTGTTTTCAGGAGATGGGCTTTTCGGGATTGGTGGACTCTATGTTGCAGCCTATGCGATATAAACCGCTGCCAAAGAGCCTGTCACGCAAGGATTTGAGTCCGGCACTGTATAGTCGTCATCCTATTATTGCGGCCTATCGCATTGATACGATGAAAAATTTTGTGTGGGCCGATGTTGTTGTGAATAAAGATACTATCAGGGTCTTCAACAATCATCTGCATACCACAGCCATACGTCAGGAGGATGAGGACTATATCGAAAATCATCAATACTTGGCGGAGGAGGATAATGTCGATAAGCTGGGCGGTATGGTGAGCCGATTGAGCAAAAACAATAAACGGCGTTCGGTGCAGGCCGATACCATCGCCTCGATAATGGCACAGTCGCCATATCCTATAATCGTCTGCGGCGATTTCAACGATATCCCCATATCATATACCTATCGCCGTATGAGCCGTAGTGCCGATGATGCCTTCCGTAAGGTGGGCCGTGGCTACTCTTCGACCTATCGTGGCTTCTTCGATATGCTGCGTATCGACTATGTGATGCTCTCGGAGGAGTTCACGCCGCTTGGTTATGATGTCATCAACTCCTGGATATGGACCGACCGCGTGGTGCGTGAGGATACCATCAGAGTCAGAAAATATGGTGAGAACCTCACTCCGCGACTTGACGAGGGCGAGGCGGGACCCTATGCGGTTGATTACTCCGACCACTATCCCGTATTGGTGCATTTTTCAATCAACAGATAGAACTCAATCAACGGATAACCTTAAACTTTTGATATAATGATACTTGATACATTAAAGAATAAAGAGCAGTATGCCTCTTTGCATCCACGCTTCAAGGCGGTGTTTGACTATATCGATACGCACGATTTGGCATCTATGGAGCTGGGCCGCCACGATATTGATGGCGATAATATCTTCGTTATGGTGCAGGAAATCGAGCTGCGTCCCCGTGAGCAGGCACGCTTGGAGCTGCATCGTAAGTATATCGATATCCAGCTCGTTTTGCGAGGTCCGGAGGAGGTGTTCGGATGGAGTGAGAAGAAGGATTGCCTGACGGCAGAGACCGAGTTTGACGAGGCGAAGGATATCCAGCTCTTTATCGATAAGCCGCAGTGCTTCTACACTGTTCGTGAGGGACAATTCTCGATTCTCTTCCCCGAGGATGGCCACGCACCTATGCTCGGCGAGGGTGTTGTGAAGAAGTGTATCTTCAAGATACTGTTGTAGAACTTTCAGGGTGACCCAATAAGCCCAATAAAACAAAAAACGCAACCGATTTAATCAGTTGCGTTTTTTTCGTCGGTGCCCAGGACAAGACTCGAACTTGCACGAGCTAATGCTCACTACCCCCTCAAAGTAGCGTGTCTACCAATTTCACCACCTGGGCCTTTTTATGTGGGAATGGAGTCCATATCCCTCAAAAGGTGTGCAAATATAGGCACTATTTCCTAAATCACAAAATTTTTTGCCAGAAATTAGTGTATAAAATTGTAAAAGGTCGCTTTGCGAGCCTGAACTCTATAAAAAGAGCATCAAAATCAACTGTGCAAGTATGACTCTCACAAACATCGATAGCGGATATACCGTAGCGTAGGCTACCGAGGCGTGGTCGCCCGGAATGGTGTCGTTGGCATAGTTCAGGGCCATAGGGTTGGCCATAGCACCGCACATCATACCGCACATCGTGCCGAAATCAACGCTGCACATACGCATAGCGATAAGACCTACAACCATAATCGGTATAAACGTAATCAGGAAGCCGAGAGCAATCCAGACAACGCCCGTAGCGCTTACGGCTGTCTCAAAGAAGTCGGCTCCGGCACTCAGCCCCAAGCACGCAAGGTACAACGAGAGGCCAAAGGCCCGAAGCATAAGATTTGCACTGCGTGTGGTATAGGTGATAAGGTGCATACGCGGGCCATAGATACCCATCAATATTCCAATGATGATAGGACCACCAGCCAGACCCAGCTTTACGGGAGCCGATATGCCGGGCAGGGTAAGCGGTATAGCACCCAGAATAAGACCTACGGCCAAACCGATGTAGATAGATGTGAGGTTAGGCTCGTTTAGCTCCTTTTCGGCGTTGCCCAGCACCTTCTCAACCTTCATAACGGCACGTTCGCCTCCCACAACGACCACGCAGTCACCCATTTGCAGTATAAGGTCGGGTGTAGCCAGCAGCGTAACACCTCCGCGATAGATGCGGCTGATGTTGATGCCGTAGCTGTTACGCAGACGCAGTGAGCCGAGCTGTCGGCCATTTATTTCGGGCTTGGTAATGATAATCTGGCGAGATACCAACTGGCTGTCAATGGCGTTCCAATCGACATTATCCTTGTTCCAGTCGATGCTCTCGCGGCGACCAATCATAGCCTCCACCGAATCGATATCCTTACGCGAGGTTACGACCAGCACTCTGTCGCCCTCCATCAGCGTAGTGTCGTTTGAGGGTAGTATGACCTCGCCGTTACGCCACAGACGCGAGATGACGAACGGAACGTGTACAAAGTCGGCAACGGTGTGCATATCGCGACCGAAGATACCGGGATTCTCCACTTGCAGCGTGGCGATGAAGGTGTTGTTTATATGCTTGGCATTGGGTGATGCTATGTCGGTGGGGCGTACCCATAGCTTGTTGATAAGCAGTATCGCCAAAATCACACCCACCACGCCCAGCGGATAGGTTATGGCACAACTCAATGCCGCACCCGATGTGGGCAGGCCCATCTGTTGAAGGGTCTGCTGTGATGCTCCCAGAGCGGGAGTGTTGGTCGTGGCACCGCATAGAACACCCACCATATCCGACAATGGTATAGCCAGCGTCTTGCTGAAAACGATTGCCATAGCACTGCCGAGCAGGATGATGCACAACGCACACGCATTGAGGCGTATGCCGTCGGCACGGAACGAACTGACAAAGCCCGGACCGACCTGCACACCCAACGAATAGACGAATATGGCAAGTCCGAAGCTCTCGGCGAATTGCAACATCTGGGCATCAATCGTGATGCCGAAGTGTCCGGCTATGATGCCGGCGAAGAATATTACCGTGACGCCCAACGACACACCCCACAGGCGGACCTTGCCGAAGAAAAGACCTACGGCACAAATCAGCGAGATGACAACTACGGCTTGCAGTGCCGAGTGGGTATGAAAAAGTGTGTCAAGCATAGTCGGTACGGAATGTTTTGCTATTTAAGTTTCATCTCGTCAAAGAGATATGACGCACCACCAACGCGGTCGATGACAAACATCACATAGCGTATATCAACCGAAATATTGCGGCAGATTGTGGGGTCAAACTCAATATCACTCATCGTTGAGAGCCATGTACGGTCAAAATTGATGCCGATAAGCTCGCCCTTGCCATTGATGACCGGAGAACCGGAGTTGCCGCCCGAAGTGTGATTTGTCGCGATGAAGGCTACGGGAACAGTGTAGCGGCCGTTGATATTCTCGCCCCAGCGACCATAATCCTTGCGGGCGTAGATGTCACGCAACACTTGTGGGATGTTGTAGTCGTAGATTGCCGGGTTATCCTTCTCGATTATGCCGTCAAGGGTCGATACGGGGTTGTGATACTCGCCATCGGCATACTGATAACCGGCGATAGAGCCATAGGCAACACGCAGCGTAAGGTTTGCATCGGGGTAGAAGGCTCGCTGCTTGTCCCACTCACGCAAGGCGTGCAGATAGGGACGATACCAGCGTTCAATCTCGGGAGCATTGCTCAAATTGCGATACATCTTTTTGTCAAAGGTAAAAATCTCAAACAGACGGCGTGCGGGGTCAGCCTCCAACTGCTCTTTGGTTGCGGCCTCTGCCTTCTCGAACGATGTGGCGTTGGAGTTGTCGAAAACATAATCGACATAGGCATCAATCGTGCCGCCATACTTATTTATCTCCTCACGCAGGGCCACGGGGAACTTCTCCGCAGGGCAATAGCGTTCAAAGCCCTTCAATACAGCCTTAGCCAATGCTCGGTCGATATCGGCGTTGTAGTTCACATACAATTTTCTGAAATTGTCGGCAATGTTCTCGTGGCGGCGATGCTTCGCTGCATACATCACATTGGCAATGCCTCCAAGTTCGATGGTTTTGCCTGTTTCGGCATACAGCTCGCCCATATAATACCACTCGCGTACCTCGTTGTAGGCCGCTTTCATCGAATCCAGCAGATGAGCATACTCCGCCTTGTCGGCTGCCCACTCTGCGAAGGCCTTCTCGTAGGCACGCTTCTTCTCCACCGTGCCCAGACGCTTGATACCCAGCACCTCGCCCTGCCACTTCTTCCACGCATTGGCGATGCTGGCGTGCTTGGCCGCATACTGGATGCGAATGGCGGGACTCTGCTCCTGTGCTGCCGAGATGATGTCGAGGCGTTCGGTACGCAACGCAATCTTCATCGGGTTGGATACCTCTGCAACATACTCCACAGCATCAGAGATGACATACTCCTGCGTGTTGCCGGGGAAGCCGTAAATCATCGTAAAATCACCCTCCTTGACGCCCTTCGTCGAGATAGCGAAGTGGCGTGCGGGGCGATAAGGCTTGTTCTCCTTCGAGTAGTCGGCTGGCTTGTTGTCCTTGTCGGCATAGACACGGAAGATTGAGAAGTCGCCCGTATGGCGTGGCCAGATCCAGTTGTCGGTATCGCCACCGAACTTGCCGATAGAGGATGGAGGCGTACCCACAAGGCGTACATCGCGGAAAATCTCATATACGAACAGGAAATACTGGTTGCCATAGTACATAGGCTGTACGGCAGCCGAATAGCCACCCTCCGCAGCCTCGGCGATAATCTCCTTGGCATCCTCACCGGCCTCGATGCGTGAGGTGACATCCTCCATACGCACCAGACGGCGAACTGTAAGCCCCGGTACGGGCAGCTCCTCGCCGCGTGCCATAGCCCAGAAGCCATAAGTCAGGTAGTCGTGCTCCACCGATGAGAGCTTCTGTATCGAGCCATATCCGCAGTGATGGTTGGTCAAGAGTAGACCCTCCTCCGAGATATATTCGCCCGTACAGCCACTACCGAACAATACAACGGCATCCTTCATCGAAGCCTGATTGATAGAGTAGATATCTTCTGCCGACAGACGAAAACCCTTCTGACGCATATCCTTAATGCGTGAGCCTATCAGGTTGGGTAGCCACATACCCTCATCGGCAGATGCTGTAATGAACGCAAAGCACAACAATAGTGCGAGTGAAATCTTCTTCATAGTAGTTTATTGATGTTTATTTAGGGCAAATGTAGGTAAAAAGTGAGAAAATACCTATATTTGTAAAGTCGAAAAATGCAAAATAACTAAATTAAAAATATTATGAAGAAAAATCTATCCATTCTGGCTGCTCTTGTAGCTCTGTTTGTAGCTGTGGGATGTGCTCCCGAGGCAATGAAAAATGAGCTGCGAGCTCCTGCTTATCCGCTAATTACGATTGACCCCTACACAAGTGCGTGGTCAACGGTTAATAATCTCTACGACGACAAGGTCCGTCACTGGACAGGTGCTGATTTCCCGCTTGTGGGTGCTTTGCGTGTAGATGATACAATCTATCGTTTCATGGGTTCGGAGGTCGTTCCTATGTATCCGCTTGCTCCTATGTCGTATGAGGAGGATTGGTCGGGCCGTTATACCTTCGATGAGCCTGCGAAGGGTTGGCAGAAGTCAGATTTTGACGATAGCAAGTGGAAGATGGGCGAGGCATCATTCGGAACAGATGGCCAGCCTCACTTGCGTACCAAGTGGCAGACCGAGCATATCTGGGTGCGTCGCGAGATTGAGATTGACCCTGCGGAGTTGAAGGATGGGTCACTCTTTATCAAGTATTCGCACGATGATACCTTCCAGCTCTATTTCAACGGCCGTCTGATTATCTCAACCCCCATGGAATGGAAGGCTGATATGTGGGCCGAAGTACCTGCCGAGGTAGCTGCTACGGCTGCCAAGGATGGCAAGATTGTATTGGCTGCACACTGCCACAACCCACAGGGCGGTGCGTTGCTCGATATGGGTGTTTACAAGCGTAAGGAGGGCGACAATGTACTGTCAAAGGCTGCTCGCCAGACTTCGGTTGATGTTCAGGCTACACGCACAATCTACGACTTCAAGTGTGGCGGTGTCGATTTGCGACTGACCTTTATGGCTCCGCTGTTGATGGATGATCTGGAACTTATCTCTCGCCCCGTAAACTATATCTCGTATGAGGTGGTGTCAAATGACGAGGCAGAGCATGATGTGGATATCTACTTCGAGGCAGCACAGGATTGGGCTCGCAACTCGTGGGATCAGCCTTGTGTAAGCACCGTTGCGGCGGATGACCGTTTCAACTATGTGCAGTGCGGTACCGAGAGTCAGAATGTACTTGGCCGCAAGGGCGACAATGTGCGTATCGACTGGGGCTACTTTATGATGGCGGCGAGCAATCAGACTCACGTTGCAGCCGTTGGCGACAATATCGCTATGCGTCGTGAGTTTGCCAAGAGTGGTAGTGTTGAGATGAGTGAGGCGGGTGACTATATGGCTATCAGCTCACACATCGGTAAGGTGGGTAGTCGCAAGGTCGAGGATTATATTATGCTCGGTTATGACGACCTCTACTCAATCCGTTACTTCGAGCAGGATATGCGTCCTTACTGGAATCGCACAGGCAACAGCACCATCGAGCAGCAGTTTGCATTGGCAGCCGACAGCTATGCCGATTTGAAGAAGCGTTGTGCCAAGTTTGATGCCAAGCTGATGAACGAGACCTTTGAGGCTGGTGGCAAGGAGTATGCCGAGTTGTGTGCGTTGGCTTATCGTCAGGCTATCTCGGCACATAAGCTCATCGAGACACCTTCGGGCGAGCTGGCATTCCTCTCAAAGGAGAATTTCAGTAACGGCTCTATCGGTACGGTCGATGTAACCTATCCGTCAGCTCCGATGTTCCTCTACTATAACCCCGAGTTGGCGAAGGCTCTCATCAATTTCATATTCTACTACGCCGAGAGTGGTAAGTGGACAAAGCCCTATCCGGCACACGATATCGGTACATATCCCTGGGCCAATGGCCAGACCTATGGTGGCGATATGCCGGTAGAGGAGAGTGGCAATATGCTTATCCTTACGGGTGCTATCTGTAAGATTGAGGGCTCGGCAGACTATGCGTTGAAGCATTGGGATGTGCTGACAACCTGGACGAACTACCTCGTGGAGAATGGTGGTGACCCTGCAAACCAGCTCTGTACTGACGACTTCGCCGGTCACTGGGCTCGCAATGCAAACCTCTCAATCAAGGCTATCGTAGGTATCGCAGCCTACGCCGATATGGCTCGTATGGCAGGTAAGAAGGATGTTGCCGAGGAGTATGAGGCTGTGGCTCGCAAGATGGCTGCCGAGTGGAAGAGTATGGCGGCACAGGGCGACCACTACCGTCTGACATTCAACGAGGGTGACACATGGAGCCAGAAGTACAACCTTGTATGGGATAAGATTTTGGATTACAATGTATTTGATGCCGACATTGCACCTACCGAAGTGGCTTATTACCTTACAAAGCAGAACGACTACGGACTTCCTTTGGATTGCCGCCGAGCATATACCAAGGCCGACTGGATTGTATGGTCTGCTACAATGGCCGAGAGTCAGGAGGACTTCGAGGCTCTCGTCAAGCCCGTACATCGCTTTATGAATGAGACAGTGGATCGTATTCCTATGAGTGACTGGTACAACACCGACTCAAAGCACCACGTTGCATTCCGTGCACGTTCGGTTGTGGGTGGTTACTATATCAAGCTCTTGTCGGAGTCGATGAAATAGTGCCGGCAACAAGGCATACAAAAAGCGGGGCGTCGATTGACGTCCCGCTTCTTTTTGTTGGTAGAAAGGCTATTTCTTCTCTGCTCCCTGCTCTCCCTTCTTACGATTGGTGTAGAGGAAGCGGCGAATCTTCTTCGAAGGAGTCTTCTCAAACTCCTGCTCCTCCTCGACGACCTCCGAGATGTGTGAGAAGCGATTAACCTTCGAGTTTACATACTTTATAATATCCTTTTTGAGCTCCTCCATACGGACGTTCCACTCATCGACCTTCTTGTGCCACTCGTCGCGGGTAATCTCCCACTTCTCCATCAACTCCTCCTTCATCTTCTCGATGGCTTCGGTGTCGAAGTGTACCAAGGCGACCAGCTGACCATCCTGCTCGGTAACAACCGACTCTGAAACGAATACGTGTGTGTTGAGTACCGACTCAATCTCCTCGGGGTAGATGTTCTCACCGCTGGGGCCCAGAATCATATTCTTCAAGCGACCCTTGATGAAGATGTAGCCATCCTCGTCGATGTAACCCAAGTCGCCGGTGCGGAACCAGCCATCCTCGGTAAATACATCGGCCGTAGCCTCCGGATTTTTGTAATAACCCTGCATCACAGAAGGACTGTTTACTACGATTTCGCCCTGCTTGGTGTCGGGGTTGATATTGTCAAGACGTACCTCCACGCCCTTCATGGCAGGGCCTGTTGAGCCTAACTTTACTGCGGGAGAAATCTGTCCTGCAACCAACGGAGCTGTTTCGGTCAAACCGTAGCCGATGGCGTAAGGAATCTTTGCCTCCTGCAAGAACTGCTCTACCTGCTCGTCGAGTTTGGCACCTCCGATAAAGAGGCGTGCACGACCTCCAAACACCTTTGTAAGCTTCTTGCCTGCAATGCGATGCAGGTAGCGACGTGTGAAAGCTGTATTGTAGAGAGCACGCCAGAAGGCGTTTGAAGTAAACTTTGACAAAATCTGGCTGCGGTAAATCTTCTCGATGATAAGTGGCACGATAAGGAACGCTGTGGGGCGAACTCTACGCAATGCCGGCATCAAGACACTCGGCGTGGGTGGCTTCTCCAAATATGTCACCGTACCTCCCGTAGAGAAGATGTAGAGCAATCCCAGCGAACACTCGTAGGTGTGTGCCATAGGCAATACCGAGAGCATAGAGTCTTCGGGGCCGATGGGGTATAGCCCGTAGAGCATATTCATCTGTGCAGCGAGGTTGCGATGTGTGAGCATCACACCCTTTGGGGTAGAAGTAGTACCCGACGTGTAGATGATAGCGGCCAAATCATCAGGTTTTGGAATGGCTGTCGAGCCCTCCTCTTTTACGGTCTGCGAGATGACGCCAAGGTTCTTTGTACGGATGATAATGTTTAGCTGTGCAGCAGTCTCTTTCGATAGTTTTGTGAAAAGTTTATCGGAAACGAGTAGGGCTTTCGCCTCGGAGTGCTTGATAAGTACATCCAAGTCATCCCCTGTAAAGTCGTTGAGGATTGGAACGACAATCATACCGGCAGTTACGACAGCAAAATAACAAACGCCCCAGTTGGGCATACTGCTGCTCAAAATAACCACTTTGTCGCCAGCCTTCAAGCCGGCACTTACAAGCAAGTCCTGAACCTCTTTAACTCGTTTACCTACCTCTTCGAAGCTGACATCTTCACCGCCAAACATCGAGAAGGCGGTTTTCTGTGAGAACTTTTCAATACTGTTGTGGAAAAGTTCATACAAGGTGTTTAACACTTTCATAAGAATAGGTTTAATCTTGTTTGAATAAAAATATATTCGCGACGTGGCAAATGTACTGAAAAATAGTGGAATTTTCACTATTTTTGAGCCAAATTTCGCAGATGATAGAGTATTCTGACATAAAAAGAGTTGCATCGGCCGCAGGCTTTGACCTCTGCGGTGTTACGGCTGCCCGGCCGCTGGTTGCGGGCGAGGCCTCGTTTGGTGAGTGGCTGAATGCCGGATATGCCTCGTCGCTGGAGTATATGTATCGCAACCGCGAGAAGCGTTTTGATGCTGGTCGTCTGGTTGAGGGGGCTCGCAGCGTGGTGGTGTGTGCAGTGCGTTATAAGTTGCTCAACGACAAGTCATACCACGCCGAAAGTCGTACGAAAATAGCCTCTTATGCCTGCCGTCGGGACTATCACAAAAGCATCAAAAAGATGTTGCAGCAGATGCTCAAATCGTTGCAGACGGAGTATCCGCAGTTGCAGGGACGTGCCTTTGTCGATTCCGAGCCTCTGTCCGAAAAGCAATATGCCGTCGAGGCGGGTCTGGGCTGGATAGGGCGGCAGTCGTTGCTTGTGACGCCACAATATGGAACGGCTCTGTTGCTGGGCGTGTTGCTTCTGGATGACGAGGTCAGTCGCTATGACCGACGTTACGAGGGTGTCGGCTGTGGCGAGTGCAGGCGTTGCGTGGAGGCCTGCCCGACAAAGGCAGTAGTGGAGTGCAGGGGAGTCGATACGTCGCATTGCATCTCGTGCCACACGATTGAGGCAGAGTCGCAAAACGAACTTGATTTGGGAGGCTGGATTTTTGGTTGCGATGAGTGTCAGCTGTGCTGCCCCTATAATAAAAATCAGGCAGATGCAGAGGGCGAAGTGTATCGCCCTATGTTCTTGCCCGCCGAAATATCGGCCGAGGAGTGGCTGGCAATGAGTGAGGAGGAGTTTACATTGAGATTTGGCTCCACACCGCTTAAACGCAGTGGACTGCGGCGAATACAGCAGAATGTAGAAAAGAACAAGGGTGTCTGACTTTTACTATCAGACACCCTTGCTTTTTTATAAGGTGAATTTATTTCGAAAACTATTTGATATAGACCTCCAAAAGCTTTCCTTCGCCCTTAATCTCCACGCTGTCGGCCTCGGCAGGAATCATCACCAAGTCCAAAGCGTCGATATGCTCGGTGTTGCCACCTACTGTGATATCGGCACCGCCCTCGGCACACATATAGAGTACGAATGAGTCCAGCTCAACCAGCTCCTTCTCCATCTTGCCATTCAGCTCGATGATGTTGGTGGTGAAGTAGTCGCAATCGACCAGCGTAACGGCCTCGTTGCGGCGTGTGGTGTAACGCATTATGCAAGAGTCGCTGTCGCGTGTGAAGTCGATGGCATCTACTGCCAAAGCGGTATGCAGCTCGCGAGAATTGCCATTGTCGTCCACCCTGTTCCAGTCATATATGCGATAGGTGATATCCGAAGTCTGCTGAATTTCCAGCACCTCAATACCCTTGCCCAGGGCGTGAACAGTACCCGCCGGAATGAAGAAAGTATCGCCCGCCTTGACCTTAATCTCGTTCAGAATCTCGTGCAGACGGTCCTCGCCTACGGCTGCGATATACTCTTCGCGTGTGATTTTGTTGTCTTTGAAGCCGACGTACAACGAGGCACCCTCCTCGGCCGCTACCACATACCACATCTCGGTCTTGCCGTATGAGTTGTGGCGTTCGGCTGCCAACTCGTCGTCAGGATGCACCTGCACAGAGAGTACATCGTGGCAATCGAGGCTCTTTATCAATAGCGGGAAGGTGAGGCCATACTTGTCGTAAATCTTATCGCCGATAAGACTACCCATATAGACCTCGATAATCTCTTCGAGGTTGTTGCGTTTGAGCATTCCATTGGCAACAACCGACACATCGCCGGCAACAGCCGACAGCTCCCAGCTCTCGCCATAAGGCTTCGTAGGGTCAATCTTCTTGGCCTTGCCTGCCTTCGCCTTGGCTAAAAGCTCTTTTCCGCCCCAAAGACGTTCTTTCAGGCGGGGAATAAATTTTATAGGATATAACATATGGTGGTAAATCTCTTATACTACTATACTACTCTGAAAACATTGCCTCTACGGCTTCAACAACAGCGTCGGCCTCTACGTTAAGCGGGAAAATCTTCTCCGGTTGGAGATAGACTATATCGTGCTCGGCTTTGAAACGCTTCTCACCGGCACCCGTTATGTTGAGCATGATGGTAGCCTTCTTGTCCACCTGACCGCCATCTACGGCCTTGATAAGCGAAGCTACGGCAACAGCTGCTGCGGGGTGGATGTCGATACCCTCCAACTCTTCAAACAGGCGTGCCGCCTTTCTCTCTTGTGCGTTTGTAACGACCAAGACATCGCCATCTGTTGCCTTCAAAGCGTCATACAGGCCACCCTTGATGCTGTAAGGGGGCTTGCGGTTTGACAACACCTTTGCATCGATGATGCTTGCATCGCGACGGGCACGATGTGTCTCGTAGGGCAACATCTCGCGAGAGTCGGCTCTCCAAGCGTCATACATAGGCACGAAGGGGGCATTCTGCGACACCATAAGCTTGGCGGTGTTATCGCCAAAACGACCATCCTCAATCAGTCGGAGGTTGGCCTCCCATGCTGCAATGGCACCTGTGCCGCTACCTACGGCCTGGAAGTAGTAGTCGGGTATGCGGCCGATTGTTGTTGCGGCCGAGAGCATTGTTGTTGCCATACCGTCGCGGCGTGCGATATTCTTCGCACCTCCCTCGGCATAGAACATAGGCGATTGCAGGGCCATATCACCCAAACGTATAGCGTCGAAGTAGTCGCCGCCCTGCTCACAGGCGATAAGCTTCACGCAGGGGTTCAAGGGCTTCTCAAACCATAAAGCATTGAGGTTGTCGGCAGGTACAGACAATAGCAGGCGGATGTTATTCTCCGAACATACCTTTGCGAAGGCACGGGCTGTATTTCCGGCAGAGGCTACGACCAAAACGCGTTTCTCGTCGTCACTCATACGGCCACATACGCTGTAAGCCTCGGTCTCTTTGAACGAACAGGTCGTCATCTTGGCACCGTGTGCGGGGCTGTAACCATTAAGTGTGATGTAGAGATTTTCCAAACCGAGGTGAGCTGCCAGACCCTTGCTGCGGAATGTCACAGGGGCTGCCGAGCCCTTCAGCATACGCCTTACGGGCAACCAGTCGCAGAAGCGATAGAAGTCCAACTCCTCCTTTACCTCGATTTTTTTCTTCTCGTAGATTGCTCGTACCAATGAAGGTTCTGCACACTCGTTATCTGCCAAATCCCAACCGTGGTCGGCGAATTCGTGTCCTGTGGCTACGCATCGCAGCGTATAGTTTGTAGGCTTGAAATTACTCATCTTATTGGATTGAATATTTTATACTAATGTGCAAAAATAACAAAAATAGCCGAAACTGCGTGCAGTTAATATATAAATTTGTATTTTTGTCATACAATAGGTCTGAGATAAATAACTAAAAAGATATAGTATGAAAAGATTTTTATTGCTTGCAATCGGTCTGATATTTGTTTTTTCAGCTTCGGCACAAACCAATGACTGGGCAAAGTTCGGCCGCTATGCCGATGCGAATAAGAGTGTTACGGAACGCCCCGATGCTGTCTTTATGGGTAACTCAATTACCGAACAGTGGGCGTCGCAGGACCCGGAGTTCTTCACAAAGAATAACTTTGTCGGACGAGGTATCAGCGGACAGACCACAGCCGAGATGCTGGTGCGTTTTCGTCAGGATGTCATCGCCTTGAATCCGCGAGTGGTGGTTATTATGGCGGGTATCAACGATATAGCACGCAATAACGGTTATATTGCTCACGAGAATATTCTGGGAAATATCGCTTCGATGTGCGAGCTTGCGAAGATGAACGGCATCAAGGTTATCCTCTGCTCGGTGACGCCGTGCGAAGTGTTCAGCTGGCGTAGAGAGTTGAAGCCCGCCGAGCCTATTCGTGAGCTGAACAAGATGATTCGTGCCTACGCCGAGGAGAACCATATTTTCTATCTTGACTACTATTCGGCTCTTACGACCGAGACGGGTGGCCTGCCCGAGAAGTGGACCTTCGATGGCTGTCATCTTAATTTGGAGTGCTACCGCACAATCAACGAGCCTATGGTCTGCGAGGCGATAGATAAGGTGCTGAAAGTGAAGAAAAATCACCGTCATCAGCCGATGAAATAGGTTGCTTCCCGATAACAAACAAGCCGACATTTTCAAATGTCGGCTTGTTTTATTTATAGAGAGTGGTGAACCTAATCTTCCCACTTCTCGTCACGCATAGACTTTGGTCTGTCCTCTACGGCTGCACCCCACGCCTTATTAGGCTCGGGGCCCATCTCAAACTCCAAAACATTATCTCGGCCGAAGAGGTCGTTATGGTGGAACCAAGTCTTGGTGTATGGCTTGCCATTGACTGTGAGTGACTGCACATAGCAGTTCTCGCGTGAAGCCTCGGGTGCAAGAATCGTAAGCGTACCCTTGCCGTGCTTCAATTTGAGGCTCTTGAACATAGGTGTTCCGATGCAATAGACACCATTTCCGTGCATCTGCGGGAAGATACCCATTGCACTCATAATATACCATGCCGACATCTGTCCGCTATCGTCATTACCGCAAATTCCGTCGGGAGTGGGGCGATAGAGGGTATAGAGGATGTCGCTAATCTTCTTGTGGGCACGCCACGGCTGACCAACGTAGTTGTACATATAGAGTATCTGGTGAGCAGGCTCGTTGCCGTGAGCATACTGACCTACGCGACCCGTAATATCCGATGCGGGGTTAGGGCCCGTGACGTGCGAACTTACGAGGAAGAGAGAGTCCAGTTTCTCGACAAACTTCTCTTCGCCACCCATCAAATCAGCCAGACCGGCAACATCGTGCGGCACGAAGAAGGTCCACGACCACGATGTACCCTCGCAGAAGTCGTCATCGGGCTGATAGTGGTTCGAGTAGAAGGGGTCAAACGGCGTACGCCAGTTGCCATTGCTATCCTTGCCACGCATAAAGCCTACCTCGGGGTCAAACAGGTTCTTGTAGCGTGCGGCACGCTGGATGTAGTAGTCGTAATCCTCTTTCTTACCCAGAGCCTTCGCCATCTGTGCCAGCGACCAGTCGGCATAACTATACTCCAAGGTCTTTGAAACGGAGCTAATCTCCAAATCGCAGGGCACATAGCCATATTTGTTGTAGTAGCGAGCACCTCGGAACTGACGCAGGAAGTAACCGAAGGTATCCTTGTTTGCCGACACCTTCATAGCATCGTATATGGCCTCAACATCGTACTTGCGGATGCCCTTTGAGTAGATGTCCGAGATTGTCGGCACCGAGTTGTAGCCAATCATACACATATTCTCCTGACCTGCCAACAACCATACGGGCAACATACCGCAGTTGTTGTAATGCTCCTGCAAGGTCTTTACAAGGTCGTTCATCACCTCGGGGTGGAGAATTGTCATCAAAGGTATCTGCGTGCGGAAGGTGTCCCACGGACTGAAACAACCACCGTAGTAGTTGAACTTGCCCTTGTGTACCTTGATGTCCGAAGAACGGTACTCGCCTGTTACATCAGAGTAGAGCTGCGGGTAGAGGTGAGCAAAGTAGAGGCTTGTGTAGAAGGCCTCCTTCTCGGGTGAGTTCTCATCGTCGATGATGATTGCCGAGAGGGTCTCGTTCCAGAGGTTGTTCATCTTCTGACGCACCTTGTCGAAATCCCATGTCTTTATCTCCTTCTTGACATTCTTCTTCGCTCCCTCCATGCTTGCCGGCGAGATACCTACGCGAGCCACCACGGGAGCATCACCCTCGCCAAACTCCACAACGGCACGCACATCGGTTGATTCCCACTCGGTTACGCCCTCCTGTCGGCGGCAGTGGTTGTAGAGTGTGATGTTCTTGATAGGCTCCGAGAACTCGGCATAGAAATAGACGTGCATCTCGGGTACCCAGCCGTTTGATATGCGGTATCCGCGTACGGTGCGGTCATCGACCAGCTCGATGCGGGCTGTGCGTACGGTGTCCCAATCGTCCTCGGGGATGATGGTGCAAGAGCCCTTGCCGCCATGCTTCATATCGAGGAAAATCTGACGGCTCTTGCCCTTGGGGTAGGTGTAGCGGTGCATACCGCAACGCGATGTGGCGGTAAGCTCTACCTTGATGTCGCTGTCGAGCAGCTTCACGCTGTAATATCCCGGCTCGACGTGCTCCTTATCCTTGTCGTGAGAGTAGGGTGCCGAGAACTCCGAGGGACAGCGTTCGCCACCCAGCCAGTCGGGCGATGCCAACGGCATAAACATAATATCCATAAAGTCGGTACCACCCTGACCGCACTTGTGCGTGTGGCTGAAACCCTTTATGTGTCCGTGATAGTACTTGTAACCCGAGCCCCAGTAGAAGGTGTCGGGACCCAGACCCACCATACCGAAAGGTGCTGTGGCAATGGGTGTTACGTTGCCCGGGTCGGCTGTGCCCATCATCGGGCGTACAAGGTCGGCGGGGCGGAAATCGGCCTCCTGTGCCTGTGCTGCTGCAAAGGTGAAGATGGCCGCTGCAAGCAGAATTATTCTCGAAATTTTGTTCATAGTGTTATGTTTTATTCTTTTATCTCTCTATTGTTAGGAACGGATGCGACGGCCGTTTTATTTGGTCTGACCCCTTTTTTTCTTGCCGCCTACCACCCCAAAATATACTTTTGACAAAGATAAAATAATTTTTCTTAAAGGCATAGAAAATAAAACTTTGTGAAATGATTTTTTGCAAACCGATTTGATAGTGCGAGGGGCTGTTCAAAGTTTCTATTCAAAGCAGGAAGTGGGCATAAGAATATTTCGGCGATGCGTGGTGTAGTCAAATCCCCGCCCTTTTTCAAGGCTGCGAGTAAGCGAGGATAGACAAGAAAATCCCCTCCCTTTGTCAAGGCTGCGGGTAAGTGAGGGCAGAGGGTGCTTGCGCACTCTGCCGAGCGGGAGCAGACAAGAGAAGACTTTATGTCTTGCCAAAGGGAGGGGACATAGGGGAGGGAATGTAAAAATGTTTGAGGACGTAAGCCCCCCCCGCTACCATAAAAAAAGAGGAAACCCTCTCGGATTTCCTCTATGGTAGAGTAGTGGTTGGAAATCCTCTCCTTTGCCAAAGGAGGGGTTGGGGAGGAATGTAAATATAGTTGGGAGGGCTAACCAAATTGCGTTGTAATTTATAAGTCCCCCTTTGTCAAAGGGGGATTTAGAGGGAATGTAAAAATGATTGAGGACATCAGTCCTCCCCCCGCTACCATAAAAAGAGAGGAAATCCGATTTGGATTTCCTCTATGGTAGCGGGGGGAGGACTCGAACCTCCGACCTCCGGGTTATGAGCCCGACGAGCTGCCAACTGCTCTACCCCGCGATGTATCGTTATATGGGCGAAATGCCCGATATTTCGTGGTTAAGTGGTGCAAAGATAGTGAAAAATTTCACTTCCGCAAAATTATTTTCGACTTTTTTCTGTTGCAAATGGTCGGCCGATAGCCTGCCAAACCTTGTAATAGCTTTTACCTCAAACTGTTGGCTATAATCTCCGAGAGGTCGGAAACTTGCTGTTTCGTGCCTCGTGCAATAGCCTTTTTGCAGAGTGGGCAGGCGGTGACGATGGTCTCGGCACCCGTGGATTCCAGCTCGTCGGCCACGCTGCGTGCGATGGTGAGTTGCTGGGCGTCATTTATGGCGGTATTGGCCACCGACGAGCCGCAGCAGAGGGAGTCTCGGCGGTTATGCTTCGGCTCCAACAATATGCCCACAGCCTCGATGACGGCACGCGGCTGGTCGTAGATGCCACTTCCGCGACCCAGCTCGCAGGGGTCGTGGTAGGTGTAGCGTTGCTCTGCCGAGTAGCCTACTTTCAGTCGGCCCTGTTGCAGCAGTCGCAGGATATACTCCGAGTGGTGCAGTACCTCGATGCCTTGCAGGTCGTAGTCCTCGCGGAAGACCCTCAAACAGATAGGGCAGGAGGTTACCAGTGTGGTGATGTTGTGCTTCTCGAAGAGTGATTTGTTATAGTCGATCATCTTCTGTGCCGAGTCGCTTTCGCCCGATAGCTTCAATGGGCGACCACAGCATACGCTACCCTCCTTGTCGGCCCACCATACCTTTTCGCCGGCGGCTTCAAATATACGTTGCATAGCCGACATGGTGTTGGGCGTAAGCAGGGTCATACAACCCGCAAAATAGCCCACGCGACCCTCACCCTGCGAGAGGTCTATACCACGCAGATAGTTATAACGTCCCTCGTTGGGTATGTTTCGCATCGTTGTACGCGAGTTTTGTCGCAGGGTGTTGAGGTTGATGCCCACCGGACATACAGCCTCGCAACGGCCGCACATAAGACAGTTGTAGGCCACCTTCTGTTGCAGCATATTGTAGCGTCTATCACGCAGAAAATATACCGACTGCACATCGTCAATGCCCAGCTGGCTCTGCAACTGACATGGGTCGATACATATTCCGCAACGCGAGCATGCCTCAATCTCGAAGTTGTCGTACGACTTGGACTTGGCCGCAGGACGCAGGCGGTAGTGACGCAGGAAGATGAGAGGTATCTCGGTAAAGATATGCATATAACGCGAGAAGGGCATCGCCACGAAGAATACGCCCAGAGCCGAAGAGTACATCCACCACATCGGCTCATAGAGAGCCATCAGGATATCGGTGCCGATATGCTGCGAGAGTAGTGTGCCAATGTTGCCTGTGAGGAAACCGCCTCCGCCATAGATGGCACAGGTGATGCTCTCGGCAAAAAGTCGCAGCGGGAATATAAACCACAGAGCAGAGAGGGCTATGCGGTCAAAGAAGATATGCTTCGTGGTACGACGCATACCCATAAGGCGTGAACGTAGTCGTTTCAGCCACGCCAGCGTAACGCCCGACAGCACGAAGAGCAGCAGGGCATCCATAACATTGTCGAACAGGGGCTTGTGGCCCTCAATGCCGTTCAGGGGTACGAAATATTTGAAAAAGACGTGTCCTTGCAGAGGTACCCACTCTGTTCCGAGATAGGATACGGTCTCAATCCATCCCACCACGATAAGCAGAAACCAGCCGAAGGCGAGGCTCATATGCATATATCCCAGCACGACATTGCGGCGGAATATGCGGCGGTGCAGCAGCGACTCGCACACAACCTCCCATACCGCCGAGAGGGTGCGAGGCGTGAAGATTCCCTTGGCGATAAGTATCATATCGCTTGTCGGGAGCTGTCGCAACCACGAAAAATATTTCAGGGCAACGCAAAAGAAAAGCAGCGTTGCTCCGACAATAAACGGTATGCAGAAAGGTGCGAAAAAAGTCATTACTATATCAATCTAAAAACTCTTAATGCGAGGTGTGGGTAATCGGTTTTGGTGCGGTAGGTTAAAAGTCGCCTAACTTTCGTTTAATGAGCATAACAATACCTCGCGTATTGATACCTCGCGGACAGACCAGACGGCACTTGCCGCAAAGCATACATTTGTTAAGCTCCATATAGGCCCCCTGATATTCGCCACGACGCACCAGCGTATGCACCTTGCGGAAATTGAAATCCGTGAGGTTGCCTGCCGTGCAGGATGCGGTACACGATCCGCAGCCGATGCAGGCCTGCAACTCCGGCATTTCGAGTATAATCTCGTTGCTCTTCCGAAGGTTGTTGTTGTCAATGTCGATGACGCGTGGCTTATTTATCGAAAAACCGAAATTAATCATATCTGACAAAAATTATTGTTTCTGGAGCCACTCCTTGATACGCAGAGCAACAGTTGTTGCCTCATTCAGCGTCTCGCCAACACTCTTCGGAGCAGTGATTGTGCCGGCATAGAATATACCCTCCACATTGCTCTCCACGTTGTGCATAAAGTTATCCTGCGGCTTCATAAAACCACTCTCCTGACATTGCAGACCATAGCGTGCAGCCAGCTCGGCGTTCTCCTCGTTGGCACGCATACCGACGAGCAGCACAAGCATATCGACACTCATCTTCAACGGGCGACCCGTAAGCGTATCTTCGGCTTTGAGTTGCAAGCGGCCATCAATTGTGGGACTCACCTCCGATATACGACCTCGCACGAAGTGTACGTTGTGCTTAACCTGTGCCTCGCGATACATCTCCTCGTAGCCGGGGCCGAACATACGGATATCCATATAGAAGTTAAAGACATCGGCCGTCGGGAACATCTCTTTCAACTCGATAGCCTGCTTGACACCCGTCACGCAGCACACCTTTGAGCAGTGTCGCTGGCACACCTTCTCGTCGCGTGAGCCTACGCAGTGCAGCAGTGCTATGCGGCGAGGCCGGTTGCCGTTTTTCAGCACTATCTCGCCTCGGTTGAACATCTCTTCAAGGTCGGCCGAGGTAACGACATTGTCATAGATGCCGTAGCCGTACTCCTCCTTGATGCGTGCATCAAAGAGTGTAAAGCCCGTAGCCAGAACCACAGCGTCGCATTTAAGCTCCTCGCCCGTCGAGAGGGTAACCTTTCGGGGGGTTATCTCTATGGCCTCGATGCCACAACGCAGCGACACATTTGCCGCCTTGGCAAACTTCAAACGCAGCTCGCCGAGTACATCTTCTGCCGGAGTAAAAGTGGGGAACAGGCGATGCCACGAGGCGAGTTTTCCACCCGTAGCACGTTCCTTCTCGATAACGGTGGCCGATATGCCGAGAGAAGATAACTCCACGGCACACTGCATTCCGGCAATGCCTCCTCCTATGATTACGATATGCTTCATCCTATCCTATTGCTTAATCTTGTAGAGAGTCTCTTTGGCTCTGCTGTTTACTATGGCACTCTCGGGACGGCCTATATATTTGCCATTACGACCGAGATATTTTGCCGAGGGGTCATACTCTATGCCCATCTTACCCAACAAGGGCTCTACATCCACCTGATGCATCTGCATACCCAGCTCCCAGGGGTCATATCCAAGCACGAGGCCCGCCATCTCCTCGTATGTGAGGACCGGTATGCCGCAGCCGTTCTGCCCGTAGGTTGTGCCCTCCATCTCGGCGATGGTATATTGCCATTTGTCGAGGAACATCGAACAGCCGGGGCAGTTCGTAACGATGAAATCGGGGCGGTAGGGCGACATACTCTCCAACTTCTTGTGAGAGTTGGCTATCGAGTAGCCGCGATTGGCCTGAACGATGTAGTTGCGGAAGCCGAAGCCGCAGCAGTGGCGTCGTTCGGGGTAATCAACCACCTCGCCTCCCCACTCTTCGACCATGCCGGCCAGAACATAGGGAAACTCCGAGCCGCCGATGCCCGACTTGGGGAATATCTTTGCGTAGTGGCAGCCTATATGCTCCACAACACGCAACGGCTCTCCGGTGTGTGCATTTACAAGTCGGTGCTTCGCCTTGCGGGCAATCTCCTCGCGGTGGTGGAAGATGACGTCCGATGTGTGAGCCAGATTCTTCGGTTTGGCAAACTCTCGGCCTGTGGCCTTGTAGAGCGCCTCGCGTGTCTGCTCCTCTAACTCGGGGAACTCCTCCCATGTGTTCAACAACTCGGTGTAGATGCCAAACGATGTGATGCACGACGAGGTGAAGTTTTCGTATCCGGCCTCTGCCATAAGCGAAAACTGACGAGCCACGACGGTCATAATCGTCTGTAAGGGTACTATGTCGGAGTGGTAGCCGATACCCGTACACGAGGTATGCAGCGGGTCATCAAAGATGTTACGGCCCAGATCCTTTGACAATATATTCAGGAACGCCTTCTCGCTTCCGGGGAAGAAGTTCTGACGTATGCACGAACGAGCATAGTAGTAGTTATCGTCGGCAATATCTTTCTGGTAGTCGGTCCAACTCGATCTCTTCATACTAATACTAATAATGTTCGTTGGAGTTATGTGTATAGACATCGCGGAAATACTCCTCGTCGGCACCGTTGTAGCCCATCTCGCGAGCCTTGCGGTCGGAGTGGCTCTCTATGGCGTCGAAGAACTCGGTGCCTCCGGTAATGTCGAAAATCTTGTGTATCTCCTCCAATGTGGCATCGCTGACCTTTCGCAAGGCTCCTGCACCCTCCTTGCCGTAAGAGTCGGAGAACTGTCCGAAAATCTCCTTGTCGTTATCGATAATCCACTTCCATACAACACCCTGCTCGGGGTGCATATCGGGGCGTATGGCTTTGGGTGTCAGACAATATCCCGTACGCAGGATATTGTCGCCTATGGTGCGTTTGATGGCCAGTTGCTGGCGGCCCTTCTCACTCTCTACAAAGAAACCCAGCTTCTGCGACAGCGTACGCAAAGCCTGAATTACATAGCCGGGGGTGTTGCCTCGCGGGCAGCGAGGGCGGCACGACATACACTCGCCGCAATACCATATAGTGTCGCTTTTGAGCAGAGCCTCGATGGCCTCATCATCGCGAGTCTGTACGATTGATATCATCTGACGGGGATCGTAGTTGTAGAAGGCCGCAGCGGGGCATACCGCAGTACATACGCCGCAGTTCATGCACGCTTTGAGTCCCTCTTTCAGACGGACATCCTCCATCAATAAATCGAAATATTTACCCATAAAAAAAAGTAACCTTACTCGGGGAGCAAAGTTACTCTAAAACCAGCCATTCGGGGTTAGTAAAAATACCTATTTTTAGACCGTAAAAAGGTTGTTATATCGCTGTTAGTGGTTAATTCTCTCGTACTCCTGAAAAGTGAAGGGGTAGGGATATCTCTCGCCACAGGGGAATGACTCTTCGCTTTTAAGACGCCATTGCGAGGCATCCCACTCGGGGAACGATGTGTCGCCATCGTATGGATGCTCAACCCTTGTGAGGTAGAATTTATCGGCCAAAGGCATCGCCTGTGCATAGATTTGAGCACCGCCAATGATGAAAATCTCCTCATCCTGCGGGAAGAGAGCTATGGCCTTCTCCAACGAATCGACAACCGTGCAACCCTCGATATGTGTGATGGTGCGGCTGATGACGACATTTGTGCGGTTGGGCAGAGGTCGTCCCAGCGACTCAAAGGTCTTGCGACCCATAATGACGGGGTGTCCCGATGTGATACGCTTGAAGTTGCGTAAATCCTCCGAGATGTGCCACAAGAGGGTGTTTTTATCGCCAATCGTGCCGTTTTGTGCTACGGCTACTATCACGCTTACCATTGCTTGATGTTGCTTGAAAATGCTTGAAACTTTTGTTAGGATGACATCTATCAGAATGACATCGGAGCCTTAATTGCGGGGTGGGGGTCGTAACCTTCCAGACAGAAATCCTCAAAGCGGAAGTCAAAGACCGACTTTACCTCGGGGTTAAGACGCATCGTGGGCAACTTCCGAGGCTCGCGAGAGAGCTGCTCCTCAACCTGCTCCATATGGTTCAGGTAGAGATGTGTATCGCCCAATGTGTGAATGAACTCACCCGGCTGCAAACCGCACTCCTGGGCTATCATCATCGTCAGCAAGGCATACGATGCGATGTTGAACGGCACGCCGAGGAAGGTGTCGGCACTACGCTGATAGAGCTGGCACGACAGACGGCCTTCGGCCACATAGAACTGGAACAGAACGTGGCACGGTGGCAGAGCCATATCCTCAACCTCGGCTACATTCCACGCCGATACAATCATACGACGCGAGTCGGGGTTGTGCTTGATGGTGTCGATGACCTGACGAATCTGGTCGATATGTGAGCCGTCGGGCTTGGGCCAGCTACGCCACTGATAGCCGTAGACGTGGTTCAGGTCGCCGAAGGTGTAGCCCTCAATGGGTGAGGGGATACGCTGCTGTGCTGCTTCGAGGAAGGTATCCATCGCAACGGGCAGAACGCCGTGGCGGATACATAGCTCGTTATAGTAGCGGTAGGCGTCGTTGTCCCATATATGCACCCCGTTATCAACGAGATATTTGATGTTGGTATCACCCGCCAGAAACCATAGCAATTCGTGGATGATGCCCTTCAAAAAGACCTTCTTTGTGGTGAGCAGGGGAAAGCCCTCTGCGAGGTTGAAACGCATCTGATGACCGAAAACACTGCGTGTGCCTGTGCCTGTGCGGTCACTCTTGACGACTCCCTCGTTCTTTATGCGGTTTAACAGGTCGAGATACTGTCTCATTATCTGAATGTTTTAAGTTCTAGTTTGCCCTTCGTGTCAATCGTGCCGTAGGATATCTCCTCGTCAGTCCAGTCACTCATAAAGAGTATTTCGAGCCCCTCCTCCTTGACGATATGCCCCAGATGCAGATGCCCGAAGATGACATAGTCGGTGTCGGGGTGCTGCTGTTTGTATGTGTGAGCATAGTCGATGAGGAAGCCGAGTGACTCCACAGTTGATGGCTTGGGGTGTGATAGGCGTGATTTGTTGCTCCACCACTTGCCGAAACGCAGTGCGAGGTCGGGATGTACCACCCACGAGAATATCGTGCGGAGAATCTTTGAACGGAAGCAGGTGTTCATCAGTCGCAGCATAGGTTTGTCGGCGATGTTCATATTGTCGCCGTGTGCGATGAATGTGTGGCGGCCGGCAATGACCCTCTCCTGTGGCGTGTACAGCACCTCTACACCGCACTCGCGAAAAAGATAGTCGCGACACCACATATCGTGATTGCCTGTTATAAGGGTGATTTTAACGCCTCTGTCAGTCAGAGAGGCTAATTTGCCGAGTGTGCGTACAAAGCCTTTCGGTACGACGTGGCCATACTCAAACCAGAAGTCGAATATGTCGCCCACCAGAAATATAGTATCGGCATCGCTGCCGGCCATATCGAGCCAACGCAGGAAACGCTGCTCTGTGCAACGAGCCTGCTGCTCATCGCCGCCTCCGAGGTGTATGTCCGATACAAAATAGTACATCCGAGAGGATTGCTTTTGACGCCCCTGAAAGGGCCTCCGATTAGAGTAACTTCTTAATCTCCGCTTCCAGCGTATCGCCCGTCAAATCCTTGCCCGCAATATGTCCCTCGCGGTTGATAAGGTAGTTCGAGGGCAGCTTCTGCACATTATATACGCCCAGCAGGGGAGAGGCCTCGCCTTGCAGGTCGCTTACCGTAATCCAGGGTATCTTCTGCTCCTGAATGGCGTTAATCCACACAGCCTTTGATGTGTCGATTGATACCTGGAAGATTTCAAAGCCCTGCTCGCGGTACTTGGTGTATAGCTCTTTCAGGTCGGCATTGAGAGTGTTGCTGTTACCCAACGCTGCTGACCAGAATTGAAGCAATACCACCTTGCCGATATTTGACGACAATGAACGCTTGTTGCCAAACATATCGGGAAGATTTATTTCGGGAATGGTGGTCTCCTTGACCTGTGAGAGCAGGCTGATTTGTGCATCCATACGGGCAATCTGACTGCGGAGTATAGGCAGATAGTGGCTCTCGGGGTAGGTCTCGGCAATAGCGTCAGCCACGGTGCGATAGTAGATTACATCGCTGTCGCCATTGAAGAGATAGGTCTCATTGAGCAGACGCTGATGCAGTGCATATACGGCTGCTATGCGATTCTTGTTCTCAACGATGAAGTGCAACTGCTGCTTCTTGATGTCGAGGTATAGCTTTGAATACTCCTTCGTGATGGCCTTGCGTTGCTCGTCATTCAACTCGTCAGAGAACTGCGTGATAATGCTATTGAGCTTGACAGCACCCTCAATAAATGATTGGTTGAACTGCTGCAACAGCTCCGACTCCAACGAGCCGCTGACCGTATAGTTGCGTGCAACCTTGCCGGCGGCATTCAACTCGATATTGTCGCCACCCATCAGCAACAGCGGAATACGTTCGCTGTCAAAGATGATGTTATACAGCGATGGAGTTGCTGAAACATTGCCAATCTGGAGCCTGAAGCGACCACCTTCGTCTATCTTCACCGAGTCGAGCAATATCTGCTCCAAGGCTGTCGTCTGCTCCAGATAGACCATGTTGGCCTGTGAGCCTACAAAACGGCCTGCGATATTAACCTTTGATGATTGGCACGATGCCAAACCCATAACAAGTGTCAGTGCAATAAAAATTATCTTTTTCATCGTGAAATGAGGTTTCTAAACTAAAATACAAATGTAGTCATTTTTGCTGAATAACGCAAAAATATATCTACGAATTGTCTTTTCTGCTTGGCTTGCTGCTATTTTTTCTGGTTTCTTGCCTTCGCCTTCTGCTGGGTGTTCTTGGCTGCACCCTTCTGTGCAGGGCGTTGCACGCCCTTTTGCGGACGCTGCGAAAGGTGCTGTTTATAGTCGCTTCGGAGATTATTCAAGGCAATTTCATCCAGCTCGATGCAATTTTCGGACATCTGCTTTATATCTTTTATGATTACCTCGTTGTTGGGGTGCTCCTGATTGTACTCGAAGCTCTTGGCTCGCATATAACGGGCCAGCGAGTTGATAGCCACATTGCGTGCTTCGCGGTTGGGCTCATCACACAACGCACGCAGCGTGCGAGCCACATATTTGCCGTAGTGCTTGAACTCGATGCGGCTCTGTGAGTAGGGCATACGCGAGGGTGTTATGGTCAAATCCTGACGCGAAGGACGCGGGTAGGGCGAATCTACATCTAATTGAAAATCAGACATAATGAAGAGGTGGTCCCACAGCTTGTGGGCAAAGTCGGCCGTATCACGCAGCGTTGGTTGAAGATTACCCATAACGGCGATGACGGCGTGTGCCTGACGGTTGCGTTCCTCTCTGTTGTCAATCTCCATCAGCATATTGACCATCTGATGAATATGGCGACCATACTCCGGAAGATACAATCGGCGACGCGTGTTGTTGTAATTCTTTTTCATAAAATCTATTTGCGATTCTTGCTCATTGCCCCGTTTGGAGATGTTTGGTTAAGTCGTATTTTATCTTTTTTCGGGCGATGAGAATGAACCTTTTTAAGGCTTGCAGATGGCCTCCTTACGGTCGTTTGCCGCTGCTCGGCAAGATTGGAAAGACCGAATAAAGAGGCTATCTTTGATTCTGCAAAGTAAGCGTAAAAATATTAAAAAACAAAATATGGCAAAGGTTTTAATCTTGCAACAATCAAAAAGTATGCGAAACACGCTGCGTGAGAGGCTGGAATTTGAAGGTTTCACAACAACAATTGCCGAACGTGGCGATTTAAGCGAGGAGATATGTCTGCGGCGTGGTTATGATGCCGTTGTGGCGGGTGCTGAGGTGGAGAGTGTCGCAAAGCTGGGTGTTCCTTTTATAATAACGACCTCGGCGGGCTCGATTGAGGGAGCTGTCGAGGCGGTGCGGAGTGGTGCGGAGGATTACCTCACCACGCCACTCGATATGAATCGTCTGCTTGCCTCGTTGCGGCGTGTGGTGGAGCGGGAGGAACAGGCTATGCCGCAGCCGATGCCCCTTGCACGCCCAAAGCGTCGTCCGGCCGGCGATACGGAGCATATTATAGGCTCGTCGCAGGAGATTGGCCACGTGCGTAAGCTGATTGAGAAGGTTGCTCCATCGGATGCCCGCGTGCTTATAACGGGTGAGAATGGTACGGGCAAGGAGCTGGTTGCAAGGTGGCTGCACCTGAAAAGCAGTCGTGCGGGGGCTCCGTTTGTGGAGGTGAACTGTGCTGCGATACCTTCGGAACTTATTGAGAGTGAGCTGTTCGGCCACGAGAGGGGTGCTTTCACCTCGGCCATAAAGCAGCGTAAGGGTAAGTTTGAGCAGGCCAACGGCGGCACACTCTTTATGGATGAGATAGGCGATATGTCGCTGTCGGCACAGGCGAAGGTGCTGCGAGCCTTGCAGGAGAATAAAATCAGCCGTGTGGGCAGCGATAAGGATGTGCCGGTTGATGTGAGGGTTGTGGCGGCCACCAACAAGGATATAATCACCGAGATTGCGAAGGGTAACTTCCGCGAGGATTTGTATCATCGCCTGAGTGTCATACTCATAAAAGTACCGCCCCTGCGTGAGAGGGCAGGCGATATTGCCGAGCTGGTGGAGTATTTCGTAGGGAAGATAGCCTCGGAACACTCTATGTCGCCCAAGAGGGTCGAGCAGGAGGCTGTCGATGCCCTCTCGGCTATGCCGTGGAGTGGTAACATACGCGAGTTGCGTAATGTGGTTGAGAGGCTGATGATTCTCAGCGGCGAGAATATAACGCTTAACGATGTGAGGATGTATTGTTAAGAGAAAAGATGTCATCTTTTTCGAGAACTTCACGCAGCTCATCTATGGTCGTGACTATATGCTCTGCACCGGCATCTTCCAGCTCCTTGCGGGAGCGGAAGCCCCACGTTACGCCTATGGAGTGTATGCCGGTATTGTGTGCCGTCTCCACATCCACCGCCGAGTCGCCCACCATAAAGCATCTGTCCAACTCCACGTCAGCCTTTTGCAGCACTATATCTATAAGGTCGGTCTCGGGCTTCAGGGGTACGCCCTCGCGGTTGCCGCACACCTCAACCCACTCCACCTGCGGGAAGAACTTGCCAATGAGCTTCTCGGTGCCTGCCTGAAACTTATTCGACACAACGGCTAACTTGCAGCCACTCGCTTGCAGCGAGGCCACCAGCTGGGGTATGCCCTCATAGGGCTGGGTCTTGCAGTCGATATGGTCGATGTAATACTCCATAAAATCCTTGCGGGCAGCCTTCACATACTCCTCGGAGAGCAGCTCTTCGGGTAGGGTCCTCTCCACCAGTCGGCGTATGCCGTTGCCGACAAACGAGCAATACTCCTCGTAGGAGTGCAGGGGGAGTCCTCTCTGCGAGAGCATATAGTTGCACGCCGTAGCAAGGTCGCCAAGGGTGTTGAGCAGCGTGCCGTCAAGGTCAAATATTACAAGTCTGTTATTCATCGGTCTTGAGTTTTTGCTTTGAAAATCTTATAACCTGTCGCCGCCACCAGGATAGATATCATCGGGCTGACGAGGTTGAATATACAGTAGGGCAGGTAGGTGAGTGTCGCCACGCCCAGCACCGTAGATTGTGCCATACCGCACGAGTTCCAGGGTATAAGCACCGATGTCACCGTGGCCGAGTCCTCGACGCTACGCGAGAGCAGGCGGCGTTCCAGTCCGCGATTGTCGTAGAGGTGGCCGAAGAGGTTGCCCGTCAGGATGATAGAGATATACTGGTCGCCTGTCGTGAGGTTGAAAAATATGCCCGAACATACGGTTGAGCTGACGACGCTTATCGTGCGGTGGGCCATACGCAGGAAGATTTGCGATATGGCGAGCAACATTCCGCTGCCCCACATAACGCCTCCGAAGCACATCGCACAGATGATGAGCCAGATGGTGTTCATCATACCGCCCATACCGCTTGTGGCGACAAGGTCGTTGAGTAGTGGGTTGCTTGTCTCTACGGCGGTGTCGGTTGTGGTGGCGAGGACGATAGCCTTGAATGACGAGAGGAACGACAGCTCCTCAACATCCGCTATACGCATCAGTATCTCGGGTTGTGCGATAGCCATAGCCACAGCAGCCATCAACACCGACGAGAAGAGTGTCACGATGGCGGGCAGGCGGCGGCTGATGAGCAGACCCGTCAGCACAGGCACGAGCAGCAGCCACGGCGAGATGTTGTAGGTCGCTTCGAGGGCCGAGCTTATTTGTGCCGTGTCGGCCGCTGCCGCTGTGGTAGCGAAGAGTCCCGCAAAGGTAAAGACTATGATGGCGATTAAGAATGACGGTATGGTCGTTATAACCATATATTTGATGTGAGTGAAGAGGGGCACCTCCGATGTCGAGGATGCCAGCACTGTCGTATCACTCATAAGCGAAATCTTGTCGCCGAAGTATGCTCCCGATATGATAGCACCCGCAATCCAGCCATCGTCAAAGCCGAGGGCTCGTCCGATACCCATCAGGGCAACACCTATCGTGGCGATAGTGGTCCACGAGGAGCCTGTGAGCAGCGATATCAACGCACAGATGATGCACGATGCAGGCAGGAAGAAGCTCGGATGCAGAATCTTCAAACCATAGTATATGAGTGTGGGAATCACGCCACTGGCCATCCACGTACCGGCAATGGCACCTATCAGCAGGAGTATGATAAGGGCGGGCGTGGCACTACGCATATTGGTAACTATGGCATCCTCCAACGTCTGCCACTTGCAGCGATAGCCAACGATGGCGATGGCTGTGCAGACTGCCGATGCCGAGAGCAGCGAGAGCTGGCTGGCACCCATAATGGCATCGCCGCCAAAGAGTTTTATCGCGAGAGCCAAAAATGCAACCAGCACAGCGAGAGGTATCAGCGATACTACGACAGAGGGTTGCGAGGCTCGATTTGTCTGTTCCATATATATAGTTTTTGACTTTACGGCGGCAAAGATAGTGATAAAAAGGTAATTTGTGAAAAAACGCAGTTACAGAGTTACACCGTTACAGGGGTGTAATGACTGTAATGACTGTAATGGGTGTAATGGGTGTAATGGCTGTAATGACTGTAACGGTTGTAATGGTTGTAATTTTTTAGGGAGTTTAGTGAGATTAGTGAGTTTAGGGACTATGCAAAAGTATCCTTAAATTCCCTAATTTCCCTAAATTCTCTAATTTCCTTAAATTCCTTAATTTCTCTAACCCTCTCCGCCCTCGGTTGAGCCTGCGGCGTAACCCCTTGACGATGAGGGTAAGTCAAAATATTTAACAAAATATTTGCATTTTAGGGTATCAAAGTTAAATTATTGTATTATATTTGCACCATTAAACAACCTTATTTCAACTTATAATACCATAAATTAACTTATGAAACCAGACATTTGGGAGGATTACGAAGAGTTAATCCCCGAGGCTGATATGGCCTCAAACGAAAGAATTGAGTGTGGCTACGAGCCTTTTTATGAGCCTCCGCAGGCAGTCCCGCAAGCCGTCACAGAGCCTTTGCCGACCACCGCAGAGCCTGCGGTACAACCCACCGAACAGGCTAATACACAACCTGTTAGAACGGGTGGGTATGTTCCCTCTTACTCGCTTGCATCGCTTGCCGATATGCCCCTTACGGCCGAAGAGCAGGCCGAGTTGGACGCTATGCTCAAAGAGCAGATGCAGGCTCTCGGCCGCATAAGCAAGGAGGAGCAGGAGGAGCAGCGACAGCGAGATGAGGAGCAACGACGACGCGACACGCTGCGTCAAATTATTGAACCTTACCGACTGCGTGCCAGCGACCGCCTGCCCGAGCTGACGCCCGTCATCCAGCACAAGGGCGTAATCATCGGCTCGGAGGGTAACATCTCGGCCGTAGTGGGCGAGGCGAAGAGTAAAAAGACATTCTTCTGCACCGCCATAGTAGGCTCACTGACAGATACTTACGACAAGCAACGCTTTGGCATCAAGCATCGTCTGTGCAAGGTGCTGTGGGTCGATACCGAGCAGTCACGCGAGCATATACAGAAGGTATTGTTCCGCATAAATCTGCTCTCGTCGCTGGATATCGACAAGGACAACCCGCTGGTATATACGCAGACGCTTCGCGAGGAGAAACCCGCTGACCGTCTGGCACTTATGGAGTACGCTATGCAGTATTTCCGACCTAAATTGGTGGTCGTGGACGGCATTAGCGACCTGCTGACAAACACCAATTGTTTGGAGGAGTCGGAGGCGTTGGTGGCACGCCTGCTGACCCTATCCACGCAGTATAAGTGCCACATTATGAATGTGTTGCACACCAACCCCAACAGCGACAAGGCTCGCGGTCACTTGGGCTCGACGCTGATGCGTAAGGCCGAGACGGTGATATTCGTGCATCGCACGGGCGACAGGTCGGTCGTGGAGCCTCAATATTGCCGCAATGAGCCGTTTGAACGCTTTGCTTTTCAGGTAGTTAGCCCTGCGGAGGAGTTGCTGCAACGCTATCCTCGTGCCGAGGGTCTTGGACTGCCCGAGGAGTGCGAACTACCCACCGCTGCGGAGTCAAGAGAGGATGACTGCGTGCGTATCCTCCGCGAAGAGTTCGGCGGCTCGGCAGAACGCAAGTTGCTGTGCCACAAGATGGAAGAGGTGTTTAACCTCTCCCACAACTACGCCAACGTGAAGATTACCAGAGCTATCGAACGCGGTATTCTACTATATGATGGCTCGGTGGTATCTCTGCCATAGCGTTACACCGTTACAAGCGTTACACCGTTACAACCGTTACAACCGTTACAGTCATTACAACCATTACAGTCATTACAGTCATTACAGGCGTTACAGGGGTGTAACACCTGTAATTTTTTAGAGAGTTTAGAGAGTTTAGGGATTATGCAAAAGTATCCTTAAATTCCCTAATTTCCCTAAATTCCTTAACCTCCCCTAAACATTGCCCCTGCTCGGCACGGCAACGCAAAATAATTTTGAATTTTGAATTTTGAATTTTGAATTAATTGGTTATATTTGCGAACAAGAAAAGTCATTTTTTATGTTAAGACTATCGCTTATCATCTCCACCTACAACCGTTCCGACCTGCTTATCGGGGCTTTGCAATCGGTTGTGCAGCAGAGTGCTGACCCCCAGCTGTGGGAGTGTATTGTCGTGAATAACAACTCTACGGATGACACCCTTGCCCGCTTCGAGGAGTTTGCAGCCAAACACCCCGACTTCAACCTGCGTATCGTCACCGAGACCACACAGGGACTCTCGTATGCCCGCAACAGAGGCATCCGCGAGAGTGAGGGCGAGTATATAGCGATTATCGACGACGATGAACGCATCGCCAAGGAGTTTATCGAGGCCTACATCGAACTATTCGATACCACACCCGACGCTATGGCGGCAGGAGGCCCTATCGTGGCGGAGTATCAGACGAGGCGTCCGCGTTGGATGTCGTGCTTCACCGAACGCCCGATAGCCAACACAATGTATTGGGGCGACAAGGTGCGTGAGTTCCCCAAGGGGCGTGTTCCGGGTGGCGGAAATATGGCGTTGCGTCGTTCTGCGGTGCGTAGATATGGCGTCTTTGATACCTCGCTGGGCTATGTCGGCGAGTCGTTGCTGGGTGGCGAGGAGTGCGACCTGTTTGAACGCTTGCAGATTGCCGAGGCCAAGTATTACTACGTTCCGAAGGCTGTGATGTACCATATCATCCCCGACAGTAAGCTCACGCCCGACTACTTTGAACGCCTCTGCCGCAACGTGGGCAAGAGTCAGATGTGTCGTGCCCGATACTATCATCGCGAGGGTTACCTGCGTCGTGCCGAGATTTTCAAGTGGATGGCTACGCTGGTGCTCGCTGCGTGGTATTTCATCACCTTGCAGTGGGGTAAGGCGAAGTATATAGTCAAGATGCGCTACTATATTTCAAGCGGTATATATGGCAAGGTGGCTGAATAAAGAGTCTATTTTGTCGTTATGCTTGCCCTCAAAATGCTCATATAGGCATATATGAAAAAACGGAATTATATAGATTAATGTTGTTCAAAAATGTATTTAGATTCTCACGCATTTGTTTTTTCGTCACTCTGAGGGAGGCTTGCCGACCGTGAGAGTCTAAAAACAAATGCTCAGAATGACGTTACAAGCCTAAACGATATAATTCCGAAACTACATCTCTTTATTCAACCACCGAGAGTCTATTTTGTCGTTATACTCAATCACATAGAAAACAAGAGGGTGACTATTTTTTAGCCACCCTCTTTCGTTTGCTGTGCAACCCCCTACATCGAGAGAATCTTCACTATGTCGAGGGCCTTCAAATCCATCGGCTGCGAGTGTGCTATGGCCTTCTTGAATGGCACATACACCAGCTCGCCGTTCTTGATACCTATCATCACATTACGCTGACCCTCCGACAAGGCCTCAATGGCCATTGCTCCCATCTTCGATGCCAATATGCGGTCTTTGGCAGTGGGGGAGCCTCCGCGTTGCAGGTGACCGAGAATTGTCACGCGGGCATCAAACTCGGGGAACTCCTTCTTGATACGTTCCGCCATACCCAATGCTCCGCCCGTAGCCTTATTCTCCGCTACGAGTACGATAGCCGAGTTCTTGCTCTTGCGGAAGCCGTTGTGAATAAGGTCTGCAAGCTGGTCCACCTCGGTCTCGCGTTCGGGGATGATAGCGGCTTCGGCTCCCGATGCAATAGCACCATTCAGAGCAAGGTAGCCCGCAGTGTTGCCCATAACCTCAACAAAGAAGAGTCGTTCGTGGCTGCTCGCCGTATCACGCAACTTATCCACAGCATCAACTATTGTGTTCAGGGCTGTGTCGTAGCCTATGGTCTCGTCGGTGCCATCCACATCGTTGTCAATCGTACCGGGCAGACCCACGATAGGCACATCAAACTCCTCGGCAAATTGCTGTGCTCCCGACAGTGAGCCGTCGCCACCTATGACGACAAGTGCATCGATGCCCTCTGCCTTCATATTCTCGTATGCCTGACGGCGTCCCTCCTCGGTGCGGAACTCCTTGCTGCGTGCCGTTTTGAGAATCGTTCCTCCCTTCTGTATGATGTTACTCACACTCTGCGACTTGAACTCCACTATCTCGCCCGTAACAAGGCCGTGGTAGCCACGCATAATGCCCTTGACCTTATATCCATTATATATAGCTGTACGCGTCACGGCACGAATTGCCGCATTCATACCCGGAGCATCACCGCCCGAAGTGAGTATTCCTATACATTTTATTGCCATAGTCCAATTGTTTTTCTGTTGTAGTGCAAAAATAGCGATTTTTTTTCTCTATGGAATAGAGAAGTGACAAAAAAGTCAGGTTTTTTGTAAAAATATACTACTTTGCGATACAAAGTATAAAAACTTTTCATATATTTGCAGTGTGAAAATATTCAATATTGTCATTTAACCATACTAAAACAGACACATACTATGAAAGAGACTATTAATGTAAACATCGGTCAGCAGGCCTTTACGCTGGATGTCGATGCCTATCGCAGATTGACCGCCTACATCGAAGATGTATCGCAGCGTCTGCCCGAGGGGGACAACGAGACCCTCGCCGATATTGAGGCCCGCATAGCCGAGATATTCCGCGAGAAGGTACCCTCGCCGATGATGGTTGTTACCCTCTCTATCGTTGAGAGTACCATCGAACAGCTGGGAGCTCCCGAGACCTTTGGCCAGAGCTCTCGCCGCGTGGAGTCTGACGGAGAGGAGGCTGCGGAGCCGAAGAGTGAAAGAGGAAAACTCTATCGTTCACGCAGCAAGCGTATCTTGGCTGGCGTATGTGGCGGTATTGCCGATCATCTGAATGTAGATGTTTCGCTGGTGAGATTGGCCGCCTTATTTCTGTTCTTTACCGTCGGCTTCGGAATCCTCTATATAATTCTGTGGATTGTAATGCCCGAAGAGCCTGTAAAGCAGATTAATCCTGATGCAAATGTTGAACCTAAACAATAACGCCTTATGATAGTTACAATGATTATAGTGTCGGTTGTCGCCCTGACCGAGTATATTATGACAAAAATACATAAATAGATAGGAGGAGAAGATATGAACGAAGAGAATGTAAAGGTCCAAATGCGTAAAGGAATCCTCGAATATTGCATCCTGGCAATACTATCTCGCGAGGACTCTTATGCACCGAAAATCATCGCCGAGCTGAAAGCGGCACAGATGATTGTTGTGGAGGGTACGCTATATCCTATCCTTACACGACAGAAGAACGCTGGTCTTTTGACCTATCGCTGGGAGGAGTCGCCACAAGGCCCTCCACGCAAATACTATATGCTCACCGAGACTGGTCGCCAGCAGCTGGCAATGCTTGACGAGGCGTGGGACGAGTTGGTCGAGCAGATTAAGGTCATTCGCGGAAAGTAGTCATTAACCAATTAAACAAACAGAGAATTATGAAAAAGATTATAATACTTGCATTGGCAGCCCTGCTTGCGATGCCGGCGGTTGTAGCTGCAAAGCCTATCAAGGGTAGTGGTAATATCATATCAAAGAGCATCACCCTTACACAGGAGTACACCAAGATTGAGGCTTCACGCGGTGTGAAGGTCGAAATTGAGGAACGCACCGACAACGAGGTTATCATCCAAGCCAACGACAATATTATGCCCTATGTGGAGTTTGAAATCGAGGAGGGCGAGCTGGAAATCACGATTGACGACGATATCAGGTCGTTGAACAATGTTACCGTCATCGTATCGTTGCCTGCCAACCCCAACCTGACAAAGGTGGAGGCCTCGTCAGCCGCTTTCGTGCAGATTCAGTCGGAGATAAATGTCAAGGTCTTTCGTGCCGAGACCTCATCGGCTGCACAGATAGCATTCTCGCGTGCCAATGTTGAGCAGTTTGCCGTTGAGGCTACATCGGGCTCATCTGTCAAGGGTACTTTGAAGGCCGATAACGGATATTTTGAGGCATCGTCAGCCGGCGATATCGAGATAAATCTCCTCTCGCTGCGTTGCTCGGCAAAGTCATCGTCGGGTGCTAAAATCAGACTCGAAGGCGAGGTGGGCACACTCTATGCCGAGGCATCATCGGCGGGCGATATCATCGCTTATGACTGTCCCGCTTTGGAGCTGGTAAATGCAAAGGCGTCGTCGGGTGCTTCAATCAAGGTAAACAGCCGCAAGAAACTCGTTGCGAAGGCCTCTTCTGCCGGCTCGATACGCTATGAGGGCGATGGTACAGTATCTACCGAGGCATCATCGGGCGGCAGCATCAGGAGAATGTAGCAAAGTAAAGAGAAGGTTGAAACAAAACTTTATGAGATATGAACGAGATTATAAAATGTAGCATCGGCGGCATATCGTTCACCTTGGAGCAGAATGCCTACAATGCACTCAGTACATATATCGACACCTTGAAGGATGCCTACAAGGATGACCCCGATGGCGAGGAGATTTTGGCCGATATCGAGGCCCGTATCGCCGAGCTGATACTCTCTGCACAGTCGGCCGAGGGTGTGGTGGCACGTCCGCTGATTGATAATATCATCAAGCAGCTGGGTATGCCCAACGAGATTGAGGATGAGAAGGAGAACAACGCCCCACGCAGTACCGAGCATACCGACCGCAATGGCAATCCTCGTATTCCACGCCGTCTGTATCGCGATTTGGAGAACAGTAAGCTGGGTGGCGTGTGTGCCGGTTTTGCGAAGTATTTTGGTATTGATGCGACGTGGATTCGTCTGGCAATGTTCGTTCCGTTGTTGTTCTCGACACTCGGCACAATCCATATCGATGATGGTCTAAACTATCATTTCTCGGACTTTATGGGCAATATATTCAGTATGGTTGTTGTGGCCTATATCGTCTTGTGGTTTGTTGTGCCGGCAGCATCTTCTGCCCGCCAGAAACTCGAACAGAATGGCGAACGCATCACAGCACAGAGCATCAAGGCCAATACCACTGTTGCTCCCGACGAGAGAGAACGTACGCTGGTGGCGAAGATAGTGATGCTGATGGGTAACATTATGCTCATTGCGTTGAAGGTCTTTGCTGCGGTGGTGCTTATAGGCCTTATTATTGGCGGTTGTGTTGTGGGACTTGTCGCATTGAGTACAACAATACCTATGATAGCCTTTGATTTTGCCACAGGAGTAGCTCTGCTGTCATTCTTCTTTGTGGTTTTGATACCGATGTTTGCAATCCTCTACCTCCTGATATCATTCATCGGCTCTGCCAAGCCCAATGGCAAGGCTATGCTGATAATGCTTATTCTGTGGGTTATTATGCTTGCGACAATGACCATCTCGGCCATCAAGTCGCCCGCCGACTTTGGTAATCAGATAGAGAATGCCTTCGAGTCTGCCTTTGAGCAGGATACGGATATCCTATATGAGGAGTTCAGCGAGGATGAGGTTGAGGAGTTCCGCCGTAAGCTCGGCACGCAGGAAAACACCGATGGCACCATTTCTCGCACCCATATTATGGAGGACACGCAGGTTGTCCTGACGGGTAGCACCGAGGATGTGGACCGCCTCGAAACCAATATCTCATTCGGCAGCAACGGCATTGAGATTTCAGATGAGGGCAAGAGGCTGGTGAAGATTGGAACGGATGGCATCAAGGTCGAAGACGAGCAGATTGTCAGCATCAAGGAGGAGGACGGTGGCCTTACGATGGAAATAGGCGGCGTAAAAATCAAGGTGAATGACAATGGGGGCAATATATCTATAAAAGAGTAGGACAAAGCCCCGATTAAACAAATGGAGTGTTCTTTGCTTTGAACACTCCATTTTTATATAATTAATTTTTTCTCCTACTCCTCAAACCACTCGTAATTTGGCTCTGCACCCATCTGATAGGTAAGCTCTCCTCCATTGACAATTGCCGAGAAAGGTATGCGTGTTGAGTGCCACTCGCGGCCGTTGAGCCACATCTTCTGAATGTAGATATTCTTCTCCGAGTTGCCCTTCGCCTTGATAGTAAAGGTCTTGCCGCGGTAATAGTCGTTGTCGAGGTGGATAGTAATCTCGCGGAACAGCGGCGAGGTGATATCTAATTCGGGAGTTGCCGCCACGCCGCCATCCATCTCGAACAGACCCATAGCACTCATAACATACCACGCCGACATCTGACCCTCGTCCTCGTCGCCCTCCCAGCCGTGGTAGGGTGTCGAGCCGTAGTAAGAGTTGAGGATTGCACGCGACCACTTCTGGGCCAACCAAGGCTTGCCCGAATAGTTGAAGAGGAACGGAGTACACATATTAACCTCGTTGCCGTGGTTGATGTAGAACTCTGCCGACTGTCCCATTGTGCGGTCAAAGACGTGTGCTGCGAAGCGGTGCTGCTCCGATTTTGCAAAGCCCTCCTCCAAACGGGCATTGAACGTATCGCGGCCAATAAGGTCAATCAAACCATCTATGTCGTGCGGCACATACCACGAATATTGCCAGCTGTTACCCTCAATAAAGCCCTGATTAGAGAACACATCGAAGTTGGGGTCCCACTCGCCCTGCTTGTTACGCTGCATGACAAACTTCTTCTCGGGGTGGAATACATTCTTGTAGTTCATCGAACGCTTCTCCAAAGCCTCGCCCTCGGCGGTCTTGCCAAGTGCCAGAGCCAGCTGTGCCACGCACCAGTCGTCGTAGGCGTAGTCCAGCGTCTTCGACACCACGCCATCCTCGCGAGGCATATAGCCGTAGCGTATGTAGCTGTCGAGTAGTGGGTTACCCATCCAGCCGCGACAAGGATGCCAGCCGCCCGACTGCGTCACATTCTTCTTCACAGCCTCGTAGATAGCCTCGCCATCGTGGCGTATGCCCTTCTGATAGGTGGCAACCATAAGGGCTGTCTCGTGTGAGCCCTCCATAATGCCCGAATACTCCAAGCCCGCAGGGCCCTTGCCTGTCCAGCCGTTGTGCTTAAATAGTTCGAGTTGGGTAGTAACCCAATTATCCATATAGCGTGGCGAAATAATCGACCAGAGGCCGTTCAGATTCCAGAAACTGTTCCAGAAGGCGTCGCCGCCATACATCTCGCCACTCTCCACCTGCTGAACATTCTCGCACGCATCCACATACTTGCCGTTTACATCACTCCACGTCTGCTTGCCGGCATAAGCACGATAGAGGTTGGTGTAGAACTTCACCTTATCCACCTCGCTGCCGCCCTTTATCTCGATGCGGCCCAGCAGGTCGTTCCACTTTGCTCGTGTCGCGGCGGCCACGCGGTCGAAGTCGTAGTTCAGCGGCGACAGCTCCGTCTCCATATTGAGGCGTGCCTGCTCGATGCTCACTAACGACAGGGCAGTGCAGACGGTAATTGCCTCGCCCTCGGTGGTCGAGTAGAGAGCATATACACCTATGTCGCCATTGCCTGCTATTTGGTCGATGTTGCTCTGCTCGCGGCCGTTGTTCCAGCCGTTCAACTGCTGAAAGGGCTTGCTGAAACGAATCACAAAGTGCAGCTTATAGTCGTTCCAGTTGCTCCAGTTGCCCGAATTGCAATCGGCATAACCCTCCAGCTCGGTGTCACTGACCTTTGTGATGCGTGCATCCTTGATGTGGAAGCCGTAGTCCCACTCGGTGGGAAACAGTAGGTCTATCAATATGCGTGACTCCTTGCGTGAGGGGAAGGTATAACGATGAATACCGCAACGCGTGGTGGCCGACAGCTCCGCCTTGACTTCGTGGTCGTAGAGATATACCGAATAGTATCCCGGCGATGCCACCTCACTCTCCTTCAAGATGCGTGAGTGATAACCTGCGTTGGCACCCTTGTAGGGCGAATCAACAGAGTTGTTCGTGAGGGCAATATCGGCCGTAGTGGGCATCAGCATCAGGCCGCCCATAGTCCAGGCGTGCAGGTGGCTGAATCCCGATACGCTGCCTATGGCGTATTCGTAACCGCCCATCCATACATTTCCCTGATTGTCGGGGCCCAGCTGAATCATACCGAATGGCTCCTGTGCGTAGGGGCCTAACATCCAACGCGAGTTGGATGTGCCGATAAACATATCTACATAGTCGGCAGGCGTCTTCTTCTCTTTGGCCTCAGCGGGCATCACGCAACCGCATATCAGGGCTGCAAGCAAAAGGATTTTTATCTTCATAGCAATTGAATTTTTCCCGAATCCGGATTTTGATTCACAAAAATAGAAAAAATATGATGAATTACGAAAATAAAAGAGGCTTAACCTTTCGGGATAAGCCTCTAAAACTATCTGTTATGACGAGTGAATGACTCTTTCGCCCTCCCTCCGACGAGGTGGCTGCTGCCGCAGCAGGGTGTGGCCCTCGGCCATTCACTCGAAGGGTTGATTAGTATATCAACTCTACCTTGTCAATCCACAACTTACTCTCCGAGCTACCTGTGAAGTAGTCGCCCAGCATACTTGCAGCACTCGACACGATGATATGTGTCGGTTTGCGTGATGTTGAGGTATAGTCGATAGGTATCTCGGCGTGTATCCAGCCATTGGTCGATTTGTCCAGAACGATGTTGCCATAGCCAATCACAGCCTCCGACTTGGGGTCGAAGAAGGTGCTGCGTTCTGTCGTATTGACACATACGGGCGATGCTGGCGTACCGCCATATACGCGGTAGTCCCAATCTCCCAACGCCACAAAGACCTGTGCACGGTCATTGTCGCCAATCTTCACATTGTCGTTGTCGGGAACACCGTCTATACGGTCAACCTTGCCACAGTCGTATTTGAGCCATACCGACAGTTTGCGTGGGCGAAGCGTGAAGGGGCGTCCGAAATTCACCTTGCCACCCTTTGTACCAAGCACACCGGCGAACTCGCCAACGAAGATGTTACCTGCGGCGAACTTCACCACAACCCACTTTGACTCCATACGCACCGAGTAGCGACCATCGACCTTATCCTCCGAGTCGGGGATAGTAATGGCCCACGATGCACCGATTGATGTTGAGCCGGCATTACCCGAACACCACCACTTGCTCTGATTCTCAAGAATGGTCGATGCGGGGTCGTAGAACGACAGGAAGTTCTTCGATTCGGCGTTGCTCAATACCTCAAAGCTTGAATTGGGCATCTGGCGAGCCTCCTCTGTCGTGAACTCATAGATATCGGTTATGTTCTCTCCGCTGAATGCGTAGCACTCGTAGTCGGTCAGAGGCTCCAAGCCCTCGATGCAGGCCGAGAAGTCGCCTCCATCGCCGGCACTGTTGGTCTTGACGTCAATCCACTCCTGTTCACCCTTCTTGCGATATTTGAATCCGTTTTCCAGCTCGGCAATACCCGAAGCACGCAACCACGCAACGGCGGTCCACGCATCTACGGCCTTCATCTCAACTGCCGTAGCGGTCTGCTCGGCGTAGAGCATCCAACGCTGGCTGCGGCCGTGTGCCGTAACGGTAATCTCTGCACCGTTTGAGAAGTCCTTGATAGACTCAATTGCGGGCGAGTATGTTGTGATGTCGGCAGGGCCGAGTTTCAGCGATGTGATGGTTATATCCGACACATCCTGCTTGTCGGTCACATAGACAATCACGCGTCTGTTCACATCGTCTATCTGGCTGGCACCAACCTGACCCTCAACGCTGAAATAGCGTTCAATGGGCTGCTGTGTGGTGATGGTCCATACATAGTCCTGATAGATGCTGAGTGTAACGGCCAGTTTGCTCGACATATCGTGCATACCGGTAATCTCCCACGACGAACGGGTTCTCTCGTCCTGGAACTCAACGCTGCTTATCTTTACATTGCGGATATCGGTCTGCTCCTCCAGTGTGATAGTCACATTCTGCTTTTCGGAGTTGATATAGACCTCCGATGCACCCTCTACCTGCATAGATGCGATACGCGGCTTTATGACAGGCAGTGGCAGGTCGTTCTCAATACAGCCCGCTACCATTGTCGCCACAAGAAGTGGTATGATAATAAAAAATCTCTTCATAATAGCATCGTGGTTTTAGAGGTGTATTGTAAGACCTATGCTGATATCCAGCACGTCGAGTTTGAAATTAGCCTTCGAGAAGTCGCGTGAGCCGATAACCTGACCATCCTTCACATAGTCGGTATGGTTGTACGACACGCCACCTATGCCCATCGAGACGTGAGTACTGATGTTGTTCATCGGGAAGATGACAACGCCCGGGAACAAGCCCAGCTTGAGCTGATGTGTGCGTGCGAAGGAGTGCCTTGTATCCTCGCTATATGAGAATACATTCTTGTTGTTGGCATAGCTCAACGCAATATCGGCAAAGACACCTATGCGACCCTTGTTGTCCAGACCAAGGTATGAACGATGGTAAATAGATGCCTGAAACGAGGTGAGGTCTGCTCGCAGGTTCTCCACCTCGAAGTTCAAATCATCACTCAGCAAATCCAGCTCGCCCTTGCTCACACCTCCTGATGCGGTGGTGTATTGGAAACGCAGGCCTATCGAACGGTTGTTATGATAGGAGTATGCGAAGAACGGAGCAATCTTGGTCATCGAGGCATTCGCATCCAGACCATTGATGAGCAACATAAATTCGCTGTTGCTGCTCGACAGGCTGACGTGCGAAATCTGTGCTCCGATTTGCCACTCGCCCTTGGGAATGATAAGGTGCTGTTTTAAGCCTCGGTTATGCTTCTTGCCTACAGTATCTCGCGGAATCTCCTCTCCTAACGAGATAGTCTGGCGAGCCTTCTTTGACGGCTTGACCGATGTAGATACCTCCTGTGCGGCGATTGTCGTCGTCGCAAAAACAGCTATGCCGAGAATTATTGTGCGTAATAAATTTTTCATCATATCTGTCTGTTAGAGGTAATAAGCGAGGCCGAAGCCAATAGAGAAAATATTGACCTTGAAGTTTATCTGCGTGGCCTCGCGACTTCCCGTATAGACCTGATTGTGAATCTGATCTATCGAGTTGTATTGCAGACCCAGCATGCCCACATTGACCTCAACGGCCAGGTGGTCATTCACAAAGGCTATAAGGCCCGGGTTGAGGCCCAGCTTCAACGAAAGTGACTCTTCGTATGTGCCGACAACGCTGTTTATATCGCGGCCATTGATTAGCTTGGCCTGACCTATGCCCACAGCGAGCTGTGTCTCGTTGAAGATGGCAAAACGCTTTGAACTGCCCAGCGGGATATAGTTACGATAGACAATCATTCCCGTAAAGTCGTGGCTCAAAGTGTAATAATCTTTTACGTTGATATTTATATCGGCAATGTTCAGGTTGGCCTGCTCGACATGCAACTTGTTGCGTCCATAGGCAAAACGTACGCCCAGAGCCATATTGTCGCCGATAGCATAACCGACCATCGGACTCACCGTAAAACGGTATCCGTTGGAGTTTATATCCTCGATAATAAGGAAGCGATAGTTGTCGTTGGAGTGAGTAGAGTAGGCTACCTGACCGCCAATCATCCACGTACCCTTCTCAACGAAGGTTGAGGATTTCAGGTCAAAACCTCTATCGTAACGCTGTGCACGGACGCCTGCGACGCCCGTGAAACACAACATTACAACTATTAAAACCAGTTTCCGCATATATATCGGGTTTATCCGATTACCGCACAAGGCGGTTGAGTTTAACTATTAAAGCTCGTTAAGGTCGTAAATCAACTCTACGCCGTCAAGCCACATTGTACCACCATTGCAACCAGAGAGGTAGTCACCGTACTTTGACGCAGCAGCAGAGATGATAAGGTGAGTAGGCATTGTAGTCTGGTCGTAGTACTCCAAAGGAATAACAACCTCCTGCCACTCGGTGTAGTTACGCTTCTGTGTAGTGCCGTTGATGTACTCGACATAGTCAGCACCCGATGCGGCACTTGTAATCTGCAAGTCGCCATAAGCCAATGTACGACCGCTATTGTCGGGATCCTTCGGATTGTAGGCATCAGCAGCGTAGTCGATAAAGGTCTCGGGCAGAGTCGTGTTTACATTTACAGGGCTCTCGTTATTACCGCCATAAGTAGCAGCATCCCAGATACCCAAAGCAACCTTCAACTGTGCGATATCGTATGCACCGACTGCGATAGGAGAACCACTGCCGGTGTGAGTAACCTGACCGCCTACATACTTAATCCAGCAGCGAAGGCCTACGGGACGAGCTGTAAATGGACGACCGAAGTAAACGCTACCGCCTTCTGTTCCAACAGTCTCATAATACTGACCGTAGAATAGGTTACCAGCAGCAAACTTCTTGACTGCACCATTCAAAATCTCAAGATATTTAGAACTCAGCTGTGCTGACTTTGTACTGCCGGGCAATTTGCTCTCGCCGGGAACATCCGTAGACGAAGATGTAATAATACAAGATGCAGCTACATTATCACCAACTACAGGCATATTCACATACTCCTTAACAGCTTGGTTACCGCAGCACCACCATTTTGTACCACCCTCGGGGAAGAATGCGGGCATCTTATTCTCTATACAAGTATCCTCAAAACCACCATTTACAACAGCAGTATCTACATCGGTAGTAAATGTACGGGTAGCAGAGATAGTCTCCTCTTCGAGAGTGTTGAGGTTGGTAACAACCAGACGATACTCATACTCTGTTGAGGCATCCAGACCCTTCAATGTAGCACTGAAACCCTTCTCGTCACTCTTTTCAGAATCGGGAGTTGCAGCCGTAGCGTGGCGTGTCCACTCGCTGTCTGATGACTTCTTGTACTCGAAATATACCTTCGTTGCATCATACATCTGGGGACTTACCTCGGCGTGAACGATTGCGTGGTTAGCCCAAATCTCGTAACTGCGTGAGAGTGTCAAACCAACAGTTGTAGGCTCGAAGATAATCTGGTCGTTGAAGTCGATAGTCTCCTTATCAACCCAAATGTCGATAGTGAGGCGACCATCCTTCTCGGTGTATTTGAGGTTCATAACATACTTGTTACCTGCCTCAACCGCGAAGCTACCAGTTTTGGTAAATGTCTCGCCATTCTTCAGCAATACGCCGCTGAATGACCACTCCAATTTCGGCTCCTCGGCATCGGGGCTGATGATGAAGTAACCGTCCGTACCGCTATTGTCGGCGTTGTACTCCAAGTTGTTGCCATCCATACCGATAGTCACCTTGAAGCCAGCCTCGAAGTTCTCTGCGATGCTGTTGCCAAAAGTGATGTTGCTGATAGCGTTGCAGATGTTGGCATTAACGGTGATGGGGGTAGTGTTGGTAACGCCTGCTGTTACATCAAACTCGGCAGAGCCCTTGTAGCTCTTGCTCTCGAATGATGCCATGGCGGGAGTAGCCTTTACAAGCTCGCCGGCAACAACATCCACGCGGTAACCATTACCCTCGGGCAGGTAGATAACCTGCGGCATATCGGCGTAGGTGTATGAACGTACCAAACCATCGAAGTTTGGCTTGTAAATCTTTACAGAGGCCTCATTGAGCAGAGTCTCGCTGTCGGTAGCACGGGTAGCTGCATTGTCAATAGTCGCAGCGAGTGAGATGCCGCCCTTGCCTGTAAATTCTGTTGAAACATCTTTTGTACAAGATGCTGCCATCAACAAAGTAGCTATGCTGATAGCAATGTATATATATCTTCTCATCGTTATTTAGCAACTACATTTAATACAAGGTCAATATTCTTTGTGTAACCAGCCTCATCCTTCACAGTCATCTTGAAGGTGTGCTGTGCGTTACCCATAGCTCTCAAAATGCCGACAGCCTTGTCGAGGTTGAAAGCAACAGATGTAGCACCGGCGATAATAACACCATTATCGGGGTCGTGGTAGGGGAATGGTACCACCTCGGCAATAGCCTTAACGGCTGTTGTGTCGTGTACCAGGTCGATATACTCGGCGTCGCCAATCAACGCAGGCAACAGCGGGCCAATCATATCCGAATCGATTACGATATAGAAATCCTTAATCTTGTTAGGTACAGAGGCCTCAAACTGCAACAGCTGTGTAGGATTGCCCTCGGCATCTGTGCCAGAAGTGAGATTGTCGTCAAGAACGATTACCTCATAGGTCTCAACATCTGTAGGCTCATCGGTAAATGCAGCGTTCCACGCATCCTTTGTGGGAGATGTGTTCTCGTTAAGACCTGCTGTGCTGAGCAACTTGATGTTACCATCACCCTTGGGAGCATTGGGGTCAGAGCCGATAGCCTCCTCCGAGCCTGTAACATCCTCACCCAACGGATTATCCTCTACATAGTCATCGATAACGATGTCGAAAGTAGCGTTACCCTCGGCGTCAATCTTCTTGATGAACTTAATCTGACGCCACTGACGAGCAGCGATATTCTCGAATGCCTTTGTCATTGTAGCCTCGCTGGCATTACCGTTCTTATCGACGATAACACCTGCGAACTTAACCTCCATAGAGGTATTCACACCGTTGTTGATAGCAAAATAACCCGCCTTCTTCTCGTAGTTCTTTACAACCTTGTTTGTAGCGTCGTAGTTGAGTGCATAGTTCAATGACTCACCAACGGTAACCGTTACATTGCAGTTGCCTGCAACCATTGCGAGAAAGTCGTCGTTGTAATCAACGGTAACCTTACACTGAATCAAAGTACAAACAACCTTGCCAATCGCGGTAGTCTGGCCGGCAGTGATAGTGATGTTCTCCTTTGTTGTGCCGTAGATAGCGTTCTCAAATTTGGCAGCGGCAACATCCTTCTGTGAACGAACATCGATTGAATATACGCCTTCGGGCAACAAAATACCATCGGCAGAGCCAACGATAGCACCATCGTCATAGATGTAGGGCTGACCGTTGTAGAGAGTACCCTCGCTGTCATATACGTAGATGTAGTAGGTCTCGGTCGCGGGCTCCTCCGAACGAACGACAACCTCGTCCTGATCTACTGAAATCTGCAAATCGGCAAACGAAAGTGTACCGAATACCTTTTCCTCGCTTTTGTACTTAAAGTCGTCGGCACAAGATACCATCAATGCCGATGCGAGGAGTGCAATTGCTAAAAATCGTTTCATATTATATCGTTTTTATTTTTTTTCGTTTCCGATTAGTCGTTAAGTTCGATATCACCGAAGTCGATAGTGTCGGCAGGATCATCTCCGAACTGAACCTTGATAGTGTTGCCACCAATGTTTGAAGCGGTGAATGAGATTGTATAGCACTGAGTCTTCTTGGCAGTGTAGCTCTTGCTGAAAGTGCGAGTTACTGAAGAGCCGTCTTTAGACTGTGCCTGTGATGTGAGAGTACCCTCGATAGTGAAAGTAGTGGCCTCAACAAAAGCACCACGGGTCTCGGTGGGGATAAACTCAACTGCTGTACCGATAGATGTTACGGTGAACTTCTCGAAAGAGTAGTAGTTCTTGAACATATCGTTGTACTGCAAGCGAACAATAGCGTTCTGCAAAGCTACGGGAACGGTAACAGGTGTTGTCTGGCCGCCTGTAACTGCGAAAGTGGTGCTACCCTTGAATACGGGTGAGTTGAAACCTACGCCACCATTGTTGTAAGTCGCATTTACGGTGTAGTTACCCGCTTTGAGAGCTGTTGTAGAGTCCCACTCGGCAACTGTACCTGTCCAAGAGTAATCATCATCGTTGGTAATGGTGATTGTGAAATCACCATCTGCGGGTGCTGTGTAGCCTGTGCCGGCAGCATTGCTGATAGAGATTTTGTCTGCACGAGTAGTGATGTTATCCACATCGTCTGTCTGATTCAGCGAGAATGTGAGATAACCCAACTCTGTGCCGTTTTCGATAGGCTCTTTGCCTTCGCTGCACGCCATAAGCCCCATAAGAGCCAATGCGTACAAAGTCAGATTTTTAAGTTTCATAACCTATAAATTTAATTTGTTTTTTTGTTTTTGTTTCTGCTTATTTTATGTTGTTGTTTCGTTATTATTTCGCAATCGAAACCTTGATGTTGTCGATAGGTGTATCGGAGTATGTACCCCACAAACCGGAGGTAATATTTGTCCTCCAGCTTAATCGGTGGTTAGCCGTAACACCCGTTACGGTATAGGTAAATGATGGCATAGAGGAGTTTGTTCCCTTGGCCAGATTTAATGTGGTGCTTACGCTTTCAATATCTATTCTGGCCTCAATAGCTCCTGCTGTGGTGGTTTTACCCACTTGTAAAGGAGTTGCAATCTTCTCTGCTCCGGCATTGATTGTAACCTTTACGGTCACACTCTTCTTCAATCTTGAACCGAAAAATTCGCTATCCATTCGACCTTGATATCGACCAATGACACCATAGAATGGTCGTAATCTTATATGACTGCCGGCACTACTTCTTGTTCGTGATGCAGTCCATCCGGGAAGACCAGAGTCGTCCAACGACTTTGAGCCAGTTGTAGCCTCGTCATTATAGTTTGCAATATTGCTGAAATCCTGATACATCAGGTATGGAACGGTCAGATTGACAGTGTAACTATTACCTACGGTCATCGTCGGCATTGTGATAGCATTTGTTATGATAGCACTCTCCGATTCGTAGGTTACCGTTACACTCTTGCCTGATATTGAGGCAAGTGTCTCCTCGTCATAGTGAATGTCAAAACCACTGCCGTTGGCGATTGTCGAGGTTGTAGAGCCTGTATAATACTCGTAGATATGGTCATCGGTAATCAGCCACTTGGTGTTGGTGTCAGCCGAAGTGAGGGTGATTCGGTATGGCTGCTCTCCCAGATTGTTCGTTGTGATGCGGAATGCAATTTTTGGTCGTTCAACGGGCGATGAACAATCCAATGCTATGGGTGTGATATGTCCTGCCTGCATAGCATCGCGACCCTCCAATGAGATAGCCTGCTCGACCATCTGCCTCTTCGAATATATCTTCATCGAAATAGCATCGCCCGCAGCAAATGCCGCTGTGGGGAGTATTGCTGCACAAGCGTGCTCCAAAGCCGATGCAGAGGCTGATGCTCCGATGGGTTTGGTCAGGTTGAGAGATATTGAGTTTGATGTGTTTGCTGTTGTTCTGGCGGCATCAAGGTCGGTGTAATCAAGTGTCAAATCACCGGCAATGCCTTGTGGCATAGTGAATTGTATGCGTTCAATCTTCTCGCCGTCGTTGAAGCCCCACTTGTTGCTCGGAGCAAAGAAACGCAGGGCGTGAGTGGCGTGCTTCATTTGTAGCGAGAGGTGTCCGTCGTAAATCTCAAAGTACGCCGGAATGTCGGTTACCTTGCTCAACTGTGGGCCCTGTGCAGGCTGTGCCACCATAATAGCCGCACCTCCCGACATCGTGCCATCCTGCGTGTTGGGCAGGTTGAATGTCGCCTTCGTACCATTTACCGACTTGGGAGCAGGGTAGGTTGCCCAATAGTTGTAAGTGCCTTCTGCCATTGCCGAAGGGAGTGTCGCAGTGAACATAGCAAGCGAGCCGTCGCGGTAGTAGAGGCCAAACTGTTGAGCCGAGAGTGTCGCAGTGCCATTCTGCGATGTGGCCCACAAGGCTATGCGGTCGCCCTTCTCCCACGAAGAGCTGATGCCGTCGTCGTTAATGGTGGTGCGGGTATCGGCTCCACCCACCACGAAGCCTACGGTGACAGGCCCGCTTGCGGCGGGAGTGTCGAAAGACTCCTTGCCACACGCAAGAACGAGCAGCGACAGCGTTAATATAAGATATCTCTTAAACTGCATATAAGTAATTCTTCTACATTGGGTTGTAATGTGCAAGGCACACTACGCAATAATGCCACAAAAGTATAAAAATGGTAATTTTTGTAAAAATAAAATCAATAAACGAGGGGTTTTCATCAACGAAATGGCTGTTTTTATCAACGAACGAAATCTGTATAAACAGAAAAAGCTGCCCAAAAAGCGGGCAGCCTCTCTCTGTTGAGAAAAATCTCTAAATATTACTCTTTCAGATATTTATCCAGCCAGCCGAAGAACTCGCGGTTCCAGACCATTGAGTTTTGTGGCTTGAAGACCTGATGAGCCTCGTTCTCAAACTCAACCAGACGGGCATCGACACCCTTTAAGCGAGCAGCCGTAAAGGCCTGCAATGACTGTGTGAAGGGGATACGGAAGTCGTACTCGCCCGTAATAATAAGAATAGGTGTGTCCCACTTATCGACGAACTTGTGAGGCGAGTTGGCATAAGAACGCTGTGCCACGCTGTTAGACTTATCCCAGTAGTTGCCGCCGTAGTCATGGTTGATGAAGAAGAGCTCCTCGGTCTCGCCATACATCGACTCAAAGTTGAAGATTCCGCAGTGCGAGATGAATGCCTTGAAGCGGCCATCGTGGTTGCCGGCAAGGAAATATACCGAGTAGCCTCCGTACGATGCTCCCACGCAACCCAGATGCTCGGTGTCGCACCACGGCTCCTTGGCAACCTCGTCGATAGCGGCAAGGTAATCCTTGATGTTCTGACCCGCATAGTCGCCTGAAATCTGCTCACGCCACTCCGAGCCGAACGATGGGCAGCCTCGGCGGTTGGGTGCTACGACAACATAGCCCTGTGCAGCCATAAGCTGGAAGTTCCAGCGGTAGCTCCAGCCCTGCGATACGGTACTCTGTGGGCCGCCCTCGCAATAGAGCAGTGTGGGGTATTTCTTTGTAGCGTCAAAGTCGGGCGGAAGGATAACCCATGTGAGCATCTCCTTGCCGTCGGTGGTGCGTACCATACGCTTCTGCACCTCGCCCATCTTCACATTGTCATAGACGTGAGAGTTGATGTTCGAGAGCTGTGTAAGCTTACCGTCAGCAAGATTTACATCGTAGAGCTCCTTGTCGCGACTGATTGTCATAAGCGTAGAGAGGCACTTCTCGCCGGCGATAGAGATAGTGGCGATGTCGTGGTCGCCCGATGTGATGACCTCAACAGCAGCATCCTCAACGCCCACGCGGCATACCTGCTGTGTGCCGTGAATAGCCGACAGGAAGTAGATTGTGCCGTTGTCCTTCCAGATGACATTCTGTGCACTGTGGTCAAACTTCGGAGTGAGATACTTCATCTCGCCCTTCTCGATATCATAAACCCAGAGGCGATCCTTGTCAGACTCATAGCCGGGTGTGGCCATTGAGCAGAATGCCACCTTGCTGTCGTCGGGTGACCATACGGGATAGCGGTCATAACCGGGGAAGTCGCCCGTGTCTGCGGCTACGGGTGTCGGCTTGTTGATGTTGATTGTCGAGCCGAACTTATAGTTGTAGATGAAGATGTCGGAGTCGGTAGATACAGCATAGGCGGCTCCTGTCAGGGGCTTGCAGGTGTATGCCAGCATCTCGCCGTTGTTGCTCCACGCAATTTCACCGGCATCGAAGTATGGTGCCAGCGGAGCATCCCATGCAGCCTCCTGTCCCAAAATGTCGATACCCTCCTTTACAATGCCGTCAGTGAGTGAAGAGACGAAGATGTGGCGGTAGTCGCCCTCATCCCAATAGTCCCAGTGACGAGCCATCAAATCGTCGTAGATGCGAGCCTTTGACTTATCCATATCCTTGTGGCGGTCAGAAGATTTGATGTCGGCAATATGCACGGTCTTGACGTAGAAGAGCTTGTCGTCGGCCGCTGCAACTCCATAAGCCTCAATACCGTCGGCAACATCTGTCAGCTGCTTTACGGCTCCGCCCGCAGCGTTCATCTCCCAGAGCTGCATTGAGCCGCTGCGATTTGACATAAAGTAGATTTTACTGCCATCAGCTGACCACTTGGGGTCAATATTGTTCGATGTGTTGTCGGTCAGCTCCTTCTCCTCACCAGAGGCGATGTCGCGAACATAGATTTGTGTAAGGCCGCGATTCTCTGCCATGTTGTAGCGGGTGATGGTGTAGAGAGCCGTTGTTCCGTCGGGCGAGAGGGTGGCACTACCCAAGCGTCCCATTTTCCACATAACCGAGGGTGTCAAGCGACCTTCGGCAACCTCCTCTGCGGTGAGGTTGTTGTCTATCAAAAGTGTTGTCGGAGCCTCTTTTGGAGAGCAAGCCGAGAGAGCCATTGTTGCAATAGCCATAATAAAGGTTAATTTTTTCATAAGATTTTATAGCGGTTTAACTTCAATTTTAGTATTTTTGCCAAGAGAAACCCGAACAGAACGACTATTATGACCGAACAGAACGTATTTCCCAATCAATGTGGTGCCGCCCAAAACACTCCGTCGTCGGGTCGATACCCATTGCCAACGGCCGATGCCAATGGTCAGATAAGGGTATATTTTGCCGATAAGGAGCTCCTGTTTGCCTGCGATAATATCCCGGAGGATTATCATATCGTAGAGGATAGTGCCGACACACCCATTTCAAAAGCGAAGATAGTTACTTTTCTTGAAACATACAACAAAATAGCCCTCCGATGTGAAAATATCCAGCAATCGTTTGACGCCGTTGCCGAGCAGTTCGTATGGGTTGAATCGGCCGGTGGCGTGGCGAGAAACAGTGCCGACGAGGTGCTGCTCATACGCCGTAACGAGAGATGGGACATTCCGAAGGGACATCGCGAGGAGGGTGAGAGTGTAGAGGAGTGTGCCGCACGCGAGGTCGAGGAGGAGACGGGCGTGAAAATTGCGAGTGTAGAGAGGTTTCTATGCTCTACGGTGCATTGCTATAATATATATGGTAAGTGGGAGATGAAATATACCTCGTGGTATGCGATGCGTGCCGAGGAGGGGTGTCAGCTCGTGCCACAGCGTGAGGAGGGTATTATTGATGTGCAGTATATTCCCATCTGCGAGGTGGAGAGTGCAATAAAGCGTTCGTTCCCCACAATTAAAGAGGTCTTTAAGACGTTTTTTACGAAACGATAGAGAATTGATTATATGGTACAGATACTTTGGGTAGATGATGAGGTCGAACTCTTGAAGCCGCACGTCCTGTTCTTGCAGGGCAAGGGCTATGAGGTTGATACATGCAACAATGGCTACGACGCTATCGATATGGTGCGTGCTACGGCCTACGACCTTATTATTCTGGACGAGATGATGCCCGGTATGACGGGCTTGGAGACGCTGCCGCTGATAAAGGATGTGCGTCCCACGACTCCCGTAATTATGGTTACGAAGTCCGAGGAGGAGAATATTATGGACAAGGCTATCGGCTCGAAGATTGCCGACTACATCATCAAGCCCGTAAACCCCAATCAGGTGCTGCTCTCAATCAAGAAGAATGTGCATCAGCAGCAGCTCGTTACCGAGCAGACAACAGCCGACTATCGTGCCGAGTTCGGCCGTATAGCCTCGATGTGTCAGATGGCATCGTCGTTTCAGTCGTGGTGTGCGATATATCGCAAGCTTACGAACTGGGAGATAGAGTTGTCGGAGTCGTCGGATGTAAGCATCCGCGAGGTGCTGTCGTATCAGAAGAGTGAGGCCAATCAGGAGTTCTGCAAGTTTGTTCGTCGCAACTATTATAACTGGATTAACCGCCGCGTGGAGGATGAGGAGATTCCCGTGATGTCGCATACGCTGATGCGTAAGAGGATATTCCCAGAGGCCGACAAGGCGGAGAAGGTGACGCTGTTGCTCATCGATAACTTCCGCTACGACCAGTGGCGTGCCATAAATCCGTTGCTGCACAACTTCTACGATGTCGATGTCGATGACTTCTATTGTGCCATTCTGCCTACGGCTACGCAGTATGCCCGCAATGCTATCTTCGCCGGTCTAATGCCGCTGGCTATCGACAAGATGATGCCCGACAAGTGGCTGAACGACAACGAGGAGGGCGGCAAAAATCAGTATGAGGAGGAGTTCCTGCGTCGTCAGATAGCATCGTGCGGCAAGGGTTATAAGTGGACATTTGATAAACTGGTGCGTCCGGAGGCGGGTCGCAAACTCATTGACAATATACGCCGTGTATATGATGCCGACTTCTCGGTTATCGTCTATAATTTCCTTGATATATTATCGCACGCCCGTACCGAGACCGATATCATCAGAGAGCTTACCGAGGATGAGGCTTCGTTCCGTTCGCTTACGCGTTCGTGGTTTGAGCACTCCGACCTATTCGAGATATTGAAGATGCTCTCGGAGCAGGGTCATACCGTCATCATCACCTCCGACCACGGAACAATACGCGTGGATAATCCTGTAAAGGTTACGGGTGACAAGGAGACCTCGGCAAACCTGCGTTACAAGACAGGACGCAACTTGCAGTATAACGCACGCGAGGTGTATGAGGTTACACGCCCCGAGGATATACAGTTACCTCGCACAAACCTCTCGTCAAGTTATATATTTGCCTATAACTCTGACTTTTTGGTCTATAACAACGACGCCAACCGCTTTATCCGTTATTACAGAAACACATTCCAGCACGGCGGTATCTCGATGGAGGAGATGATTGTGCCGTATATCGTGCTGAAACCCAAACGATAAGATTTTGTTATGAAGAGAATAGAGATAGATTCACTCTCGCAACTCGATATGGTTGCCGAGGAGGTGCTGGCGGCATTGAATGGTCGCAGTGTCGTGATTTTCAGAGGCGGTATGGGAGCCGGCAAGACGACGCTTATAAGCCGTATCGCAGCTGCTCTGGGCTCGGAGGATAGTGTTACGAGTCCTACATTTGCCCTTGTAAATCAGTATGTCGGCGAGAATGATTGCCGCATTTATCACTTCGATTTCTACCGCATTGACTCTGTTGATGAGGTCTTTGATTTGGGCTACGAGGAGTATTTCTATTCGGGCGATTTATGCCTTGTGGAGTGGCCCGAAAAGATTGAGCAGTTGATACCCGACGATGTGATGGAGGTGAGAATCTCGGCGGGTGACGACGAGGAGAGAATATTTGAAATAGAGTAGTATAGTTTTTCGGAATTATATCGTTTAGGCTTGTAACGTCATTCTGAGCATTTGTTTTTAGACTAATCCGACAAAAGGTCGGTTTTTCCCTGCTCCCGCTCGGCATAATCCAAGCAAGACTTGGCTTCTGCTCTCGCTTACTTGCAGTGTTCTCACGGTCGGCAAGCCTCCCTCAGAGTGACGAAAAACAAATGCGTGAGAATCTATTTTTTAGCAACAAGCCTAAAATAGATTATTCCGTAGTTTTTTTTGTTTTGCCTTATTTTTTCTATATTTGCAAAGCTAAACATTAGGATATGGACTTTATACCCTTTACAATACTTGACTTTGTCGATATTCTGCTTGTGGCACTTCTGATGTTCGGAATATACCGAATGACACGAGGTACCAACGCCCCATATATCTTTACGGGTATCATTATAATATATGTGGTGTGGGTTGTTGTGCGTGCCCTCAATATGACATTGTTGCAGACTATTCTGGGTCAGATTGTAAGTGTGGGTGTGATAGCTCTGCTCATCATTTTCCAGCCCGAGATACGCAGTTTTTTGCAGGTTGTGGGTATGCGTCAGCGAGGTTTTACCTTCATAAACAACATATTCAACAACGGCCCTGTGTCGGAGGTTGATTTAGAGCCTATCGTTACAGCCTGCTCGGAGATGTCGCTGACCAAGACGGGTGCTTTGATTGTGCTGGCACAGAAGAGTGACTTGCGAGATATTATCGACAGCGGAATCAAGATTGACGCACAGGTGTCGGTATCGTTGCTGGGTAATATATTCTTCAAGAATGCTCCGTTGCACGATGGTGCGGCCATTGTGGCTGATAATCGTGTTGTGGCGGCCAAGTGTATCCTCCCCGTGACGCAGTCCAATGTCCCCAAGTCGTATGGTACTCGTCACCGTGCTGCGATAGGAATTACCGAGACATCGGATGCTATTGCGGTGGTGGTGTCGGAGGAGACAGGCGGTATATCGGTTGCTTATGGCGGCAAGATAGAACGCAATATAGCACCAACAAATCTTGCATCGGTAATATCCTCTCACATCATAAAGAAGGAGCCGGAGAAGCCAAAGCGTCTGTGGAAACGCCGCGACAAGCAGGCGGAAGTGAGTGACGCGAAATAGAAAAAGGCCATCCCACGTGGGGTGGCCTTTGTTGTGTCAAGTCGTTCTCTATAATTTGAAGATATATGGCGTGATGCTATGCATAGCCTTCGCCGCCGCTTCACTCTCAAAGAGTCCGAATATTGCCGAGCCGCTGCCCGACATGGCGGCATAGACAGCTCCTGCTGCTGTAAGGCTCTCCTTGATTGTTGCGAGGTCGGGATGTGCGGCAAATATGCTCCTCTCAAAGTCGTTTTTGATGCACTCCTGCCACTCGCTGCGTGGGGCTGTGATGCGTTGAGAGAGTGGTGTCGCGGGTATCTCCGGACGGATGCCTGCGTATGCCTCGCGTGTGGATATGCTGACATCGGGTTTTACGATGGCAATCCATAACCCTTCGAGGTCGATATCTATCGGTCGCATAATCTCGCCACGTCCTTCGCACAGTTGCGGTGAGCGGCGAACAAAGAATGGCGTGTCGCTGCCGAGCTCGGCAGCAAGGTCAATCAACTGCTGCTCGGAGAGGTTTAGCGAGAAAATCTCGTTCAATGCCATAATGACGGCTGTGCCGTCTGATGAGCCTCCACCCAGACCCGCACCAAAGGGGACACGCTTGTCGAGGGTGATGTTTGCACCTTCGATGCCGAATCTCTCACGCATCAGACGATAGGCTTTAAGGCAGATGTTATCCTCTGTGGCACAATCTACGACGATGCCCTTGCCTGTGAAGTGGACCGTATCGTTGTCGTTGCGTTCAACCTCCACAATGTCGTACAAACCCCTTACGGGTACCATAATCGTTTCAAGGTCGTGGTATCCGTCTGTGCGACGACGCAGTACATCGAGGCCGATGTTTATCTTGCAGCAAGCTTCCAGAATCATCGTTTTTCAGACTATTTTAGTTCGTTAATACGCTGCTCAATCGCCTTGTGCAGGGTGGGGCGTAACGCAATAAGTCGTGCCGCCCAGTCGCCTATCGAGCCATCGGCTCCGTCGCTTACTACCTTTATGACGTGAAACTCTGCCTCTGCGGAGTTTGTCGTGGCGGCGTGGTAGCGTATGGCACGCAGAATGGCATAACTCTCCATATCCATACAGTCATAGTTCGCTATCAGACGCTTGTATGCTTCGGGAGTATCCTCTCCGATAAAGTTGTCGCCCGAAAGGATTGCCGTATCGGCATCGCCCGTTGTGAGTTGCTCCACGCTTGTTGCGAAGTCGCTACCGATGAAGGCATCTCCCTGTGCTATGCGTGAGGGGTGGAGCACCGTTGCAAACGGATGACGGAACGAACCCGTTGTGCCGGCGTTGATGACGATGTCATACTGACGCTGTGAAAGAGCCGATAGTGTCGCCTCGAAGGCCTCTATCTTGCCAATTCCGACGTAGCGTATGTCGCAGTGCTGCGACAATGCCGCTGCCGCATCCTCGCCCAGCTCGGCGGGTAGTGCCACTAAAAGTAGTATTGATTTCATCGTATGTGGAGTTTCTATATGCAAATTTCGCGAATTCTTCGTACATAAGCAAACGAGAATCCGCGAAATTTAATCTTTTGCCACAAATGGTGGCCTTCATGTGAAAAGCTTACTCCTTGCTCTCGGCCTTGCCGGCCTTCTCTGCAACGTAGAGCTCGTTTACCTTTGCCAGAACATCGGCACTGATATCGAGTGACTCGTCAGCGTCAAGCAGTGCAGTTGCATTGACAACCAGCTTGTACTTCTTGTCGGCGTTGATCTCCTTGATGGCACGCATCAAAAGGTCGTTCATGCGGTTGTTGAATACGAAGCTCTCCTCCTCCAGAGTCTGTGCCTCCTTCTGTGTGTTGTTCTGGAAGTTGGCGATACGCTTCTCCAAAGCCTGACCCTTCTGCTGGAAATCGGCAGTGGTCATAAGGCCCTTCTGATACTTCTCCTGCAACTGGTTAGCCTCATATTGGAGGTTCTTCTCACGCTGTGCCCAAGCATTCTGTGCCTTGGTGGTCTTCTCCTGAAGTGCTACGCCCTCACTCTTGTAGATGTCACTCTCTGCCAAAACATACTCGGCTCTGACGTAAGCGATGTCGCCACCCTTTACCTCTGTGGTAGTAGCCTCTGTTGCCTCGCCGTCGGTAGCAGCTGCGTTGTTGTTAAAGCAACCCACGAGTGCAAAAGCGGCAACGAACAATGTCAAAAAAACTTTCTTCATAGTTTTTGCTATTTTTATTTTGATATTTTTTGAATTAATTTCCTCAATAATCGACAAAGGTAGAAAAAAATATTTATTTTTGCCATATTGACTGTTAAAATTAAATTTATGTACGAATATATTTCAGGAAAAATCGCGGAACTTGCTCCTACCTATGCTGTCGTAGATGCCGGCGGAGTGGGTTACTACTTAAATATCTCGTTACAAACATTTTCGGCTATCGAAGGTGCGGAGTCGGCCCGTTTGTATGTCCATTTTGCGGTGCGTGAGGATGCTCAACTATTCTATGGCTTTGCCACGAAACTTGAACGCGAACTCTTCCGTATGCTTATAAGCGTGTCGGGCGTAGGTGGCAATACCGCCCGAATGATACTCTCGACTTACTCCACAGCCGAGCTGCGTACCATCATCGCAACCGAGAACGCCGTATTGCTGAAGAATGTGAAGGGCCTCGGTCTTAAAACGGCACAGAAGATTATCGTGGAGTTGAGTGGCAAGATGTTGGAGGTGGCAATTGATGAAGATGTCGCACTGCCTTCGGTATCGCAGGGCAATCCCATTCTGGATGAGGCTGTTTCGGCACTCGTTATGCTTGGATTCCAGAAGGCTGCATCGGAGAAGGCTGTGAAGGCTATTCTGGCAGAGTCTCCATCGGTGGCTGTCGAGGAGGCTGTGCGTCAGGCTCTGCGTCGTTTGTAGGCGTAAATTGAGGGAGAAAGATAAATCTTTCTGCAAGAATTGGTGATATTTGGAATTTTTACTAATTTTGCACGATTATATACTTATGAAGTTGAGATTTGTCATATTAGCGTTGTTGGTCGGACTCTGTTCTGGCCTTGTTGGTTGTAACGAAGAGGATACAACCCTCAAAAATCAGCGTACATTCATCGAACGCTATTTGACATCAGGCCATCAGCCTCGTCTGGTATCTCGCGAAACGGCAGAGGAGTCGGGCGATACGGAGTTCTACGATGTGTGGGGACTCAATACATACCGCTACATAGCGACAATGTACGAGGAGGGCCGCGAAGATAAGCCTATTGTGGAGATGGGCGACGAGGTGGAGCTGGTGCTGACGGCATATATCTTTTCGGGTAGCACGCCTCGCGATGATGCTATATATTTTACCAATAACCCCGTGAAGATTGCGGCTCTGACAAAGAAGGGCCTGAATCCCGAATTTTGGTCGGAAGAGCCTCTCGTGATAAAATTGGGAACGACTAATATAATAAAAGGTGTTGAGAAGGCGTTAGTTGGTTGCCGTGAGGGTGACGAGGTGGAGATATATATGACCTTTGTTACCGGTTACGATGACCTTGCCGTCGGAATGGTTCCCAAGGATTCGTCTGTGGCGTGGATGCTGACAATATCGTCAGTGAGGAAGGGCCGATAGGGACGGCTGATTGTGAATTAGGAAAGAATTTGACTGATATATGAGATTTTTGAATCGTTTGTTTTGGCTTGTTGCACTCGCTGTTGTCGCACTCTCTTCTTGTGTTGAGAGTGAGAAACTGTCGTACGATGACATCGAGCAGATAGCCTTGAAGTCGTGGATTACAATCAATAAGCCGGAGTTGCTGGACAACTATCAGGAGAGAGGCGGCTACTATGTCGAGATTCTCGAAGAGGGTGTTGCCGACAGTGTTGCCGTGCGTGATGCCGAGGGTAATCCCTGGGTATGGTTTGATGTTACCTGCCGCGATTTGAAGGGTAATGTAGTACTCACACGCGAGTATGGTCAGGCATTGCAGCAGGATAGCTACACATCGCACACTCACTATGCTCCATATTTCCTCTATTGCGGAGCCGATGAGAATACCTCTATGCCGGAGGGTACCTATATGGCTATGCGTAATAAGTTGAAGATAGGTGACGATATGGAGTTTACGGTGCGTTATGGTACCAAGATGCGTCTTTATCTGCCTTCATCTATCGGAGCCGGCGACAAGATTCTCGGTGGCGAGGGTGGCTATGAGGGCCAGTATACGCTGGATTCCAACCGTCCGATGATTGTCGATATGACCGTATGGGGACACGTGGCAAACCCTGTGGCTTACGAGGATGGCTGGGTCAGCTCTTTTGCCGAGGCTAACGGTGGCCTTGCCCCTATTGAGGAGGAGAGTAAGGAGAAGGCTGCGTTGCGTCGTTCATATATGCGTAGTGATGAAGAGCCGGAGGAGGTTGTCTATGATGACAAGTGGCATTTGGCGGTAGATTCGATTGCCAGCCTCTATATCAACTATTCATACACCCCGAAGATAACTCTCGACTACAACTGCCTGCGTCAGGATACGCTGTTGTATGCCGGTCAAATAGAGTATGACAAGGGTGATGTCTATGGCGTCGGCCTTGCAGAGGTTAATCGCCGTGTGGATGAGGCCTTGCTGAAACGTTTTGGCGAGGGTCTGCATCCGGCAGATGCCGAGCCGCTGGATTCGGTGAATGTTGCCAAGGTGTGGTATGTGACGCGTAAGTTGGACGGCTTCATCGTTGATACCAATATTCCCGAGGTGAAGAAGATTATCTACGACGACTTTGACGAGGAGGAGGAAGAGGAGGCTCTGGACTTCTATACCGACCCGGAGTCAGAATCCAACTCGTATGTTGATGCCTGGAAGTATGCCATTCCGCAGTTGAAGCTTGGTGCGTGGAACGTTATTCTGACATCTTCGTCAAATGCCTATGGTGCAACGGGTGTGTCGGGAGCAGCAACGACATCTTCGGCAAGCAACTATGCCGATTATTACAACTACTACAACTATTACAACAGCTACTACGGCAACGGCTATTACAACAACTACTATAACAACTATTACGGCAATGGCTACGGTTATGGTGGTATGGGCTATGGCGGCTACGGAGGTTATGGCGGTTATTACAACAACTACTACAACAGTTATTATTACAACAATCTCTACAACAATTCGTACTATACCAACAGCACGACAACCACTACAATCACAACCGAGATTCAGCCTTATACGCCTCTCTTGTGGCAGGTGTTTATCGAGAAGGCGAAGAAGTAATTGTTGCGATAAAAATGGACAAAGGAGGGTTATATTTCGATATAATCCTCTTTTTTTTGACTTTTTTGTTCGGAAATTTGGTAGAAAGAAAAATTCGTATTAATTTTATGTGGAAAATGAAGCAGAATGATTTTTTTATCTTCGCACAAATAATAACAAACCTAAAAATAGAGTAATTATGATTATTACATTTAATGAATTGCGTCGTATTAAGGACAAGTTGCCCAGCGGAAGCTCTCAGCGTATCGCTGACGAGTTGGGTATTGATGTAGAGACTGTACGTAACTATTTCGGCGGTCGTCATTTGGATGCCAAGGAGGGTGCCGGTATTCATATCGAGCAGGGCCCCGATGGTGGCGTTGTTACTTTGGATGATACAGCTATCCTTGATGCTGCAATGCGTATTCTCAACGAGAACAAATAGTATTTAGGGCTATTGCCCGAATACTTCTGTCTGACATCGAAGTTCCTTAGTGGAGCTTCGATGTTTTTTTTATGCCGTTTTGTGGCACGGTGGCATAGTTTGGTATCAGGCTTTTAGTGGCACGCCGATTGTCCGATTGTGACACTATGTCAGTCAAAATGGCAGACAACAGGTGCGGCTTGGCACTGTTTATGTGTCATAATTGAGATTTTTCGGCATATTTTCTGTTTGGTATAGCGTTTGTTTGTAGTTATGCAACCGCAAGCAAAGGGTTTGCGGGTTGAAGATTTTTCAGCGAAAAGAGAAAAGCAAAAAAGAGAGATAAGTATAAACAAATAAAACATTAAAGAATTATGGGAAAGATTATTGGTATTGACTTGGGTACAACCAACTCGTGTGTATCTGTTATGGAGGGTAATGAGCCCGTTGTAATTCCTAACTCAGAGGGACATCGTACGACTCCTTCTATCGTAGCATTTACCGACTCTTCGGAACGTAAGGTAGGTGACCCTGCAAAGCGTCAGGCTATCACCAATCCTCGCCGTACGGTCTTCTCTATCAAGCGTTTTATGGGCGAGAAGTACGACAAGGTGACAAACGATATTCAGCGTGCTCCATACTCAATCGTTCAGGGCGACAACAATACTCCTCGTGTAGATATTGATGGTCGTCAGTACACTCCGCAGGAGATTTCGGCTATCATCTTGCAGAAGATGAAGAAGACTGCCGAGGACTACCTCGGTCAGGAGGTTTCGGAGGCTGTTATTACCGTTCCTGCATACTTCTCTGACTCACAGCGTCAGGCTACAAAGGAGGCCGGTGAGATTGCAGGCTTGAAGGTGCGTCGTATCATCAACGAGCCTACGGCAGCTGCTTTGGCTTACGGTCTGGATAAGAAGGATGCCGATATGAAGGTTGCTGTTTATGACCTCGGTGGTGGTACATTCGATATCTCTATCTTGGAGTTGGGCGATGGCGTGTTTGAGGTAAAATCTACAAATGGTGATACTCACCTCGGCGGTGATGACTTCGACCACGTGCTGATTGACTATATGGCAGAGGCTTTCAAGGCCGAGCACGGTATTGACCTTCGTCAGGATGCAATGGCTTTGCAGCGTTTGAAGGAGGCAGCCGAGAAGGCAAAGATTGAGTTGTCATCTACAACAACCACAGAGATTAACTTGCCTTATATTATGCCTGTAAACGGTATCCCGCAGCACTTGGTGATGCCTTTGACACGTGCGAAGTTCGAGCAGCTCAGCGACCACCTTATCCAGAAGACCATTGAGCCTTGTAAGATTGCGTTGCGTGACGCAGGTCTTTCAGCAAGCGATATCGACGAGGTTATCCTCGTGGGTGGCTCTACCCGTATTCCTGCTATTCAGGCTATCGTGGAGCAGTTCTTTGGTAAGGCTCCCAACAAGTCGGTAAACCCCGACGAGGTTGTGGCTATCGGTGCTGCTATTCAGGGTGGTGTCCTCACAGGTGAGGTTAAGGATGTGCTTTTGCTCGATGTTACTCCTCTGTCACTCGGTATCGAGACTTTGGGTGGCGTGTTTACAAAGCTTATCGAGGCGAATACCACAATTCCTACCCGCAAGAGTGAGGTATTCTCGACAGCTGCCGACAACCAGCCTTCGGTAGAGATTAATGTATGTCAGGGTGAACGTCCTATGGCACGCGACAACAAGTCTATCGGTCGCTTCCACCTTGACGGTATCCCCGCAGCACCTCGTGGCGTGCCACAGATTGAGGTTACATTCGATATAGATGCCAACGGTATTCTGAACGTATCGGCAAAGGATAAGGGTACAGGCAAGGAGCAGAAGATTCGTATCGAGGCTTCGTCTGGTCTTACCGAGCAGGAGATTCAGCGTATGCGTGACGAGGCAAAGGCCAACGAGGAGAAGGATAAGCAGGAGAAGGAACGTATCGACAAGATTAACGCTGCCGACTCAAACATCTTCGCTACCGAGAAGCAGCTGAAGGAGTATGGCGACAAGATTCCTGCCGACAAGAAGTCTGCTATCGAGGGTGCTCTGGCAAAGTTGAAGGAGGCTCATAAGAATCAGGATGTTGCGGCTATTGATGCTACTATCGCCGAGTTGAACAACGCTTGGCAGGCTGCTTCGCAGGACCTGTATGCCGCACAGCAGGCACAACAGGCACAGGGCGGTCAGCAGCAGAGTGCCGGTGGTGAGCAGCAGGGTGGAGCCCAGCAGCAGCCGGAGGATGTAGAGTTTGAGGAGGTTAAGTAATCCAAATCAGATTTATAGATTGACAAGAGGAGTGGAGTTTTCCACTCCTTTTTTTTGTTTTCGGAAACAATCAAAAAAGAGTCAGCATCAGTGCGATAAGAGCTCGCGTGCGTGTCGGTTTGGCAGAAAAACGAAAAATATTCCCCGAAAAACCTTAAAAACTGACGTAATGATTCTATTTTCAGACAATTTTTATTATCTTTGTACGCTAAAACCGAATTATACCCGCGTTGCCGTTGCCGAGAGGTGTCGCAACAGGCGGATTTAAGTGCGGACAAACGTACAAACGGACAAATTGAAATTAAATTAAATACAAACAAAAAAATTAACAACAATGCAAAGTAAAGGCGTAGTTAAATTAATCGCAGTGCTTTTAGTGCTCGCGTGCATTTATCAGCTGTCGTTCTCTTTCCTCACACGCGGTGTAGAGAAGGATGCGGTAGAGTATGCAGCTGCTTTCGATGAGTCGGAGCAGGCATCACGAGAGGCTTACTACCTGGATTCAATCCAGAATAAGCCCGTTTTCAATTTCTTGGGTAAATCATTCACCTACAAGGAGTGCAAGGAGAAGGAGGTAAACCTCGGTCTTGACTTGAAGGGTGGTATGAACGTAATGCTCGAAATCGAGGTCCAGGACTTGGTTAAGTCACTTGCTGGTGACAGCCAGAATGACCCCGCTTTCATCGCAGCTATCGAGCAGGCTAATGCTGCACTCAAAGCCGGTACAAACGACTATATCGGTGAGTTTGCAAAGGCTTATGCCGAGACATCAAATGGTGCTCCTTTGGCAGCTATCTTCGTTAGCCCCGACCGTCACGACATCAACCCCAACTCAACCGACGAGGAGGTTATCAAGGTCTTGAAGGCCGAGACTGATGCCGCTATCGCAGCGTCATTCAATATCTTGCGTAGCCGTATCGACCACTTCGGTGTAACACAGCCCAACATCCAGCGTATGCCTAACTCTAACCGTATTATGGTTGAGTTGCCGGGCGTTAAGGAGCCGGAGCGTGTTCGTAAGCTCTTGCAGGGCTCTGCTTCATTGGAGTTCTGGGAGGTATATACTTCACAGGAGATTCTTCCTATCCTCGCAGAGGCTGATGCTCTCTTGAAGCAGGCTGTCGAGGAGGCTGCTCCCGCAGAGGAGGCAGCTGTGGCAGAGGAGGCAACAGAGGAGAAGGCTAATGACCTCGTAGCAGAGGTTGCTGCAAATGCAACAGAGGATGAGGCCGTTGCATCTCAGATCTCTCGCGATGAGCACCCCTTGTTCGCACTTTTGGATCCTTCATATGCTGGCGGTTGCGTCGTAGGTTTTGCTACTGCTGCCGATATGCCTGTGATTAACGAGTATCTGGCTCGTCCCGAGATTCAGAATTTGCTTCCCACAGATTTGAGCCTTAACTGGGGCGTTAAGGGTGAGCCCTATGCAGATGGCCGTTTCGCTTTGTATGCACTCCGCTCAATCGACGGCAAGCCCGCAATGGATGGTTCAGCAGTATCTACTGCACAGGAGAACTACTCACAGAATGGCTCTGCTGCCGAGGTTAATCTTATGATGAACTCTAATGGTGCATCACAGTGGGCACAGCTTACAGGCCAGAACATCGGTAAGCCTATCGCTATCGTATTGGATGGCCTGGTATATTCAGCTCCTAATGTTCAGAATAAGATCGAGGGTGGTAGTTCTGTAATTACAGGTAACTTCACCATTCAGGAGGCTCAGGACTTGGCTAACGTATTGAAGTCAGGTAAGGTTCCTGCTCCTGCTCGCATCATTCAGGACCAGGTAGTTGGTCCGTCACTCGGCCAGGAGTCAATCAACGCCGGTCTGTTGTCATTCGTATTGGCATTCTGCCTCGTACTTCTCTATATGGGCTTGTTCTATAAGACCGCAGGTTGGATGGCCGACTTGGCACTCTTGCTCAACATCTTCCTGTTGATGGGTGTGCTGGTATCATTCGGTGCTGTTTTGACATTGCCCGGTATCGCTGGTATCGTACTTACAATGGGTATGGCGGTGGATGCTAACGTCATCATTTACGAACGTATCAAGGAGGAGTTGCGTGCCGGTAAGGGTATTGCATTGGCTATCAAGGATGGTTTCTCGAATGCTTACTCTGCTATCATCGACGGTCAGCTCACTACAATCATCACCGGTATCGTATTGTTCGTATTCGGTAACGGTCCTGTTCAGGGCTTCGCTACTACACTCGTTATCGGTATCATCACTTCATTGTTCTGTGCAATCTTCATTACTCGTATGTTGATTGAGTGGATCGTGGAGAAGTGGGGCTCAATCTCATTCTCTCGTTCTTGGTCAGAGAACTGGTTGGCAAACGTATCGTTCGACTTTATTGCAAAGCGTAAGATCTCTTACATCATCTCTGGCTCATTCGTTGTATTGTCAATCATCTCATTGGCAGTTCTCGGCCTGAACACAGGTGTTGAGTTTACAGGTGGTCGTACCTATGTTGTACGTTTCGACCAGAACGTATCGGTTGAGGATGTTCGTACATCTTTGGAGCAGGCTTTGACCAGCGACGATGCTACCAAGTCATCATTGGAGGTTAAGCAGTTCGGTGGCGAGAATCAGGTTCGTATCATCACACAGTACAAGTTTGACGATACATCAGAGGAGACCACAGCACAGGTAGATGCACTGCTCTACGATGCTTTGAAGGGCTTCTACTCTTATGAGATTTCATTGGATGGCTTCATCAGCACACAGGACGATGCTAACGGTATCATCTCTTCTGAGAAGATTGGTCCGGCTATTGCGAAGGATATGCTTTACAGTGCATTCTATGCTGTATTGTTCTCGCTTATCGCTATCGGTCTTTACATCACATTGCGATTCAAGCGTTGGCAGTGGGCTTTGGGTGCTACCACAGCTTTGGCACACAATGCATTCCTTGTTATCGGTATCTTCTCAATGTTGTACCACGTTATGCCATTCGCATTGGAGGTTAACCAGGCATTTATCGCTGCTATCCTGACTATCATCGGTTACTCTATCAACGATACCGTGGTTATCTTCGACCGTATCCGTGAGTTCATTACACTCTATCCGAAGCGTGATATGAAGGATAATATTAATAAGGCTATCTGCTCAACATTGTCTCGTACTTTGAATACATCAGGTACTACAATTGTAACATTGCTCGCAATGTTTATCCTGGGTGGTGAGAACTTGCGTGGTTTCATCTTCGCATTGCTCTTGGGTGTTATCATCGGTACTTATTCATCAGTATTCGTTGCAACGCCTATCGCTTACGATATCTTGCGTCGCAAGGAGTCAAAGTAGTAGTCTTTGTCTATAAAACTGAAAAGGGTTGCATCCATTGCGGTTGCAACCCTTTTTGTTTGTGATATGATGAATTTGTGATGTGACAAATCGTCGAAAATGTAAAAAAAACTCTCGCGGATATGGTTATAAAGCAACGATTTTTTATAACTTTGTAATCGTTATGGGTAAGATAGTAGAAAGATTAAAGGTTTTCAGACGATGGACACACCGATATATCTCTCCGGTGTTCATTGCTCTGTTCTGTGCATCGTTTATTTTGTGGTATATCCTCAAATTGGGAAATGTATATACGACAGACCACTCGGTGTATGTCAATATCGATGGTCAGACCTTGCGTGTGCCGTGTGTCGTTGAGGGCGTGGGAACAAATCTCTTTGGCTATCGTGTCTATATGAACAGGGAGTTGAAGATACCTTTGACCGACTTGAAGTATAAGATTATAAAGACCTATGACGACGAGACGGGCGAGCCTACGGGCCGAGAGTATGTCTTTGACCCTCAATCTATGCAGAGTGCTATCTCGGTGCGTTTCAGCGATATCAAGGTGGTGTCGGTTGGCGACATTCCCAATCTTCCCGTACCCGTAAAGGAGGAGACATCAAAGCGTAAATAATATATAATGTATAAGGTCGGTATCACAGGCGGTATAGGTAGTGGCAAGAGTACCGTATGCGGACTTTTGTCGGCCTATGGAGTGGCTGTCTATGACTCGGATACGAAAGCGAAGGCCCTTATGGAGCAGAGTGTGACTCTGCGTGAGAGTCTGTGTGCCGTGTTCGGCGAGGAGTGCTACAATGAGGATGGCCTAAACCGACAATATCTCGCGTCAAAGGTCTTTGGCGACGAGCAATCATTGATAAAGTTAAACTCTATCGTACACCCCGCAGTACGTGCTGATTTCAGGTCGTGGACCGAACAGCAGAGTGGCGAATATGTGGTGCTGGAGAGTGCCATACTCTTTGAGGCGGCCTTTGAGACGGAGGTTGATACCACGCTGGCGGTGCTGGCCCCTGTTGAGGAGAGGGTGCGTCGTGCAATGGGGCGTGATGGTGCAGAGAGAGAGGCTATATTAAGTCGTATTCAGCATCAGATGAGTGATGAGGAGTTGCACGCCAAGGCGGACAGATGCCTTGTAAATCTGCGTATGGACTATCTGGAAAGTGATGTTGAACAACTCCATAAAATATATCTGTATGAGGCTCGGCGATAAGGTGTTGGATTTGTCGCAGCCGCAGGTGATGGCCATCGTGAATGTTACCGACGACTCGTTCTATGAGCAGAGCCGTTGCTCGGCCGATACGACCATAGCCGCTGCGGTAGAGAGGGCTGTGGAGAACGGAGCCTCTATAATAGATATAGGTGGATGCTCTTCTCGTCCTATGGCTGGCGAAGTGTCGGTCGAGGAGGAGTGGCGAAGAGTGGAGCAGGGCTTGCGTGTGGCAAGGAGTGTTTCGGCGGATGTCGTTTTGTCGGTTGATACCTTTCGTGCGGAGGTAGCACGACGAGCTTTGGAGGGGTTTGGTCCGCTGATTATTAACGATATCTCGGCCGGCGAGGCCGATGCAGCGATGGCAAAGGTTGTGGCAGAGTACGATGTGCCCTATGTGGCTATGCATATGCGAGGTACGCCGGCGACGATGCAGAACCTAACGGACTACCCCGAAGGCGTGGTAATCGAGGTAGTGGCATATTTCCAGAAACGTGTGGCGTGGCTACGCGAAAGAGGTGTCAGAGAGATTATATTAGATCCCGGCTTTGGCTTTTCAAAGAGTCTGGAACAGAACTATGAACTGCTGTCGGGCGTGCATCGTCTGAAAGAGCTGGGCTGTCCCGTGCTGGTGGGTGTGTCGCGTAAATCGATGATATATCGTGCGTTGGGAGTCACTCCTGCCGAGGCGTTGAACGGAACAACGGCTCTTCATTGGGAGGCACTGCGACAAGGGGCTTCGATACTGCGAGTCCACGATGTGCGTGAGGCTTGTGAGGTGGTAAAACTATTCAAACAATACGAAAAAGGGGCATTGCAATAGCAATACCCCTTAATCTTTTCATCAACCACTGACGATTACTCGCCCCAGAGGTTACGAGGATATACACCAGCCTCGATAAGCTCCTCAATCTTGGCAACCAACTGTGGTTTGTCGGCCTGATAAGTTACGCCAAACCAGTTAGCGGTAGTGCTCAATACCTTCAACTTGGCAGTACCCTTGCCAACCAACTCATTAACCATCAAAGGAATGAAGAACTCGGCTTTGAGGTTGGCCTTTGTAGCGGGATCTGCAAGGAAGCCCTTGAAATAATCCTCTGAATACTGGAAGTAGTCGGGAGTGAAACCAAAGAGGTTCATTGATACGGGAGTATTCTCCTCCAAAGCTACATCGTCGCCCAGGTCGTGGAATACGATAGTACCCTCGGCGTTGCGTTCAATCTTTGTACGTTCAACGATAGATGTGAGGAATCTCTCATCGTCAATCTCGCAAACACCGCGTGAAACGGTACCATTCTCCGACAAGGTCTTGTTCACCTCGTAGCCAACCATACAGTAGTGGTTCTTAACGCCGTCAAGCTGGCTCAGATAGTCGCCGATAACCTTGTAAGCGTCAGCACCATAAAAGTCGTCAGCATTGATAACGGCAAAAGGCTCCTTGATAGCATCCTTCGCCATAATCAGGGCGTGGTTTGTGCCCCATGGTTTCTCGCGACCCTCGGGGACTGTGAAGCCCTCGGGCAGATAATCCAGCTCCTGATAAACAACCTCTACCTCAATCTTGCCACCGAAACGTTCCTTGTTGAATACCTGTGTGAAGGCATCAGCAAAAGAGTGGCGGATAACAAATACAACCTTACCGAAGCCGGCACGAATTGCATCGTAGATAGAGTAGTCGATGATGGCCTCATTGTTTGGGCCTACGCCATCCATCTGTTTCAAGGCACCGTAACGAGAACCCATTCCGGCTGCCAATACAAGTAATGTGGGTTTTACCATAGTTTTGTAGTATGTTTAGAATTAAGTTAATTTCAATCAAACAAAAGTAGGAAAAATAATTCAATATATCATCATTTTTGTTGTCAATTTATTAATAATGAAAATCATTTTGTTAATAATATGGACTATCATATATCCGTTTTTGTTGCAAAAGGCTCTCTCTCTTCTATAATTTGGTTGTGTTGAGTGAAAAAGGCTGAAAAATATCGAGGAGATTATCCGAAAAAATTCGCAAATTCAACTAATAAATGCAACGGAATTATCGGTTTGAGATAACTTCAGTAAGCAGAGAGGAAAATTTCCTCCCTTGCTCTACTGAATGGGATAAAAGTGCTTACTTTACTCCGTCAAACC
>SUZG01000020.1 GCA_015060015.1 Rikenellaceae bacterium | reverse complement strand
CTGGGTTGAGAACAAGTTGAACAACAGACCCAGAAAGAGGCTTGGTTATCTCACACCAAATGAGAAATTTAATTCAATATTAACAAATTAGAATTCGATTGCATTTGCAAGTTGAATTCGCCGATTTTTTTTGAAGAGTTGTTTGGAAAACAAATATATTTTTTATTATCTTTGTTCCACAAAGTGTATATCCATATCTGAATTAGGCAGAATATTGCTTGGAAATAGGTCGGATATGTATAGTTGCGGAGTCAGAAAATATTTTGAATTAACCTAATATTATTAAATGTAACATTATGAAAAAATTACTTTACTTGGTAGCTGCGGCTTGTGTGCTGTTCGCTTCTTGCGAGGGCTATGATGACACTGCTCTCAAAAATCAGATCCAGGGTATCGAGGATCGCTTGACCGAGCTTGAGAACACCGTTAAGGCTCTTAATCAGGACATCGCCGGCGTTGAGACTTTGGTTGATGCTATGCAGAAGAATGTCTATGTATCGAAGATTGTTGAGGGCGAGACTGGCTACACTGTTTATTTCACAAATGGTGAGCAGATTACTATTGCTAACGGTAAGGATGGTGCAGCCGGTAAGGATGGCGTAACCGTTACTGTTAAGCTCGACGAGGCTGATGGCCAGTACTATTGGGCTGTTGTTAAGGATGGCGTTACATCATTCATCGAGGTTGATGGCAAGCGTCTTATCGTTAAGGGTGACAAGGGTAACACTCCTCTTATGCGTGTTGTAATGGAGGGTGAGACCGGCTATTGGGAGGTTAGCTACGACAATGGCGAGACCTACGAGCGCGTTAAGTTGGCTGACGGTACTCCCGTCACTACATCAGGTGGTGCAGGCGGTTTGTTCAAGGCTGCTTATATCGACGAGGAGACCAACACTGCTGTTTTCGAGTTCCTCAATGGTGACACTATCGAGATTGAGCTTCGCAGTGCATTGTATATCAAGTTCAAGGGCGAGGAGCAGTTTGAGTCTATTGCTTTTGACCTGGGTATGACAAAGAGCTTCGAGATGGAGGCTGAGGGCGTTTTGAAGACCGTTGTGACTACTCCCGACGAGTGGAAGGCTTCTTACGACAAGGCTACTGCTGTTTTGACCGTTACAGCTCCTTCTGCCGAGCACGCTTCTTGTGCTGATTTGAAGGGTGAGGTTGCTTTGATTTACTTCGGTGAGGAGAACCAGAGCTCTGTATTGTCTTTCAACGCATATATCGGTGTATTCGTTTCTGTTGCTGAGGAGTATCTCTCACTCTCAACAGGTGCTGCCGAGCATACTTTCGAGGTTCCTTACACAACTACCGACGACGCTATCGAGGCTGTTGCTTCTGTTGATTGGCTGACAGCTGTTGTTGAGGAGGGCGTAGTTAAGATTACCGCTGCCCAGAACACTGTTGCTGACCGCGAGGGTACTGTCACCTTGAAGGCTGACGACAACGAGGTTGTTATCACTGTTAAGCAGACCGCAGGTGCTGCTCTCTTGGAGCACGGTATGCGTATGGATAGCCCCGAGGTTATGTGGGCGAAGCCTATCAGCGAGATCGTAGCTGGTGCTACCTCTATCGCAGCTGTTGGCGACGACTACCTCGTAGTAAATGCTCCCGGTGCTGCTCCCGTTGTATTGAACGCTTTGACAGGTGAGCAGGTTGGTACTATCGACTTGGGCGTTATGTCAGGTGCCAATGCTCATATCACTGCTGACGATGCCGGTAACCTGGTTATCAGCTCATTCGCTGAGGCTGACGGTTTCCGTGTTGCTCGTATGAAGGGTGTCGAGGGTACTCCCGAGGTATTTATCACACGTGCAAGTGCAGAGTATGGTAAGGATCTCTCTGTTGTAGGTGATGTTTACGGCTCTTCTCGTATTACAATGATGTACTCTCCTTGGTCATCAGGTACTACCGGTCACTTGTTGTATCAGACTGTTGATGGTGTTGCTGATGGTGGTTACTGGTCAAAGATTGCTGCCGGCTCAATTACAAGTAAGATTGACAACAACAATGGTGATGTTATCTATCGCGATATGGGTCAGGGTGCACCTTACTTTATGATCGGTTATTCAAGCAACTGCTTCGTATGGGCAGAGAATGGCACTGCACAGGCTGTTCAGTCAGTTGTAGATACTAACCTCGGTGCTGTATGTATCGATGTTGAGTTGTTCAACAACGCTTACTACTTGGCAACTGCTTGTGACTCTTACTTTACTTGGTCAATGAACGCACCGGGTATCTATATGGCAGACGTTACAAGCCTTGCACACTTCTCGGCTGGTGTTGTTCCTTTCCTTACAGGTGATGGTTACCAGAACTGGGCTGTTGGTGCAGCAGCGGGTGAGACCGACGTTGCTCTTCACGCAGCTTCTGACGGCGTTTATATGTATGCTTACGTTCTTCACCCCAACGGTAAGATCGGTTGCGTACGCGTAGATTGCTTGGCAGAGTAATTTCTCGCAGAGTAATAAAATAGTTAAGTAGATAAATTTGGTGAAGGGGTTGTCCATTGGGCAACCCCTTTGTTGTGCGTGGGATGGGTTTGTGGCCCAGCAAGCCTGAATGATATGGTCGCCGGAAAATAATTCACAAAAAGTTACGTTTTTTTGTAGTGCAAAGCCCTCTGCGTGCGACTAATATGTTACGGAGGATGAATTTCGTGCAATAGGTAAGTAAATTAACTCAAAATTTGTATATTTGCAACAACTAACATTTTTTAGAACTATGAAAAAGCTACTTTTATTTGTCGTTGCCCTCGTGTTGGGTGCGACATCGGCAGTTCAGGCTCAGATTGACCCATCGCAGCCTATTCCCGCCGACAAGGAGATTCGTCAGGGCGTGTTGCCTAACGGCCTGACCTACTACATCCGTCATAACGAGAAGCCAAAGGGCATGGCTAACTTCTATATCGTTCACGATGTAGGTGCTGCACAGGAGGGTGACAACCAGCAGGGCTTGGCTCACTTCCTGGAGCACATGGCTTTCAACGGCACGAAGAACTACCCCGACAAGACTATGATTGAGTACTTGGAGAAGATTGGTGTGAAGTTCGGTGCCAACCTTAACGCCTTCACCTCGTGGGACTTGACACAGTACTTTATGACCGATGTCCCCGTGGCTCGCGAGAGTGTTATCGACTCTACTTTGATGATTCTTCACGACTGGTCACACTTCATCGCTTTGGAGGAGGAAGAGATCGACAACGAACGTGGTGTCATCAAGGAGGAGTTGCGTACGCGTGACGGTGCCTCTTGGCGTTCGACTATCGCTATGTTGAAGGCTGTGGGTAAGGGCTCTATCTATGCCGAGCGTAACTTGATCGGTTACTTGGAGGGCTTGGAGAGCTTCACCTATCAGGATATCCGCGACTTCTACCACAAGTGGTATCGCCCCGACTATCAGGCAGTTGTTGTGGTTGGTGATATCGATGTCGATGCTGTGGAGCATAAGATTAAGACCATTATGGCCGATATCCCCGCACCTGCGGCTGATGCAGCACAGAAGGAGGTTGTGGTTATCCCCGACAACGAGGAGCCTATCGTGAGCATCTTCACCGACCCCGAGCAGCAGTACTCACAGGTGAATGTAATCTACAAGTCGCCGGCTCTGCCCAAGCAGGCTCGCGGTTTGATGTATGCCGAGCTTGTTGATGTGATGACATCGCTTATCGACCGTATGGCATCTGAACGTTTGCAGGATATGTCGGAGAAGCCAAATGCACCTTTCATTCAGGCAAACTTTGGTGCTCTTGGCAGCATTGGTATCTGTCCTACACTCAACGTAACAACAGGTGGTGCCGTAACAAAGGACGGCGAGCTTCTGTCAGGTTACAAGGCTATCCTTACCGAGATGGAACGTATCCGTCGTTGGGGCTTCACCGAGGGCGAGTTTGAACGTGCAAAGGCGAAGGTTTTGGCAGGTTTGGAGACACAGTACAACAGCCGTGACGACCGCAAGCACGCATTCTGGGCACAGCGTTGCATTGATAACTTCCGCGAGGGTACTCCTATGCCATCGGCAGAGACCGAGTATCAGCTGGACAAGCAGCTCGTGGAGATGATGAACGTGATGATGATCAATCAGGTGGCACAGCAGCTCTATCAGCCGGGCAAGAATATGGTTGTTATTGTGAATGCTCCCGCCAAGGAGGGCGTAGCAGTACCGACCGAGGCCGAGCTTTTGGCTGCATTGCAGGAGGTTACAGCCAGCGAGATTGAGGCGTTGAAGGACGATGTGGTTATCGAGCCACTTATCGCCGAGGGTGTTGCCTTGAAGGGCTCAAAGGTCAAGAAGGTGGCACAGAATGAGGCTATGGGTACTACCGAGTGGACATTGAAGAATGGCGTGAAGGTGGTATTGAAGCAGACCGACTATGAGGCTGACCGCATTCGCCTGAATGCTATCTCGGAGGGTGGTGCGGCTCTCTTCAGCGATGATGATTTCTGGACTGCACAGCTTCTGTCAAGCGTTATGGGCGAGTCTGGTATTTCGAAGTTCTCGGCAAGCGATTTGCGTAAGCAGTTGGCAGGCAAGGTTGCATCAGCAGGAGCAAATGTAGGTATGTACGACCACTCTGTTCTGGGTCAGGCATCGTTGAAGGATGTGGAGACTATGTTGCAGCTTGTATATTTGCAGTTTACAGCTCCCCGCTTCGATAAGGGCGACTTCGATAACTTCATCAACCGTATATCTCCTATGCTGGTTAATCAGGAGTCAAATCCCGACTTCATCTTCTCAAAGGAGGTTATGAAGACCATCTACGGCGACTCACCACGCCGCCAGCAGGTATCGGTAGATAACCTTGCGAAGGTTAATTTCGACCGTCTTGACGAGGTTCACTCGAAGCTCTACGCCAATGCAAAGGACTTCACATTCTACTTCGTTGGTAATATGTCAGCCGAGGAGTTGAAGCCGCTGGTAGAGAAGTATATCGGCTCACTGCCCGTTGAGAAGAAGGTGACAAATGCAGCTGCCGATGATGGCGTGCGTGAGGTACGCGGCGGTGTTGTCAATGACTTCCGTCAGACGATGGAGCAGCCCAAGGTATCTGTTCTGTTCTACTATGTTGGCGATGAGGCTTACAACTTGAAGAATTCACTTGTTATGGAGTTCTTCTCATCAGCTCTGGATAACCGCTATTTGAAGTCTATCCGCGAGGAGAAGGGCGGTACCTATGGCGTAGGTGTTCGTGGCATACTGGAAGCCGAGCCTATCGAGGAGTACTCTCTTATGATTCAGTTCGACACCAACGAGCAGATGGCCGACGAGCTTTCAGCTATCGTTGTTGCCGAGATTGAGAAGATTGCTGCCGAGGGTCCTCTGGCCGAGGATATGGCGAAGACCCGCGAGTTCCTCGTTAAGGACTACACCAAGCAGATTAAGAACAACTCATATTGGGTAAATGCCATTAACGAGTACTACAAGCACAATGTAGATATTGTCAATGGTTACGAGGCGGCTGTTGAGTCGGTAACATCGGAGGATGTTCAGGCTTTGGCGAAGAAGATTTTGGCTGACGGCAACCTTATCAAGGTCGTTATGCGTCCCGCACAGGCCGAGTAATCGGTTGCTCATATAACAGAAAAAAGCCCTTGCACTTTTGGTGCGAGGGCTTTTTCTTTACTCCACTACCATCCTGCGGAGGCCGCTGCGATAGAGCCAGCGAATAATGGCCGAGGGCATCATACGGGCCATAAGACGACCTACGGGGAAGAGATAACGCCACGAGAGGACTCCATACAACCGTCGTATGCCGCTGCAATATATTGCGAACTCGCCCCACGCCTTGCCTCGCCCACGCCGGCGATACATCTTGTCGTCCTGACGGAAGTAGAGCACCGTGTCGGGTATGTTGGCAATGCGGAAGCCGGCACATATAGCGTCAAACCAGAGGGCAATATCCTGACTTGTGCGGTAGCGTTCATCGTAACGCAGGCCTCGCTGAAATATGGTGCTACGCATCATCACAGCGGGGTGTGCCAGCGGCGAGGCACGATGTATGGAGTGCAGTACGGCGTTGTGTGTCAGCGGGTAGTGGCGTGTGGCGAGGTTGCGACCCTCGTCGTTGAACTCCTTTATCGAGCCACCCACAATGTCTATGTCGGGGTGCTGTCGCAGGAAGCGTGCCTGCCTCTCAAAACGCCTCGGGTGGGCTATGTCGTCGCTGTCCATACGGGCGATTATGGGGTTGCAGACCTGCTCTATGCCTCTGTTCAGCGAGGCTGTGAGGCCGAGGTTTTCTGCGTTTCGGACTATCGTCAGGCGGCGTCCCCAGACACTCTGCCAATGCTCTATCTCGTCCATCAGCTGCCCACCGAGTGGGCCGTCCTCCACCAGCACAATCTGCTTTGGTTGCAGCGACTGGTTATTAAGGCTGCACAACGCCTTGTGCAGGTTGCGAGCCTTCTCGCCGTTGTGTACGGCCATCAATACCGATATGTTGAAAGTTAAATCCATTGCTTACACTTGTTGTGTCAGTCCGTCCCGCAACCCTCTGACGATGCTCTTTATGTAGGCCATACGCGGCGATACGAGTAGCGGGTAACCGACGATTTTATAACATAGTTTTCTTAAATTGCGTCTTTTCCAGCTCTGCGGGGCGTTGCCACGGCGTGAGAGCCACAGCAGGTTGCGAATCTGAAAGTATAGCCGTGCCGGTGTCGATATGTTGAGCCCTATGCCGAGGGTGCGTCTGTAACGCCCCTGCTCGTGCTCCATACCGAGGTCGGGTGCGACAAATATGCGTTGCCCGCACTCTCTGGCACGCCAGCACCACTCCTGATCCACGAAGTCGATGAAGAGCCTCTCGTTCATCCCGCCCGTACGCCGCAGTGCCGCTGCCGAGATAAGCGAGAAGGAGGCTATGATGCTGTGTGCCTCGTAGAAGGTGTAGCCCTCCTGCTCTATTCGGCGTAGTATGCGTTCATCCTTCTTTTTGATGTATGGCTCTCGGCTGTGGCGGTTTATGGGCATCGGCCCTATGGCTGCCACATCGTATATGCGGCTCAAAATGCGGTGGCGACGCCGTAACTCGGCTATGAGTCGGGGCGAGGCTATGCTGTCCTGGTCGGCGAGCAGAATATATTGACATCCACGCCGCAGGAGGTGGCGTATGCCTATGTTCTGGGCTGCGGCAATGCCTCGGTTGGAGTATAGCGGTATGTAGTGCAGATTGCTTCGGTGGGGTATGTGCCGATGGTTGTTTGTCGGCGAGTTATCCACCATATAAAGCAGGTCCACCTGCTCGGCGAGAGCCTCCACCACGCGTTGCAGCAGCTCGAAGTCGGGATTATACAAAACTATTACAGAGCCTGTCATAACATCGATTTATAAAGTTTTAAGTGTTCTTCGGCACACCTCTCCCACGTGAAACGCTTGACGCGTTGCAGACCAAGTGTCGTGAGGCGGTGGCGTAACTCTGCCGAGCAGAGCAACCTCTCCATCTCCGCCGCCAGAGCCTCACTATCGTCGGGCGGGAAGTAGAGGGCAGCCTTGTCGGCAATCTCCGGAAAGCAACTCGCCTCGGCGAGCAGGCATGGACAGCCGTAGGCCATAGCTTCGAGTATCGGCATACCGAAACCCTCATACTTCGAGGGAAAGACAAACATCTCGGCATCGGTGTAGAGGCGTGCGAGTGTCGCCTCGTCGGCCACCACAACCTCCATACGCTGCTCGATGCCGAGTTTGCGGAAGAGCATCCTCTCCTCTTGCGAGAAGGGCGTGCGTGTGCATATAACCCGCAGGTCGGGGTAGCGTGGCGCTAACAGAGAGAAGGCCCGGGCAAAGGTTGTGAAGTTCTTGAAGGCGTGGCGTAGCCCCACGAAGAGTATGTAGGGGCGTTGGGGTGGCTCTATCGCTGCAAACGCCTCCGCAGGCAGTCGGCTCACGCCGTGATGTATCACCTCTATCGTTTCGGGTCGCAGGTCGAAGTGCGAGAGCAGGTCCTGACGCGTATTCTCGCTGACGGCTATAATCCTGTCGGCACGCTTCAGCGAGGCGTGTTGCAGGCGTGCCATACGGCGGTTGTAGTTGTGCGGCGTGAGGAAGTTGGTGTCGTGATAGGTTACGACCACGGGCCGACGCCCCGCAGCACGAAAGCCAAAGGTGTCGAAGTTTGTCGGATGATATATGTCGTAGTCGCCACGCCGTAGCCGAAATGCGGAGTAGGGCTTCCCCAGCTCGGCCATCAGTCGTCCCTTGTGGCGAAAATCTACCTGTGGCAGAAACTCGCGACAGCGTACAATGCCGTAGAGGCGTGCGTAGTGGTTGTTCGAGAGTGTCGCCGTGACCTCCCACGCCGAGGCAGGCAGGCGGTGGATGACCTCTGCGAAGTAGCGTGATACGCCTCCATAGGTCTGCGAGGCGAATATCTGGTGGTCGTAGAGTATTTTCATTGTCGTTGTGGTTAATCTTTCTCCAACAGAGGCAGTACCTCACGCCGCCGCGAGGCGTACTCCTCGATGCCGAAGAGCAGGTTGTCGTAGCGGGCTGCGGGCGAGAGGTTGGCGGTGATAATCTTTGCGAAGGCCAACGCAATGGCGGCGAGCAGCACCACCTGACGCCAGCGAAAACGCAGGGTGGCTACATTGGTGTAGAGTATCCAGTATCCGCATACGAAGAGTATGGGTATGCGTGTGGCGAGTACCTCTATCTCGTGGAATATGAGAAATGTTACATAATATATCCATAAACAGTTGTAAAATATACGGTTGCTTCGTCGTTGCTGCTCCATACGACCATACAGCACCGTAAAGAGCAGTATGGCTATGGTGCGTTCTATGTGTCCGAACGACAGGGCGTAGGAGGCCGTGCTGTGTTGCACGTGGCTGGTCAGCTTGTCGTAGAGGGCTGTGGGTTGCAGCACTCCCAGCGAGAGGATAATCCTGTTCACGACATTTATCCTGCCGAGGAAAATGATGTTCGCAAAAACTATTCCACACCAGCGGACAGCGGAGCCTATGTTGCGATGCAGCACGAAGTATGCGGGCAGATAGACCACCGAAGAGAGATGAAATGTGATGCCGAGGGTGTTCAGCAGCATATATCTCGTTGTCCGCCTATGCTGCAATGCCGGCAGCGAGAGCAGAAAGAGGTCTATGGCCTTGGCGTTGCGGTAGAGGTTGAACTCTATTACAAGGCCGTTGTAGGCGATAAAGAAGAGGAAGGGCAGCACCAGCGACGAGGAGTAGCGGCGGAAGGTTTGCCGACAGACCCAGAGGTCGATAAACGAGCCGACAGCCACCCAGCCGAAGTAGTCAAAGCCGAGGCTCTTGACCACAGAGGAGTAGATGACAAAGCCCGGCTCAAACATATAACGGGTGAAGGAGGCCGATGTGAGGCAGTTTATCGTGGGCAGATCTTCGTAGAAGGGGTAGTAGTTGATAAAGTCGGAGTATAGGTGTCCGCGAAAGCCGATGAAGAGCCAGACGATAATGAAGGCTGCGTTCGCAGCACTTCGGCTCACTCGGTGACCTACGTTCCCCTCCGGCGAGAGGGTGTTGAGTCGCTGTTGCGGTCGTTGCAGTTGTTGCTGCTCACGCTTGTAGAGCCATAGCAACAGCAATGCTACGGCTATGTAGGGCAGGGCCGTATCCATAGAGCCTAATCACGCAGCGAGAGTTGCAGATGTCGTACTATGAGCCTGCGTAGCAGCGAGGCACGGTATTGGGTGCGTCGTCGCAGGAGCCTGTAACACAGCGAGTGCAGCGTCAGCGAGGTGAGATATATGGCGTTGGCCAGACGATGTTCTCGTCGCGAGTGATTACGCTTGTAGTAGGTGTGTCGTCCTTGCTCGGAGAGCAGTATGCGGCGGCGGTTGATGTGGGCCTCCTCGAAGCTGCCGCCTTCGAGGTGTTGTATGCGTGCCTCGGGGTGCGATATAATCTGAGGTCGCAGGTGTAGCAGGCTCTGGCAGAGGTCGGTATCCTCGTAATACATAAAATACTCCTCGGCGAAGCCTCCCACAGCCTTCACATCGGCACGGCGAGCCATAAGGTCGGCCCCCGTGATGTAGCCCACCCGTATCGGGCGTGAGGTGAAGTTGAAGTACCAGCGGCGGGGCAGAAATATCTTCTCCGGAAGATGATTCATCAGGTTTGCAACCTCCCAGCCTATCGAGGGGCGTTGTCGGCGGAACGAGAGCATAGGCTGCATATCGCGACCATAGAGATTACCACCCACGACGGCCACCTTGTCGTGCGTGTCGAGATAGGCCGAGAGTATGGCTGCGGCGTTGTTCAAGAGCAGCGTGTCGGGGTTGAGAAAGAGTATGTTACGCCCGCGAGCCACCGCCAGACCGATGTTGTTGGCTCGCCCGAAGCCTATGTTTTCGTGATTGTAGATGTAGCGAATACGCCCATCGACCCTGAAATGCTCCTTGCTGTCGTCGGTCGAGGCGTTATCCACCAGAATAACCTCAAACCTGATGCCTGTTGTGTTGGCATATATACTCTCGATACACGCTGCCGTAACACGCCGCGTGTTGTAATTCACAATGATTATGGAAAGATCCATTATATACCCAAATATTGTCTAAATTCGCGGAAGTTAATGACGCACCAGCACGCCACACTCACGACGAAGGCTGTGCCTAACGCTATAAATGGGTTTTCGATTAGATGTGAGCAAGCAACACATATCGCCACGCAGGGCAGCGAGAGCAGTGTGCTTCGCACAAAAAGTTTAACAGGAATCTTCACTATCTTTTTTCGCAAGACATATACAATATATGTGCCGGTTACGGCACTCTCGGCCGACAAAAGTACTATGGCAGAGCCAATACTCTCCAAATGTGGCACAACAAAGATGTTTATGACTATACTCACCGCCGCACCTATGGCCGAGGCGGTGAGCAGTATCCTGTCGTGCTTCAACGGCATAATAATCTGAATGGCCAGCACCTGTGCTATGCCCGCCATAATCACTGCCGGCAGTATTATCCGCATAGGCAATATCGCACCGCCGAAGTCATCACCCGCCAGCAGAGCAATAATCTGCGGGGCCATAATCATACTGCACAGCACCAGCGGCACGCTGAATGTTGCCACCGCCGAGAACGACTTGTTAATCATCACCTGAAACTCCTCCTCCTCGCCGGCTGCCACCAGAGCACTCATTCGCGGCATCATCACGTTGGTAAAGGCCGAGAAGAAACCGAGCATAACGGTATTGAGCTTGAAGGCGGTGGTGTAGTATCCCACCTCGGTATCGCCTGCCACAAAACCCAGATAGACCACATTGAAAGTGAGGTACATCGAGGTCATTATCGAGTATATGCCGAGAGTGATGTTGCCTCGCACATACTTCGTCGAGAACATATCCCGCCACGAAGGACGCACGAACTTGCGAACGAAGGTGATATTCACGAGTGCATTCAGCACGACAGAGGCCACTGTCAGGGCGAAGAAGAGAATGTACTGGTCGCGGTTTTTGATGAACAGAAATACCGAAACGACATACAAAATCCTTATGGCGATGCTTCGCAGCGTGATGTAGCGGAAGTTCTCCATACCCGAGAAGAACCACTCGATGACGAGAGCCGTAAATACGATTTTCGCACCGCCGATGAAGAACATCTCGGGGTGTGCCGACAGACGCGGAATGGAGGCTACGGCTATAACATAGACCACCAGCGTCACGGCGGTAAATATCAGATTAAGACCCAGAATATTGGAGAATACGCGGCTGCGTTGCTCCTCGTCGTGGCGTACGGCGGCAATCTCCCTGACACCCAGCAGGCCTATGCCCATCGTGGCAAAGAGCAGGAAGTAATTGACCGTATTATCCACAAAGTTCACAAGGCCGATTCTCTCGGCTCCGAAGATGTGGGCCGTATAGGCAAACGTGATAAAGCCCGCCAGATATGATGACAGGTTGAGAATGCTCTTGTAGGCAAAATTCTTCTTTATCGACGTCAGGGCCATTGTAGTTGAGTTACGGTCTTTTTGTTTCGGTCTTTATTGTGGTTTGTTGCTGCGGCCTTTGCTTTTTGTCGCGGTCTTGGCTGCTATCGTCCTCGGTACATCTCGTCGTAATACCTTTCGTAGTCGCCCGAGGTGATGTTGTTGAGCCACTCCTCATTATCCAGATACCACCTTATGGTGCGTTCTATGCCCTCCTCGAATTGCAGCGACGGCTCCCAGCCCAGCTCCCGTTGTAGCTTGCTCGCATCTATGGCATAACGCAGGTCGTGGCCGGCACGGTCTTTAACGAATGTTATCAAATCGTCACTTGTCCCCTCCGCATTGCCCAGCAGACGGTCGCACGTGCGTACGATAACCCTTATCAGGTCGATGTTCCGCCACTCGTTGTGTCCGCCTATGTTGTAGGTCTCGGCCACCTTGCCTTTGTGGAATATAAGGTCAATGGCGCGTGCGTGGTCCTCCACATAGAGCCAGTCACGCACATTCTCGCCCTTGCCATATACGGGGAGAGGTCTGCGGTTGCGTATGTTGTTGATAAATAGCGGAATGAGCTTTTCGGGAAACTGATACGGCCCGTAGTTGTTCGAGCAGTTCGTGACGATGGTCGGCATACCATAGGTGTCGTGAAACGCCCTCACGAAGTGGTCGCTTGACGCCTTCGATGCCGAGTATGGCGAGTGCGGGTCATACTTCGTCTGCTCGGTGAAGAACTCCTTGCCCATCTCCAAAGCACCATACACCTCATCGGTTGAGATGTGGTAGAAACGCTTTCCCTCATAGCCCTTCTCGTCGGCCTCCCACGCAAGGCGTGCGGCTTGCAGCAGCGACAGCGTGCCTATGACATTGGTTCTGGCGAAGGTGAAAGGGTCCTTGATAGACCTATCGACGTGACTCTCGGCTGCGAGGTGAATAACGCCGTCAATCTTGTAGCGTCTGAACAGATCGCACACTAATTCAAAGTCGCAGATGTCGCCCTTGACGAAGGTGTAGTTCTCCGCCTGCTCAATATCCCGCAGATTGGCAAGATTGCCCGCATAGGTGAGCTTGTCGAGGTTGATGATGTGGTAGTCGGGGTAGTTGTTCACGAACAGACGCACGACGTGGCTGCCGATAAATCCCGCACCACCTGTTATAAGAATGTTTTTCATCACTTGCTTTGATTTTGTGCCAACAGGCGTTTCAGACAGTAGAACATCGACTCCCGCCAGTGGGGAATCACGATGCCGAAGAGTCGCTTTATCTTATCCTTGTCCAGCACAGAGTAGGACGGTCTTGTCGCTTTTGTGGGAAAATCCTTGCTGCGGCAGGGCTCTATGTTGCAGCGACTGTTGCCTACCGCACGGGCAATCTCCACAGCAAAGTCATACCACGAACATACACCCTCATCAGAGAAGTGATATATGCCCTCGCGTCCGGCGTACATATCGCCCTCAATGATAGAGAAGATAGCCAATGCAAGGTCGCCGGCATAGGTGGGCGTTCCCACTTGGTCGAATACCACATTTATATGCTCCCGTTCGGCCGTCAGGCGTAACATCGTTTTCAGGAAGTTGTTGCCAAATTCCGAATAGAGCCACGCCGTGCGGATGATTATCGCCTTGCAGCCCGACTCCGCAATGGCCTGCTCGCCTTGCAGCTTCGTGCGGCCATACACGCCCAGAGGTCGTGTCGGCATATCCTCGGTGCGAGGTGTATTGCCCTCATCTCCAAATACATAGTCGGTAGATATATGGAAGAGTGTGGCATTGTGTTTCTTTGCTGCACGGGCCAGATTACCCACAGCGTGAGCATTTATCTTCTCGGCCACGAGAGCCTCCTCCTCGGCCCTGTCTACATTGGTGTAGGCAGCACAATTTATAATCACATCGCACTTCTCGCTGCCAACCATTGCATCAACAGCCGTCGCGTCGGTGATATCTAGCTCGGCAACATCGGTGAAGATGTAGTCGTTGGGCGAAGCTCCGCCTAGACGACGCAACTCACAACCCAACTGACCATTGGCTCCCGTTACAAGTATCCTGTGCTTATTTGACATAATAATCTGTGTTATAATCGAATAGAGCTTCCTCCGCCTCTGCGAGTGTGGGGTGGTGCATATCCTTTGCCGAGAGAATTATATCCTCCACCGGCAACTGCCAGTCGATGCCTATCGTGGGGTCGTTCCACGCAATAGCACCCTCGTTCTTCGGCGAGTAGTAGTTATCGCACTTATATTGCAGTACGGCCTCGCTGCTCAACACCGAGAAGCCGTGAGCAAAGCCACGAGGGATGAAGAGCTGACGATGATTCTCGTCAGAGAGCTCCACCGCGATATGCCTGCCGAAGGTGGGCGAGCCACGACGAATATCTACGGCCACATCCAGCACGCGACCCTGTGCCACACGCACCAGCTTCGATTGCGAGTACTCGCCACGCTGGAAGTGCAGGCCCCGCACCACGCCGTAGCACGACTTGCTCTGGTTATCCTGCACGAACTCCACCTCTCGCACACTCTCGTTGAAACGCTGCTGCGACCAGCTCTCCATAAAGTAGCCGCGAGCATCGCCAAACACATCGGACTCGATGATAACCACGCCCTCTATATCGGTAGGAATAACTTTCATTGCTAAAACTCTCTGTTTTTCTCCTCAATGACCTTCAACAGGTATTGTCCGTATTGGTTGCCCGCCATTATGCGAGCCATATCACGCATCTTCTGTTCCGAAATCCAGCCGTTGCGGTAGGCGATACCTTCCAGGCAGGCTATCTTCAAGCCCTGACGCTTCTCGATGACCTCCACGAAGATAGAGGCCTCGGCCAGCGAGTCGTGCGTACCCGTATCGAGCCACGCAAAACCGCGTTCAAAGCGTTTTACCTTCAATTCGCCCGCCGAGAGAAAGTGCTGATTTACAGATGTAATCTCCAACTCGCCACGAGCCGATGGCTTGATGCTCTTTGCCACCTCGACAACCTTGTTGGGGTAGAAGTAGAGTCCCACAACGGCATAGTTTGACTTGGGGTTTGCGGGCTTCTCCTCAATCGAGAGGCAGTTACCCTCGCTGTCAAACTCCGCCACGCCATAGCGTTCGGGGTCATCTACCCAATAGCCGAATACCGTAGCCTTCTGCTCCTCCTCGGTAGTCCGCACCGCCTCGCGGAGCATATCCGCCAGACCGGCACCGTGAAAGATGTTATCTCCCAGCACCAGACATACATTATCCTCGCCGATAAACTCCTCGCCAATGATGAAGGCCTGTGCCAGACCGTCGGGTGAGGGCTGCTCGGCGTAGCTGAACCTGACGCCATAATCCTCGCCACTGCCCAGCAGACGGCGGAAGTTAGGCAGGTCCTGCGGTGTCGAGATGATGAGTATGTCGCGTATGCCGGCATCCATAAGTGCCGATATAGGATAGTATATCATCGGTTTGTCATATATGGGCAGCAGCTGCTTGCTGACGCCCTTTGTGATGGGGTAGAGGCGTGTGCCACTACCGCCGGCAAGAACAATACCCTTTGTCATAAGCGACTATTTTTTACTATTATAACTCTTAAACCACTCTATAAACCGACCTATACCCTCGTGCAGCGTCGTCTGCGGACGATAGCCAAATCGCTGTTCGAGGAGTGTCGTGTCGGCGAAGGTCCTCTCCACATCACCCGCCTGCATAGGCATCAGCACCCTCTCGGCCTTGCGGTTGAGGGCCTGCTCAATCTCGGCGATGAACTCGTCAAGCATAACGGGCGACGAGCAACCTATATTGTATATTGCGTGCGGACGGTCATCCTCGCCCTTTACGGGAGGCTTGGCCATAACCCGCACCACACCCTCTATGATGTCGTCTATGTAGGTGAAGTCGCGTTGCATCCGTCCCTCGTTGAAGAGCTTTATCGGCTGGCCGCCTGCGATAGCCTCCGCAAAGAGCATAGGAGCCATATCAGGACGACCCCACGGCCCATAGACCGTAAAGAAACGCAATCCCGTAGCCGGTATGCCGTATAGCTTTGCATAGACGCTTGCCATCAACTCGTCGCTGCGTTTCGTGGCAGCGTAGAGGCTCTCGGGCCTATCCACGCTATCCTGCTCGGCGAAGGGCGTCTTGCTGTTTGAACCATAAACCGAACTCGACGAGGCATATACCAGATGCTTCACTGCGTTGTGGCGACAGCACTCCAAGATGTTGAGAAATCCCACCACATTGCTCTCCACATAGGCAAACGGATTCTCCAGCGAATACCTCACGCCCGCCTGTGCTGCGAGATTGACTACCATATCGAAATGCTCCGTAGCAAACAAATTCTGCACCAAAACCCTGTCGGCGATGTCGCCCACTACAAAACGGAGTGCAGAGTGGCTCCGACTTGGCACCATTACGCCATATTCTGCTATCTTACACTCTATGCCCACCTCGTGCAGACGGTCTGCTTTGAGCTGCGGAGAGTAGTAGTCGTTCATATTGTCGATGCCCACAACCTCGTAGCCGTCATTGAGCAACCGCTTGACAAGATGAAAACCTATAAATCCGGCAGCACCACTTACAAGAACCTTCATCCGCTATCCGATTTTATAGTATGTAAATCCGTGCTCGGCCATCTCCTCGCTGTCGTATATGTTGCGACCGTCAAGTATCACGCGATGACGCATCGTGCGTTCCAAAACCGATAGACTCGGCATACGGAACTCCTTCCACTCGGTTATGAGTATGATGGCGTCGCTGTCGATAGCGGCATCGTACATATCGCGACAGTAGATTATCCTGTCACCCACCACAGCTTTGGCACTCGGCATAGCGACGGGGTCGTAGGCCTTTATGTTGCAGCCTGCGGCTATCAGCTTCTCAATCAGCACCAGCGAGGGAGCCTCTCTCACGTCGTCGGTCTCCGGCTTGAAGGCCAGACCCCACAGCGTTATGGTCTTGCCTCGCAGGTCGCCGTTGTAGTGGCGTGACAGCTTCTCGAAGAGTATTCCTTTCTGCTCCTCGTTTACCTGCTCGACAGCCTCCAACACCCTCATACGGCAGCCGTTCTGCTCGGCGGTCTTTATCAGGGCTCTCACATCCTTCGGGAAGCACGAGCCTCCATAGCCACAGCCCGGATAGAGGAACTTACGACCTATGCGAGTGTCGGCACCTATGCCCTTGCGGACCATATTCACATTTGCTCCCACCTTCTCGCAGAGGTTGGCTATGTCGTTCATAAACGATATGCGTGTCGCCAGCATCGAGTTGGCGGCGTATTTTATCATCTCGGCACTCGCCGTATCGGTGAAAATCATCCTCTCGCCCGACAACATAAAGGGCTTGTAGAGGCGTGCCATAATCTTGCGGGCACGGTCACTCTCCGTACCGACGATGACTCTGTCGGGGGTCATAAAGTCCTTTATGGCTGCTCCCTCCTTCAAAAATTCGGGATTTGACGCCACATCAAACGGTATATCCTCGCCACGACGCTGCAACTCCTCTCGCACAACCTCCGTAACGCGGTGTGCCGTACCTACGGGAACGGTTGATTTCGTCACCAGCATCGTGTAGCGGTTTATGTTGCGACCGAAGGTGCGAGCCACCTCCAATACCTGACTCAAATCGGCTGCTCCCTCGGCATCGGGAGGAGTACCTACGGCCGAGAATACAATATCCACGCCGTCAATCACCTCGCCAAGGTCGGTGGCGAATGTCAGACGGCCGGCATTCTGATTTCTTGCGACCATCTCTTCCAGCCCCGGCTCATATATTGGGATGATACCCTGTCGGAGCTGCTCTATCTTCGCTGCGTTTATATCCACGCACACCACATTCACGCCCATCTCGGCGAAGCAGGCTCCCGATACGAGCCCCACATAACCTGTGCCTACGATAGCAATATTCATATCTCTAACATTTTAGCATTTTACTCTCTTTCAAGATGCGAGTACAATGCAACTTATATGCCTTTATATACAAAGGTATTGGTTTTTGCGTAATGCTCAAAATTATTAAATCTTTTTTTCGTCATAAAGACCTTTTAAGAGTATTATTGTACGAAAATTGCAAGGTATTTCGTTGTATATTAAAAACTATGATATTATGAGAAGAATTGTATTGGCCTTTGCATTTTTGTTTAGTGTCGCCGTAGCAGTGGCGGCCAATGATAAACCCCTGACTCGCGAGCAGTTACCGCTGCCGGCACGGGAGTTTCTGGACAAGTACTTTGCCGGTATCAAACCCTCGCTTATTATGCAGGACGACGATGTGATGTATAAAGATTATGAGGTGGTGTTGAACGACGGCACGCAGATAGATTTCTCCTCGTCGGGCGAGTGGCAGGAGGTCGCTGTCCGTAACGGCTCGGTGCCTGCGGAACTTATTCCGGAGGGCGTGACGCGGTATCTCTCGCAGCACTATCCCGATATGGAAGTAAGACGTGTGGATCGCGACCGCCGCACCTTCGAGGTTGAACTCTCGAACGGCTTGGAACTCACCTTTGACAAGCATTGTCGCCTGATAGATATCGACGATTAATGCCTGCCGGAACCTGCCGGAAAACAAAAGAGCCTGCTTAACCGATGGTTAGGCAGGCTCTTTTACTATCTTCTCTATTTTTTCTTTTTTTCGCCTTGTCGGCGGTGGAAGTTTCCTAAACAATGTGACTGAACGCTACTCGTCATAGCTGCTGTTATCCCAGCAGTGGGTGCATAAATCCTCCTTTGGCAGACCTATTGCTTCGACCAGGTCATCCAGACGCTGGAACTTCAACGAGGTGAGTTGCAGATGACGACACATAATGTTCACCATCTCCTTGTGCTTCGGGTTGTCGGGGTCGGCATACTGCTCAAATACCTCGTCCGAGATGTCGTCACGACCCTCCATATCACGAATCACGCGGCGTGCATAGAGGTCGTAGGTGCTACGCGATGTCGAGAAGTTGAGGAAGCGGCAGGGGAAGATAAGCGGCGGGCAGGCGATACGCATATGCACCTCCTTGACTCCGCTGTCGAGCAGCTTCACCACATTATCCTTCAACTGCGTGCCACGTACGATGCTGTCGTCCATAAAGAGAATCTTCTGTCCGCGAGTGAAGCGACTGTTGGGCAGCAGCTTCATCTTTGCTACCAAATCACGCATCTTCTGATTCTGCGGCATAAAGCTACGCGGCCAGGTGGGAGTATATTTCACGAAGGGACGCTTGTAGGGTATGCCCTTCTCGTTGGCGTAGCCTATGGCGTGTCCTACGCCCGAGTCGGGGATGCCGGCTGCGAAGTCGAGCTGTAAATCCTTGTCGCGGCGAGCCATAGCAGCACCACAGCGGTAGCGGCAATCCTCCACATTCACGCCCTCATACCACGCCGAGGGGTAACCGTAATATACCCACAGGAACGAGCATATCTGCTTGCGTTTGCCGGGAGGCGTCACCTGATGTATGCCGTCAGCCGAGATACGCACAATCTCGCCCGGGCCCAAATCTCTCACATAGTTATAGCCGAGGTTGTCGAAGCTCGAACTCTCGCTGGCACACACATAACCCTTCTCGTTCTTGCCTATCGAGATGGGCGTGCGGCCGAATTTGTCGCGAGCCGCATATATGGCGTGGTCGGTGAGTACGAGCATCGAGCAAGAGCCTTTTATCTTCTTGAAGACCAGCTCTATGCCGTCCTTTATTGACGAGCCGAGACCTATGAGTATAGCCACCAGCTCCGTAGCGTTGATGTCTCCACTCGAGAGCTCTGCGAAGTGGTGTTTATCGTCAAGCAGCTCTTTGGTCAGCTCCTCGATATTATCGATGCGTGCCACCGTAACCACTGCGTAGCGGCCCGTATGCGAGGTGATGGTTATAGGCTGCGACTCGTTGTCGGAGATAACTCCCACGCCCATCTTCGCCTCGCCGAACTTTGGTAGTTCGCCCTCGAACTTATTACGAAAATACCCATCTTCCAGCGAGTGTATCGAACGTTTGAACTTGCCATCCTCCACAAAGGCCAAACCGGCACGCTTGGTACCGAGGTGCGAGTGGTAGTCGGTGCCGTAGAAGACATCGTTCACACACTCTATGCGGGAAACACATCCAAAAAAGCCTGACATAGTGCGTTGTTTTTTTAGTTAAATTACTGTCTGTTACGGACAACCCGTCGAGGTTGTCGCCGATAAAAAATAAACGCAACTCACATAGTAAGTTGCGTTTAGTGTCAGTTAATTGATTTGCGGTCGGGCGATATATGCTCGGGGGCAGCGGCCTCCATCTCGTTCTGCATCGACACCATAGCCACAGCCTCTTCCGCAGCCGTGCAGTCGCCTATCGCGACGGGCATATTCCATGTCATCTGCAACTTGCTCACGCCATACAGCATCGTGGCATACTCCGCCGACGGCTGGCTCTCTGCAAGTACTATGACCGCATCCACATCGGTATATTCGGCGAAGAACTGTACAACCATAGTGACATTCTGCACTCGTGGGGCGTGCTTGACCAATATGTTTTGGTCGCTGCAACCCAGAGCCTTCAAACTCTCAACGCACGCCGTAAGGTTGCGTTGGCCGAATGAGGCCTGCTCCTCCACCAGTATAACACCAATCTTCAATTGTCCCACTTCTCTGTCGCCTTACCTGACGCTTAAACAATCAATTCAATTATTTTGCCAATTTAAGTGCGTTGGCAGCCTCGGGAGAGTTAGCGTACTTGTCGATGATGATATCCAAGCACTCCTTTGCCTTTGCCTCGTTGCCGAGAGCTGTGTAAGCCTGTGCAGCCTTACGCAGATACATAGGTGCAGTGTAGAGGTTGTCGCTAACCTTTGCAGCAGCCTCAAAAGCGGCAGCAGCAGCGGCGTTGTCACCCTTCTCAACGGCGATGTCACCCTTCAAACCGGCAGCCATAGCGTTGATAATCTCACCGGGAGTACCCTTCACATTCTTGAACTTTGCAAGGTAGCTCTCTGCTGCCTCTACCTCACCCAAACGGATTGAGCAAGCTGCGGCATAGAGATTTGCGAGGTTACCTGCGGGAGTGTTGCCATACTGCTCTGCAACCTGTGCGAAGCCGGGAGTGTTCTCGTCGCCGTTGAGTGCCAGTGCGAGGTCTGCGTTCTGCTGCTCGAACTGATACTGTGCCTTATAGAGCATCTCCTGTGCGGCCTGCATACGAGGCTCGCTTACGAGCTTCTTGTAGCCAAAGATAGCGGCTGCCAATACAAAAATAGCAATCATAGCGATTACCACCGCCTTGCTATGCTTCTCAAAGAAATTTTCGGTCTGTGCCTGTGCCTGTGCCAGTGCCTCCTCCTGGGGAGTCATTACCTGTTTTGCCATAAGTTTTTATTGTTTTTAGTTAAATTTTCAGTGTTTCAAAATGCAAAAATATAATAAAAAATGCAAAAAACACATAAACTCGTGCCGAAAATGAGAATCGGAGTGCCGAAAAGTGATTTATCTCGCCGAAAAATCCTACCTTTGTAGAGGTAAAACGGTGAAAAACTCAAAAAACGATGGCGTATGCGGCTTAAAAAGTTGTTGCTCATAAATTTTAAGAATCTGACACAGGCGGAGGTCGAGCTGTCGGAGGGTATCAACTGCTTTGTGGGCGATAACGGAGCCGGCAAAACCAATATCCTCGATGCGGTCTATTATCTGGCGATGTCGAAGTCGGCCTTCACGATGACCGACGGCCAGAGTGTGCATCACGGCGAGGAGTTTTTCGTCGTTGAGGGCTCCTATCTCACCGATGACAACCGTTCCGAGCTGGTCAATTGCTCCTTCTCGCGACGTGGCGGTAAGGTGCTGAAACGCAACGGGAAAGAGTACGACCGTATGGCCGACCATGTGGGCTGTTTCCCTGTCGTTATCGTCTCTCCGCAGGATAGCTCGCTTATCTCGGATGCTGCCGAGGAACGCCGCCGTTATCTCAACGGCTTCATCTCGCAGATTGACCGTCAGTATCTCAACTCAATGATGCGATATAACGCCGTTCTGGCGGAACGTAACCGCTTCCTGAAAGGCTCGTCAGATGAGTCGATGTTGCAGATTTACGATATGCAGCTCTCGGAGCACGGCACACGCGTATATGAGTGCCGCAAGGCTATTATTGAGAAGATGCAACCGCTTGTCGCAGAGTATTATAAATATCTGTCGGAGGACCGCGAGCAGGTCGAGATTTCCTATCGTTCGGAGCTTGCCGATATGGCTATGGGAGAGCTGTTGCTGCGTTCACGCGAGAGGGATATTGTCAATCAGTTTACCACATCGGGCGTGCATCGTGACGATGTGGTGTTCCGCATCGGTGGCTACCCGCTACGCAAGTATGGCTCGCAGGGTCAGCAGAAGTCGTTCCTCATAGCGTTGAAGCTGGCACAGTATCGCCTTGTGGCGGAGTCTGCTGGCGAGAAACCCATCCTGCTGCTTGATGACCTGTTCGATAAGCTGGATATGGGTCGTGTCGAGAAGCTGCTCTCGCTGGTGTCGGGCGACGACTTCGGACAGATATGTATCACCGACTGCAATAAAGTCCGCTTGGAGGGTATTCTGGACCGTGCCGGCAAGGAGTACTCCCTGTTCACTGTCGAGGGAGGCGACCTGAAATGATGAAACGCACTAATACACAACATATTGGCGAGGTGTTGCGAGAGTTCTTCTCACGACCTTACATTGCCGCCAAGTTAGCCGAGGGTCACCTGCCCGATGTGTGGCGTGAGGCCTTGGGTGAGAGGGTTGCATCGGTCACTACCGAATTGCGTCTTGAAAATCACGTCTTGTATGCCCGCCTCTCGTCAAGTGTCATCCGTCAGGAGATTTTCTACCGCCGCGAGGAGGTTGCCGCCGAACTGAATCGCCGTCTTGGCCTTCGTCTTGTCAATGTGCTGATTGTCAAGTAAAAAACCTTTTGGTATTTTCGTTTATTTCAATCGTATAACTTACTTTTTTACTCTTGTAGCGTTATTCTGGGCATTTATTTCGTCACTATGAGGGAGTGGGGGAAAGCCGACAGTGTGTCGGATTAGTCTAAAAAATACTCATAATTGAGGGTTAGAATGAAAAAAATGGCGGAAAATAGTTGCGAAATAAAAAAAAATAGTACCTTTGCGTCACGAAACGATGCCCAGATGGTGAAATGGTAGACACGCTCGTTTCAGGTGCGAGTGCTTCGCGGCATGTAGGTTCGAGTCCTATTCTGGGCACAAAAAGCAGACTTCGGTCTGCTTTTTTTGTGCCCAGTGGGCAACTATTTTTACAATCCCTCCAAACCTCCCTTTGATAAGGGAGGCTATAAATAACTATAAAATGTGTGACTTCGGTCTGCTTTTTTTTGTGCCCAATGGGCTACCTCTATATAGATGACGGCGATTGAGTTCACTCCATCGCTTTTTTTTATGTAGTGTCATCTCTTGCCTAAAATCGCACTAACTTTGGAAGAACTTGTAGTGAAAAATCAGCAAATAGACCACCGCAACCGAGATGTACGCATCGGCGAGATTGAATATAGCACCAAAGAAATAGTTGTTGCCATCCACGAGGAACGACAACCACGAGGGTATATTATTCCATTGGAACAGAGGAAAATAGAACATATCCACCACCTTACCCATCAGGAAGGTGCTGTATCCCTCACCCAGTGTCGCTACGGTCATCGGTGTCGATTGGGTGAAAATCATACCGTAGAACATCGAATCCACAAGGTTGCCGATTGCTCCGGCGAGAATCAGTGCCAGGCCAATCACCACTCCGCGAGGAGTCCCCTTTTCACGCTTTACAAGGTGGTTGATGTAGTATCCCAGCAGGCCAATCATCACAACGCGGAAGAGACTCAACAGGAGCTTGCCCCAGTCGAAGCCGCCCGCATTTGAGAGCTGCATACCGAATGCGGCTCCGTTGTTCTCCACAAAGTGAAGATGAAACCAGGGGAGAATCTCAATATCCTCATAGAGGTGCATATTGGTCTTGATCCATATCTTCAAAATCTGGTCCAGCAGCAGAAGCGCCACAACCAATATGGTAATATTTCTAATCTTCATAAGAATTTTCGTTTGTGCAAAGATAGTCAAAAATCGCAATAAACTCTATTTTGGCGGTAAAAAGGTGGTGTGAAGGGCCTTTTCCGGCCCCTATTATATATTATATATAGGTATAAACCCCATTTTTCAAATAATTATAAAAAAAATAAAAAAAATGTTCGAAAAAGTTTGCACGAAAGAAAATAATGCATACCTTTGCATCCGCAAATGAGAAATATTGATCTTCTAAAAGATACCTGGCGGCAATCAAGCTGCCTTTTTTAAGGGTCAAAAATGAAGAAAAATAAAAAAGTTTGCAAAAAGTTCTTGAAAAATTTGGTGGATTGAAAATCTTGCATTATCTTTGCACCACTTTCCGCCTCTAAAATGAGGAGGATTTTTCAAACGGTTCTTTGATTTACTGGTTTTAGTTAATAGAGAGAAATGTAGTATTTATCTGTCAATTCCTTTTGAACAAGGAAAGAAGTAGTCAGGACTCTAACAATACATTATAATTTTTTACAATGGAGAGTTTGATCCTGGCTCAGGATGAACGCTAGCGGCAGGCCTAACACATGCAAGTCGAGGGGCAGCGGGATTGAAGCTTGCTTCAATTGCCGGCGACCGGCGCACGGGTGCGTAACGCGTATGTAACCTACCTTATACAGGGGCATAACACTGAGAAATTGGTACTAATTCCCCATAACACTTTGAGAGGCATCTTTTGAAGTTAAAAGTTCCGGCGG